>NZ_JBEXGP010000010.1:0-168577 GCF_040607375.1 Micromonospora sp. NPDC005298
CAGGGGGTCGGCGGCCTGCGAGCCGGGGGGCTCACGGCGCCGGGTCCGTGTGTAACGACCCGGGGGCCGGGATGATTCCGGGCCGGCGGCACCCGTATTGAGGCGGTGCCGGGGGTCTGTGTGTAACGACCGGGCCGGGCCGAGCATTCCACCCCGTGCGGGGTGGGCCGAGCGGCCGTGGTCCTGCGATCGTCAGGATGTGTAACGACCCCCGGCCAGCCATGATTCCGCCGCATCGGTGTGACCGGTCACGCTAAAAGCGGACAAAGCTCCCATCCCGTCCGACCGGTCGGGGCCGATGCTCGGCGGCCAGGGTTGATCCAACGCCAATCGGCGATCTGGGGCTGTCGGGACGACGCGCTGCCGCCACACCGCAGCTCAGGGCCGGGCCGGGGCGGCTGGTCCGTGCGGGTAGATCTGAATCACTCGGCCCGGATGTCCCGTCTGCGAGGGACGCGACCTATGCTGAGGATGTTTTTAGACTGACCAGTCAGTACAACGATCGGGGTCGAGTGATGGTGGTCGTCGAAGCCCGTGGGCTCGGTCTGCGTACCCGTCGGGGGTGGGTCTTCCGGGGTGTCGACCTCGCCGTGCGGGCCGGCGAGGTACACGCGATCGTCGGCCCGCCCGGGAGTGGACGCACCTCCCTGCTGCTAGCCCTGGCGGATCGCTTTCCGACGAGCGAAGGGGAGCTACGGCACCACGCGCCGGCGGCGTTGGGCCTGGTGGCCGGTGTGCACGAACCCGACCCGGAGTTGACGGTCGCCGAGCACATCACCGAGCGACTGCTCCTGCTCGGCCGACGGGTCGGTCTCGCGGCGTCCGCGCCCGGCGCCCGGCCCGGCGGACCGCCGTGGCGCCGACGGACGGGTCGACGGGACGCGGCGACCGCCGCGATCGAGAGCGCCGGGCTGGGCGCGGAGGCACTCCTCGATCCGGCCCGCCGAGGGCGGGACCTGACCCCGGTGCAGCGCCAGGTGCTCGGCCTCACGCTGGCCGCCCTGAGCGGGCCGGGGCTCATCCTCGCCGACGACATCGACGCGGGCACGGACTCCGCGGAACGCGCCCTGCTCTGGACGATCCTCGGTGGGCTCGCCAGCCGGGGCGTCGCCGTGGTGGTCACCGCCCGCGAGGTGGAGCCACCCTCGACGGCGCTCATCCACCGACTGGGCGAGCCCCCCACCGACGCCGCCGAGCAACCCGCCGCCGAGGAGGAGCAGCCCGCCGTCGAGGAGGCGACTGCCAAGCGGCCCGCCGTCGAGGACATCGCACCCGCTGCGGCGGGTCGCACCGCCACCGTTCCCATCCAGCACGCCGAGGTGACCCGATGAGCGTTGTCCGACTCGCCTGGTTCGAACTGCGCCGGATGACCCGGGGGCGGTTGCCCCGCGCCGCGCTCGCCGTGTTGACCGTCATCCCGTTGCTCTACGGGGCGCTCTACCTGTACGCCTTCTGGGATCCGTACGGGAAGATGGACCGGATCCCGGTCGCGCTCGTCAACGCCGACCGGCCGGCGAAGGCCGGCGACGGTTCCGTGGTGCACGCCGGGCAGGACCTGGCCGACGAGCTGATCGACCGGCGGGTGTTCGGCTGGCGGGTCACCGACGCGAAGGACGCCGCGGCGGGCCTGCGCACCGGCCGCTACCACCTGGTGTTCTCCATCCCGGAGGACTTCTCCGCCACGCTCGCGGCGAGCCCGCAGCCCGACCAGCCGGCGCGCCGGGGCGAGCTGAAGGTGGTGAACGACGACGCCACGAACTACCTGTCCGGGTTGCTCGCCCGGTCGGCGTTCAGCGAGATCCGGGCCGCCGCCGCGGAGAGCGCCGCGTCGGGCTACTTCGCCCGGATGCTTGTCGGCTTCACCGACGCCAAGGCCGAGACGGGCCGAGCCGCCGACGGTGCGGGTCAGCTCGCCGACGGGCTTGGCAGTTCCCGGGCCGGCGCGGGTCGGATCGCCGACGGGTTGGACCGGTCGGTCTCGGGGGCCGGGCAGGTCGCCGACGGGTTGGGTCGATCCGCCGACGGCGCCGGAAGCCTCTCCGCCGGCCTGGACCAGAGCGCGCGGGGCGCCGACGGGTTGACCGCCGGACTTGCCCAGCTACGGACCGGTGCGGCGCAGCTCGCCGACGGCACCGCCCGTGCGGCCACCGCGACCCGGGCGGTGGCCAGCACGGTGGACGGTGCGGCAGCGAAAGTCGAGCCGGTGCTGCGGGACAACGCCGAGCGGATCGAGCGGTCGGCGACGGCCATCGCCGACGGTGCGCAGGCGCTCGCCGACGGACTGGACGCTCTGCCGCAGCGGGCGCAGAGGGCCCTGAGCCAGGCCGAGACGGTACGCGAGCGCCTCGACGCCCTGGTCGCCGCGCACCCCGAGCTGGCCGACGATCCGAACGTGGCTGCCGCCCGCACGGCCGCGACGGCCACCGTCGAGGCGGCCCGGGCGGTCGTCTCCGGTCTCGACCGGGCCGACCTGACGGCGCTGCGGAACCGCATGACCGCGGTGGCGGCCACCGCCCGGCAGATCGCCGACGCCGCACCGCACCTGGCCGACGACGTCGCCGCCGCGCGTGGCAAGGTCGACGAGCTCGCCGCCGGCCTGGGCGCCCTCGCCAACGGCAGCGCCGAACTGCGCGACGGCCTGGGTGACGCGGCGACCGGTGCCGAACGGCTGCGCGGCGGACTGTTCCGACTCGCCACCGGTGCGCGGGAGTTGGACGGCGGGCTCAACCAGCTCACCAGCGGCAGCGACCAGCTCGCCGACGGTCTGGTCCGGCTGGAGACCGGCGCCGGGGAGCTGGCCTCCGGGCTGACCCGCCTGGACGGCGGGGCCGGCGACCTCGCCGCCGGCCTGACCGCCGGAGAGAAGAAGATCCCGGGGTACGACGACACGGACGCCCGCGCCGACGTACTCGGTGATCCGGTGTCCCTGGACCGTTCGGCCCGCAACCCGGCAGCCTCGTACGGTGTGGGCTTCGCCCCGTACTTCCTCGGGCTGGCACTCTGGGTCGGCGCGATGATCACGTACATGCTGCTGCGGCCGGTCAACCGGCGGCACGTCATGTCCGGAGCGCCCGCCTGGCGGGTGGCGCTGGCGGGCTGGCTGCCCGCCGCGGCGGTCGGGCTGGCCCAGGCCGGGGTGCTGTTCGCGGTGGTGACGCTGCTGCTCGGGCTGGACCCGGTCCGGCCCGCCGCGACGCTGGGGCTGCTCGCACTCGTTTCGCTCGCGTTCACCGCGATCATGCAGTGGCTCGGTGCCCAGCTCGGCCCGGCCGGGCGGCTCGCCGCGTTGGCGTTGCTGATGCTCCAGCTCACCTCCTCCGGAGGGACCTACCCGGTGCAGACCTCGCCCGGCTTCTTCCAGGCGATCCACCCGTGGCTGCCGATGAGCTACGTGGTGGACGGGCTGCGGCACACCCTCAACGGAGGCCCGACCGATCCGGTGCTGCGGGCGGTGCTGGTGCTTGTCGGTTTCGGGGCGGCGGCGCTGGTCCTGACCACCTTCGCGGCCCGCCGCTCGCGCCGGCTCACCCCGTCGAAGCTGCACCCCGAGTTGGCCATGTGAGGATGTGCCGGTGACGGACGGACGGTCGAGGCGGCGCGAGGACACCCGTCAGCGCCTCTTCGTCGCCGCTGTCGAACTCATCGCCGAGCAGGGTTTCTCCGCGACCACCGTGGACGACATCGCGGCGCGGGCCGGAGTCGCGAAGGGGACGGTCTACTACAACTTCGAGTCGAAGACGGTGCTCTTCGAGGAGTTGCTGCGGCACGGCATCGGTCTGCTCACCGCCGAGTTCCGGGCGGCGGTCGCCGGGCTGCCGCCGCGCGCCGCGCTGGCGGCCCTCGTCCGCGCCGAGTTGGAGTACATCCGCCGGTACCGGGCGTTCGCCCAGTTGCTGCTGTCGGAGATGTGGCGGACGAACCGGGAGTGGCAGCAGACGTTGCGGCTGCTGCGCGGCGAGGCGATCGAGGTCATCGCCGAGACGGTGCGGGCCGGGGTGGACAGCGGCGACCTGCCAGCCGACCTGGACGTGCCGACCGCCTCCTCGGCGCTGTTCGGCGTGGGCCTGGTGGTGGCCGTGGACTGGCTGGTGTTCCAACCCGACAGGCCCATCTCCGACGTGCAGGAGGCGCTGCTCGGCATCGTCCGCCGGGTCGCCCAGACGTGATCGGAAGTCCTGCTCAGAGCGGGTAATTCGGTTGAGCGGACAGGGTCGCTGCCGGCAGGCTGGGTGCTCAGCCACCCACGTCCGGAGGGACTCTCCATGCGCCTGCTCCGAGATATGTGGGGCACCTCGCCGCGCCGGATGACGGTCGTGGTCGTCCTCATCGTGCTCGGTGCCGCCGGTCAGGCGGGCGCCTCGGCACTGGCCGGCGCGGTGCTGGTGCACCGCTCGGCCGGCTTCTTCGCCGTGCTGGCCGCGGCGCTGGTCGCCGTGGTGCTCAGCGACCTCGTGGTGAGCCTGCTGATGGCCGGTCTGACCGCCGACTGGTCGGCCGACGTGCGTCGTCGGCTCTGCCGGGTGGCCCTCGGGCAGGACCTGCCCGCGTTGGAGACCACCCCGGTTGGCGAGATGCTCGACCGCATCGACGGTGACGTCTACCAGGTGGCGGCGGCGATCCGTAACCAGGGCACCCGGCTCGCGCAGGGGCTCTGCGTCGGGCTGCTGTCGATGGTGGTCGCGTTGGCCGTGTGGTGGCCGGCCGGGATCGCGATGCTGCTGCTCACGGTGGTGCTCGCGGTCGGACTGCGGCGGCCCACCGCACGGATCGGCCCGGCCCGGATGGCCGAGGAGGAGGCGTGGTCGGACCTGGCCGCGGTGATGGAGGAGGCGGTGCACGGCCAGGACGACGTACGGACCAGTCTGGCCCGGCCGTACGTCCTGCGGCTGTACGCCCGCCGCGCCGCTGCTGTGCTGTCCCGGGGGAACCGGGTCTGGGTGATGTCGGCCCGGGTGGCCACTATCGCCACCGCGACGATCCGGGGCGGCATCGGTGCGGTGGTGCTCGGTGGGGCGTGGGCGCTGGCCACCGGCCGGATCGACGCCGCCCGGCTCACCGGCATCTGGCTGCTCGCCCTGGCCTTCGGGGCCACCGCGGAGCACGTCAGCCGGATGGTGCCGGAGATCCAGGAGGCCCTCGGAGCGTGGGCCCGGGTGCGGTTGCTCCAGCGGGCCCGGCAGGAACCCGTCGGCGGAGCCAGCCCCACCTCAGGTGACCTGCGCATCCGTGACCTGACCTTCGAGTACGAGGTGAGCGGCCCGGAGAGTGGACGGGGTGCCGCCCTGCGCGGGCTCAGCCTGACCTTCGCGCGGGGCCGCTCGTACGCGCTGATCGGGCGGACCGGTTCGGGCAAGTCGACCCTCGCGAAGGTGCTCACCCGGGCGGTCGACGTGCCGCCGGGAACGGTCTTCCTCGGCGGTACCGACCTGTGTGATCTCGACGTCGAGCAGTTGCGCCGTTGGGTGGCGCTGGTGCCGCAGCGCACCGAGATCCTGGCCGGCACGCTCGCCGAGAACGTGGCGCTCTTCGACCCGGACCTGCTCGCCGCCGCCGCCCGCGCACTCGACGAGTTGGGCCTGGCCGGCTGGATCGCCGAGCTGCCGCAGGGCCTGGCGACCCGGTTGGGGGAGGGCGGTCACGTGCTCTCCGCCGGGCAGGAGCAGTTGGTGGCGTTCGCCCGGATCCTGGTGCGGGACCCGCACGTGGTGATCCTCGACGAGGCCACCGCGCGTCTGGATCCCGTGACCGAGGCGCGGGTGCAGCGCGCCACCGAACGACTGCTGCGCGACCGGATCGGGATCGTCATCGCGCACCGGCTCTCCTCGGTGCGCCGCTGCGACGAGGTGGTGGTGCTGGCCGACGGCGCGGTGGTCGAGGCCGGCCCGTTGGAGACGTCGACGCGTTTCGCCGAACTGCTGGCGACCAGTCACGCCGCCGCGTACGCCGCGTCGGCGCCGGCCGGTCGCGCCGGCGCCGGGACCGACCTGCTGGTCGGCCCCGAACCGGTCGACTCCTGGCCGGGCGAGCCGGCGACCACGCCGGCGGAGGCGCCCGAACCGGTCGGGCCGACCCGCGCCGACCCGCCGCCGCTGCCGCCCGTGCCGCGGGCCCGGACGATGCGGGAGATCTTCCGGCTCTGCCTCAACGATCCCCGGTACGGGATGTCCGCGATCGGGCTGTTCCTCGGGCTCAGCCTGCTCGGGCTGGACGGTCCGGTGCTGCCCTGGTTCTGGGCCGACGTGGTGGACGGGACCGGCAGTCCGTACCTGCCGGCGATGGGGATCGTGGTCGGACTGCTGGTCGCCCTTCCGCTGCCGTTCTACACCCACGTCTGGTTCCCGCACTGGTGGGTGCGGCAGATGCTGCGGATCGGCCTGCGACTGGTGCACGGCCAGACCGGGCCGCGGCGGGTCAGCTCCCACACCCCGGCCGAGGTGGTGGCACAGGGCGGGGACACGGAGCGGGTCGTCCAGCTCGCCGACAACGTACTGGACCAGGTCGTCGCGCTGGTGTTCCTGGTCGCCATGACGGCGGTCACCGGCAGCGTCGTACCGGGGCTGTTCTTCCTCGGCACGATCATCGTCTCCGGGCTGGCCGCGACCCTCTTCGGGCCGACGTTGGAGCGTGCCGCCCGGGCGACGGTGACGGCGCGGGCCGCGTTCGCCACCGCGCTGGTGTCGGCGCTCTCCGCGGCGCGGACGGTGAAGCTCGCCGGTGCGACGGGGGCGGTGCTGCGCCACCTGGCGGACCTGGACGCGGTGCGCAGCGACCGGCAGCGGCGGGAGATCTCGGTGCAGGTGTGGTCGCGTTCCACCCCGTCGATGGCGAGCGGGTTGTTGCCGATCGGCGCGTGGGCGCTCTACCTGGCCGGTGACCTCTCCGCCGGTGCGGTGCTGGTGGCCGTCTCCACCCTGGGAGCGGCCCGCTGGTTCGCCTGGACGACAGCGTCGTTGATCTCCCAGCTGCCGTCCGCGCGGGTCTGGACCCGCCGTACGGTGGCGATGACCGGAGTGGGCGCGTACTCCGCGGCGGTGCCGGCGGTCGACCTGGCCGGCGGTACGGCACCCGCGCCGACGCCACCGCCCCGCCACCCGCTGCGTCGCCTGGAGCTGCGCGGCTTCGGCGTGGTGCACTCCGACGGCACGGTCGCCGTCCGGGACGTGGACCTGACCGTCGAACGGGGCCAGTTGGTGCTGGTCGTCGGGCCGGTGGGGTCGGGCAAGTCGTCGCTGCTGCGGGCGCTCGCCGGCATCGTGCACCACACCGGTGAGCTGTCCTGGAACGGCGACCCGGTCACCGAGCCGGAGCTGTTCCTGCGCCCCAACCAGGTCGGCTACGTCGCCCAGCTGCCCCGGGTGCTCTCCGGCACGGTCGCCGACAACATCGCCCTCGGGCACCAGGTGGACGCGGCCGGAGCGGTGAGCACCGCCCAGCTCGACCACGACCTGGCCGCCGCCGGTGGCGGGCTGGGTCTGCTCATCGGGCACAAGGGCACGCGGCTCTCCGGCGGGCAGTTGCAGCGGTTGGCGCTGGCGCGGGCGTTGGCACCGCGTACCGAACTGCTGGTCGCCGACGACGTGTCCTCGGCGCTCGACGTCACCACCGAGCTGGCGTTGTGGCAGGCGTTGCGGGCGCACGGGGTGACCGTGGTCGGGTCGACCGCGAAGCGGGCCGCGTTGGTCCGCGCCGACCACGTGGTGGTGCTGCTGGGCGGAGTCGTCGCGGCTCAGGGTGCCTGGCGTGACCTGGAGGGCGACTGGTCGCACCTGGCCGGCTGACGGTCGGGCGGCTGCCGGACACGGCAGCCGCCCGACCGGCGGGGATCAGGCGGCGCGGGCGTACTGCGCCGGACCGGTGTACGTGACGCCGAGCTTCGCGGCGGCGCGGCGCGGCCAGTACGGGTCGCGCAGCAACTCACGCCCGAGCAGCACCAGGTCGGCGTCGCCGCTGGCGATGATCTGCTCGGCGTGCTCCGGCTCCACGATCAGGCCCACCGCGCCGCTCGGCACGCCGGCCTCGCGGCGGATCCGGGCGGCCAGCGGCACCTGGTAGCCGGGGCCGAGCGGGATGCGCTGCTCCGTGCTCACACCGCCGGAGGACGCGTCGACCAGGTCCACGCCGACACCTGCCAGTTCGCCAGCGAGCACCACGCTGTCCTCGATCGTCCAGCCGCCCTCGACCCAGTCGGTGGCGGAGATGCGGGTGAGCACCGGGACGTTCTCGCCGACGGCGGCGCGTACCGCGCGGGCGACCTCCAGGGTGAGTCGCATCCGGCCGGCCCGGTCGCCGCCGTAGCCGTCGGTGCGGTGGTTGGTCAGCGGGGAGAGGAACTCGTTGAGCAGGTAGCCGTGCGCCGCGTGGATCTCCACGGCGGCGAACCCGGCGGCCAGCGCCCGTTCGGCGGCGGCGGCGAACGCGTCGACCACGCCCGCGACACCCGCCGCGTCGAGCGCGGTCGGTGTCCGGTAGCCGGCGGTGAACGGTTCCGAACCGGGGGAGACCGGGGTCCAGCCGCCCTCGTCGTCGGGTACGCCGCCGCGCTCCGGTGCCCACGGCCGGTACGTGGAGGCCTTGAACCCGGCGTGCGCGAGCTGCACGGCCGGCACCGCGCCGTGTGCGGCGACGAACGCGGTCACCGGTCGCCACGCGTCCACGTGCGCGCCGGACCACAGCCCGGTGTCCTGCGGGCTGATCCGCCCCTCGGGGACGACGGCGGTGGCCTCGGTCAGCACCAGGCCGGCCCCACCGACGGCGCGCGTGCCGAGGTGGATCAGGTGCCAGTCGGTGGGCAAACCGTCCGGGCCGGCCGAGTACTGGCACATCGGCGCCATGGCGATCCGATTGGGCAGGGTGACCGCGCGCAGGGCCAGCGGTGTGAACAGGGAACTCATGTCGTCATCCTCTCCGACGCGACGACGGGCCCCTCGGGTGAGGGGCCCATCGTCGTGGTGGGAACCGATCAGGCGGGGACGGGGCTCAGCTCGGGCCGGGGCTCGGTGGCCGGCTCCGGCTCGGTCAGGTCGCGCTTGCCTGCGGACTCGTACGCGGCGCGGTCGAGGGTGCCCTCGCGGGCGGCGACCACGGTCGGCACCAGAGCCTGCCCGGCCACGTTGGTGGCGGTGCGGATCATGTCGAGGATCGGGTCGATGGCGAGCAGCAGTCCGGCGCCGGCGAGCGGCAGACCCAGCGTGCTCAGGGTGAGGGTGAGCATCACGATCGCGCCGGTCAGGCCGGCGGTGGCGGCCGAGCCGACCACCGAGACGAACGCGATCAGCAGGTAGTCGGTGACGCCGAGCTGGACGCCGAACACCTGGGCCACGAAGATCGCGGCGAGCGCCGGGTAGATGGCGGCGCAGCCGTCCATCTTCGTGGTGGCGCCGAAGGGCACCGCGAACGAGGCGTACTCGCGGGGCACGCCGAGGCGCTCGACGGAACGCTGGGTCACCGGCATGGTGCCCACCGAGGAGCGGGACACGAAGGCCAGTTCGATGGCGGGCCAGGCGCCGGCGAAGAAGCGCAACGGGTTGAGCCGGCCGGCGAGGATGAGCACCAGCGGGTAGACCACGAACAGCACGATGGCGCAGCCGACGTAGACGGCCGTGGTGAACTTCGCCAGGGGGGCCAGCAGGTCCCAGCCGTACGAGGCGACGGCGTTGCCGATCAGGCCGAGGGTGCCGATCGGGGCGAGGCGGATGACCCACCAGAGCGCCTTCTGGACGATCTCCAGCAGTGAGCGGTTCAGCGCCACGAACGGCTCGGCGGGTTCGCCGACGAGCAGGGCGGCGGCACCGACGACCAGGGCGAGGAAGACGATCTGCAGGACGTTGCCCTCGACGAACGCGCCGACCGGGTTGGTGGGCACGATGCCGGTGAGGAAGTCGGTCCACGAGCCGGTGTTCTTCGGCGGCGCCGCGCCACCCACGTCGAGGGTCACGCCCTTGCCGGGGTTGGTGAGCAGGCCGAGGCCGATGCCGATGCTCACCGCGATCAGCGCGGTGATGCCGAACCACATGAGGGTCTTCAGCGCGAGGCGGGCGGCGTTGGCGACACCGCGCAGGCTGACGACGCTGACCACGATGGCGGTGAAGACCAGCGGCGGCACGGCCAGCTTGAGGAGTTGGATGAAGAGGCTGCCGACGGTGTGCAGGGTGCTGGTCAGCCAGCTCAGGTCGTTGCTGCGGGCAACGAAGCCGAGGGCGACACCGAGGACGAGACCGAGCAGGATCTGCACGGAGAAGGGAATCTTGCGCAGGCCGAAGGGCATGGGGGTTTCCAATTGTCTGGGCCGAGCGGGGTGGGCGAGTGGAGTGCGCTACGCCGGACAGATGCCGCTGGCCTGCAGTCGGAGATCGACATACAGGCGCACGGTGAGGCCCCAGACATTGGTCATCGTTGACCGACGATACCCCCGTCGCCGGTCAACGCAAGGGGTGATCCGCGTGACGGTCCTTACAGAGGGCCAGTGCGGTCGCGGTCGCCACGCCCCACAGCACCGCGAGCGCGAGGACCAGCCGCTCCAGCACACCCACCAGGGCGCCCCGACCCACGACGAGCATGCCGAGCCCCACCGCGGCGCAGAGCGGCAGGGCCAGCACGGCGGCCCAGGCGCCCAGGCGGCGCACCGTCCGACCGGCCGCACCCGAGACGGCCAGCGCGACCATCGACAGGACGACAGCCGCGGTCGCCGCGATGCTCGCCCCGCCGTGCACCAGGTCGGCCACCGTGGTCTCCTCGAACGGGGGGAGCGGGCAGCCCGCCGAGCAGGTCACCGCCCCGGACACGGCCGTGCAGACGGCGCCGACGGCGAGCAGCGCCGACGCCACCCGTATCCCCGGCGGCAGAGCCGCCGCGATCAGCAGCAACGCACCGGCCAGGGCCAGCACACCGATCCGGTACGTCGCGGCGTGGCCGCTGCCGGCGATACCCGCCTCACTGACGTACCCGGTCAGACCCGGACCGGGACCGGCGAGCACCGCGACGATCACCGCGACCGCCCCGGCCAACGTGCAGCCGGCGGCGACCGAAGCGGCGACCCGGCGGGCGACGTCCCCGCCGATGACCGGCGCGCTCGTGGTGCCGGCCCGCCCCCGCTCAGCCACGCCCGTGCGGAGTCGTCCAGCCGGACTCGTCGGGCCCCAGCGGCACGATCCCGGTCGGGTTGATCTCCCGGTGGGTCCCGTAGTAGTGCCGCTTGATGTGGTCGAAGTCGACAGTCCCGCCGAAGCCGGGCGTCTGGAACAGGTCCCGGGCGTACGCCCAGAGCACCGGCATCTCGGTCAGCTTCTGCCGGTTGCACTTGAAGTGCCCGTGGTACGCGGCGTCGAAGCGGACCAGGGTGGTGAACAGCCGCACGTCGGCCTCGGTGATCGCGTCGCCCATCAGGTAGCGCTGCCCGGCCAGCCGCTCCGAGAGCATGTCGAGCCGGGCGAAGAGCGCTAGGAACGCCTCGTCGTACGCCTCCTGGGAGGTGGCGAACCCGCACCGGTAGACGCCGTTGTTGACGTCGGCGTGGATGTCGGCCATCAGCGCGTCCATCTCCGGGCGCAGCTCGACCGGGTACAGGTCCGGTGCGTCGGGAGCGTGCAGCCGCCGCCACTCGGTGGAGAAGTCGAGGGTGAGCTGGGGGTAGTCGTTGGTGACGACCCGGCCGGTCAGGGTGTCGACAAGCGCCGGCACGGTCACCCGGCCTGTGTAGTCCGGGTCGGTGGCCAGGTACGCCTCGGAGAGGAACCCGACGCCGAGGACCGGGTCGAAGCCGTCCGGGTCGAGGGCGAACGCCCAGCCCCGCTCGTCACGGATCGGGTCGACGGTGCCCAGCGAGATCGCGTCGTCCAACCCGAGCAGGTCACGCACGATCCTCGCCCGGTGCGCCCACGGGCAGGCGCGGCACCAGATCAGCCGGTAACGGCCCGCCTCCAGCGGCCAGCGGTCCTGCTCGTCCGGGCCGCCGCCGGGTGGGGAGGCCGAGTCGGCGGTGACCCGGCCGGTGAACCGGTTGGGCTGGCGGACGAACGCGCCGCCGCCGCTTGTCTCTGCGCTGAACTGGGCCCGGGCCATGCCGTCAACCTATCCGCTGCGAGCGCGGATATCCTGGCGGCCGGCAGCCCGCCGCGACCCGGTGGGTGTGCCCCACCCCCGCCGTCTGCACCCCGAAGGACTCGCGATGACCGTGGCATACCTGGTGGCCGGTGTCCGTACCCCGATCGGCAGGTACGCCGGCGCGCTGGCCGGAGTCCGCCCCGACGACCTGGCCGCGCACGTGATCCGCGAGCTGGTCGCCCGCCACCCGTCGGTGGACTGGGCGCGGGTGGACGACGTGGTGCTCGGCTGCGCCAACCAGGCCGGCGAGGACAACCGCAACGTGGCCCGGATGGCGGCGCTGCTCGCCGGCCTGCCCGAGCAGGTGCCGGGCAGCACGGTCAATCGGCTCTGCGGCTCCGGCCTGGACGCGCTGGCCACCGCCGCCCGGTCGATCGTCGCCGGGGACGCCGAGCTGGTGGTCGCGGGCGGCGTGGAGAGCATGAGCCGGGCGCCGTTCGTCATGCCCAAGGCGACATCGGCGTACTCCCGCTCGGCCGAGGTGTACGACACCACGCTCGGCTGGCGGCTGGTCAACCCGCTCATGCGCGACGGCTGGGGGGTCGACTCGATGCCGGAGACGGCGGAGAACGTGGCAGCCGAGTACGGCGTGAGCCGCGCCGAGCAGGACGCGTTCGCGTACCGCTCGCAGCAGCGCGCGGCCGGGGCGCAGGCCGACGGCCGGTTCGCCGAGGAGATCGTGCCGGTGTCCGTGCCGGCCGGCCGCCGGGAGACCCGCCTGGTCGAGGTGGACGAGCACCCCCGGGAGACGTCGCTGGAGAAGCTCGCCGCGCTGCCCACCCCGTTCCGCGACGGCGGCACGGTGACCGCCGGCAACTCGTCGGGTGTCAACGACGGCGCGGTCGCGCTCCTGGTGGCCAGCGAGGCGGCGGTGGCCCGGTACGGCCTCACCCCGCTGGCCCGCATCGGCGGAGCGGCGGCGGCCGGCGTGCCGCCCCGGATCATGGGGATCGGGCCGGTGCCGGCCACCCGCAAGCTCCTCGACCGGGTCGGCGTCGAGCTGGGCGCGGTCGACGTGGTGGAGCTGAACGAGGCGTTCGCCGCGCAGTCCGTGGCGGTGCTGCGCGAGCTGGGGCTGCCCGTCGACGCCGAGCACGTGAACCCGAACGGTGGTGCCATCGCGTTGGGGCACCCGCTCGGCGCCAGCGGCGCGCGGCTGGCGCTGACCGCCGCCCTGGAGTTGCGCCGGCGCGGAGGCCGTCGCGCCCTGGCCACCATGTGCATCGGCGTCGGTCAGGGCATCTCGCTGTTGCTGGAGTCCGCCGACTGAGCGCGGAAACAGCGTGAAGGGATCTCCCGAACGCTGGAGTCGGCGGCCTAGAGTGGTCCACACCACACGACCCGCGGGTCCGCCGGTGGTCGCGCACGCCCGTCGACGCCGGTGCCGCCCTGCGGCGCAGCGACGAACTGGGGAGCACGCTGATGCCGGACGGACTGCCGACCGAGATCGATCTGACCAGGCCGAGCGCGGCCCGGGTGTACGACTATTTCCTGGGCGGGGCGCACAACTTCGAGATCGACAGGCAGTTGGCCGAGCAGATCGCGAGCATGACCCCGAACCTCGCCGCCACCATGCGGTCCGGTCGGGAGTTCCTGCGCCGTGCCGTCCGCGCGCTGCTCGACGCCGGCATCGACCAGTTCCTCGACATCGGCTCCGGAATTCCCACCGTGGGCAACGTGCACGAGGTGGCCCAGGCGGCGAACCCCAAGGCCCGGGTGGTCTACGTCGACATCGACCCGGTGGCCGTCGCGCACAGCCGTGAACTGCTCGCCGGCAACGACCTGACCGGTGTGATCCACGCCGACCTGCGGGAGCCGGAGCGGATCCTCACCGAGACCCACCAGCTCAACCTGATCGACTTCAGCCGGCCGATGGGCATCCTGCTGGCCGGGGTGGTGCACTTCGTCCCGGACTCCGACCGTCCCGAGGAGATCCTGTCCACCCTGCGGGCCGCCGCCGCGCCGGGCAGCTTCCTGGTCATCTCGCATTCCACCTTCGAGGACCAGCCCCAGGAGATGCTCGACGCCCAGCGCCTCTCCGCGCGTACCGACACGGAGATCACCCTGCGCTCCCGCGCCCAGATCACCGGTTTCTTCGGCGACTGGACCGTCCTCGAACCGGGTGTCGTGCACATGCCGCTCTGGCGTCCCGACTCGCCGTCCGACGTGGACGAGCACCCGGAGCGGTTCGGCGCCTTCGGAGGCGTCGCCCGGTACGACCACTCCGCCAGCTGATCCCGTGGCCGCCGTCCCGGAGCCCATCGGGGCCGACGTCGGCTCCGGCGGTGCCCAGGGCTACGCCGCCGACTGGGCCCGCGCGGTACGCCGGCTCGGTTTCGTGCCGCTCAGCGCGGCCGAGACCGAGCGGCTGCTGCTGGCGTACACCGTCCGGTTGGCGCGGGCGGTGCGCGCGGAGCCGTTCACGGCCCGTCCCGCGGAGGAGGTCGGCCGTGCCCTGGTGGAGGCACATCTCACCGAGCCGAGGGCACTGGAATGGGCGCTGCGTTCGCTCGGTGCGGACTTCCCCCGGCGGGTGCTGGCCGCCGAGGGCTGGCCGGCGGACCTGAGCGAGCGGATCGCTGCCGTGCAGGGCGGGCTGGCGGCCGGGTACGCCCGCGCGCTGCGCGACCGCACCTTCGACCAGCAGGAACGGATCGCCCGGTCGGCCTGGCAGGCCCGCGACGAGGTCGAGCAGGCGCTGCGCGACAGCGAGGCGCGGTTCCGGGCGGTCTTCACAGGCGCGGCGATCGGGATCGGCATCGCCGGGGTGAACGGGCAGATCATCGACGTCAACCAGGCGTTCGCCGACATGCTCGGCTACTCGATCGAGGAGCTGCGCCGGACCAACGTGGCGGAGTTGTTCCACCCCGACGACGCCGCCGGCATGTGGGACCTGTACCAGGAGATGATCGAGGGCAAGCAGGACTCGGCCCGGCTGGAGAAGCGCTACTACCGCAAGGACGGCAGCGTCGTCTGGACGGACCTGGCCGTGTCGCTGATCAGGTACGACGACGGCCGGCCCCGGTTCACCGTCGCGATGATCGAGGACATCACCGAGCGGTACGAACTCCAGCAACGGCTGCGCTTCCAGGCCCTGCACGACCCGCTGACCGGGCTGCCCAACCGGACGCTGTTCTTCGAGACGCTGGGCCGGGTCTTCGACGTCGCCGCGCCGGAACGCCGCGTCGGCGTGTGCTTCCTCGACCTGGACGGCTTCAAGGCGATCAACGACAGTCTCGGCCACGACCTCGGCGACCGGCTGCTGGTGGTGATCGGCCGTCGGCTGGCCGAGTGCGTGGCCGAGCACGGTCACCTGGTGGCCCGGATGGGCGGCGACGAGTTCGTGATCCTGGTCGACGGCGGCCAGGACGCGGTGGCGGTGGCGCAGACGGCGCTGGCCGCCGTCGCGGCCCCGGTGCACGTCGGCGACAAGCAGTTGGCGGTGTCGGCGAGTGTCGGAGTCGTGGAGTGCCCGGCGGAGGAGACCACCGCCTCGGAGCTGATGAAGGCCGCCGACACGACGCTCTACTGGGCCAAGGCGGCGGGCCGGGGCCGGTACGCGGTCTACGACCCGGAGCGCAGCGCCCGGGACCTGGCCCGCGCGGCGCTCGTCGCCGGGCTGCCGGCAGCCCTGGAGCGGGGCGAGTTCGTGTTGCACTACCAGCCGATCGTGTCGCTGCTGGAGGGCCGGATGCTCGCCGTGGAGGCGTTGGTCCGCTGGCAGCACCCCGAGCTGGGCCTGATCGGTCCGGACCGGTTCATCGGCCTCGCCGAGGAGACCGGTCTGATCGTCGGACTCGGCGAATGGGTGCTGCGCACCGCGTGCCGGGACGCCGAGCGGTGGTGGCGGGAGTTCCCCGGCGCGCGGCTGGTGGTCAGCGTCAACCTCGCCGCCCGGCAGGCCGACGACCCCGCGATCGTGGACACCGTCGCGGACGCGCTGGACACCAGCGGGCTGCCGGCGGAGCTGCTGCAACTGGAGCTGACCGAGAGCGCCGTGATGGGCAGCGCCGGTGAGCCGCTGCGCAGCCTGCACCGGCTCGCCGCGTTGGGCGTCCGGCTGGCCGTGGACGACTTCGGCACCGGCTACTCCAATCTGGCGTACCTGCGCCGCCTGCCGATCCACTGCCTGAAGCTGGCCGGCCCGTTCGTCGAGGGCATCCGCGCCGACGGTACGGACGTCGCGGCGGACCACCGCGACGAGCGGATCGTCGACGCGTTGGTCCGGCTGGCGCACGCGTTGGAGCTGTGGGTGACCGCCGAGGCGGTGGAGACCGGGGTGCAGGCCGAGCGGCTGCGCGCCCTACGCTGCGACACCGGGCAGGGGCGGTACTTCGGCGCCCCCGCCCCGGCCGAGGTGATCACCGCCCGGCTGCGCGACGGGACGGCGGCGTGAGCGAGCTGGCAGGCGCGGCAGCGTGACGCGTAGCGGCGGCACGGAGCGGAGCGGGGGACCGACCCGGTCCGGAGGGTGGCGACGGAGGGTGGCGGCGTGGACCTGACGGACTCGCAGACGGCGGTGACCGTGGTGGCCGGGCTGGCCATCCTGGCCGGGTTGGCCGGTGTGGTGGTGCCCGGCCTGCCGGCGGTGCCGCTGTGCTGGGGCGGCGTGCTCGTCTGGGCGATCTTCGGCGGCGCCGGGCTGGGTGGCTGGGCGGTTTTCGCCGCCGCGACGCTTGTCGCCGCCGGCGGCACGGTGATCAAGTACGCCTGGCCCGGCCGGAACCTGAAGCGCACTGGCGTGCCCACGTCCACGCTGCTCGCCGGCGGGGTGCTCGGGATCATCGGCTTCTTCGTGGTGCCGGTGGTCGGGTTGGTGCTCGGCTTCGTGGCGGGGGTGTGGGCGGCCGAACGCCTCCGGTTGGGCAGCAACCAGCTGGCCTGGCCGTCCACCGTGCAGGCCCTGAAGGCCGCCGGCCTGTCCATGCTCGTCGAGTTCACCGCGTGCCTGCTCGTCGCCGCCCTGTGGCTGGCCGGCCTCCTCCTGACCTGACCCAGGGGTCGACCCTTGCCACGGTGATCAAGAGGTTTGCGTCAGGCAGCGCGCCAGATCTGACGCGAACCTCTTGATCACCGTGGAGGAGATGGGGGCGCGGGGCACCGTACCGGTGCGTGAGAGAGAGGTGTGCCCCGCGCCGCCGCGGTCCGGGCGGTCCGAGCGCCCGGCGGTGGCCCGTCGCGATCGGGCCTGGTCACGAGGTCAAGGATGCGGGTCGCAGTGGCCGGGCGGCAACGCAATTAGCCCGACGGCGGTGAGATTCCCACTCGCACCGTATTGACCGCCCTTGATCGGCGGGACGACACTTTGCGCACTCGTACGCGGAATCACCTCAGGGAGGTGTGCAGTGGCCACGACGCCCGTGCCGACCGCCGAGCAACCAATGGACGACGATGCCCGACGGCTCGCCGAACTCGGCTACAAACAGGAGTTGCGCCGCAAGTGGAGCGGCTTCTCCAACTTCGCCATCTCGTTCTCGATCATTTCGATCCTGGCCGGCTGTTTCACCACCTTCGGGCAGGCGTGGAACAACGGCGGACCGGTCGCCATCTCCTGGGGATGGCCGCTGATCTCACTGTTCATCCTGATCATCGGCTTCTGCATGGCCGAGTTGGTGTCCGCGTACCCGACCGCCGGCGGCATCTACTGGTGGGCGGCGACCATGGGTCGCCCGGTGCACGGCTGGTTCACGGGCTGGCTGAACCTGATCGGCCTGGTCGCGGTCACCGCGTCGGTCGACTACGGCTGCGCGACGTTCCTCAACCTCACCCTGTCGGCGCTCTTCGACGGCTGGGCGGGGACGCTGCGGCAGGCGTTCCTCCTCTTCGTGGTCATCCTGGTGCTGCACGGCCTGATCAACATCTTCGGGCACCGGATCATCGACGTACTCCAGAACGTCTCGGTCTGGTGGCACGTCGCCGGCGCGGCAGTCGTGGTGGCCATCCTGGTCCTCGTTCCCGACAACCACCAGAGCTTCCAGTTCGTGTTCACCGAGCGGTTCAACAACTCCGGCTTCGGTGACGGGGACGTCGGCGGGCTGACGTTCTGGTTCTACGTGCTGCCGCTGGGCTTCCTGCTCACCCAGTACACGATCACCGGCTTCGACGCGTGCGCGCACGTCTCCGAGGAGACCCGGGGCGCCTCGCAGGCCGCCGCTCGTGGACTCTGGCAGTCGATCTTCTATTCGGCGGTCGGCGGCTGGATCCTGCTGCTGGCGTTCCTGTTCGCGGCCACCGACGTCGAGGCCGTCAACGCCGCAGGGGGCTTCTCCGGCGCCATCTTCGAATCCGCCCTGACCCCGGTCTTCTTCAAGATCGTCATCATCATCTCCACAATCGGGCAGTTCTTCTGCGGGATGAGCTGCGTGACCTCGATGAGCCGGATGGCGTACGCATTCAGCCGCGACCGGGCGGTCCCCGGCTGGCGGTTGTGGTCCTCGGTCGACCGCAACGGCACCCCGGTCAAGGCGATCATCGGCGCCACCGTGGCCGGTCTGGTGCTCACCCTGCCGGCGCTGTACGAGAGCTCCGCCGGCATCCCGATCGCCTTCTACGCGGTGGTGTCCGTCGCGGTGCTCGGGCTCTACCTGTCGTTCCTCATCCCGATCGCGCTGCGGCTGCGGATGGGCGACAGGTTCACCCCCGGCCCGTGGACGCTCGGGCGGAAGTACAAACTGCTCGGCTGGATCGCGGTCATCGAGATCGCGATCATCGCGGTCTACTTCGTGCTGCCGATCGTGCCCGCCGGGGTGCCCGGCAACGACGACTTCACCTGGTCGGCGGTGAACTACGCGCCGCTGGCCGTGGGCGGGGTGCTACTGGTGGTCGCCGTCTGGTGGTACGCCTCGGCCCGCAAGTGGTTCACCGGCCCGGTCCGCACCGTCGACGAACGCCGCGACTGATGGGCGGCGGCCGGGTCCATGGGAATGTGAGCGCATGATCCGCAACGAGACCACCGCCGAGCTTGAGGCGCCGGACCGGCTGTTCCAGATCACCCACGTGAGCCGGACGCACACACAGCTGTGGCTTCAGGCAGATGCCAACTCCAGTCACCAGTACCGGCTCGAGGTGCTGTTCCAGGACGTGAAGTACCTGTGCGTGCCCTTCGTGCTGCGCGGCCTGTCGCTGCGCAGGGCGGATCCGGAGCAGACGCGCCGTCTGACGGACCTGCACGACCTGGTGGTCGACCCCGGTTGGGACGTCTACCTGCTGTCCCGCAGCCATGACTGGTTCGTGGTCTCGTCCCACCCCCTCTGGGCCGAGGCGGCATTGAGTTACTCGGACGAGCCGGTGTTCTGGTCGCACACCGGCAACGAGGACGTCGTGGTGTCGATGGGGACCGTGAGATGAATGCGGCGCCGGTGTCCGAGCAGCGGACACCGGCGCGGACGCGATCCCCGGTTTCGCGCCCCGGCGGGTCGGGGCATTGACGGTGATCCGGTTTGCCAGTAGACCTTGGTGATGGAGGCCCGCGAATGAGGAAAGCTCCGCTCACGCTTGAACAACTGCGGGTCGCCGTCGCCGAGGGTGAGATCGACACCGTGGTGCTGGCCCTGGTCGACATGCAGGGCCGGTTGCAGGGCAAACGGTTCCACGCGCCCTACTTCCTCGACCAGGTGGTGGCCAACGGCAGCGAGGGCTGCAACTACCTGCTCGCCGTCGACGTCGACATGAACACCGTCGACGGGTACGCCATGTCGAGCTGGGAACGCGGCTACGGCGACTTCGCCATGGTGCCCGACTTCGCCACCCTGCGCCGGGTGCCCTGGCAGCCCGGCTCCGCGCTGCTGCTGGCCGACCTGACCTGGCTGGACGGCTCCGGTGACGTGGTCGCCTCACCCCGGCAGATCCTGCGCCGGCAACTGGACCGGCTGGCCGAGCACGGGCTCACCGCGTACGCCGGCACCGAGCTGGAGTTCGTGCTGTTCCGCGACTCGTACGAGGACGCCTGGCGGCGTGGCTACCGCGACCTCACCCCGGCGAACCAGTACAACGTGGACTACTCGCTGCTCGGCACCGCCCGGGTCGAGCCGCTGCTGCGCCGGATCCGCACCGAGATGGCCGCCGCCGGCCTCACCCCGGAGAGCGCCAAGGGCGAGTGCAACCTCGGTCAGCACGAGATCGCCTTCCGGTACGACGAGGCGGTCGCCTGCGCCGACCACCACGTCATCTACAAGAACGGGGCCAAGGAGATCGCCGCCCAGGAGGGCATGGCGATCACCTTCATGGCCAAGCCCAACGAGCGGGAGGGCAACTCCTGCCACATCCACTTCTCGCTGCGGGACCGGTCCGGCTCGTCGGCGATGCTCGGTGACGGGCCGGCGCACCTGTCGCAGACCGGGCAGCGGGTGCTCGCCGGGCTGCTCGCCACCATGCGGGAGTTCAGCCTGCTCTTCGCCCCGAACATCAACTCGTACAAGCGCTACCAGCCGGGGTCGTTCGCCCCGACGGCCCTGCGCTGGGGGGTGGACAACCGCACCTGCGCGCTGCGGGTGGTCGGGCACGGGCAGGGCATGCGGGTGGAGAACCGGGTGCCCGGCGCGGACGTCAACCCGTACCTGGCGATCGCCGGGCTGGTCGCCGGCGCGCTGCACGGCATCGAGCGGGAGGTGGAGCTGGGCGAGGAGTGCACCGGCAACGCGTACGACGACCCGCAGGCCGAGCGGGTGCCCAGCACCCTGCGCGACGCCCTGACCCTCTGGGAGTCCTCGACGGTGGCCCGGGAGGCCTTCGGCGAAGAGGTGGTGGCCCACTACGCCAACCAGGCACGGGTCGAGCTGAAGGCCTTCGACGCGGCGGTGACGGACTGGGAGCTGACCCGTGGCTTCGAACGCCTCTAACCCGTGTCCCCGCGCGATCTTGCGGATTGTGTCGCGGGCACGTGGTGAGTCGTCGGGGCAGAAAGTGCAAGATCGCGCGGGGAGGGCGGGGGTAGGGCGTGACCAGGGTTGTTGATCCGGCTTCTGGGGTGGGGTTTCGGGAGGTCGCCGCGACCTCGGTGGGGGAGGTGGACTCGGCTGTCTCGCGGGCCGCCGTCGCCTTCGAGTCCTGGCGTCGGGTGGGGCCCGGGGATCGGGGGCGGTTGCTGCGGCGGTTCGCCGCCGTCGTCGACGCGCACCTGGACGAACTGGCCGCCCTGGAGGTCCGCAACTCCGGGCACACCATCGGCAACGCCCGGTGGGAGGCCGGCAACGTCCGCGACGTGCTGGACTACTACGCCGGGGCGCCCGAGCGGTTGACCGGCCGGCAGATCCCGGTGCCCGGCGGGCTTGACGTCACCTTCCACGAGCCCCTCGGCGTGGTCGGGGTGATCGTGCCGTGGAACTTCCCGATGCCGATCGCCGCGTGGGGGTTCGCCCCCGCCCTCGCGGCCGGCAACACCGTGGTGCTCAAACCCGCCGAGCTGACCCCGCTCACCGCGCTGCGGCTCGCCGAACTGGCCCGCGAGGCCGGCCTGCCCGACGACGTGTTCACCGTGCTCCCCGGGGAGGGCGCGGTGGTGGGGGAGCGGTTCGTCACCCACCCGGCGGTCCGCAAGATCTGCTTCACCGGCTCCACCGAGGTCGGCACGCGCATCATGGCCGGCTGCGCCGCGCAGGTGAAGCGGCTCACCCTGGAGTTGGGCGGCAAGAGCGCCAACATCGTGTTCGCCGACGCCGACCTGGAACGCGCCGCCGCGACCGCGCCCGGCGCGGTCTTCGACAACGCCGGCCAGGACTGCTGCGCGCGGTCGCGGATCCTGGTCCAACGCCAGGTGTACGACAGGTTCCTGGAACTGCTCGAACCGGCGGTACGCGCGGTGCGCGTCGAGGACCCGTCTCGGGACACGGCCGAGATGGGTCCGCTGATCTCGGCGGCCCAGCGGGACCGGGTCGCCGGCTATGTGAGCGGGGCGACCGTGGCGTTCACCGGCTCCTGCCCCGACGGCCCCGGCTTCTGGCACGCGCCCACTGTGCTGCTGACGGACTCGCCGGCCGACCGGCACTGGCGGGAGGAGATCTTCGGCCCGGTGGTGTCGGTGCTCCCGTTCGACGACGAGGCCGACGCGGTCCGGCTCGCCAACGACACCGAGTACGGCCTCTCCGGCTCGATCTGGACCCGGGACGTGGGCCGCGCCCTGCGGTTGGCCCGCGCAGTCGAGGCGGGCAACCTCAGCGTCAACTCGCACTCCTCGGTGCGCTACTGGACCCCGTTCGGTGGGATGAAGCGCTCCGGGCTCGGCCGTGAGCTGGGCCCGGACGCCCTGCACTCCTTCACCGACGTCAAGAACGTGTTCATCGCGACGGAGGAGTGACGCCAGTGCAGGGTCGGTTGCAGGACCGGGTGGCCGTGGTCACCGGAGCGGGCAGCGGGATCGGGTTGGCCACCGTGCGGCGGTTCACCGCCGAGGGGGCGCGGGTGGTCTGCGTGGACATCGACACGGAGGCCGGCGAGAAGGCCGCGCGGGAGTGCGGCGGCGAGTTCGTCCGCGCCGACGTGGCCGACGAGGCGGCGGTACGTGACCTGTTCGACGGGGTGGCCGAGCGGCACGGGCGGGTCGACATCGCGTTCAACAACGCCGGTATCTCCCCGCCGGACGACGACTCCATCCTGGACACCGGCCTGGACGCCTGGGAGCGGGTGCTGCGGGTCAACACGACGAGCGTCTACCTGTGCTGCAAGTACGCGATTCCGCACATGCGCCGCCAGGGCAAGGGGTCGATCATCAACACGGCCTCGTTCGTGGCGCTGATGGGCGCGGCGACGTCGCAGATCGCGTACACCGCGAGCAAGGGCGGGGTGCTGGCGATGACCCGGGAGCTGGGCGTGCAGTTCGCCCGCGAGGGCATCCGGGTCAACGCGCTCTGCCCCGGCCCGGTGGCCACCCCGCTGCTGCTGGAGCTGTTCGCCGCCGACCCGGAACGGGCCGCCCGCCGCCTGGTGCACGTGCCGATGGGACGGTTCGGGGAGCCGGAGGAAATCGCCGCCGCGGTCGCGTTCCTGGCGAGCGACGACGCCTCGTTCATGACAGCCGCGCAGTTCGTGGTCGACGGCGGCATCACCGGCGCGTACGTCACACCGCTGTGACCGCGCGGACCCGGCCGCTGATCGGCATCAGCGCGTACGTCGAACCCGTCGACTGGGCGGTCTGGCGGGGCGTGCCGGCCGTCCTGGTGCCCGAGGCGTACGCGCGGGCGGTGACGGCCGCCGGCGGCCGGGCGGTGGTCCTGCCCCCGGACGACGAGGACGCGGACGTGCTCGCCGTCCTCGACGGGCTGCTGCTGGCCGGGGGCGCCGACGTCGGTCCGGGGCGGTACGGGCAGCCGCCGCACCCGCGTACCGAGGACCGGCCGGAGCGGGACGCCGGCGAGTTGACCCTCCTGGCGGCCGCGCTCGATGCCGGGTTGCCGGTGCTCGGTGTGTGCCGGGGAATGCAGCTGCTCGCCGTCGCCTACGGCGGCAGCCTGCACCAGCACCTGCCGGACGTGGTGGGGCACGAGGAGCATCGCCCGGCGCCCGGGGTCTACGGCTCCCACCCGGTGCGGTTCGCGGAGGGCAGCCTCGCCGCGACGGTGTTGGCGGGGGTTCGGCGGGTCAACTCGTACCACCACCAGGCGGTCGCCGACCCCGGTCGGTTGACCGTCAGCGGGTGGGCGGCGGACGGCGTGATCGAGGCGGTGGAGGATCCGGGCCTGCCGTTCGTGCTGGGCGTGCAGTGGCATCCGGAGAACGATCCGGATCCGCGTCCGATCGGCGCGCTGGTCCGGGCGGCCGGACGGTCCCGGTCGGGTGTGACGTAGGTCGCCCCCGCCGGGTGGGGTGGCCGGTGGGAGGATCGGCGTATGGGCAAGGTGTATCCGGAGATCGACGGTCGGCTGCGTGACTTCATCACGGCCCAGCCGGTCTTCTTCGTGGCCACCGCGCCGTCAGGTGCCGAGGGGCACGTCAACGTCTCACCCAAGGGCATGCGGGGCACCTTCGTGATCCTCGGCCCGCACCGGGTGGCGTACCTCGACTATCACGGCAGCGGCGCCGAGACCATCGCCCACCTGCGGGACAACGGCCGGATCACGCTGATGTTCTGCGCCTTCGACGGGCCACCGAAGATCGTCCGGCTGCACGGGCGGGGCAGCAGCGTCGCGGTCACCGACGACGCCTTCGCCGACCGGATCGCCGAGTTCCCCGCACCCCCGGATGTGCACGGGGTGCGGGCCGTGATCAGTGTCGAGGTCGAACGGGTCAGCGACTCCTGCGGCTACGCCGTTCCCCTGATGGACTTCCGCGCCGAACGAGACCTGTTGCTCACCTCACACTCCCGTCGCAGCGCCGACGATCTGGTGACCTACCGGGCCACCAAGAACGCGGCGAGCATCGATGGGCTGCCCGTTTTCTGACCTGCTCGGGCGTTCCGGTGCCGCCGTTGCGGCGGGTGCCGCGCACCTCGACTGTCGGGTGCGCGACCGACAAGGCGGAGGTAACCAGCGTCGGCGGAGCGCCATGCGTTACGTTGCTGGTCCGCCGGGGTACAAGTCGGAGCACAGCGGGTGGAGATCAACGGCTGAGGGGCACGGCCGGAGCGGGAGGCTGCATGAGCTCGGCCCAGGGGGGCGCGGACACCGGGCATCCCTTCGCGGACGGTGGGGAGATCCCTCCGATGCTGGAGGCTGCGTTTGCGGCCGGCGGCGAAATGGGCCAGCGGCTACGCGACCTCGACTGGTCCGCCACCCCGCTCGGTGTGCCCGCGCGCTGGCCGGCGGTGCTCTCCACCGCGGTCGGCATGATGCTCGCCTCCAGTGCGCAGATCGTGATGTTCTGGGGCGACGACCAGCTCGCCTTCTACAACGACGCCTACCGCCCCACCATCGGCGCCAAGCACCCGGACGTCCTCGTCCAGCCGGCCCGCCAGCACTGGGTGGAGACCTGGGACGTGCTCGGCCCGCTGCTGGAGGGCGTCCGGCGCACCGGCCGTTCCTACCGGGGCGAGGACCATCCCTTTCTGCTCAACCGGTACGGCTTCGTCGAGGAGACCTACTTCAACGTCTCGTACGACCCGATCCGGGGTGACGACGGCACGGTCAGCGGCGTCTACTGCATCGTCAACGAGACCACCGGCCGGGTGCTCGGCGAACGCCGGCTGCGGGCACTCGCCGAACTGGGCGCCGACCTGGCCGACGTGGGCAGCGCCGGGGAACTCGGCCGGGCCGCCGCCGCGGTGCTCGACCGGTACCGGGCCGACGTGCCCTTCGCGCTGATCTACCTGAGTGACGCCAGCGGTCGCCTCGCGCTCGCTGGAGCCAGCGGCACGGACTCGACGCGGGTCGACGTCTCGGCGGACCTGCTCGCCCGGGTCGCCGCCGACGGCGAAGCGGCCACCGTCGACGTCGCGGAGCTGCTCGACCCGCCACCGGCCGACGCGGCGGGCCAGGCACTGGTGCTGCCCGTCACGGCGGCCAACGAGGCGGTTGGCGCGATTGTCGTCGGGGTGGCCCGCCGGCTGCCGCTCGGCGACGACTACCGCGACTTCCTCGACCTGGTCGCGGCGCAGATCTCCCGGGCGGTCGGCAAGCAGCGGGCGTACGAGCAGGAGCGGGCCCGTGCCGCCGAACTGGCCGCGCTCGACCTGGCGAAGACCAACTTCTTCGCCAACGTCAGCCACGAGTTCCGTACCCCGTTGACCCTGGTGCTCGGCCCCCTGGAGGACATGCTGGCCGACCCGGGGTTGCCCCCCGGCGACACCGAACGCCTCACGATGATGCACCGCAACGCCCTGCGCCTGCTCAAGCTGGTCAACACGGTGCTGGACTTCTCCCGGCTGGAGTCGGGTCGGCTCGCCGCCCGCTACCAGCCCACCGACCTGTCCGGCTACACGGCCCGGCTGGCCAGCACGTTCCGCTCGGCCACCGACCGGGCCGGCCTGCGGCTGGTGGTGGACTGCCCGCCGCTGCCCACGCCCGTCTTCGTCGACCGGGACATGTGGGAGAAGATTGTCCTCAACCTGGTGTCGAACGCGGTGAAGTTCACCTTCGACGGTGAGATCCGGGTCCGGGTCCGGGCCGTCGAGGCGGGCGCCCGGCTTGAGGTGACCGACACCGGTGTGGGGATCGTTCCCGCCGAGCTGCCGCACGTCTTCGAACGCTTCCACCGGGTGCCCGGGGTGCGCGCCCGCACCCACGAGGGCACCGGGATCGGCCTGGCCCTGGTCCGGGAACTGGTCGAGATGCACGGCGGCGAGGTCGGGCTGACCAGCCGGATCGACGAGGGCAGCACCTTCACGGTCACCATCCCGTTCGGGTCGGCGCACCTGCCCGCCGACCGGGTGGCGGCGTTCGGCCCGCTGCCCGCCGGCGAACCCGAACAGGCCCGGCTCTACGTGGCCGAGACCGCGTTGTGGGCCAGCGCGACGCCCGCGCCGGAGTTCGACAGCGGCCCGGTGACGGTCAGCCCGGCCGGCCGGATCCTCGTGGTCGACGACAACGTGGACCTGCGTGAGCACGTCACCCGTCTGCTCTCGCCGACCTGGGAGGTGGTCACCGCCGCCGACGGGCTGGCGGCCCTGCCGTTGGCCCAGGAGGGCGCCTTCGACCTGGTGCTCACCGACGTGATGATGCCCCGCCTGGACGGGTTCGGGCTGGTGACCGCCCTGCGCGGCGACCCGCGTACCCGGCATGTGCCGATCGTGCTGCTCTCCGCCCGCGCCGGCTCGGCGGAGGCCGTCGCCGGTCTCTCCATCGGCGCCGACGACTACCTCACCAAGCCGTTCTCCGGGCAGGAACTGATCGCCCGGGTGCGGGCCAACGTGGAGCTGGGGCAGCTGCGCGGGCAGATAATCCGTCGACTCCGGGCGCTGGCCGACGCGGCGGTCGCGGTGAACACCGCCCGGTCCACCGCCGACGTGCTCAAGGTCGCGGCCCGGCACGCGCTCAGCCTCGCCGAGGCGGCCCGGGTGGTGGTCACCGCCGCCGACGCGCGTTCCGAGGCGGACGGCGGTGGCACCACCGCCACCGACCCATCCTTCGCGGCCGACCTGACCGGCACCACCGGCGAGCAGCTCGGGGAGCTGCGCGTCTGGCGAGCCGCCGGCGACGACGCGCAGGCCGACGACGCCGCGCTGACCCAGCTGGCCCGGCTCGTCGGGGTGCGGTTGGAGAACGCCCAGCTCTACGAGGCCGAACACCGCATCGCCACCACCCTTCAGCACAGCCTGCTGCCCCAGTCGCTGCCGCAACTGCCGGGCGCGGTGGTGGCCAGCCGTTACCTGCCAGGCAGCGCCGACGTCGAGGTCGGCGGCGACTGGTACGACGTGATCGCGTTGGACGGCGACGAGTTGGTGCTCGTCATCGGCGACGTCGTCGGCAAGGGCGTCCGGGCCGCAGCGGCGATGGGGCAACTGCGCAACGCGCTGCGGGCGTACGTGCTTGAGGGTTTCGACCCGGGTGCGTCACTGACCCGGCTCAACCGGCTGGTCGGCTCCCCCGAGGGTCGCTCCTTCGCGACCGTGGTCTGCCTGCTGTTCAACCCGCGCACCGGCCGACTGCGGTACGCCAGCGCCGGCCACCCCTCCCCACTGCTGATCCGAGGAGGCGACGTGGTGTTCCTGCACGGCCGTGCGTTGGGGCCGCCGATCGGCGCCATCCCCGACACGACGTACCGGACGGTCGACGGGGACCTGCGCGCCGGCGAACGACTGCTGCTCTACACCGACGGCCTCATCGAGGACCGCAAACTGGGCATCGACGCCGGGCTCACCCAGCTCCGCGTCGACGCCGCCACCCCGGGCGAGCACGTCGCGGACCTCATCGACGCCGTGGTCGAACGGGTCGTCGGGCAGCCACGCCGGGACGACGTTGCGGTGCTCGGCCTGGAGGCCGCCGAGCTGAACCGCTTCGCGTTGCGGCTGCCGGCGGACCCGACCCGGCTGAGCGTGCTGCGCAAGCGACTGGAGGACTTCCTCGTCGCGCACTCGGTCGGCGAGACCGACCTGTTCGACCTGACCGTGGCGGTCTCCGAGGCCGCCGCCAACGCCATCGAGCACCCGGTGCACCCCGCCGAGCCGACGATCAGCGTGGAGGTGGCCATCGAGGACCGCACGGTGACCGCCACGGTGCGTGACAGCGGGCGGTGGCGCGAGTCGACCGGCTCCGGGTTCCGGGGGCGCGGCCTGTCGCTGATCAAGGCACTGGGGGACCTGTCGGTGCGGCGTACCGATGAGGGCACCGAGGTGACGCTGCGCCGGCGCCTCCAGGGCTGACACCGCGCCCGGCGGGAGCCGGTGGCTCAGGCCGGGCGCAACCAGCTCTGCTCGCCCAGACCGGAGATCTCCAGCACCCGGCGGACCTGCCGCGACGGCAGCACCGTGAGCGTGCCGGGGAACTGCTGGGCGAGCCGGACCAGGGCGTGGATGGCGGCCGAGTCGAAGAAGGTGACCGCGCTCAGATCCAGTGTGATCTGCTCGGCGGGCTCGCGCAGCGCGGTCTGGAGCATGGTGTCGGCGGTCGCCATGTCGACCTCGCCGGTCACCACCACGTGGAGGTGGTCACCGTCGATCTCCGCGCTGGCGGAGAAGACGGGTGGTGCTCCCCCTTGATCCACGCAGACACCATGGCACAGCCGACCTGGCGGGGCAACAACCGGTCCGCCGTGGCCGTGGCGCGGGTCACCAACGGCTCCGGCGATAGGCTTGCGCCATGACCGTCCGTCCGCCGTTGACACCAGGCGCGCTCTCCCCGATGCGACCGGTGCCGTCCCACATCACCCGACCGGAGTACGTGGGCAAGAAGCGCCCACAGGAGTGGCGTGGTTCCCACGTGCAGACGCCGGAGACCATCGAGAAGATGCGGATCGCCAGCCGGCTGGCCGCCCAGGCGACCCAGCTCGCCGGCGAGCACTGCAAGCCCGGCGTGACCACCGACGAGATCGACAAGGTGGTCCACGAGTTCCTCTGCGACCACGACGCGTACCCGTCGACGCTCGGCTACAAGGGCTTCCCCAAGTCCTGCTGCACCAGCCTCAACGAGGTCATCTGCCACGGCATCCCGGACTCCACGGTCATCCGGGACGGCGACATCATCAACGTCGACGTCACCGCGTACATCGGTGGGGTGCACGGCGACACCGACGCCACCTTCTGCGTCGGCGAGGTCAGCGAGGAGGCCCGCCTGCTGGTCGAGCGGACCCACGAGGCGATGATGCGCGGCATCCGCGCGGTCGCCCCCGGCCGCCAGATCAACGTCGTGGGCCGGGTCATCGAGTCGTACGCGAAGCGGTTCGGCTACGGCGTGGTCCGCGACTTCACCGGCCACGGCATCGGGGAGTCCTTCCACAGCGGCCTGTACGTGCCGCACTACGACAGCCCACGGCCCACGGACATCATGGAGCCGGGTATGACCTTCACCATCGAGCCGATGATCACCCTCGGCACCTACCAGTACGACATGTGGGACGACGGGTGGACCGTCGTCACCAAGGACCGGAAATGGACAGCCCAGTTCGAACACACGATCGTGGTGACCGACGACGGCCACGAAATCCTGACCCTGCCGTGACCGACACGCCTGCCGCCCTGCGCGAGGCGCACCACGCCGACGTCTCCGGAGGCTGGTTGCGACCGGCCGTCTTCGGCGCGATGGACGGACTGGTCACCAACATCGCCCTCATCGCCGGCGTCGGCGGCGGCGGGGTGTCACCCCGCAGCATCGTGCTGACCGGCACCGCCGGCCTGGTGGCCGGGGCGATCTCGATGGGGCTCGGCGAGT
Source organism: Micromonospora sp. NPDC005298 (assembly GCF_040607375.1). NCBI lineage: Bacteria > Bacillati > Actinomycetota > Actinomycetes > Micromonosporales > Micromonosporaceae > Micromonospora > Micromonospora sp. NPDC005298. The sequence goes on from NZ_JBEXGP010000010.1 coordinate 29,829, forward strand.
ACACGAGCGTCCGCTCCGCGAACGAGCAGGTCGCCGCCGAGGTCGCCAAGGAACGGCGGGAACTGGAGCGGCACCCCGAGGCGGAGGCCCGCGAACTGGCCGACGCCTGGGTGGCCCGTGGCCTCCCCCGCGACCTCGCCACCCAGGTCGCCGAGGCGGTGCGGCGCGACCCGGAGGAGGCCCTGCGGGTGCACGTACGCGAGGAGTTGGGCGTCGACCCCGACGACCAGCCCAGCCCGTGGTCGGCGGCGGTCTCGTCGTTCGTGTTCTTCTCGGTGGGGGCGCTGGTGCCGCTGCTGCCGTACCTGTTCGGCGCCACCGAACTGTGGCTGGCGCTCGCCGTCGGCGGGCTCGGCCTGTTCGCCGCCGGGGCTGTCGTCGCCCGCTTCACCCGCCGGCCCTGGTGGACCAGCGGCCTACGGCAGCTGCTGCTGGGCGCCGCCGCCGCCGGAGCCACCTACCTGATCGGCTCGCTGATCGGCGTCCAGGGACTGTGACCCCGGTCAGCCGGTGAGCAGCTCGTCGACCGTGCCGTCCACCGGCCGGCCGCGGGCGGCCAACTCCTCGGCCTGCCGGGCCAGCACCACGCCCACCTCGGTCATGTCCGCGCCCGCCAGACCCGTACGGCGAACCGCGTCACCGGGATCACGGAAGTAGGTGCGACTCAGCAGCCCCGTCACCGTCGCCGCGGCCAACCGTGCCTCGCCGAGCATCAGCAACGCCTGGTCGGTCTCGTACCACTCGGCCAACCGGGCGGCCCGCGCGTGCGCCGCGCTGCCCCGGTACCAGGCCTGCCGTGCCGCCGTGCTGAACTCCGCGGGCCGCGCCCGGGCCAGACGCCCGAGATGCTCGTCGCGCAACGTCCGCAACCAACCCGTCGGGTCGTGCAACGCCCGGGTGGTGACGTACCGGTCCGCCGTCAGCGGCCAGAGCGGGGAGAGCACCCGGGCCTGCGCCAGATAGTCCCCGGCGGCGGCCACGGTCAGGTCGACGAGCACCCCGTCCACCCGACGGGTCGCCACCGGCGGACCGGTGCCCGGCCGGTAGGTGACCACCAGCATCCCCACCTCGCGGTCCCCGCCGCCGTCGTCGTCGCCGTGCGCCAGAGGACCGTGCACCGCGACCGCGAGCACATCCGCCGGGAAACGCCGCCCGATGACCTCGGCCACCCGCTCGGCCACCGTCCACCGACGATCGTCGAGGCGCCTGTCGACACCGGCCTGCTCGCTGCTCGCGCTCACGGGTCCGCCTCTGTTCGCGACTGCGGGGCTCGCAACCCCGGCTCACTCCTCGCGCTCACGGGTCCGCCTCCGGCTTGCTACCGGACGTCAGCCTAGCCAGCCGGCGGCGGGCCGGACGGTTCGCCGCGCCCGGTGGGCACCAGCCGGAAGATGCGGATCTCCCGGCCGCCGGCCCGCTGCACGTACGTCCGGTACGCCGGCCACTCGGTGACCAGCAACTGCCACAGCCGGTCCCGTTCGGCGCCGGATGCCAGCTCGGCGCGCACCGGTATCCGCCGGCCCTTCACGTCCACCTCGGCGGTCGGCTCGGCGAGCAGGTTCATCGCCCAGCCGGGCTGCTGGGTCTGCCCCCAGTTCGAGCCGATCACCACGTACGCGTCGCCGTCCGGCACGTAGAGCAGGGGATTGCTGCGGGGTACGCCGGAGCGGCGGCCCGTGGTGGTGATCACCAGGGAGGGGATCAGGCCGAGGGCGACGACCCGACCCCGGGTCAACCGGCCGACCACCCGGTCGGCCGGAACGAGCACGCGGGCGGCGACGCCGAACCATCGGTGGTGACCGACGCGGCGGGTGAGGGTTCCCAGCACTGACACGTCGACCAGTCTGCCGGCTGGCGCGCCCCGGCGGCACCCCCGGCGCGGTCCCGGTTCGGCCACCGCGCGGCCAGCTCAGTCCAGTCGCCGCTCGATCGGCAGCCGGGCGCGGGTGAACAGTCCCGCGCCGAGCATCGCCACCAGGGGCACCAGCACCAGCACGCCGAGCACCGGCCACGGCACCAGGTACGGGTACGGCACGGGTGCCGGCCACGCCGTGGCGTACTGCCGGTTCACCGAGAACAGCACGATCGCGGCGGTGCCCACCCCGGCCACGATGCCGAGCACCGAGCCGAGTCCGGAGATGACGCCGGCCTGGCAGATCGCCAGCATCCGGCGGACCGCCGGTGCCGCGCCGACGGCCGCGAGGGTGGTCAGTTCCGCGCGGCCCTCGGCGGCGGCGAGCGCCGTGGCCATCCCGGCCGCCCCCACCGTGATCAGCCCGGCCGCCGCCGCGAGCAGCAGGAGCAGCGGCGAGATGTCGCCCCGGCCGCCACCGTCCTCCACCAGGAGCGTCACCGACCCGAAGGGACGCACGGCGGCCGCGAACCGCTCCTGCCGTTCCCCGCTCGGCGGCGACGAGGTGCCGATCACCCAGCCGGCCGGAGCCGGGTCCAGGTGGAGTTGTCGGATCGCGGCCGCGGAGAGCAGCAGGCGGGACTGGCCGACCGCTGTGGGCAGCGCGTACCCGGGGAGGTCGACGGCGGTGGTCCGTGGTTCGTCCGATCCGGGGTCCACCCGGCCGACCTGCACCGTCACCAGGCCGTCGTGCAGGTAACGCGGGTCGGTCACCACCACACCGCCGGCGCGCAGCACCTCCGTCGCGGCGGCGGCCGCCGCCGGATCGGCGTTGGTGAGCAGCGGAAGCGCCGTCCCGTCGTCCACCAGAGGTTGCACGTAGTCGCCGTAGTAGTCCGTCGTGCGCCACCGGCAGCGTGGGTCGGCCCGGGCCTGGCGGCGCTGCGCCGCGGAGAGGTCGTCCCCGGCCCGCCACGGGCAGGCCTGCTCGGCCGGGAGCGCCGGCACGATGTCGCAGTAGCCGTCGTTCGGCGACACGCAGGTGGCCCCGTACAGCCCGACGACCGCGTCGGTGCCGAACTGCGCCCGGGCCGCGTCGGTGACATGGGCCAGGGTCGGCGGCCGGGTCGAGTCGTTCGGGCTGACCAGCACGTGTCCGGGCGGCAGCATCGGCTGGTAGGCGTTCCGGTCCCGGGCACCGCTGCTGGCCAGGTAGCCGCCGAGCGCGACGCTGCTCGCCACGGCGGCCATCACGGCGCAGATGGCCGGCGCGGCGGCGGCGCGGTTGCGGCTGGCGTCACGCAGCGCGATACGGGGTGCCAGCGGCAGCACCCGCCCGAGCCGGGCGAGCACCCCGATCAGGGTGGGCGTGCAGCACACCAGGCCGAGCTCGCCGAGGATGAGGCCGGCGAGGATCACCGCCGGTGACGTCCGGGCCGCGCCGAACGCGGCCAGCGCCGCACCGCCGGCCACGAGCGACAACCCGAGGGCCAGCCACCGGCTCCGGGAGGTCGGCGGCGTACGACGCCCGGCGAGGCCGGCGCTGACGTCCTGCCGGGAGACGGTCCACGCCGGTGCCAGCGCGGCGAGCACCCCGGCCAGCACCGCGACCCCACCGAGCACCACCAGGGCCGCCGGCCAGCAGCGGTACCCGCCGAAGCGGGCGCCGAAGACGTACTGCTCCACGAGCGGACGACAGGCGAACGCCGCCGCGACGCCGAGGACCAGGCCGACGGCGGCGCCCAGCACACCCAGCACCACCCCGTCGGCGAGCACGACCCGGCGCAGCTGGGCGGCGTCTCCACCGGCCACCGCGACCAGCGCCAGGTCCCGCCGTCGGCGCCGGACGCCGACCGCGAACGCCGGCCCCACCAGCAGAACGACCTCCAGCAGGCCGAGACCGGCGATGAGTACGCCAGTGCTCAGGTCGTTGGTGTCGGTGGCGCCGATCGATCCGACCCAACCGCGTTCCGGCTCGGGCGCGGAGACGGTCGGGTGGCGTGGGGTGACCAGGACGCCGCGGTCGTTGAGTCGGTCGACGAGTGCGGCGTCGACGTCGCCGGGAACGTCCGCCAGCCAGGCGCTCTCCAGCTCCGGACCGGTCCGTGGCACGGCTCCGGGGTGCAGCGCCACCACCGGCCCGAGGTCGTCGGGAAACTCCACCACCCCCACGACGGTGTACGCCCCGTTCCCGTCGGCCATCGTCAGCGTCCGGCCGAGGTGCAGGTCAAGGTGGCGCAGTGCGGCGGGGCTCAGGGCCACCTCGCCGGGCTGCTGCGGCGCGCGGCCGGCCCGGAACCGGGCCAGTCCCCGGGCCAGCGGGTCGCCGAGGTCCAGCACCCGCCCGGCCACGTTCTCGTCGCGGTCCGGCCCGCGCACGGTCAACGGAACGCGGGCGCGTACCTCGGCGACCCGGCTGCCCGGGGGCAGCAGCGCGGCGACCTGCCCGGCGGTGGCCGGGCCGGCGGGCAGGGATTCACCCTCCCGGGTGTACCAGCTCCCACCCCACTCGTCCTGCTCGACGGGGGACTGGGAGACCCAGCGCAGCTCCGCGTCGGCCACGCCGAGTCGCCTGTCGACCTGCTCCTGCGGGGTCAGCTCGGCCATGTCGTAGCTCGCCGCGAGGAAGGCCAGCACCAGCACCGGCAGGGCGATCATCGCGAGTACCAGGGCGGTGCGCCGGCGGGAGCGGCGTGCCTCCCGGCGGGCGATCCGCAGCGCCGCCCGCCACGAGCCGGTCAGCTCGGCGAACCGCCGCCGACCGGTCCGGACCGGCGGGGTGACCGGCCGCCGGGTCGGGACGACGGCCCGGTGGGCGGTCCGCAGCGTACGGCGGATGGTCACCTGTCGCTGCCGGACAGCAACTGTTCGACGCTGCCCAACGGGGCCGTCGTGTCGACCAGCACCCCGTCGCGCAGGAACACCACCCGGTCGGCCCAGCCGGCGTGCCGCGCCTCGTGGGTGACGAGCACGCCTGCCGCGCCCGCGTCGATACGGCGGCGCAGCAGGTGCAGCACCGCCTCGCCGGTCTGCGAGTCCAGCGCGCCGGTCGGCTCGTCGGCGAGTACCAGTCGCCGTTCGCCGACGAGCGCGCGGGCGATGGCCACCCGCTGCTGCTGGCCGCCGGAGAGCTGGTCGGGGAAGCGATCGCCGAGCGTCGGCAGGCCAACCTCGGTGAGCGCGGCCATGGCCAGCGAACGTGCCCGCCGGCCGCTGGTGCCGTCGAGTTCCAGCGGGAGCGCGACGTTCTCCGCGGCGCTCAGGCTGCCCAGCAGATTGAGCTGCTGGAAGATGTAGCCGATCCGGCGGCGGCGCAGCTGGGCCAGCCCGCGCCGGTCGAGCGTCCCCAACGGCTGCCCCTCGATGAACACCTCGCCGTCGGTCGGGCGGTCCAGCCCGCCGGCGAGGGCCAGCAGGGTGGACTTGCCGGAGCCGGACGGGCCCATCACGGCCACCAGCTCACCGGGTCGGACGACGAGGCTGACGCCCCGCAGGGCGTGCACGGCGGCCGGGCCGGCCCCGTGGGTGCGTTGGACGGCGCGTAGCTCCAGCACCGCGTCGTCCGGTCCGCTCACCGTCGTGCCTCCTCGTCGGCCCACCGTGTCGGATCGGGCGTGTCACCCGGCCCGGGTGCGGACGGCGGTGGCACGGCGGGTCGGTGGCGCACCAGGCTCGTCTCGCAGTGGTCCAGCCAGCGGACCTCGGCCTCGGCCTGGAACACCATCGAGTCCAGGACCAGCCGCCACGGCAGATCCTCGGGTCGGTCGCTGCCGTACTTCAACCGGGTCAACTCCTGCAACGCCCGCATCGTGGCGCTGCGCTGCGCCTGCACCACCGAGCGGACGTCCACGCCGGGGGTGGTGAGTGCGAGTGCCAGCTTGATGGCCAGCTCGTCGCGGGGGCGGTCGGTACGACTGATCGGGGTGGCGAACCACAGCGCGAGGTCGGCCCGGCCGGCGTCGGTGATCTCGTACGGGCGCTGCCCGGCCTCGCTCTCCGGCAGCGGGCGCACCAGACCGTCCCGTTCCAGCCGGGACAGCGTGGTGTAGACCTGCCCGATGTTCAGCGGCCAGGTCGAGCCGGTCGACTCCTCGAACGCGGCGCGCAGCTGGTAGCCGTACATCTGGCCGCGTTCGAGCAGGGCGAGCAGCCCGTGACGGATGGACATGGCAACGGAGTATGCATACCTGGTATGCGCACCGCAACCGGAGCAGACGGGTTCAGGTCGGACGGCCGGGAAATGCGACAGTCGGCGGGGTCACCCCTGCGGTCTTGCGCCACCGGGTGGCCCGTACGGCGTACTCGACGAGGGCGGCGAGCGCTTGGTCCCGGTCGGCGCCCGTGGTCGACGCGAGTGCGGCCCGCCAGTGCGCGGCGGTGCGTTCCTCCACCTCGACGGCGAGCCGTAGCGCGCTCGCCCGGTCGGTGACCGGGAACGGCAGCGCGTACCCGGCGCGGTCCGGTGGGACGGTGCCGCCACCGGTGCTGAGTTGGACGACGAGAGCGTCGCGGCGGCGTCGGTGCGCGGCCTCCGCCTGGCGGGCGGTGTCCCGGGCCGCCCCGGTCAGCCGTACGCCGATCCGGCCGTAGGCGTAGATGGCCGCGTACTCGGCGGACAGGGCGGTGGCGAGGGCCTCCGCGGCGGACGGCTGTCTCACTTCAGTGCCTCCTGGTGGGTGGCCCGGGCGGCGGCGATCGAGCCGAGCAGCGCCGCCCGTTCGGCGGGTGCGGCGGCGCAGGCGGCGGTGGCGGTCCGCTGGCCGACCTTCTCCAGGTCGCGCAGGGCGGCCAGCGCGCCGGCCGGGTCGGCCGCCGGGGTGGTGCTCGGTGCGGCGACGGGTGTCGAGGGCACCGCGACGCCGATCACCCGGGCCAGTTCGGTCGCGTGGGCGGTGTGCGCCTCGGCGATCGGGCCGAGCCGGTCGGCCAGCTCCGGGTGCGCGGTCGCGCTCGCCCGGTGCGCCGCGGCGAGGCCGAGGGACTCGTCCACCATGGGCCGCAGCGGGTCCGGCGGCGGCGCCGGCTGGTCGTCACGGTCGAAAAGATCACAGCCGGTCAGCGGCGCCACCGCGCCGCCGAGGGCGAGAAGTGCTCCGGTACGCAGGAGCTTTCGCCGCGATTGTCCGGATGGTTGGTCGCGCTGTGTCGTTCTGCCGATCCCCACCGGGCAAGTCAACACCATCCGGGCCGCCGCGGGGGCCACCGGCGTCGGTGCGCCGCCCGGCCCGCCGGGCGGCCGGCGCGTTACGCTCTGCGCAGCCACCGGCGCGTCCGCTCCGGTGGTGTGCCGGCATGCCGGGACGACGTCCCGGTCGACCAGGGAAAGGGTGCGGAGATGACGCAGCGTGGCCGTGCCACCAGGTCGACGGGTCGACCCCGCGACGGCGCGGGTCCCCGTGGGCCGCGCGAGGGCGGTCCCCGCGGCGGTGATCTCGCGGCGCGACGTACCCGGTTGCGGACCGTGATCGAGCCGGTCGTCAACGGCGCCGGTTACGACCTGGAGGACCTGTCGGTCTCCCGGGCCGGCCGCCGGCACGTGGTGCGGGTGATCGTGGACCGCGACGGTGGGATCGACCTGGACGCCGTCGCCGACGTCTCCCGCGCCGTCTCGACCGCGCTGGACGCGGCCGAGGAGGCCGACGGCGACATCGTCGCCGGGGAGTACCAGCTCGAGGTCAGCTCGCCCGGCGTGGACCGGCCGCTCACCCTGCCCCGGCACTGGCGGCGCAACGTCGGCCGGCTGGTCAAGGTCACCGTCCGGGCGGCGGAGTCGGTGCCCGGACAGCGCGGCGAGCAGCCCACCGGTGACCGTCAGCTGACCGCCCGGGTGGTGGGCGCCGCCGACGACGGCGTGCAGCTGGAGACCGACGACGGCCGCACCTCGTGGGCGTACGCCCAACTGGGTCCGGGCCGGGTGCAGGTCGAGTTCACCCGCCTCGCCGAGCTGGGCGAGCCGGACGACACCGACGAGTTCGACGATTCAGACGACATCGACGACGAAGATGATGTGGAGGACGAGGAGAGGTGAACATCGACCTCGCGGCGCTGCGCGCCCTCGAGCGCGAGCGGGAGATCCCGTTCGACACGATTCTCGCGGCGATCGAGACCGCACTGCTGACCGCCTACCGGCACACCGACGGCGCCGAGCCGCACGCCCGGGTGGAGATCGACCGTAAGTCGGGCGCCGCCCTGGTGTACGCGCAGGAGATGGACGCCGACGGCAGCCTGGTGCGCGAGTGGGACGACACCCCGCACGACTTCGGCCGGATCGCGGCCATGACCGCCAAGCAGGTGATCCTCCAGCGGCTGCGGGAGGCCACCGACGAGGTGCACTTCGGCGAGTACGTGGGCCGTGAGGGCGACCTGGTCACCGGTGTGGTGCAGGCGCACGAGACGCGGACCGAGAAGGGCATCGTCAGCGTCGACCTGGGCAAGCTGGAGGGTGTGCTGCCGCAGTCCGAGCAGGTGCCCGGCGAGCGGTACGCCCACGGTGAGCGGGTCCGCTGCGTCGTGGTGCACGTGGCCAAGGGCATGCGCGGTCCGCAGATCACCCTGTCCCGGTCACACCCGGCGCTTGTCAAGAAGCTGTTCGCGCTCGAGGTTCCGGAGATCGCCGACGGCACGGTGGAGATCGGTGCGATCGCCCGTGAGGCAGGTCACCGTACGAAGATCGCCGTCCGTTCCACCACTCCCGGGGTGAACGCCAAGGGCGCCTGCATCGGCCCGATGGGTCAGCGGGTGCGTGCCGTGATGAGCGAGCTGCACGGCGAGAAGATCGACATCATCGACTGGTCGGACGACCCGGCCACCTTCGTCGGCAACGCGTTGTCGCCGGCCAAGGCGCTGCGGGTCGAGGTGGTGGATCTGGCCGGCCGGGCCGCCCGGGTGACCGTTCCGGATTTCCAGCTCTCCCTCGCCATCGGGCGGGAGGGGCAGAACGCCCGACTCGCTGCCCGGTTGACCGGTTGGCGGATCGATATCCGGTCCGACGCGGAGCAGACCGCACCCGCCGCGCGGGGGGCGACTGATCACGTGCCGGAGCCGGGCGGCGCGATCTCGGGCAGCTAGGGGTAGACTTCCTCCAGTGGTACGACGCACGCAGCCGGAGCGCACCTGTGTGGGCTGCCGAAAACGTGCGCCGGCCAGCGAATTGCTGCGGGTCGTCGCGATCGGGGACGAGGCTGGTCACAGCCTCCGGCCTGATCCACGCCGCAGGCTGCCGGGTCGGGGGGCGAACATGCACCCGGATCCGGCCTGCTTCGCGCTGGCTGTGCGGCGCCGCGCCTTCGGGCGGGCGTTGCGCATCACCGAGGTCCTGGACCACGGTGCGCTGGCGGAGCACGTCGATGCGCCAACCACTACGTCCGGTCAGCCCGACCGGGCGAGGGTCGCTAGCAGGGTAGGACGACCGACATGAGCACACGATGAAGTCCCTGAAATGACCAGGCTTCAAGTGCACGAGTGAGGTCGCTGCGGGTGCTGCCCGCACGACCTCGGAGTGAGGAGTGCAGTGGCAGGCAAGGCCCGCGTACACGAGCTTGCAAAAGAGCTCGGGGTCGAGAGTAAGACCGTTCTCGCCAAGTTGAAGGAAATGGGCGAGTTCGTGAAGTCCGCGTCCAGCACCGTCGAGGCGCCCGTCGCCCGTCGGCTGCGTAACGCATTCGTCGCGTCCGCCGGTGCTCCGGCGCCCGCGGCCCCGTCGGCGCCCGCTTCGGCGCCGGCCACGAACCCGACCCCGACGCCGTCCCCGACCCCGGGCGCGCCACGGGTCTCGGCCAAGCCGATGCCGCCCCGGCGGCCGGCCGCGCCGGCTCCCGGCCCGAAGCCGAAGGGTCCGGTGCCCGGTGCGCCGCAGCCCGCGGCTCCGGTCGCCAAGCCGGCGAGTGCCCACGACATCGAGGTGGCGGCCGCGGAGGCGCGTGCCGCCGCGCTGAAGGCTGAGCAGGAGGCCGCGGTCAAGGCCGCGCAGGCCGCCCGCCAGCAGCAGCGGGACAACCCCGTTCGTCGGGAGCCTCCGACGGACGGCACCCGCCCCGGCCCTCGGCCGGGTCCGGCCGCGATGCCTCCCCGTCCCGGTTCGCCGGCAGCTCGTCCGAGCACGCCGGCTCCCGGTCCGGGTGCCCGGCCGGGCGGTCGCCCGCCGGCGCGCGGCGCCGGTAACAACCCGTTCGGTATCCAGGGTGGCCAGCAGCAGCGGCCCCCGGCCGCCGGTGCGGGTGGCCCTCGTCCGAACAGCCCGGCGGGTATGCCGCCGCGGCCCAGCCCGAACTCGATGCCGCCGCGGCCCAGCCCGGCGTCCATGCCGAGTCAGCGTCCGGCAGCCGGTCGCCCCGGCCCCGGTGGCGCTGGTCGTCCCGGTGGCGGCGCGGGTCGTCCCGGTGGCGGTGGCGGCGGATTCCGTGGCGGCCCCGGCGGTGGCGCCGGTGGCGGCGGCGGTTACCGCGGCGGCCCTGGTGGCGGTGCGGGTGCCGGCGGTGGCGGTGGCTACCGTGGCGGTCCCGGCGGCGGTGGCGGTGCTCCCGGCGGCGGTTTCCGTCCGGGTGCCCCGTCCGGCGGCGGCGGTCGTCCGGGTGCCGGTGGTCGTGGCCGTGGCGGCGGCGCCGCGGGTGCCTTCGGGCGTCCGGGTGGTCGGCCGACGCGCGGTCGCAAGTCCAAGAAGCAGCGCAGACAGGAGTTCGACAACCTGTCGGCTCCGACCATGAGCTCGGGTGCTCCCCGGGGTCAGGGTCAGGTCGTCCGGCTGTCCCGTGGCGCCTCTCTGTCGGACTTCGCCGACAAGATCAACGCCAACCCGGGTTCGCTGGTCCAGGAGATGTTCAACCTGGGCGAGATGGTCACCGCGACCCAGTCCTGTTCTGACGACACCCTGCAGCTGCTGGGTGAGCACCTGGGCTTCGACATCCAGATCGTCAGCCCGGAGGACGAGGACCGCGAGCTGCTCGCGCAGTTCAACATCGACCTCGACGCGGAGGTGGCCGAGGAGCGTCTCGTCAGCCGTGCGCCGGTGGTGACCGTCATGGGTCACGTCGACCACGGTAAGACCAAGCTGCTCGACGCCATCCGTAAGGCGAACGTCGTCGCTGGTGAGGCGGGTGGCATCACCCAGCACATCGGTGCGTACCAGGTGCACGTTCCGCACGAGGGTGTGGACCGCGCGGTGACCTTCATCGACACCCCGGGTCACGAGGCGTTCACCGCCATGCGTGCTCGTGGTGCCCAGGTGACGGACATCGTGATCCTGGTGGTCGCGGCCGACGACGGCGTGATGCCGCAGACCATCGAGGCGTTGAACCACGCCAAGGCGGCCGACGTGCCGATCGTGGTCGCGGTCAACAAGGTCGACAAGCCGGAGGCCAACCCGGACAAGGTCCGTCAGCAGCTGACCGAGTACGGCCTGGTCGCCGAGGAGTACGGCGGCGAGACCATGTTCGTCAACGTGGCCGCGAAGCCGGGCATCGGCATCGAGGAGCTGCTCGAGGCCGTCCTGCTGACCGCCGACGCGTCGCTGGAGCTGACCGCTCCGATCGACGGGCCGGCGCAGGGTGTGGCCATCGAGGCGCACCTGGACAAGGGCCGCGGTGCGGTGGCGACGGTGCTGGTGCAGAAGGGCACCCTGCGGGCGGGCGACTCGATCGTCGCCGGTGGGGCCCACGGCCGGGTCCGGGCCATGCTCGACGAGAACGGCAACCAGCTCTCCGAGGCCGGGCCGGCGCGTCCGGTCATGGTCCTGGGTCTGACCGCGCCTCCCGGCGCGGGTGACACGTTCCTCGCCGCGGCGGACGACCGGACGGTGCGGCAGATCGCCGAGCAGCGCCAGGCGCGGCGGCGGGCGGCGGCATTCGCCAACTCCCGTGGCCGGGCCACCCTCGAGACGCTCATGGAGCAGCTCAAGGAGGGCGAGAAGACGTCGCTCAACCTCATCCTCAAGGGCGATGTCTCCGGTTCGGTGGAGGCCCTGGAGGACGCGCTGTTCAACCTCGACATCCCCGAGGAGGTCCAGCTCAAGGTCCTCGACCGGGGCGTCGGCGCGATCACCGAGAGCAACGTCATGCTCGCGAGCGCCTCGTCCGAGCCGGTCACGATCATCGGCTTCAACGTGCGGGCCTCGAACAAGGTCCGTGAGATGGCCGACCGCGAGGGCGTGGAGATCCGGTACTACACCGTCATCTACCAGGCCATCGAGGAGATCGAGGCAGCGCTCAAGGGCCTGCTCAAGCCGGAGTACGAGGAGGTCGAGCTGGGCACCGCGGAGATCCGCGACGTCTTCCGCTCGTCCAAGATCGGCAACATCTCCGGTTGTATCGTCCGGTCGGGCATCATCCGACGCAACGCGAAGGCTCGACTGCTTCGGGACGGGGCGGTCGTGGCGGACAACCTCACGATCACCTCGCTCAAGCGGTTCAAGGACGACGCCACCGAGGTCCGCGAGGGCTTCGAGTGTGGTCTGACCCTGGGTGGTTACAACAACGTCCAGGTCGGCGACGTCATCGAGACCTTCGAGATGCGGGAGAAGGTTCGCGCCTGATCCGGCAGTGACACGCTGATCAAGGGGTTTACGCCGGACGGCGTAAACCCCTTGATCATGCGGGGCCGGGTGGCGGTATCGTCCGGGGCGATGTTCACCGGAAACGCGGTCTTCGACCTGCTGCTGCCAGGCGACTCCCGGTCGCTCAAAGCCAAGAGATCATATGTACGGCCGATCGTGGCGGCTCTGCGCCGCTTCGAGGTGTCGGCCGCCGAGGTGGGTGCGCTCGACCTGCACGGTCGAGCGGAGATAGCGGTGGCCGTGGTGGCCGCCGAGGCGGCGCACGTCCGCGAGGTGCTCGACTCGTGTGAGCGCTTGGTGGCGGCTCGCCCCGAGGTCGAGTTGCTGTCGGTACGACGCCATTTGTACGGCGCGGACGACGACTGACCAGGGTGCCGGCCGGCCCGGGCGACCGGGTCCGGCCGCGAAGGTAGTGTTCGAGTTGTTGGCCGGTCGGCCGGCGTCCTGCGGGTCGCCGGCCGGCCGGGAGCAGGACGCCGTGGAGGTGGCGAGATGTCTGATCCGGCCAAGGTACGCCGGCACGCGGAACGGGTGCGTGAGCTGGTCGCGTCGGTGGTGCGGAGCCAGATCAAGGACCCGCGGCTCGGCATGATCACTATCACCGACGCCCGGATCACCGCGGATCTGCGGGACGCGACGGTGTTCTACACGGTGTTGGGTGACGCGGTGGCCCAGGCCGACACCGCGGCGGCCCTGGAGAGCGCCAAGGGGCTGCTGCGCAGCACCGTCGGCAAGGCCCTCGGGCTGCGGCACTCGCCGACCCTCACGTTCGTCCTGGACGACGTGCAGGACCAGGTGAAGCACATCGACGATCTGCTGGCCGCCGCCCGCAACGCCGACGCCGAGGTGCAGCGGCTCGCCGCCCGGGCGGAGTACGCGGGCGAGGCGCAGCCGTACCGGGTCGAGGACGAGGTCGACGACGAGACGGACGAGGCGGAGGACGCCGCCGACGTCACGGAGACCCCTCGGGGTGGGGAAGCGCGGTGACCGGCACCGCCGGCGCGCAGCTCGCCCCGACGGTCGGCGCCGGCCCCGCCGAGGCGGACTGGGCGGCGGCCGAGGCCCTGATCCGCACTATCGCACCGACCGGGCGGGTGCTGCTGATCTGCCACGTGAATCCGGACGGTGACGCGCTGGGCAGCATGCTCGGCTTCGGCCTGGGGCTGCTGCGGTTCGGTGTGGGCGGGCTGCAGGCGACCTTCCCCGGTCCGCCGGAGGTGCCGGAGCCGTTCCGTGGGCTGCCCGGCCTGGAGCTGCTGGTCCCGTCGAGTGACGTGGACCCGGCGCCGGACCTGGTGATCTGCTTCGACGCGGCGAGCGAGTCGCGCCTGGGTGAGCTGGCCGGGCGGTTGACGAGCGCCGGTGCCGCGTTGGTGCTCGACCATCACGCGTCCAACGCGGGCTTCGGCACCGTCAACCTGGTCGACCCGGCCGCCGCCGCGACGTCGGTGGTGGCCGAGCAGCTGCTGACCCGGCTCGGCGTGCCGCTGGACCGGGCCATCGCCGAGTGCCTGTACGTGGCGCTGACCACGGACACCGGGTCGTTCCGGTTCGAGGCGACCACCCCGGCGGTGCACCACCTGGCCGCCCGGTTGCTGGCCACCGGCATCTCGCCCGGTGACATCTCCCGGCGGGTCTTCGACACCCGTCCCTTCGGCGCGGTGCGTCTCTTCGGTGAGGTGCTCGGCCGGGCCCGGCTGGAGCCGGCCGCCGCCGGCGGCCGCGGGTTGGTGTGGACCTACGCCACGCTCGACGACCTGGCCCGCCACGACCAGCGGCCGTACGTGCTGGAGGCGCTCATCGACTCGGTGCGGTGCACCGCCGAGGCGGACGTGAGCTGCGTGTTGAAGCAGGTCCGGCCCGACGAGTGGGCGGTGTCCATGCGCAGCAAGGGCGCGGTCGACGTCAGCCGGGTCGCGGTCGCGCTGGGCGGCGGCGGCCACCGGTTCGCGGCGGGGTTCACCGGTCGTGGGACCGCCGAGCAGGTGATCGGTTCGATCCGCGATCAGGTGGACGCGGCGGTGCTCCCCGCCGACGTCTGACGCGGCGGCCGTTCGGCCCGCGCGGGAAGATCAGGGTCAGCTCCGGGGAGTGTCGGTCTTCCCGCGCTCCGTGGTAGCGGGAAGAATTGCGGGATGGAGCAGCCGCACGACCTCACCGTGGAGGCCCCCCGCGCCTGGGATCGGCCCGCCGTCTCCGTCCCCGTCCTGGTCTGCCTGTCGCTCGTCGGTGGGCGGTTCGCGTCATTCTCCACCGAGGCGAATCTTTACACCCTCGGCACCGGTGGCGTGCTGATCTGGCTCGGTCTGAGTAACCGGGTGCCCCGCCGACCGGCGCCACGCCGGCTGGGGGCGGGCGCGGCCTGGTGGGCGCTGCCGGTGGTGGTGTTCGGGGTCTTCGAGGGCGTCACCTTCGTCATGGCGGTCGGCGACGACTTTCCCACCTTCTCCCGGCTGGCCGATCCTCTGCTGGAGGACCATCTGACCCGTTCGGCGGCGTGGTTCGCCTGGCTGGCCGCGTTCTGGGGGCTGGTGCGGCGATGATGCGGGCGCTCGCGATCGGCGGTTTCCTGACCGCGCTGGCCCTGTTCGCGGTGGTGGAGTGGCTGGCCCGGCGGGAGGGCTCCCGCATCCCGACGCTGGGCGAGGTCTGCGCGTACGTGATGCGGTACGAGGTCGGCCCGGTACCGGTGGGCCGGATCGGTCTGTTCGGGTTCTGGTGGTGGCTGGGCTGGCACTTCCTGGCCCGCTGAACGGGGATGCCGGCCGTCCAAATGGCGGGAACCATGAGCAGCATGTGGACCTGAACGATAACTTGGGAGACGGCCGGCACCGCGCTGCGGTGCAGGTCGTGGGCTGTGGTGCCACACCTCGCGCCGCCTCCCTCCAGGGTCGCACCGACCCGGGCTCACGCTGCCCAGTCGGCTGCTCCGGTAACCCCGGACCGCCGTGGGGCGCTCAGCACGACCGCCCGTGAGGGCCGCCGCGCGCCGGTGGCTCGCACCCTGGAAGGAGCGCCACCATGGCGAACAAGCCCAAGCCGGAAACCACTGACGACGCCCGCGAGCAGGCCCGCCGCGCGCTGCAGACGTCGATGGACACCCGCCAGTAGATCGTTCCAGGCGGCGGGACGCGGCCGAGGCGTCCCGCGGCGGCGCGCCCACGCGTCCGGCTTGACGCCCTGCCCCGGTTGCCGCTGGCAATCCTCGGCGTCTGCACCGTGCTGCGCCTGTCCCGCTCGACCCGAATGCGACGAACCCACCGCCGGGGCGGCCGGGGCGGGCGGGTGTCCCCGTCCTGCCCCGGCCGCCCGTGGGAGCCGCTCAGGACAGGAACTTGTCCAGTGCGCTCTCGATGGTGCCGGAGTCCGGCGACGCGTACGCCTTCCTGGTGGTGTTGTTGTACGAGATGACGCTCGGGCACCTGGTCGCCGGGGCGGCCACGGTGCCACCGTCGCCGATCTTCTCGCCGGTCTTGGCGGCGTAGAAGGTCAGGGTGTAGCGCGACGAGATGTAGTCGACGGTGACCTGCTTGCCGTCCTTGTCCTTGTACAGGCACTTCTTCGGCTCACCCTGGCTGCCCTCGACGAACTTCAGGCAGCCGACCACCGACACCGCCTCGTACTCGGTGGTCTTGGCCGAGTAGGGCTTGGTCGACACGATGTACTTCGACGACCAGAACGTCGGCCGGTCCGGGCTGTTCGAGAACGTGTACGCCTTGGCGCCGGCCGGGCCGTTGTAGGGTGCCGCGTTCAGGATCCGGCTGCCCTCGCAGACGTTCGACATGTCGCTGGAGAAGCGGGCCGTCATCGAGTTGTTGTCGCTCGAGGGCTCCTCCGACTGCCCGGACGTGGGGGAGGCCGTCGCGCCGGGGGTGGGTTCGGAGGACGTGGCAGTCGTGGGCTCCTCGTCGTCGCTCCCGTAGGCGACGAGGAGTCCGATACCGCCGCCGCACATGGCGAGCAGGAGGACGACCGCGCCGACCGCGAGTCCGATGATCAGGCCCTTGTTCGACTTCTTCGCCGGCGGAACGGGGGCGCCGTACTGCGGCATCGGGGGCGGCTGCCCGTAGGGCGGGTACCCGCCCTGCTGTGGCGCGGGAGGCCCGCTCCAGGGCGTGACGTTCGGGTCGGGCTGCTGCCCGTACGGAGGGTATTGGTCACTCATCGTAAGCCCTTATCGCTATCGGAACGTTGCCAAGATCCTGGGAACGTCGTCAGGGTAGTGAGCCCTGCAAGTGCGACGCCCGGCACTCGTTCCGACAACGTTCGCCCCGCCGGTCCGCGTCGGACGGGAGAGCGCCCGCGTAAGTCATTACGTGCCTTGCACTCCTTACCGTGGCCGTGCCAGGATCGGCGGCGATGAGCCAGTCAGCCCAGACCGACACCGCGCCGGCCACCGCCGGGTCGGCCTCTCCGCGCCGCATCGCCGCGCTCGCCCTGCCGGCCCTCGTGGTGCTCGCCGCCGAGCCGCTCTACGTGCTCGTCGACACGGCGGTCGTCGGGCACCTCGGCCAGGTTCCGCTCGCCGCGCTCGCCGTCGGCGGCACCGTGATGACGCTGACCGCCTGGGTCGGCACCGTCGTCGCGTACGGCACCACCGGGCGGGCGGCCCGTCGCTTCGGCGCGGGCGACCGGGCCGCCGCTGTCGCCGAGGGCGTCCAGTCGACCTGGCTGGCATTCGGCGTCGGACTGCTGATCGCCATCGGCATGCAGTTCGGCGGTGGCGCGTTGGCGCGTACCCTCGCCGGAGGTGGCGGCGACGTGGCCGACGCCGCCGCGCAGTGGCTGCGGATCGCGGCCCTCGGCGCCCCCGGCCTGCTGCTCGCCGCCGCCGGCAACGGCTGGCTGCGCGGCGTGCAGGACACCCGCCGCCCGCTGTACTTCGTGCTCGGCCCCAACCTGCTCTCCGCGCTGCTCTGCCCGCTGCTGGTCTACCCCGGCGGGCTCGGCCTGGTCGGTTCCGCGGTCGCCAACGTCGTCGCCCAGACCATCGCCGGTGGGCTCTTCGCCGCCGCGCTGGTCGCCGAACGCGTGTCGCTGCGGCCGCAACCCCGGGTGATCCGCCAGCAACTGGTGCTCAGCCGGGACCTGCTGATCCGGGGAGTGGCGTTCCAGGCCAGCTTCCTGTCCGCGACCGCCGTCGCCGCCCGCTTCGGCGCCGCCGCCGTGGGCGCCCACCAGATCGCCCTGCAACTCTGGTTCTTCTCGGCGCTGGTGCTCGACGCCCTCGCCATCGCCGCGCAGTCCCTGGTCGGCGCCGCGCTCGGCGCCGGCGACGCGGCCGACGCCCGGGCGCTGGCCCGGCGGATCGGCAGGCTCGGCGGCGTCTGCGGCATCGTCTTCGCGCTGCTCATCGCCGCCGGCGCCGGCGTCGTGCCGTCGTGGTTCAGCTCCGATCCGCAGGTACGCGAACAGGCCGTGGTGGCCTGGCCGTGGTTCGTCGCCATGCTGCCGCTGGCCGGGGTGGTGTTCGCCCTCGACGGCGTGCTGATCGGCGCCGGTGACGTGCGCTACCTGCGCAACCTCACCATCGTGGCGGCGCTCGGCGGCTTCCTGCCCGCCATCTGGCTGGCGTACGTGCTGGATCTCGGGCTGGGCGGCATCTGGGCGGGGCTCACCCTGTTCGTGGTGATCCGGCTGGTCGCCCTGCTGCTGCGTCTACGCAACGGCAGGTGGGCGGTCGTCGGGGCCGTCCGCTGACCCGACCCGGGTCCGCAGGGGGTGACCCGACCCCCGGATCCGCAGGGAGTGACCCGACCCCCGGATCAGCAGGGCGTCGGACCTGGGGTCGACGCGGAGGCGCCAGCCGCGTCGACCGGGGCGGCGCTGCCCGGGGTGGCGCACGGCGTGGTCGCCGCGCGGACGCCGTGGGCGACCCAGCCGACCATGATCGCAAAGCCGATCACCATGAGGAGCGCCACCGCCAGGCTGACGCCGAGCAGCAGTGCGCCGTTGTGCCGGGCCGAGAAGAAGCGCAACCGGTCGAACCCGGTCGGTTGGTGTTCGACCGCCGGTGACCGCATCCAGTCCGGCAGGTGGACCGGGTTGACCTCGGCGACCGGGGCGGGCCCGGGGGACCGTCCCGACGACGGCGACGTGGGCTCGCGAGTCGTCGGCGTGTCCGCCACAGTTCCTCCGTCAGTAGTAGCTGCGCAGGGCAATCGCGAGCAGGTAGTAGGCGCCGAACACCGCGGCGGTCCCCAGCACGGCGGCGACGACGAACGACACCACCGCGACGACGTGTGGATGCGCGTCGCTCCACCGGGTCCGGTCGCGCCACCGCCACCAGGCCCGGCGGGCCGCGTTCAACCCCGGCTGGCGCTCGACGAGGTCGTCGAGGAGCCGCGCGGGGGTGCGACGCGTCGGGGCGGGTTGGCGCATCCAGTCCGGCAGGTCGACGGGGGCGCGGTGCTCGGTGGCCGGACGTCGGTCGGCGGTCATCGGCGGTCCTGGTGGGGAGATGGCGGCAGGGCGGATGATCATCGCATCTCCGCGGACAGCGCGGCGCCCCGTCCGTGTCCCGTGGCGGGCCGCACCCGACGCGCCGCCCACGCACCTCCCCGTACGGGGCGTCTGGCAGGCTTGCACGACGTGAGCATCGATGGCCTGATCGTGGTCGACAAGCCCGGCGGCATGACGTCGCACGACGTCGTGGCGCGGATCCGCCGACTGGCGAAGACCCGACGGGTCGGCCACGGCGGCACCCTCGACCCGATGGCCACCGGAGTGCTGGTCATCGGTGTGGGCCGGGCCACCCGGCTGCTGACCTACGTGATCGGCGCGGCCAAGAGCTACACCGGCACCATCCGACTCGGGCAGGCCACCGTCACCGACGACGCCGAGGGCGACGTGATCACCACCACCCCGGCCGGTCTCGTGACCGACGACGCGATCCGGGCGGCGCTGGCGGCGCTGAGCGGCGAGGTCGACCAGGTGCCCAGCGCGGTCAGCGCCATCAAGATCGACGGGCAGCGGGCGTACAAGCGGGTCCGCGACGGCGAGAGCGTGGAACTGCCCGCGCGTCGGGTCACCATCTCCCGGCTGGAGGTGCTGGCGATCCGCCGTACCGAACCGGACGTGGTCGACGTGGACGTGGACGTGACCTGCTCCTCCGGCACGTACATCCGGGCCATCGCCCGGGACGCGGGCCTGGCGCTCGGCGTCGGCGGGCACCTGACCGCCCTGCGCCGGACCGCGGTCGGCGGCTTCACCCTCGACGAGGCGGCGACCCTCGACGAGCTGGAGCAGCGCGCCCCCGCCGTGGTGAACCTCCCGCTGGACGCGGCGGCCGACCGGTTCTTCCCGCGCCGCGACGCCACGCCCGACGAGGCGCGGGTGCTCGCACACGGCGGCCCACTGGACCCCACGGGACGCACCGGACCGTACGCCGTCTTCGGCCCGGCGGGTGGCCTGATCGCTATCGTCAGCGAGCGGGACGGGCGGGCCCGCGCGGAGATCGTGCTCGCCCCGGCGTGACGGCGGGGTGCAGGCTGGTGTGCAGCCGCCTGGCCAGTGTTAACAAGGGACCCTTCCTATGCCTGAGGCGTTAAGAGGGGGCCCTTCCTTGCAGGGGAGGAGCGGCATGCAGCGGTGGCGGGGGTACGACGCGGCGCCCGGAGGGTGGGGACGCTCGGTCGTCACCATCGGCGTCTTCGACGGCGTGCACAAGGGGCACCAGGCGACCATCGGGCACGCCGTGGCCCGCGCCCGCGAGCTGGGTGTGCAGTCGGTGGTGGTCACCTTCGACCCGCACCCGGCCGAGGTGGTGCGCCCCGGCTCGCATCCGGCGGTGCTCACCGAGCCGGCCCGCAAGGCCGAGTTGATCGAGGCGCTCGGCGTGGACGTGCTCTGCGTGGTGCCGTTCACCCCGGAGTTCTCCCGACTGCCGGCCGAGCAGTTCGTGCACGACGTGCTGGTCGAGCACCTGCACGCCGCGTTGGTGGTGGTCGGCGGCAACTTCCGCTTCGGGCACCGGGCCGCCGGCGACGTGGCGCTGCTGGAGCGGCTGGGGCGGACCTTCGGCTTCGGCGTCGAGGGCGCCCCGCTGGTCGCCGAGGACGGCACCGTCTTCTCCTCCACGTACATCCGGTCCTGCGTCGACGCGGGCGACGTCGGCGCGGCGGCCGCCGCCTTGGGCCGACCGCACCGGCTGGAGGGCGTGGTGGTCCGCGGTGACCAGCGCGGCCGGGAGCTGGGCTTCCCCACCGCCAACCTGCTCTGCCACCGGTACGCGGCGGTGCCCGCCGACGGGGTGTACGCGGCCCGGCTGATCCGCCGTGGGCAGCATGAACCGCTGATGGCGGCGGTGTCGGTGGGCACCAACCCGACCTTCTCCGGCCGGGAGCGGCGGGTCGAGGCGTACGCGCTGGACTTCTCCGGCGACCTGTACGGCGAGCGGCTCGCCCTGGACTTCGTGGCGCACCTGCGGGGGCAGATCCGGTACGACTCGATCGAGCCGTTGATCGCCCAGATGAACCAGGACGTCGAGCGCACCCGACGCGCTCTGCGCTGACCGGCGCGACCCCGGTCGAGGGCCCTTGGCCGGGCGTTACCGGCTGGTGCTGGTAGTCTTGCCGGGACGTCGGGTGACCGGCGTGGGGCCTCGCGTGCCTGCTCGACGCCGCGGGTGCGAGGTACCGGTCCGTTCCCGGTCCATCGGGACGACGGACACCCATTTGATCAACCCATCGAAACAGGGAGAACATGGCGCTCGACCAGGAAGCCAAGGCCAGCATCCGCGCGGAGTACGCGACCGCCGAGGGCGACACCGGTTCGCCGGAGGTCCAGGTCGCGGTCCTCACCAAGCGGATCGCCGAGCTGACCGAGCACCTGAAGGTGCACAAGCACGACCACCACAGCCGCCGTGGGCTGCTGCTGCTGGTCGGCCGTCGCCGTCGGCTGCTCAACTACGTCCAGAAGAAGGACATTGCCCGCTACCGGTCGCTCATCGAGCGGCTCGGTCTGCGCCGGTGACGTGACGGGGGAGTGGCCGACCGGCCGCTCCCCCGCACCGCGTCCCACCTGAAGAACACGGGCCGCGCGACCACCCGAGAGGGAGCCGGTCAGCGTACCGGTCTCCGGTAGTGGCCCCCGGGAACCCGGCATTGTGCCGGCCACCCGGGCGCTTCGATCGAAGACCGGCCGGCTGAGCAGCTCCCCGACGTCGCGGGCCCACGACGCGAAGGAGCACGACAGCACATGACCGAGACCAAACTCGGCACCGAATCCCGCACCGCCGTGATCGACAACGGGTCCTTCGGCACCCGTGAGATCACCTTCTCCACCGGTCGGCTGGCCCGCCAGGCCGCCGGTTCCGTCATCGCCCAGCTGGGCGAGACGGTGGTTCTCTCCGCCACCACCGCCGGTAAGCACCCGAAGGAGCAGTTCGACTTCTTCCCGCTGACCGTCGACGTCGAGGAGCGGATGTACGCTGCGGGCCGCATCCCCGGCTCGTTCTTCCGCCGTGAGGGCCGGCCCAGCGAGGACGCGATCCTCACCTGCCGGCTGATCGACCGGCCGCTGCGCCCGTCCTTCGTCAAGGGCCTGCGCAACGAGGTCCAGGTCGTCGAGACCATCCTCGCGCTCGACCCGCAGCACCCGTACGACGTCGTGGCGATCAACGCCGCCTCGATGTCGACGAAGCTCTCCGGCCTGCCGTTCTCCGGCCCGATCGGTGCGACCCGCGTCGCCCACATCGACGGCCAGTGGGTCGCCTTCCCGACCCTGGAGGAGCTGGCTCGCGCCACCTTCGACATGGTCGTGGCCGGCCGCACGCTCGACGACGGCGACGTCGCGATCATGATGGTCGAGGCCGAGGCCACCCCGAACGCCGTCGCCCTCATCTCGGCCGGCGCCACCGCGCCGACCGAGGAGGTCGTCGCCAGCGGCCTGGAGGCCGCCAAGCCGGCCATCCGCGAGCTGTGCCGCGCGCAGAGCGAGCTGGCCGAGGTCGCCGCCAAGCCGGTCACCGAGTTCCCGGTCTTCCTGGACTACCAGGACGACGTCTACGACGCGGTCTCCGAGCTGGCCCTCGGTGACGTGGCCGAGGCGATCACCATCGCCGGCAAGGCCGACCGCGAGGAGGCCCTGGACCGGGTCAAGGCCCGGGTCGCCGAGGAGCTGGGTGCCCGGTTCGAGGGTCGGGAGAAGGAGCTCAGCGCCGCCTTCCGCTCGCTGACCAAGTCCGAGGTGCGCAACCGCGTGCTGCGCGAGCAGGTCCGCATGGACGGGCGTGGCCCGCGCGACATCCGGGCGCTGACCGCCGAGGTCGGCGTGCTGCCCCGGGTGCACGGTTCGGCGCTGTTCGAGCGCGGCGAGACCCAGATCCTGGGCGTCACCACGCTGAACATGCTCCGCATGGAGCAGATGGTGGACACGCTGTCCCCGGAGAACCGCAAGCGCTACATGCACAACTACAACTTCCCGCCGTACTCGACCGGTGAGACCGGCCGGGTCGGCTCGCCGAAGCGGCGCGAGATCGGCCACGGCGCGCTCGCCGAGCGTGCGCTGATCCCGGTGCTGCCGTCGCGCGAGGAGTTCCCGTACGCCATCCGGCAGGTGTCGGAGGCGCTCGGCTCCAACGGCTCCACCTCGATGGGTTCGGTCTGCGCGTCGACGCTGGGCCTGCTCTCCGCGGGTGTCCCGCTCAAGGCGCCGGTCGCCGGCATCGCGATGGGGCTCATCTCCGACGAGGTGGACGGCAAGACCCAGTACGTGACGCTGACCGACATCCTCGGTGCCGAGGACGCGTTCGGTGACATGGACTTCAAGGTCGCCGGCACGCCGGAGTTCGTCACCGCGCTCCAGCTCGACACCAAGCTCAACGGCATCCCGTCGGACGTGCTGGCCGCCGCGCTTCAGCAGGCCAACGAGGCCCGGCAGGTCATCCTCGGCGTGATGAAGGCCGCCATCGAGGCTCCGGCCGAGATGTCGGACTACGCGCCGCGGGTCACCACGGTCAAGATCCCCGTCGACAAGATCGGCATGGTGATCGGCCCGAAGGGGCAGACCATCAACGCGATCCAGGACGAGACCGGCGCCGAGATCTCCATCGAGGACGACGGCACGATCTACGTCGGCGCCACCAACGGCCCGTCGGCCCAGGCGGCCGTCGACCGGATCAACGGCATCGCCAACCCGACCCTGCCCAAGCAGGGCGAGCGGTTCCTCGGCACGGTGGTCAAGACCGCCGCGTTCGGTGCGTTCATCTCGCTGCTGCCGGGCCGTGACGGCCTGCTGCACATCTCCAAGGTGGGCGACGGCAAGCGGGTCGAGCGCGTCGAGGACTTCCTCAACGTGGGCGACCGGGTCGAGGTCGAGATCGCCGACATCGACGCCCGCGGCAAGATCTACCTGGACAAGGTCCGCCCGGAGGGCGCCGAGGCGCCGGCCGCCGGTGAGTCCGCCGGCGGCGACCGGCCGGCAGGCCGGGACCGGGGCGACCGGGGTCCGCGTGACCGGGGCGACCGCGAGCGTGGCGGCGACCGGGGCGGGCGTGGCCCGGAGCGCGGCGACCGTGGCGAAGGCGGCGGCGGCGAGGGTGGTGGCGAGGGCGGCGAGCGTCCGCGCCGCCGGACCCGGCACAGCTGACAGTCGTACACCGCATCACCCACCCCTCGTCGAACCGGGAGCACCACGTGAGTCGGGCCTTCAGTGCGCCGTTTCCACCGGGTCGACGGGGGGTGGCTCCGTCTCGGGCCACCGGGACGGGCCGCTCCGGCGGCACCGCCCGCGCGGTGACCCGGACGCTCAGTGACGACCCGTTGGGCGGCACGGTACGTCGTACCGTGCTGCCCAGCGGTCTGCGCGTCCTCACCGAGGCGATCCCGGCGATGCGCAGCGTGTCCTTCGGCGTCTGGGTGGCGGTGGGTTCGCGTGACGAGACCGGCCCGCAGGCCGGCGCCGCGCACTTCCTGGAGCACCTGCTCTTCAAGGGCACCCACAAACGCACGGCGCTGGAGATCTCCTCGCAGATCGAGGCGGTGGGTGGCGAGACGAACGCCTTCACCACGAAGGAATACACCTGCTACTACGCCCGCGTGCTGGACGAGGACCTGCCGCTGGCGATCGACGTGATGTGCGACCTCGTCGCCGACTCGCTGCTGGAGCCGGCCGACGTGGAGACCGAACGTGGCGTGATCCTGGAGGAGATCGCCATGCACGACGACGAGCCCGGTGACGAGGTGCACGACCTCTTCGCCCGCGCCGTCTACGGCGACCACCCGCTGGGTCGGCTGATCTCCGGCACCGAGGAGACCGTCACGCCGATGACCCGGCGGCAGATCCAGAGTTTCTACCGGGGTCGCTACACGGCGCCGCAGATCGTCATCGCCGCCGCCGGCAACCTGGACCACGCCGCGGTGGTCAAGCTGGTCCGCCAGGCGGTCCGGGGCACCCCACTGGACAGCGACCCGGCCGGCCCGGCGCCGCACCGGGCGGCCACCCCGGCGGTACGCACCAAGCCGGCGACCACCCTTGTCGAGCCGAAGGAGACCGAGCAGGCGCACGTCCTGCTCGGCTGCCCCGGCATCGACCGCCTCGACGACCGGCGTTTCGCCCTCGGGGTGCTCAACAACGTGCTCGGCGGAGGCATGTCCAGCCGCCTGTTCCAGGAGATCCGCGAGCAGCGCGGCCTCGCGTACTCGGTCTACTCGTACGCCAGCCAGTACGCCGACAGCGGCCTGTTCGCCGTCTACGCCGGCTGCGCGCCGGGCAAGGTGGACGAGGTGCTGGCCCTGACCCGCGCCGAACTGGCCCGGGTGGCCGCCGACGGGTTGACCGAGGCCGAGGTGGCCCGGGGCAAGGGCATGAGCAAGGGCTCGTTCGTGCTCGGCCTGGAGGACACCGGTTCCCGGATGAGCCGCCTGGCCAAGGGTGAGCTGCTCTACGGCGACCTGATGCCGGTGGACGAGCTGCTCCGCCGGGTCGACGAGGTGACCGTGGACGACGTCAACACTCTCGCCGCGGAACTGCTCAGCCGCCCGATGTCGCTGGCCGTGGTCGGCCCGTTCGGGGAGCGCGACTTCGCGGTCTGAGGGCGCCTCCCGCCCGGTCCGGCGGCGCGTCCCGGTCGGTGGAGCCGACCGGCTCCGACGACTGGGGCACGTCCCGATTGGGATAGGTTGTGCCCCGTGACTGAGCAGGAGAAGACCCGGGTCGGCGTTTTCGGTGCGCGTGGCCGGATGGGCATGGAGGTCTGCAAGGCGGTCGACGCCGCCGACGATCTCACCCTGGCGGCGTCGATCGACCAGGGCGACAGCCGCTCCGCCGTCTCCGGCGCCGACGTGGTCGTCGACTTCACCACCCCGGACGTCGTCATGGACAACCTCCGCTGGTGCGTCGAGCAGGGCATCAGCGCGGTGGTCGGCACGACCGGCTTCACCGGGCAGCGGCTGGAGCAGGTACGCGGCTGGCTGTCCGACAAGCCCGGGGTGGGCGTGGTCATCGCCCCGAACTTCGGTATCGGCGCGGTGCTGATGATGCAGTTCGCCGCGCGGGCCGCCCGACACTTCGAGTCCGTCGAGATCATCGAGCAGCACCACCCGCGCAAGCTGGACGCGCCGAGCGGCACGGCCACGCACACCGCCCGACAGATCGCCCAGGCCCGCGCCGACGCCGGCCTCGGCCCGGTGCCGGACGCCACCAGGGACGAGGCGCCGGGCGCGCGCGGCGCCGACATCGACGGGGTACGCGTGCACGCCGTCCGCGCCACCGGTCTGGTCGCCCACCAGGAGGTGCTGTTCGGCACCACGGGGGAGACGTTGACGATCCGGCACGACTCGTACGACCGGGTGTCGTTCATGCCGGGTGTGCTGCTGGCCGTCCGCGCGGTGCGCGACCGCCCCGGCCTCACCGTCGGCCTGGACGCCCTGCTCGACTGACCGGGCGGGATTCCTCCCGGGTGAAACCTGGTCGCGGCGCGGACCTGGCTGTCCCTAGGCTGCCCCGGTGATCGATGGTGGACATGGTGACCGGGGCGGGCGGCGAGTGACGCTGCGGCCGGTCGACGACGACAACTGGCGGGCGGTGGCCGACGTCGCCCCGCGCGACGACCAGCGCCGGTTCGTGGCCGCGCTTGGGGCGCGTTACCTGCTGCTCAGCATGCGCTCCGAGGTGTGGACGTCGCTCGCGGTGTACGCCGACGAGACCGTCGTCGGCCATGTCATGTGGGGCGTGGACGACGACGGCTCGCACTGGATCGGTGGGATGCTGATCGACGAGGCCGAGCAGGGCCGGGGCGTCGGCCGGGCCACCGTGCGGACGCTGGCCCCGTGGCTGGCGGCCCGACCCGGCGATCCCCCGGTCCGCCTCTCGTACCACCCCGACAACACCGCGGCCGCGACCCTCTACGAGTCTCTCGGCTTCCACCCCACGGGTGCCGTGGACGACGACGAGCTGATCGCCGAACTCACCCGCTGACCCCCGCGATCACGCACTTCCCGTCGCGACACAATGCGCACATCTCCGCACCCGTCACTCGGTCGGGACCTTCTCGGCCGGCACGGCCACGTGCAGGCGCACCTGCGGCACCAGCATGTCGTCGACGTCGAGCGCCCGGGCCGCGCCGTCGGGTTCCCAGCCGGTGCTGGTCAGGAACTTCCGGGTCGCCTCGTCACCCTCGAACGCCCAGGCCACCGCGCGGCTCAGGCCGTCCTCACGCCACAGGTCGACAGCCGCGGCGAGCAGTCGACTGCCGTGCCCCCGCCGGCCCCAGCGCGGCTCGACAAGCAGGTCGGTCACGGCCGCCACGTCCGGGCCGAGCGCGTCGGCCGGCTCACCCGGAGCGAGCGCCTCGGCGTCGGCCGGGCCGGAGGCGGCGAAACCCACCAGATACGATTGCTCGGCCTGTTCGACGGCGACCAGCACCCGGTGCGCGGCCGACGGCGGCTCCAGCACCGCGGCGCTCCACCGCCGCGCGAGGAACGCCTCGTCCAGGTTGTCGAGGACGTGCCGAGGAAGGATCCGGCGGTACGCGACCCGCCAGGTCGCGAGCTGGATGCGTGCGATCTCGCCGGCGTCCTCGGGACGCGCCGGGCGGACGTACCCGAGAGCCATGGGACGGAAGCCTACGCAGGGCGAGGGAGGCGACGGTGGCGCAGGGTGCCAACAGGACGACCGCGCAGGTCGTCGGGGTGGTGGTGCTCGCCGCGGCGGTCACCGCGTTCCTCGCCGTCGCGGCCGTACGGCACGGCTTCTTCGACCTGAAGGTCTACTACGGCGCGTTGACGTGGTGGGTGCACGACGGCGGGGAGATCTACGACTACCTGAAGCCGAACACCCAGTACGGCTTCACCTATCCGCCGTTCGCCGCGCTCGTCATGCTGCCGATGGCGTACCTGCCGTGGACGGCCGCGATCGTGGTGAGCGTGCTGGCCAGCGTGGTCACGACCACGGTCCTGGTCTGGTGGTTGGTCGACCCGATCGCCCGGCGCGCCGGCTGGACCCGGTGGTTCGCCCTCGCCGTGGCGCTCTGCCTGGCCGCCGCGTTCGAACCGATGCGCGAGACCATCAACTTCGGGCAGGTCAACACGCTGCTGCTGTTCCTGGTGGCGGTGGACCTGCTGCGGCTGCTGCCGACGGGCAACCGGTGGGCGGGGGTGGGCATCGGTCTGGCCACCGCGATCAAACTGACGCCCGGCATCTTCATCGTCTACCTGCTGGTCACCGGGCGGTGGCGCGCGGCGCTGACGGCCAGCGGTACGGCCGCCGGCGTCACGGTGCTGGCCGCCGCGCTGTTCCCGGACGCGTCCCGGGAGTTCTGGACCGAGGCGCTGTGGAACACCGGCCGGGTGGGGCAGTTGGCCTTCGTGTCCAACCAGTCGCTGCGCGGGGTGGTCGCCCGGCTCGACCCGCAACACCCGAGCACCCTGCTGTGGCTGCTGCTCGTGCTCGGCACCCTGGCGCTGTGGGCGTGGCGGTCCCGGGCGGCCGTCGCCGCCGGTGACGAGGTGACCGGCCTGGCGCTGACCGGCGCGGTGATGTGCCTGGTCAGCCCGGTCACCTGGGTGCACCACCTGGTCTGGCTGCTGCCCGCGCTGATCCTGCTCGTCGACAACGCGATGGCCGCGCCCGCCGGCCGCCGCCGGCGCGTCCTGCTGGTCGCCGCGACCATCGGGTACGTGCTGCTGATCAGCCGGACCGTGTGGGTCTGGGAGAAGGACTTCACAGGCGTCGACGGTTTCCTGGGCAGCAACGCCTACGTCTGGATCAGCCTGGCGCTGCTGGCGTTCCTGCCGATCCGCCGCTGGCTGACGCCGGGCGGGTCAGTCGTCGAGACGTCCGGCGTACCGCAGCTCGACCAGCCCGACCGGCCCGCGCCCGCCGGCGAGCGGCACCTGGTAGGTCGACCGCTCACCGTCCGGTGACAGGCCGGCCCGTTCGCAGAACCGGCGGGCCCGCCTGTTGTCCGCGAGCACCCACGCCCGGTAGCCGGTCCAGCTCCGCTCGCTGAGCGCGGCGCGGGCCGCGTCGAGCAGCGCGGTGGCCGTCCCGTCACCCCAGAACGCCGGCTCCACGTAGAGCGCCAGCACCTCGCCGACTGTCGGGTCCAGGTCGTCGCGGTCCTGGTCGCGGCGGTACGGCCCGAAGGTGGTGAAGCCGACGACCAGGCCGTCCACCTCACCGAGCAGGGTGGTGAAGGGGTGTTCCGGATCGGCCGTGCCCACGTCGCGGCGGCGCTGCGCCCAGGCCGCCACGTTGAGTCGCCCGAGCACCTCGTCCGGCATGAAACCGGCGTAGCCCGCCTGCCAGCCGTGCACGTGCACCCGGGCGACCGCCTCGGCGTCGTCCGGCTCCTCCCGGCGGATGGTCAGCATTGCACCGTTCTATGCCCCGATGACGGTCCGAGTCCAGCTTCCCGCACCGGCGTCGTACCCATGAATTAAGGTCGCCGACGATGGCCGCTCCGGAATCACTCTCGCTCGCCCAGGCCCGCCGGGTGGCGCTGGCCGCCCAGGGCTTCGCCGACCCGGCGCCGACCGGCGTGCCCACCCGCCGCCATCTGCGCCGGGTGCTCGACCGGGTCGCGCTCATCCAGATGGATTCGGTGAACGTGCTGCAACGCGCGCACTACCTGCCGCTGTACAGCCGGCTCGGCCCCTACCCGACGACGCTGCTCGACCAGGCCGCCTACCGCCGCCCCCGGGAGCTGTTCGAATACTGGGGCCACGAGGCGTCACTCGTCCCGGTCGGGCTGCATCCGATGCTGCGCTGGCGGATGGCCCGGGCGCACAGCGAATCCTGGGGCGGCATGCGGCGCATCGCCCAGGAGCAGCCGGAGCTGGTCGCCTGGGTGCGGGACGAGGTGGCCGCCCGGGGTCCGCTGACCGCCGCCGAGATCGAGCACGACGCGCCCCGCGAGACCGGCAACTGGGGCTGGAACTGGTCGGCGGTCAAGCGGGCGCTGGAGTTCCTGTTCTGGGCCGGCGAGGTGACCGCCGCCGAGCGCAGCACCTCGTTCGCCCGCCGGTACGACCTGCCCGAGCGGGTGCTGCCGGCCGCCGTGCTCGACGCGCCGACCCCGACCGACGCCGAGGCGTACCGCACGCTCGTCGCCCTCGCCGCGCGGTCGCTGGGGGTGGCCGCCGAGCCGGAGCTGCGCGACTACTTCCGGCTGCCACTGGCCGGCGCCCGGCAGGCCGTCGCGGAGCTCGCCGAGGTCGGTGAGCTGGTGCCGGTCACCGTGGCGGGCTGGCGGCATCCGGCGTGGCTGCACGCGTCCGCGCGGCTGCCCCGCTGGATCCGGGCCAACACGCTGGTCAGCCCGTTCGACCCGCTGATCTGGGAACGGGCCCGCACGGAACGGCTCTTCGACTTCAGCTACCGGATCGAGATCTACGTTCCGGCGCCGCAGCGGGTCTACGGCTACTACGTGCTGCCGTTCCTCCAGGGGGACCGGTTCACCGCCCGGGTCGACCTGAAGGCCGACCGCCGGGCCGGGGTGCTGCTGGTCCCGGCCGCCTGGCTCGAACCGGGCGCGGACGCGGGGGAGACCGCTGTGGCGCTCGCCGCCGAGCTGTACCGGCTCGCCGGCTGGCTCGGCCTGGACGCGGTGGCGCCGCCCGCCGCCGGTGACCTGGCCGGTCCGCTGGCCGCCGCGTTGGCCGGCGTGTCGGGTGTACCGTGAGCGCGTGACGAGCGTTCCGGGACCGGTCGACCAGCCGCAGCCCGCACCGGGTGCGGTCCACACGGTGCCGGTCGGTGCCGCAGACCCCGAGGCGGCCGGCCCGACGGGTTGGCCGACGCCCCCGCCGGGTGGTTACCCGGCACCCGAACCGGACCGGCTCACCCGTTTCGTGTTGCGGCTCTACGAGCGTTCGCCCCGGTGGGCGGTGCCCCTGGCGGCAGTCGGCTGCGTCGCCGCCGGCATGGGCTACGCGCTGCTCAGCAACCCGACGTACGCCGATCCGGACGCCGCGCCGACCTGCCTGCTCAAGCTGACCACCGGCCTGGACTGCCCGGGCTGCGGTGGCACCCGCGCGCTCTGGTACGTGCTGCACGGCGACCTGCCGGCGGCCGCCCGACACCACTTCCTGTTCGTCTTCGCGCTGCCGTTCCTCGCGTACCTCTTCGTGGCGTGGGCGGGAAACCAGGCGTTCGGTTGGCGGATGCCGGAGCTGCGGATCAGCTCCAGGGTCATCGGCGGTTTCCTGGCCGCGTGGCTCGCCTTCTCGGTGCTGCGCAACCTGCCCTGGGCGCCGTTCACGTCGCTCTACGTCTGAGCCCTCCACACCCGCCGCTCGTCCGCCCCACCCGGCACCGAGGCTGGGGAGCGCCTCCGGACCGAGTGATCGACATTGCAGCGGGCGTGCCTGAGTTGGGCCGGGAGGTGCCGCGCCACTACAGTCCCAGGAATGCCGGAGATGGTGCAGCCCCAGGTCAAGTTGATCGCGTGGACCCAGTTCGCGGCCCCGGACGACGTGCCGTGGTCGACCGACGCGGAGGGTGGCCAGGCGCTCGCCGAGTTCGCCGGCCGGGCCTGCTACCAGTCGTGGAAGAAGCCGAACCCGGCGACCGCCACCAACGCCGGCTACCTGGCGCACATCCTCGAGGTCGGCCACCTCAGCGTGCTGGAGCACGGGTCGGTCACCTTCTACTTCACCGGCGTGTCCCGCTCGTTCACCCACGAGCTGATCCGGCACCGGCACTTCTCGTACTCCCAGCTCTCGCAGCGGTACGTGCCCGAGCGGGACGCGGCCATGGTCGAGCCGGCGGTCATCGCCGACGACCCGGAGCTGCACAAGAAGTTCACCGAGGCCGCCGAGGCGAGCGTGCGGGCGTACACCGAGCTGCTGGAGGGCCTGGAGCAGCGGTTCTCCGACGAGCCCAACCCGACCCTGCGCCGCAAGCAGGCCCGGCAGGCGGCCCGCGCGGTGCTGCCCAACGCCACCGAGACCCGGATCGTGGTCACCGGCAACTACCGGGCCTGGCGGCACTTCGTCGCCATGCGGGCCACCGAGCACGCCGACGTGGAGATCCGTGAGCTGGCCGTGGAGTGCCTGCGCCAGCTCCAGGGGGTCGCCCCGAACGTGTTCGCCGACTTCGTGATCTCCACGCTGCCGGACGGCACCGAAGTGGCGGCCAGCCCGCACGAGGCGTCCTGAGCCCTTCCCCGGCGGGCCCCGGCTGGTCGTCCGCTAGGTTGGAGGGTATGACGCACGACCACCCTGACGCTTCGGCCCGACCGGCGTCCCGTCCCTTCGGCCGGCTGATCACCGCCATGGTGACCCCGTTCACCCCCGACGGCTCCCTCGACCTCGACGGCGTCGCCCGACTGGCGAACCACCTGGTCGACGAGCAGGGCAACGACGCGCTGGTGGTCAACGGCACCACCGGTGAGTCGCCGACCACCACCGACGCGGAGAAGGAACGCCTGATCCGGGCCGTGGTGGAGGCCGTCGGCGACCGCGCCAAGGTGGTCGCCGGGGTCGGCACCAACGACACCCGGCACACCATCGAGCTGGCCGCCGCCGCCGAGAAGGCGGGCGCGCACGGCCTGCTGGTGGTCACCCCGTACTACAACAAGCCGCCGCAGAGCGGGTTGCTGCGACACTTCACCGCGGTGGCCGACGCCACCGGCCTGCCGGTGATGCTGTACGACATCCCGCACCGCTCCGGCGTGCCGATCGACACCGAGACGCTGGTCCGGCTCGCCGAGCACGGCCGGATCGTCGCGGTCAAGGACGCCAAGAACGACCTGACCGCGACCAGCTGGGTCACCAGCCGCACCGCTCTCGCCTTCTACAGCGGCGATGACGCCCTCACCCTGCCGGCGCTGGCCGTCGGCTGTGTGGGCGTGGTCGGCACCTCGACGCACTTCACCGGGGCGCTGACCGCACAGATGATCGAGGCGTACGACGCGGGGGACATGCCTGCCGCGCTGGCGCTGCACCGGCGGCTGCTGCCGCTGTTCACCGGCATCTTCCGTACCCAGGGCACCATCCTGGTGAAGGCGGGCCTGGCGTCACTGGGCCTGCCGGCCGGCCCGGTGCGACCCCCGCTCGTGGACGCCACCGACGACGAGATCGCCCAGCTGCGCGCGGACTTCGCGGCAGCGGGCCTGGAGCTGCCCGAATGAACGAACGACACGATGGGCGCCGAGTGACGGCGT
The DNA here is from genome assembly GCF_040607375.1 of Micromonospora sp. NPDC005298. Classification (NCBI taxonomy): domain Bacteria; kingdom Bacillati; phylum Actinomycetota; class Actinomycetes; order Micromonosporales; family Micromonosporaceae; genus Micromonospora; species Micromonospora sp. NPDC005298. Next base: position 62,835 of record NZ_JBEXGP010000010.1, read on the forward strand.
CGCAGAATGAGGTGGACGCGTGACCGAGGCGCACATCGAGGCGGAACTGCCCCCGCCGCTGCCGGAAGGTGGTTTGCGGATCATCCCGCTCGGCGGGCTCGGCGCCATCGGTCGGAACATGACCGTCTTCGAGTACGACGGCAAGCTGCTGATCGTCGACTGCGGGGTGCTCTTCCCCGACGTCGAGCAGCCGGGCGTGGACCTGATCCTGCCCGACTTCGGTCCGATCCTGGACCGGCTGGCCGACGTCCAGGCGATCGTGCTGACCCACGGCCACGAGGACCACATCGGCGCGGTGCCGTACCTGCTCGCCCACAAGCCCGACATCCCCCTGGTCGGCTCACAGTTCACCCTCGCCCTGGTCGAGGCGAAGCTCGCCGAGCGGCGCATCCAGCCGTACACGCTCACCGTTCGCGAGGGCGGCCGGGAGCGGCTGGGCCCGTTCGAGTGCGAGTTCTTCGCGGTCAACCACTCCATCCCGGACGCGCTCGCGGTCGCCATCCGCACCCCGGCCGGTCTGGTGCTGCACACCGGCGACTTCAAGATGGACCAGCTTCCGCTGGACGGCCGGATCACCGACCTGGCCGGGTTCGCCCGGCTCGGCGCCGAAGGTGTCGACCTGCTGCTGTCCGACTCCACGAACGCGGAGATCCCCGGCTTCGTCACCCCGGAGCGGGAGATCGGGCCGGTGCTCGACTCGATCTTCGCGAAGGCCAAGGGCCGGATCATCGTGGCGTCCTTCGCGTCGCACGTGCACCGGGTGCAGCAGGTCTTCGACTCGGCGGCCGAGCACGGCCGCAAGGTCGCGCTGATCGGCCGGTCCATGGTCCGCAACATGGGCATCGCCCGGGACCTGGGCCTGCTCAACATCCCGGCCGGCCTGGTCATCAGCATCGACGAGGCGACCACGCTGCCGCCGGACCAGATCGTGCTGATGTCCACCGGTTCCCAGGGTGAGCCGATGAGCGCGCTGGGCCGGATGGCCAGCGGCGACCACCGGCACATCACCATCGCCCCCGGCGACACGGTCGTGCTGGCGTCCTCGCTGGTGCCCGGTAACGAGACCTCGGTCTACCGGGTGATCAACCGGCTGGCCCGGGCCGGCGCGGTGGTCGTGCACAAGGACGTGGCCAAGGTCCACGTCTCCGGGCACGCCCCGGCCGGCGAGCTGCTCTACCTGCTCAACGTGGTCCGGCCCAGCAACCTGATGCCGGTGCACGGCGAGTGGCGGCACCTGCGCGCGCACGCCCGCCTCGGCATCGAGTCGGGGGTGGCCCCCGACCGGGTGGTGATCTGCGAGGACGGCGACGTGATCGACCTGGTCGAGGGCCGCGCCAGCCTGGTGGGGCACGTGAAGAGCCGGTACGTCTACGTCGACGGCCTCGCCGTGGGCGACGTCAGCGAGTCGCTGCTCACCGAGCGGCGGATCCTCGGCGACGGCGGCTTCATCGCCACCACCGTGGTCGTCGACTCGGTCACCGGCAAGGTGGTCGCCGGTCCGACGCTGTCCGCGAAGGGCTTCTCCGAGGACCCGGAGGCGTTCAACCCGGTGATCCCGCTGGTCACCGAGGCGCTGAACCGGGCGGCGGCGGACGGCATCACCGACCCGCACCAGCTCCAGCAGATCGTCCGGCGCACCGTGGGGCGGTGGGTGAACGACGCGTACCGTCGCCGCCCGATGATCGTCCCCACCGTCGTCGAGGTCTGAGCAGGTCCCGCCACTGCCGGTCCACCCCGACGGGGTGGGCCGGCAGTACCCGTTCGTAGGCGTCAGGGCAGCGCGGCGACCGCCTCGGCGTAGGCCACGCCGGTGGCGATGGCGGCGTCCACCAGCACCGTGAGCTGCTCCGGGGCCACCCCGTGCGCCAGGTCGGTGGCCACGTCCCCGGCCAGCACCAGCTCCTCACCGAGGTCGTGCGCGTACGCCTTGGGCAGCAGCCGGTCGTGGTTCCAGGCGTTGCAGAAGGCGTACGCCTCGGCGCGGCGGGTCGCGGGCAGCCGGCGGGCGGCCATGGCGCGGGCGTGCAGCACCTCGCCGCGTTCGCCGGCCCGCCGGAACTGGATCGTGACGGCGCCCCAGCGGCCGACCACCGTGGCGCCCTCGTCCACGACGTATCGGTCCCCGCGTCGGTCCAGCGCGGCGGTGATCATGTCGATGGACAGCGTCGCCAGTTCGCGTGCGTCCTCGGCGGCGGGCTCGGCGTCGGCGGCGGGCTCGGCGTCGGCGGCGGGCAGGGGCACCGCAGCCGCGGTGGGACGCTCGGCCAGCCAGGCGGCCATCCGGCCGGAGTGGTGGCCGGTGCCGTTGCGGGCGTCGAAGCTGCCGGCCAGCTCGTTGGCGATCGCCAGCAGCAGGGCACCGAGGGTGGCGACGTCGAGGTCGGTGGCCGGGCGCCCGCCGTACGCCGGTCGGGGCACCGTGCGTACGCCGAGACCGGCCTCGACGGCCACCGCGCAGACCAGCGCGCCGGCGGCGGCGAACTCCATCGCGGCGAGGTCGTCGGTGGGCCGGTCCAGTCGGGGCAGCTGCTCGGCCAGGATGGCCAGTCCGCGTTCCAGGTGCCCGCCCAGGGCACAGAACCGCAGGTGCGCGGCGAGGTACGGGAACGCCGTCCGTTCGCGCCGGTGCCGCCGGTACGCCCGCACGTGCGCCACGGCGGCCCGCTCCGGTTCCCCGACGCGCAGCTCGGGCAGCAGTCCGGCCACCAGCGCCCGCTCGGGCTGGTCCGTGCAGTCGACCGCGTCGCCGGTGGGCTCGGTCAGCTCGGCCAGCGCGGCCCGCCACTCTCCCCAGCCGGCGAGCAGCTCCGCGCGGCGGGCCGGCGCGCAGCCCGGGCATCCGCCGGACGGCCCGCCGACCGTGCCGGCCCACCGCTGGTACCAGTGGCGGGCGGTGGGCTCGTCGCCGAGGTGGTCGGCGATCCGGCAGCGCAGCTCCGCGACTGTGGGCGCGTCGGGACCGTCCGCACCGACCCGGTGGGCCAGGTCGTCCAGGAGGGACCGGGTCTGGTCCAGTCCCACCCGGGGGGTGCCGAGCAGCGCCTCCACGGCGTACCGCTGAAGGCGTAGCAGCAGCCGGCCCTCGTCGTCGGTGAGCAGTTCGGGCCGGTAGTCGGCGGCGGCCCGGCACCGGCGTACCGGCTCGACCAGCCGCCACCGTTCGCCGTGCAGCAGGTACGCCTCGACGAGCGCGAACCGGGCGTCCAGAGCGGACCGGAGGTCCCCGGCGGCGTCGGCCCGCTCGGCGAGCCGTTCGAGGGCGAGCAGCCGGTCCGGTCCGTCGGGCAGGTCCCTCGCGTCGGCGAGCGCGCTCGCCAGCGCCGGGTCGCGGTGGATGGTCACGCCGGCACCGCGCCCGGCAGCCGCGCGACGGCGACGGCGAGTTGGCAGCCGGCCGAGATGCCACAGTCGAGCAGTTGGTCGAGCTGGTGCGGGGTCACCCCACGCTCCAGGTCGGTGATCACCTCGCCGTAGACCCGCGCCCGGCCGGCGTCGTCGACGTGCACGAACGCCTTGGGCCAGAGCCGGTCGTGGTTCCACGAGTTGCAGAAGGCGTACAGCTCCGGCACCCGTTCGATCCCGAAGGTGGGCGTGACCATCGTGCGGACCTGGAGCAGTTCGCCGTCGGCGCCCAGGCGCAGGAACCAGATCAGGTTGTCGTCGAAGCGGCCCACCAGGTCGCCGTCCACCGCCCGCCCGACCGCTCGACCGCGCGCGGCGAGCACCGCGGCGACCAGTTCGTCGGTCAGCGGGCGCAACACATCGGGGTGCCCGGCAAGCGGATTGTCCGGACCGTCCTCGAGTCCCGGCGACGCCATCGGGCATCCCTTCTGAGGCGGATATCACGACCGGCGGCGCGGTCCGTGCTGCGACGCGCGGACACGACCCGGAAAAGCGGCGATCTGCCGGGTCCCGCCGTTACCGTGACTCTATGGCGGGCCGTACCTCTCAGGCGAGCCGGCGACGCGGCGCGTCGCCGCGCGGTGGCACCAACAGCCGTGCCCGTCAACCGGCGAAGAAGACCAGGGCTCCGGTCCGTCGCCGCACCACGGCCGCCCGGCCGGGTCCGGCGGTCTACGTCGGCCGGGCCGTGGGTGCACTGTGGATGGGCGTGGCGCACGGGATGGGCTGGGCGGTGCGCGCCGCGGGCCGGCAGGCCGCCTCGGCCCGTGACCTCGACCCGGAGCACCGCCGCGACGGCGCGGGGCTGCTCCTGTTCGGGTTGGCCCTGCTCAGCGCCGTGGCGCTCTGGTTGTCGGGTGCGGGTCCGGTGGGTGCGCGGCTGGCCGACACGATCCGCTTGTTCCTGGGTGCGATCTCGGTTGTCGTACCCGTGCTGTTGATGATCGGGGCGTGGCGGCTGATGCGTCAGCCGGCGGACCCGGCGCACCGGGGCCGCGGGTTGATCGGCTGGGGTTCGCTGCTGGTGTCGACCGCCGCGCTGCTGCAGATCGGCCAGGACCCGACGGACACGGTGCAGCGTGACTACGCCGGTGGCCTGGTCGGGGCGGGCGTGGGCGGGCTGCTGGAGCGGGCCGTCACCGCGTGGGTGGCCGTACCGCTGCTGGTTCTGCTGCTCCTCTTCGGTCTGCTCGTGGTCACCGCGACACCCATCAACAAGATCCCCGAGCGGCTGGGCCTGCTCGCCAGCGGGCTGGTGGCGCCGCCGGAGACCGACGAGGAGTCGGACGAGCCGGCCGCCCGGCCGGCGCGCAAGCGACCGGCCAAGCGGATGCCGCCTCCGGTGGACCCGGACGACTTCGAGGACCTGGAGGGCGCCGACCTCCAGGAGACCATGGTCCTGCCGCGCAAGGCGCCGTCGAAGGTGCCGGCCAGCCGCAAGCCGGTCGAGCCGCCGGAGCACTCGCCGCCGCCGACGCGGGCCGAGCAGTTGGCGCTGACCGGGCTCGCCGGTGACTACACGCTGCCGCCGGCCAACATGCTCAGCGCCGGTGCCGCCGCGAAGACCCGCAGCAAGGCCAACGACGAGGTGATCGCCGCGCTCACCGGCGTGTTCGACCAGTTCGACGTGGACGCCGCGGTCACCGGCTTCACCCGTGGCCCCACGGTCACCCGGTACGAGGTGGAGCTGGGGCACGGCGTCAAGGTCGAACGGATCACGCAGTTGTCCCGCAACATCGCGTACGCCGTGAAGTCGCCGGACGTCCGGATCCTCAGCCCGATCCCGGGCAAGAGCGCGGTCGGCGTGGAGATCCCCAACGCCGACCCGGAGAACGTGGCGCTCGGCGACGTGCTGCGTTCGCGGGCGGCGACCAGCGACCACCATCCGATGGTGGTGGCGCTCGGCAAGGACATCGAGGGTGGCTACGTGGTGGCCAACCTGGCGAAGATGCCGCACATCCTGATCGCCGGCGCCACCGGCGCGGGCAAGTCGAGCTGCCTCAACACCCTGCTGGTGTCCATTCTCACCCGTGCCACTCCGGACGAGGTGCGGTTGCTGCTGATCGACCCGAAGCGGGTCGAGATGACCGGCTACGAGGGCATCCCGCACCTGGTCACGCCGATCGTGACGAACGCCAAGAAGGCTGCCGACTCGCTGGACTGGGTGGTCCGCGAGATGGACATGCGCTACGACGACCTCGCCGCGAACGGCGTACGGCACATTGACGACTTCAACCGCAAGGTGCGCAACGGCGAGATCAAGGCCCCGCCGGGCAGCGAACGGGAGATGCGCCCGTACCCGTACCTGCTGGTGATCGTGGACGAGTTGGCCGACCTGATGATGGTGGCGCCCCGCGACGTGGAGGATTCGGTCGTCCGGATCACCCAGCTGGCCCGGGCGGCGGGCATCCACCTGGTGCTGGCCACGCAGCGTCCCTCGGTCGACGTGGTGACCGGTCTGATCAAGGCGAACGTGCCGTCCCGGTTGGCGTTCGCGACCTCGTCCCTCGCCGACTCGCGGGTCATCCTGGACCAGCCGGGCGCGGAGAAGCTGCTCGGCCGGGGTGACGGGCTCTTCCTGCCGATGGGCGCGTCGAAGCCGGTGCGGATCCAGGGCGCCTGGGTCACCGAGCGGGAGATCGCCGACGTCGTCAAGTTCTGCAAGGACCAGCGGGAGCCGGAGTTCCGCCCGGACGTGCTGGCTCCCGCGAAGGACAGCCAGAAGAAGATCGACGAGGACATCGGCGACGACCTGGATCTGCTGGTGCAGGCGGTGGAACTGGTGGTCACCTCGCAGTTCGGCTCGACCTCGATGCTCCAGCGCAAGCTGCGGGTCGGTTTCGCCAAGGCGGGTCGTCTGATGGACCTGATGGAGACCCGGGGCGTGGTGGGGCCGTCGGAGGGGTCCAAGGCGCGGGACGTGCTGGTCAAGCCGGACGAGCTGGAGGACGTGCTGAGCGGCCTGCGCGGCGACGTGGACTGACACGTCGGCCGACCGTGGACACGCGACGGGCCCGCCGGCAGCCGGCGGGCCCGTGTCGAGGTGCGGTCAGTTGTTGATCAGCGCGCCGATGATCACCAGGCTGATGATCGCGGCGAGGACGCTGGCCGCGGCGGCGTACCAGCCCAGGGGCTTGTCGCCGAGCACCGCGCCGACGATGCCCGCGATGACGCCGAGCACGCCGAAGATGATCGGGTTGAGCAGCAGGGCGAGGACCGCGAAGACGAAGCCCACGATGGTGAGGATGCGGGCGGCGTTGCTGCGCGGGCGGGCGGTGCTGGACATGTTGGCCATGTCGTCCTCCGTTTGAGAGCCTGTCGTGACGGATCGATCAATACCCACCGTGGGGACCTGTCACGCGTACTTCCTCAGTGGAAGACCTTGAGGCCGACAACGCCCGCGACCACGAGCAGCAGGCACAGGATCCGGGGCACGCTCGCCGACTCGCCGAGCGCCAGCATCCCGACCAGGGCGGTGCCGACCGCGCCGATCCCCACCCAGACCGCGTACCCGGTGCCGACGGGGATCTCCCGCAGCGCGTACGCCAGACCCGCCATGCTCAGCACCAGGGTCACCACGAACACCACCGTCGGTACCAGTCTGCTGAGGCCGGCGCTGCGGTCCAGGGCCGTCGCCCACGCCGTCTCGAGCATTCCGGAGATCACCAGTACGAGCCAGGCCATGTCCACCTCACGGATCGGTGCCCGGGGCTGCCCGCACCGGGACGAGTCGACACATCACGTGGGGCGTCTTGGCCTGACCGGGTACGCCCACCACTCGTCCGGGGCGGCCGCGAGCGTCCGAGGCCACCGGAGCCGACGCTAGCACCGGGCCGGCGTCGGGTGCGGTGACTCCCGCCACCTCACGTTGACCTCTACCTCGCTTCAACTTGCACTATGGCAATCATGACCCTCCTCTACGCCGACCCCGAGGTCGCCGCCGTACTGGACGCCGCCACCACGGTCGACGCCATGCGGGACGCCCTGCTGGCCGCGTACGACGGCCGGCTGGTCGCCCCACCCCGGGCCGCCGCCCCGCTGGCCGGCGGGCGGATGGTGCTCACCGCCGGGCACCTCGTCGACGAGTGGTACGGCTTCCGCTCGTACGACACCTTCGGCCACCCGCAGGCCGAGCAACTGGTCGTCCTGCACGACGCCGGCACCGGGGCGATCCGGGCGGTCGCCGTGGGCGAGGAGCTGGGCTCCCGGCGTACCGGAGGGCTCGGCGCGGTCGCCGTCGACGCGCTGGCCCGGCCCGACGCGGCGACCCTCGCGGTGATCGGGTCCGGCCGGCAGGCGTGGAGTCAGGTCTGGGCCACCGCCGCGGTCCGACCCCTGCGCGAGGTCGTGGTCCACAGCCGCTCCGCCGCCCGACGGAACGCCTTCGCCGCCCGCGTCCACGCCGAACTGGGCGTACCGGCCCGCCCGGTGGCCGACCCGGGCATGGCGGTGACCGGCCGGGACATCGTGGTGCTCGCCACCACCAGCCCGACCCCGGTGCTCCGCGCCGCCGACCTGAGCCCCGGCACGCACGTCAACGCGGTCGGCTTCAAACAGCACGATCGCAGCGAGTTCGGCACCGACCTGCTGGACGTCGCCGACCTGCTGGTCACCGACTCGCCCGCCCAGGCGGCGGACTACCGGCCGCCGATGCTCGCCGCCACACCCCCGTACGCCGGGCGGTTGCGGGACCTGGGCGGCATCCTGGCCGGCGCGGTCCCCGGCCGGAGCACCGCGGACCAGATCTCCGTCTTCTGCTCCACCGGCCTGTCCGGCACCGAGGTCTTCCTGCTCGACCGGCTGACGCGGGTGGCCGCCGCGACGCGGTGACCGCCACCCGGGAGGCGCTGGCACGCGTGCGTCGGCCTCCCCGGCCGGCCCGGTACCCTCGGATGGTGTCTGCCACCTCCCCTGATGCCAACGCCGAGGGCCGTCGTGTCGCCCTGCTGACCCTGGGCTGTGCCCGCAACGAGGTCGACTCGGAGGAGCTGGCCGCCCGGCTGCACGCCGACGGCTGGCAGGTGACCACCGACGGCGAGGGCGCCGACGTGGTGGTCGTCAACACCTGCGGCTTCGTGGAGAAGGCCAAGCAGGACTCCATCCAGACCCTGCTCGCCGCCGCCGGCACCGGCGCCAAGGTGGTCGCCGCGGGCTGCATGGCCGAGCGGTACGGCCGGGAGCTGGCCGACAGCCTGCCCGAGGCGCAGGCGGTGCTGAGCTTCGACGACTACCCGGACATCGCCGCCCGCCTGAACGCGGTCGTGGCCGGCGAGCAGGTCACCGCGCACACCCCCCGGGACCGGCGGGAGCTGCTGCCGCTGACCCCGGTGCAGCGCCGTGACACCGGCGTGTCGCTGCCCGGGCACGGCACCGTGACGCGTACCACCGTCGACACCGACGAGCACACCCCGGCGCACCTGCGCCAGGTGCTGCGCCACCGGCTGGACACCGGCCCGGTCGCCTCGCTGAAGTTGGCAAGCGGGTGCGACCGCCGCTGCGCGTTCTGCGCGATCCCCGCGTTCCGTGGGGCGTTCGTGTCGCGTACGCCGGACGAGCTGCTCGCCGAGGCGGAGTGGCTGGCCAAGACCGGCGTACGGGAGCTGGTGCTGGTCAGCGAGAACTCCACCTCGTACGGCAAGGACCTGGGTGACCCCCGGGCGTTGGAGAAGCTGCTGCCGCAGCTCGCGGCGGTGTCCGGCATCGTCCGGGTGCGGGTGAGTTACCTCCAGCCGGCCGAGACCCGGCCGGGGCTGGTCGCGGCGATCGCCGGCACGCCGGGCGTGGCACCGTACTTCGACCTGTCGTTCCAGCACTCCAGCGAGCCGGTGCTGCGCCGGATGCGCCGTTTCGGCTCCACCGACCGGTTCCTGGAGTTGCTGGCCAGCGCCCGCGAGTTGGCGCCGGAGGCGGGTGCGCGGAGCAACTTCATCGTCGGGTTCCCCGGCGAGACCCGTGGTGACGTCGACGAGCTGGTCCGCTTCCTGACCGAGGCCCGGCTCGACGCGATCGGCATGTTCGACTACAGCGACGAGGACGGCACCGAGGCGGCCGGGCTGCCCGGCAAGGTCTCCGCCGCGACGATCAAGCGACGGTACGACAGGCTCAGCGCGCTCGCCGACGAGTTGTGCTCGCAGCGGGCCGAGGACCGGCTCGGCTCGACGGTCGAGGTGCTCGTCGACTCGATCGAGGACGGTGTGGTGGAGGGCCGGGCGGCGCACCAGGCGCCGGAGGTGGACGGCTCCACCACCCTGGTCGCCCCGGCCGAGGGTGGCGTCGACCTGGCCGCGCTGCGCCCCGGCGATCTGGTCCGTGCGACGGTGACCGGCACCGAAGGAGTGGACCTGCTCGCCGTGCCGGATGAGATGATCTCGGCGGCGCCCGGCGCAACACGGTGACGGCGGGTCCGAGCGGAGCGGGGGAGCCAGGTGGTGCGGTGCCGGGAACGCCACGGCGGCCCGAGCGGAGTGCGGCGGTGACGGGGGCGACCGGGTCGACGCCGGGCCGGGTGGTGGCCGTGGTGCCCGTCGTCAACGCGGCGAACGCGCTGACCGCCCTGCGGCTGGTGCTGGTGCCGGTCTTCGCCGCTTCGGTGATCGCGTCGGGGATGACCCATTCCGGCTGGCGGATGGCCGCCTGCCTGATCTTCGCGGTGGCCTCGGCGACGGATCTGGTGGACGGCTGGATCGCCCGCCGGTTCGCGCTGGTCACCTCGGTCGGCAAGGTGGCCGACCCGATCGCCGACAAGGCGCTCACCGGCGCGGCCCTGGTGCTGCTCTCCTGGTACGACCGCCTGCCGTGGTGGGTGACGGCGCTGATCCTCGTCCGCGAGGTGGGCATCACCGGGCTGCGGTTCTGGGTGATCCGGCACGGCGTGATCGCCGCCAGCCGCGGCGGCAAGATCAAGACTGCGCTCCAGATCCTCGCCATCGCCTGGTACCTCTGGCCGATGCCGGCGGCCCTCGCCGTCGTCGGTCCCTGGATCATGGCCGCCGCCGTGCTGGTGACGGTCGTGACGGGCTTCGACTACATCGTCCAGGCGCTCCGGCTGCGCCGTCCCCGCTGACCCGCGCGGGCGGCGCGTCGGGCGGTCGGCCCATGATCGACGCGTCGGAGCGGGAGGGTTGGGCGGCGACGAGTGGGGAAGGACGGTTCGATGCAGAGGGAGCAGGATTCCGAGCGGCCGGTGGGCAGCCCGGCGGCGGGTGCCGTGCACAGCCTGTCGCAACGGCACGAGACGCTGGCCACCGTCGAGTCGCTCACGGGCGGGCTGCTGGCCGCGTCGATCGTGGAGATCGCCGGGGTCAGCGGGATCTACCGGGGCGGGCTGGTCGTCTACGCCACCGAGCTGAAGGCCACGCTGGCCGGCGTACCGACCGGGCTGCTCGACGAGCGGGGTCCGGTGGACCCGGAGGTCGCAGCGGCGCTCGCCGAGGGCGGCCGGCAGCGCTGCGGCGCCGACTGGGGGATCGCCACCACCGGGGTGGCCGGTCCGGAGCCGCAGGACGACAAGCCGGTCGGCCTGGTCTACGTCGCGGTGGCCGGCCCGAACGGGAGTGAGGTCCGCGAACTCGATCTGGACGGCGGACGGGACCGCATCCGGTCGGCGGCGGTGATCGAGGCGTTGCGGCTGCTCACCGAGCGGATCCACGCCGCCGAGGCCACCCGGGACGCGGCCGGGGCCGGAAGCCGGTGAGCCGTCGCGGCTCATCCGACGGGCGGGGCGGGATGTCGCACGGGCCCGCAGCGGGTACGGTTGCGGGAAGGCTCCGGCGCTCGGAGCCGGCGCGGTCCGCCGCGGCCGGCTGCCCGACGCCGAGCGAGAAGTATCCCTCAGGGGGAGGTGCGATGGTCCTGCTACGCCGGGTAATCGGTGACGCACTGCGGGCGCGCCGGCAGGGGCAGCACCGCACCCTGCGCGAGGTGTCCACCGCGGCGAACGTCAGCCTCGGCTACCTCTCCGAGATCGAGCGGGGGCACAAGGAGCCGTCCAGCGAGCTGCTGGCCGCGATCTGTGACGCCCTCGGCGCCCGCCTGTCCGAGTTGCTGCGCGAGGTGAGCGACACCGTGGCGCTCGCCGAGCAGATGCCCGGGGTGCTCGTCGACATGCAGGACGAGCCGGCCGAGGCCGCGCCCGTCGGCGCGGCGACCGCCGTCCGCAAGAGCACCAACCGGGGTGTGCGTCAGGTCACCTCCGACGGCAAGGTCGCCGTCTCGGTCCGCCACGAGTCGCCGCTCAAGGCCACCTTGCGCAGCACCCGGGTCCGCCCCACCGAGCGCGATCGGGACGTGGTCTGCGCCGCCTGAGCCGTCCTCACGGCTGACCGTGGGCGACTCGGCCCGAGCCGCGTAGGGTTGCCCTCAGGAGCTGCCGGTGCCGTCGACCGCCCGGTACGGATGCCGGACTGGCGTTCGGCTGGGACGATGGAGACCGGCCGGGGTCGCGGTCGGCCGGCCCGTCCGGTCCCGACCGCGGTGGAGTGACGCTACTGAGGGGATACCGCGGAGATGGCGAACCCGTTCGTCAAGGGTTGGAACTATCTGATGGCACTCTTCGGTGCCAAGATCGACGAACACGCCGATCCCAAGGTGCAGATCCAGCAGGCCATCGAGGACGCTCAGCGTCAGCACCAGGCGCTGGTCCAGCAGGCCGCCGCCGTGATCGGCAACCAGCGCCAGCTGGAGATGAAGCTCTCCCGCCAGATGTCCGAGGTCGAGCGCCTCCAGGGCAACGCCCGGCAGGCTCTCGTGCTGGCCGACCAGGCCCGGGCCAAGGGTGACGAGGCCGAGGCCGGGCGGTTCGAGCAGTCCGCGCAGACCCTCGCCACCCAGCTGGTCTCCGCCGAGCAGGCCACCGAGGATCTCAAGACCCTGCACGACCAGGCGTTGGGCGCCGCCGCGCAGGCCCGCCGGGCGGTCGAGAACAACTCGATGATCCTCCAGCAGAAGCTCGCCGAGCGCACCAAGCTGCTCAGCCAGCTGGAGCAGGCCAAGATGCAGGAGACGGTGGCCCGTTCGCTGGAGTCGATGTCGTCGCTCACCGCGCCCGGCAACACCCCGTCGCTGGACGAGGTACGGGACCGCATCGAACGTCGGTACGCCAACGCGATGGGCCGCGCCGAACTGGCCGGCAACTCGGTCGAGGGCCGCATGCTGGAGATCCAGAAGGCGACCATCGACTCGGCCGGCTCGGCCCGGCTGGAGCAGATCCGGTCCAGCATGGCCGGGGAACAGCTCGGCGGAGCGGCGCAGCGACCCGCCGTGCCGCAGGCCGAGAAGGCGACCGACCCCGCCGCCGCGGCCCGCCTGGACGAGCTGCGCGCCAGCATGGCCCGCGAACGCGGCACCAGCGACCCGACCGCCGCCAGCTGAACGTCTCATCCGAGGAGGTCAGGTGGCAGACGACCGAACCCGGTACTTCCGCCGGCTGGATCGGCTCCGCCGGTCCGCCCGACGGTGGAGCGTGCTGGCCGGTGGGCTCGGTGGCGCCGCCGCGGTGCTGACCCCGTACGCCGGCCTCGGTCTGCCCGACGCGGCCTGGGCCGGCGCGGCGGGCAGCGCGGTGGCCCTCGCCGCCTGGCGGTGGGTCGACCTGCGGGCGCTGGCCGCCCGGCCGGCGCCCCCGGCGTTGGACCCGGCCGAGGCCGCGGCCCGGTCCCGGGCGCGACTGGTGGCGGCCGTCGAGCGGCTGCCGGTCGGCCACGGTGTGCTGGCCGAGGTCCGCCGGGTCCGCTCCCGGGTGGCGTTGCGAGGCACCAGCGCCGGGACGCAGTGGGCCCGCCTCGACCGGGCGGCGCTCACGCTGGCCGGGATGGCGCCGCGACTCACCGGGCTGGCCGAGCCGGCCGTGCTGGAAGCCGCCGCCGCCGACCGTTCGCTGCGCGACCTGGCCGCCCGGGTGGCGAGCGTCGAACGCGCCCTGCGGCTCGCCCCGACCGACGCGCGCCCGCCGCTGGCCGAGGCGCACGGCACGCTCGCCGCCCAGCTGGAGAGCGGTGTGGCGGCATACGAACGGCTCGTCGTGGCTGCCGCCGGCTACCTGGCCGAGGACGCCCGGCCGCAGGCCGCCCACCCGGCCGCCGACCAGCTCTCCGACGCCACCGACCTGCTGCACGGCGTGGCCTCGGCGCTCGCCGAGCTGCGGACCATTCCGCTGCGCACGCCAACCCGCTGACGCGCCCGCCGATCGGTCACGGTGGCGTCGTCACGGAGACCGGGCCGGTGTACGCCGAACTGCCCACGACGGTGAACGACCGGACCCGGTAGTGGTAGGTCACGCCCCGGCTCAGCCCCGTGTTGGTGAAGCCGCGACCGGTCACCGTGAAGGTCGCGACCTCCCGGTCGAACGCCGGGTCCAGTGCCCGCTGCACGACGAACCCGGATCCTGAGCCGACGCTGGTGTCCGCCGTCCAGCCCAGTACCACGGTCGCCGTGTCCGGGTCCGGCGCGCTCACGGTGGCGTTGAACCCGCCCGGGGTGCTCGGGGCGGGTGGGGTGCGCGCGGTGGCGACCGTCGACCAGGCCGACGCGGCGCCCAGGTAGGTGGTCCGGACCCGGTAGTAGTAGGTGGTGTCCGGCGCGACCGCGACGTCCAGGTGGTGGTTGCCGACCCCGATCGCCGTGGTACCGGGGCCGCTGCTGAACGTCGGATTGGTGGCGCGTTGCACGTCGATGCCTGTGGCGAAGGACCGGTTCGTCCAGCGCAGCGCCACCCGCAGCGGAGCGGCCGGAAGGATCGCGGCGACCACGCCGGCCGGGGCGGGCAGGTGCACCGAGGCGGGCACGCTGTTCGACCAGGACGAGTAGCTGACCGCGTTCTCCGCCCGGATCCGGTAGTGGTACGTCACCCCGGGGGTGACAGTCGCGTCGGTGTAGCGGGTGGCGGTCGCCGCGACGGTGATGGTGGTGACCTCGCCGTCGAAGGTCGCGTCGGTGGCCCGCTGCAGTACGTGGCTGGTGGCGGGCGGGCGGCCCCCGTTGCCGGTCCAGGCCAACGCGATCGCCGGCAGCGCGGTCGCCGAGCCGGGGACCGGTGTGGCGGTCAGCCCGGTCGGCGACCTCGGCGCGACCCGCAGCACCAACGGCCGGCTCATCCCCAGGTCGCGGTGGGCGGCGCGCTGACTGTGCCAGCGGTACTCCCACCCCAAGTTGACGAGTTGGTTCACCACCACGGCGGGTCGCCCGTCGGCGGGGCTGACAGGTGTCGCGCCGGTCCGGGCACCGGCCGGGCGGCCCGGGTCGAGCAGCCGCACGCTGTCACCCAGCTTGAACGGCAGCGTCGGTGCGACCGGTCGCAGCGCCACCACCACGTCCTCGCGGGGGTTGACCCGCACGATGTCCTTCCAGCCCAGCTCGGTGCCGTGCGGAGCGCGCAGCGTGCCGTCCCAGCCGACCCGGTTGACCACCTGCACGTCGCAGCCGCCGAAGCAGAGCGGCTCGGTCTGTCGGACGTTGCCGGTGATCCGCCAGATCTGGGTGCCGTCGGTCGGCGAGCCCAGCGGCACGGCCGGGTCGGCGGCGAACAGCACCTCGGTCACCGGGTCGGTCGGGCCCAGGGGGAGGGTCACCGGGGTCAACGGCCCGGCGTGCGGGTGCCCGACGCCGAGGCGGCCGGCCAGCCGACCATGGTCCGGCTCGAAGACCTGCTGCGCGGCCTTGACCTCGACCGGCAGGGTCACCGGGCCGGCGCCGCCCGCCGGAGTGAAGGTCACCGTGCCGGCGTGCACCGGCACCGTCGTCTCCCGTGCCGTCCGGGTGCCGAACGCCGCGTCGTACGCGGGCTGCGGCACGATCGGCGGGCGCTGGCTGGCCGCGTACGCCGCGGGGAGCCGGTCGCGCAGCCGGGCCAGGTCGTACGGCGGCTCCGCGTCTCCGGTGACCCGGAACTGGAGCAGGGTGCGGGTGTTCGGGCCGTACCCGGGCTCGGTGGGGGGCGGGCCACCCTCGGCCGTCCGGTCGGGGGCGTCGCCGTGCTGGTCGTAGCGCGGGTCGAAGCCGGGCAGCGGTGCGGGCGCGTCGTTGTACAGGATCAGCGTGCTGCCCGGCGGCACGGCGGAGAAGTCGACGAGCACGTCGGCCCGTTCGCCGGGCGCGAGCAGCAGGGTGTGCCCGTCGACGTTCAGCACGGTCGGGTCGAGCCGGTCGTAGCGGTAGCCGACCGGCCGGTTCGCCAGCACCACAGGGGCGGGCAGCAGGCCGGCCTCGTTGCCGATCTGGACGAACGCCGGCCCGGCGGCGCGGGGGTCCGGCACCCCGCCGTCCCGCCCGTCGGTCGGCCAGCCCGCCGGGCGGTCCGCCGCCCGCAGGGCGGGCACCATCGGCACCTCGCCCGCCTCGGCGTCGGCCAGGACGCCGTCAGCCGTCCACATCGGCCCGTCCGAGCAGGCCCGGTAGAGCTGGAGGTTGAGGCTGCGGTCCAGGCAGGCGTTGAGGATCCGGAACCGGTACGCGCGGGGCCGCACCTCCAGGTACGGGTAGGCGACGCCGTTGACCAGCGGGGTGTCGCCGTACGCCTCGGGCACCGCGGACGGGTGCGGCACGCCGGGAGTGAGGGGTGGCTCGTCCGGCGCGCCCACCGGGTCGTGGTGCGGATTGGGCACCGGCCCGGCCGACGACGCCGCGGTCCCGACGCCGCCCGGGGCCGGGTCGCCGGACCACGGTCCGTAGTCCCACCGCCCGGTCGGGTTGCGTCCACCGGGGCGGTACGGGTCCTGTCGAGGCTGGTAGACGTGGGGGTGCCAGAGGCTGCCCCGGGCGCCCCAGCGTTCCCGGTCCCAGGTCGGGTCCTCTGCGGCGAGCTGGGTGTCGTCCGGCACGAACGTCTTGTCCTCGATGACCAGCGGCAGTTGGTCCGCCGGCAGCACCTGGTCGGCCACCAGCTCGTCCTCGGCCGGGTCGGTCAGCAGGTAGAGCGCGAGCTGTCCACCGTAGACGGTGAGGCGGGCCAGGCCGTGGGTGTTGTCGTGGAACCACAGGAGCCGGCCGCTCTGCTCGTTCGGGTAGTAGAGCGTCGTGGCGCCGGCCCCCGGTGGGGGCATGTCCGGCACGTGGGCCAGGCCGGTGCCGGTCGGGTACGGGGTGATCTCCCCGGCCGGGGTGATCCACTGCCCGGGGTTGCCGGCGCTGGTCCAGCCGGTCCGAGCGCCGGCGAGGTGCAGCACGGCCCGGTTCTGCGGGTACGGCGCCGGACCGTCCAACGGGCCGAGGCCGGCCCCGGCGACCGTGTCGTCGACCGGGAGGAACAACTCGCCGGCCCGGCCGCTGGGGAGCTGGTTGATGAACTTCACCCGGACCGGCCGGCCCCGCCGGGCGAGGATCATCGGGCCGAGGTGCCAGGGTCGCTCCGGTGGCGCGACGGTGTTGTGCCCCGACGCGTCGGTGCCGAGGTTGAGCTGCCGGTAGCCACGCAGCCGGGTGGCGGGCAGGTCCCGGTGCAGGCGTTGCGCGTACTCCTGGAGGCCGATCTCGTAGTAGTCGCAGCCCGGATAGCTGATCGTGTCGGGGACGGCCACCGGCAGGTACGCGCCGAGCCCGTTGCCGCCCACCTGGCCGGGGGTGGGGAGAGCGTCGACGAACTTGCGCAGCCCGGTGCCGGGCACCAGAAGCCCGTCGGCGTCCCGTGCCGGCCGGGGGCTGTACGCGAAGTTCGGCACCGGGCCGAAACTGCGCGGCACGGCGGCCGGGTCCAGGCTGGTGGTCGGGGCGACCTCGTCGGTCGTCCCCGCGACCCGCTCGGCGGCCCGCGCGGCCGGCACCACGGACGCCGTCCGGCCGTTGACGTGGCCGTCGCGGGTGGTGCGCTCGAAGAAGGTGGAGCGGAGTCTGCGGAAGATCGCCATGACTCTCCCCGGGTCGGGGCACGAGGCCCGCCACCCCGGCGTGGCGACCCCGATGCTCTGCTGACGGTCGGTGAGCACTCAACCGCAGCATGCGACGCGAACGGCCAGATAGGAATTACCCAATCGTCCGTATCTGGGCCGACCTCGATCGACGCGGGGGTGGTCAGCCGGCCGGTGGGGCGTCCGACCGCTCCGGCTGGCAGACCGGACACCAGTAGGTGACGCGTTCGCCCAGCTCCTGCTTGCGGATTGCGGTGCCGCAGCGGCGGCAGGGTTGCGCGCGGCGGCCGTACACGTAGCTGGTCTGGCCCCGGTGCAGCGAACCGGTGCTGCTCTGCGTCCACCGGCCCCGGTTGGCGGCGAGGAGTCGCTGCGCGAGGGTCACCAGGCCGGTGAGGTCGGGCACCGCGCCGACCGGCGTCCACGGGGACACGCCGCGCAGGAACAGCACCTCGCACTTGTAGAGGTTGCCCACGCCGGCCAGCGCGCGCTGGTCGAGCAGGGCCTCGCCGATGGTCCGGTCCGGGTCGGCGCCGAGCCGCCGGACCGCCTCGGCCGGGTCCCAGTCCGGGCCGAGCAGGTCCGGGCCGAGGTGACCCACCAGGGCGTCCTCCTCGGGGGTCGGCACCAGCGCCAGCTCGTGCAGGTGGTAGCCGACCGCCACCGCGCCGGGGCTGCGCAGCACCACCCGGATCAGGTGCGCCGGCCGGCCGTTCCACCGTTCGCCTGGCGCGTACGCCCGCCACGCGCCGTCCATCCGCAGGTGGGAGTGCAGGGTCCAGGGCGCCGCGTCCGGGGCGGCGAGGCGCAGCAGCAGATGCTTGCCCCGGCTCGCCGACTCGCGGACCGTCCAGCCGGTGAGGTCGGTGGTCGCCAGCTGCGGCACCCGGAAGTCGCTGCCGGTGAGCCGTGCGTCGGCCAGCGCGCGGTGCAGCACGCGCGCGGTGTTCCAGACGGTGTCGCCTTCGGGCACCCCACCATCCTCCCTCGTTCGAGCAGTATTCGCATGTGTCGCTATTTGTAGTCAGGTTCCTCATGATCTCCCGACATGCGAGGGTCAGGGAGTTCTGAGGAGAATGCCTATGTCACGGCCGCAATGTCGTATCCGTCCTCTCGCCCTCGTCGCCACCCTCACCCTCGCCCTCACCGCCACTCTCCTACCCGCCACCAGCGGAATCCCGCGAACCCCCTCCACCGGGAACCCGCTCACCCTCACCGCCGCCGCATCCGGCGGTGAACGGTGGGACGCCGACCTGTCAGTCGTCGACCGCGACGACGTCAACGTCCGCCGTACCACCGCCGGGCTGCGGTTACGCGACGCCCGGCCCACCGGACGCGGCCCCCGCGGCGCGCACAGCGCCCTCGCCGAAGGGATGCTGCTGAGCGTTCCCCGCACCCTGGCCCGGCCGGCCACCCGGGTCCGTGCCCAGGTCACCGCCGACGTGCCGGCCGGCGCCACAGTCGAGGCCCAGGTCCGTGGATGGCGGCTCAACGGCTGGAGCGAGTGGCGGGCCGCCACCACCGGCGCGGTCTTCGACCGCCCGGTGAGCCGGGTGCAGAGCCGCGTCGTGCTCACCGCGCCCGCCGGTGGCACCACCGCGACGGTCCGCGCCGTCCGCCTCACCGCCGACGCGACCGCCGCCGCCTCGGCGGCCACGCCCGGCCTCACCTACCGGGTGTACGCCACCCGCATCGGCCTGGTCGGCGAGCTGACCGCCAACGGCCGCACCGTGCAGCCCCGGGACCACTTCGCGGCGCTGCCGTCGCGGCGCGGCCTGTCCCCCCTGAACACCGGGGACTACACCGTGCGGGTCTGCACCACCACGGGCTCGCGCTGCGAGTACGCCCCCGTCTGGGACGTCGGGCCGTGGAACACCCGCGACGACTACTGGAACCCGTCGGCCGTACGGGAGAACTGGAAGAACCTGCCGCAGGGCCGACCCGAGGCGCAGGCCGCCTACCAGTCCGGCTACAACGGCGGGCGGGACCAGTTCGGGCGTACCGTGCTCAACCCGGCCGGCATCGACCTGGCCGACGGCACCTTCTGGGACGGCCTGAAGCTGACCACGAACGCCTGGGTGGACGTCGCCTACCTGTGGACCGGTGGGGGACCGCGCGGCGTGGTCGGTGACGGGCCCCTGAACATCCGCACCGGCGCCAGCACGTCGTACCCGGTTCGTGGTCTCGCCGCCCGGTTCGCCAACGTGCCGATCCAGTGCTACGTCACCGGCCAGTCGGTGGCCGGCCCCTACCGCACCACCACCCGCTGGAACCGGCTGACCACCGGCCAGTACGTCAGCCACGCGTACATCTCAGGCGTGTACGGCGGCAGCGTGCCGGTCTGCTGACCGGTGCCAAGCCCCGTCGGGCGCCGTCAGGGGCGCTCGTCGGGGCGGGCGGGGCGCACCATGTCCTGGTAGCGCGGGTGGCTGGCACCGTAGACGGCGTAGTTGAGCCGGGCGTGCGAGAGGCTCAGGTCGCCGTTCGGGCCGCCCCGGACGGCGTCCGCGTCGGCGTCGGTCTGACCGTCGTCGGTCCAGAAACAGACCGGGCAGGTCCCCCCGCCGGTTCGGGACGCACAGCACGGACAACCCACCGGAACCACGTGTTCACCCACCGGGGCAGCATTCCACAGTCGAATATCAGCGGGAAACCCGTAGGACGTCACCCGGGGCCACCCGCAGGAGGTCCACCGCCCGCCCGCCGTTGACGGCGACGGCGACCAGATCGGCCGAGTCGACGTACACCACCAGGCCGCCCGCCGGGGCGTCGCCGAAGGTGCGCCCCCGGACGGCCCGGTGGGCCGGCGTCCGACCCGGCGGGCCGACGCGCAGCGCCGCCGGCAGGGGGTCGAGCAGGTGCGCCGGCGCGGCCAGCTGGACGTTGCCGAAGTGGTCCACCGTCGACACCTCGGCGGTGAACCCGTCGTCGTCCGAGGTCAGCGTCGGCACCGGCAGCCGGACCAGGCCGGCCGGGTCGATCGGCGTACCCACCTCGTCCAGTGCCGCGCCGAGCGCCAGCCGGGCCGCCACCGGCGCGAAGACGTCCCGCCCGTGGAAGGTGCTGGACACCCGGGCGGCCTGCCGGCGCGGCTCGGTCAGCTCCACCGCGGCGGTGACCCCGCCGAGCGCGGCGGCGGCGTCCGGCAGCAGCCCGTTGTCCGGACCGACCAGCAGCCCGTTCGGGGTGGCCAGCGCGACGCCCCGCCGGGCGGTGCCCACGCCCGGGTCGACCACCGCCATGTGCACACCCACCGGCAGGTACGGCACGGTCTGCGCCAGCACCGCCGCGCCCCGCCGCACGTCCGCCGGTGGCACCAGGTGGGTCACGTCGATGACCCGGGCCACCGGCGCGATCCGGGCGATCACCCCGTGGCAGGCGGCCACGAAACCGTCGGAGAGGCCGTAGTCGGTGGTCAGTGAGATCCAGACGGACATGTCCGCAGGCTAGCGCCCGGACCCGGTGCGCCGTTCCAGGACCAGTTCGTCGTGCAGCGGTATGCCGTGCTCGCCCACCAGCGGGATCTCCGGTTTGAGCTGGCGGGCGCGGTCCACCCCGCCCTGATCCACGCGCACCAGCCGCATGCCGCGCCGCTGGTAGAAGCGCAGCGCCCCCAGGTTGTCGTTCGAGGTGACCAGCCACACCCGGGCCAGGCCCGCCTCGGCCGCGATCGACGTCGCCGCCGCCAGCAGGGCGGTGCCGGCCCCGGCGCCGGGGACTGCCGCCACGACGGTGACAACCTCCAGGCCGTCCCCGTCGACGTGGTAGGTCAACGCGCCGGCCACCGCCGCTTCGCCGTCGACCGCCACCAGGGTCGGCAGGGTACGCACGTCGTGCCGGGTGCCGTGGGCGACCACGTACGGGCCGCCCCACTCGCGTGCGTGCAACGCGTCGACAGCCGCCCGGTCGGCGGGTCGCGCCGGCCGCACCTCGAACCCGTCCACGCCCCGCCCGCCCCCTCGCCCGCGTCCGCCCACCGGCCCTGGAGCGTAGCGGCCAGCGGCTGCGTCCGCCGGCTGGCGGATATGGGACAGCGTGGTGACCGACAGGCCCCTCCCGCCGCCGGGCACGGTTGGGCAGACTGGCGCCCGTGACACTTCGGAGCCTGCCCGCCGTCGGGGTCCTGCTGGTCGTCGCCGCCGTCGCCGCCGGTTGCGGCGGCGGGGACGACGACGCCGACCCGTCGAGCGCGGCCCCCGGCGTCTCTGTCTCGGCCCCGGCGGCCACCGGTTCACCTGACGCGTCGACTCCCTCGGCGGTCCCGTCCAGCCCCGCCGGTGCCGCACCACCGCCTGCACCGCGGTCGGTCCCGCCGTCCGTCCCTCCGCAGGGGCCCACCCAGCGCCGGCCGGCCAGCCCGCCGCCTGTGGTGCTGCCGCAGCGGCCGGCCGGGGCCCCGGGCGCCAACCAGGTGGTGAGTGCTTTCCGGGCCGCCGGCCTCACGGTGCCGCACCCGAGGGACCGGTCCGTCGACTGCGGACCGGACGGGCTCGGCCTGGGCTGTTCCGAGATCGTCGCCACCGACGCCGTCACGGTGTACGTGTTCCCCGACGAGACGAGCGCCAGCGACATCGCCGCGACGTGGGGCGGCCAGTCGTACCGACGCGGTGCGGTGGTGCTCAACTACCTGGAGGCGAGGACCCCGGCCGCCGACCGGCCCCGCTACGAGAAGGTCCTCAACAACCTCGGCTGAGATCCGGCCGAGCATGCGCGCCGATGAGCCGTATACCTGTGCGGAATATTTATGACTCTGAGGTATACGAGCGGGCGCCACCATGCGCGCCAGCCTGGGTCGGGAGCGGTGACCGCGCGGCGGTCATTGGTGGGCGCGGCGGTCGGGTGCGGTGACCGCCCGGCGCGGCGCTCGGGAAGGGTGGCGCGGCGGTCAGCCCCGAAGGCGCAGGCCACGCGGGGTGGCCCGGAAACCGGCGGCGGTCAGCGCGTCGCGCAGCGGCGAGGAGTGCACGCCCTCGCCGTCTGCCCGCTCCACCGACATGGCCCCCAACGCACCTGAGTGCACGGCGTCGGCGAGGGCCTTGCCGGCCGCCGCGAGCGTGTCCGCGTCGTCGGTGAACGAGAGCAGCGTCCGGCCGCCGCGTTCGACGTAGAGAACCAGGTCGCCGCCGACCTGCACCACGAGAGCCCCCGCCTTGCGGCCGGCCCGGTGCCCGGTCGCCGGTGCGGCCCCGTCACCGGAGTCGACCACCCGCTCCGGCCAGGGCAGCGCCGCGCCGTACGGGTTGGCCGGGTCGGTGGCGGCGAGCACCGTCGCCGGGGTGCCCCGGCCCCGGCCACCGTCGGCCGGCTCGGCGAGGGCGCGCAGCCGGTCCACCGCGCCGGGCACCGCGAACTGCGCCGCGCCGAGCCCCTCGACGAAGTACCCCCGTCGTGCCGCGCCGCGCTCCTCGAGCGCCGACAGCACCGGGTAGACCGCCGAGAACCCGCCGACCACCTGTTCGGCCATGACCGCGCCACGGGTGACCACCCCGTGCCGTTCCAGCAGCACGTCGGCGAGGGCGGCGGCGCGGCGCGTCGGGTCGACGTCCCGCTCCGGCAGGCGCGACCAGCGCCCGGCGACCGTCGGCGGGCCACCCCGGGTGGGCAGCGCCACCCGACCGGGTCGGCGGTAGCGGGTACGTGGCGCCGATGGTCGGGACCGGTGCGCGCCGCCCGCGCCGAGCACCGCGCGCAGCGGGGCGAGAGTGTCGTTGGTGAGGTGACCGGCCCAGACCAGGTCCCAGATGACGCCGGTGAGCGCCGCGTCGTCGGTCGAGCCGACCCGGTCGGCCAACGGCCGGAAGAACAGCGCCTGCCCGTCGCCGAGCGCGTCGAGCACCGCGTCGTGGAGTGGCGTACGGGTCAGCGCGTCGTCGGGTGGCGGGAGCAGCAGCGGCGCCGCGTCGGCGTACGCCAGGGTGACCCAGCCGTCCCCGCCGGAGATCGCCCCGGACCCGGCCCACAGCACCTCCCCGCTGGCGCACAGCTCGTCGAGTTGGGCGGGGGAGTAGTCGGCGACCCGACCGGGCAGCACCAGCCGTTCCAGGGCGGACGCCGGCACCGCCGCGCCCTGCAACTGCTCCACGGTGGCGGCCAGCGCCTCCACGCCCCGGGAGGACGAGCCGACCTGCTGCCAGCGGGGCAGGAAGGCGGCAAGCGCGCGGGGTGGCACCGGCTCGATCTCGCGGCGCAGCGCGGCGAGCGAACGGCGGCGCAGCATCCGCAGCACCTCGGCGTCGCACCACTGGGCGCCTGTCGAGTCCGGGGTGAACTCACCGGAGACCACCCGGCCGGTGGCGGCGAGGCGGCGCAGCGCCTGCTCGACGACGAACACGCCGAGCCCGAAGCGTGCCGCGCAGCTCGCCGCGGCGAACGGGCCGTGGGTGCGGGCGTACCGGGCCACCAGGTCGCCCAGCGGGTCGGCCACCGGGGCGAGGTACGCCTCGGCCACCCCGACCGGCAGTGCCACGCCGAGCGCGTCGCGCAGCCGGGCGGCGTCCTCGACGCCCACCCAGCGCTGCTCGCCGGCGATCCGGACCCGCAGTGCCCGGCGGGTGGCCTCCAGCTCGGTCAGCCAGGTCTCGGGCACACCCCGCTCGGTCAGCTCGGCGTCGCTCAGGTCGCCGAGCACCCGCAGCAGCTCGACCACGTCCTCCGCGTCGCGGGGACGGCGCTGCTCGGTCAGCCAGCGCAGCTGCCGGTCGGTCTCGGTGAGCACCGCCGGGTCGAGCAGCTCGCGCAGGTCGACCCGACCGAGCAGCTCGCCCAGGAGCGTGGAGTCCAGGGCCAGCGCGGCGGCGCGGCGTTCGGCGAGCGGGGCGTCGCCCTCGTAGAGGAACGCGCCCACGTAGCCGAAGAGCAGTGAGCGCGCGAACGGGGACGGCGCGCTGGTCTCCACCTCGACCAGCCGGACCTTGCGGGTGGCCAGGTCGCGCATCAGCCCGGCCAGCGCCGGCTGGTCGAAGACGTCCTGGAGGCACTCCCGGGCGGCCTCCAGGGTGACCGGGAAGTCCGCGTACTCCCGGGCCACGTCGAGCAGTTGCGCGGCACGTTGGCGCTGCTGCCACAGCGGCTGGCGGCGGCGCGGGTCGCGGCGGGGCAGCAGCAGTGACCGGGCGGCGCACTCGCGGAAACGGGCGGCGAACAGCGCGGAGGTGCCCACCGACTCCTCCACCAGCTGGGTGATCTCGTCGGGCTCGAAGACCACCACGTCGGCGCCGGGCGGCTCGTCGGCGGTGTCCGGCAGGCGCACCACGATGCCGTCGTCGGAGGGCATCACCTGGGCGTCCACCCCGTACCGCTCGGCGAGCCGGCGGCCCACCGCGAGAGCCCAGGGGCCGTTGACCCGCGCGCCGAGGACGCTGTGCACGGCGAGCCGCCAGTCGCCCAGCTCGTCACGGAACCGCTCGACCACGACGGTGCGGTCGTCGGGCAGCGAACGGGTGGCCTCCCGCTGGTCGCGCAGGTACGCCATGAGGTTGCCGGCGGCCCAGTCGTCCAGCCCGCCGGCGCGCAGCGCGGCAAGCGCCGCCTCGTCGCTCTGCCGCAGCAGGCCGCGCACCCGGGCGCCGATGGCCCGCCCCAGCTCCACCGGGCGGCCCAGCTGGTCGCCCTTCCAGAACGGCATCCGCGCGGCCTGCCCGGGGGCCGGCGACACGAGCACCCGGTCGGGGGTGATCTCCTCGATGCGCCACGACGACGAGCCGAGCAGGAAGACGTCGCCGACCCGCGACTCGTAGACCATCTCCTCGTCCAGTTCGCCGACCCGCGCGGCCCGCTCGGCTCCGGCCAGGAACACCCCGAACAGGCCCCGGTCGGGAATCGTGCCGCCGCTGGTCACGGCGAGCCGCTGCGCGCCGGGGCGGCCGGTGAGCAGGTCGGTGGCCCGGTCCCAGACCAGCCGGGGACGCAGCTCGGCGAACGCGGTGGACGGGTAGCGGCCGGAGAGCATGTCCAGCACGGCGTGCAGCGCCGAGTCGGGCAGCTCGTTGAAGGGCGCGGCCCGGCGGACCAGCGCCGCCACGTCGCCGACCCGCCACGGCTCCAACGCCACCATGGCCACGATCTGCTGGGCGAGCACGTCGAGTGGGTTGCGCGGGTAGTGCAGCTCCTCGATCGCGCCGTCGGTCATCCGTTCGGCGACCACCGCGCAGGACAGCAGGTCGCCGCGGTGCTTGGGGAAGACCACCCCTCGGGAGACCGCGCCCACCTGGTGACCGGCCCGGCCGACGCGTTGCAGCCCGGCGGCGACGCTCGGCGGCGCCTCGATCTGCACCACCAGGTCGACCGCACCCATGTCGATGCCCAGCTCCAGGCTGGACGTGGCCACCACGGCCGGGAGCTGGCCGGACTTGAGCGCCTCCTCGATGTGCTTGCGCTCCTCGCGGGACACGCTGCCGTGGTGGGCGCGCGCGATCACCGGCACCGCGCCGGCCGCCGCGCCGGACTGCGCCATCACCTCGGCGGGCGGCCGGTTGCGCAGCGGACCGGCGGGGCCGCCCCACCGCTGCGCGTCGGAGGCCGGGCCGCCGTCACCCGCCGGGTCGTCGGCAGGCGGCACCCCGTCCGGTACGCCGGCAGCGTCACCGGCCGAGGCGGCGGCCACCTCCTCGGCGGCCAGCTCGTTGAGCCGCGCGCAGAGGCGCTCGGCGCTGCGCCGGGAGTTGGTGAAGACGATCGTGGAGCGGTGCTGGCCGATGAGGGTGAAGACGCGTTCCTCCACGGCCGGCCAGATCGATGCCCGACGTGGCCCGGGGCCGCCGAGGTCGTCCTCGGGTGGCTGCTCCTGCTCGTCGAGGCGGGTCATGTCCTCCACCGGCACCTCGACGCTGACCTCGATGGTCTTGGGTGTGGCCGGCTGCACGACGTCGACCGGGCGGGCGCCGCCGAGGAATCGGGCGCAGGCGTCGATCGGTCGGACGGTGGCGGAGAGCCCGATCCGCTGCGCCGGGGCGGGCAGCAGCTCGTCGAGGCGTTCCAGCGAGAGGGCGAGGTGGGCGCCGCGTTTGCTGCCGGCGACCGCGTGCACCTCGTCGACGATCACGGTCTGGACGCCGCGCAGCGAGTCCCTGGCCGCGGAGGTGAGCAGCAGGAACAGCGACTCGGGCGTGGTGATGAGGATGTCCGGTGGGGTGCGGGCGAAGGCCCGTCGCTCGTCGGCCGGGGTGTCGCCGGTGCGCATGCCGACGGTGATGTCGGGCGGGGTGACGCCCAGCCGGGTCGCCGCCTGCCGGATGCCGGCAAGCGGGGCGCGCAGGTTGCGTTCCACGTCGACGGCGAGGGCCTTGAGCGGGCTGACGTAGAGCACCCGGCACCGCTGCCGGGCCTCGGCGGGAGCCGGCTCGCGGGACAGCTTGTCCAGTGACCAGAGGAACGCCGCGAGCGTCTTGCCGGAGCCGGTGGGTGCCACGACGAGGGCGTTGCGGCCGGCGGCGACGGAACGCCAGGCGCCGGCCTGGGCGGCGGTGGGCGCGGCGAACGCGGCGTCGAACCAGGCGCGGGTGGCCGGGCCGAACCCGTCGAGCGCCCCGCCCGTATCTCCATCTGCCCCGCTCACCGCTCCATCGTGCCCCGCCGGTACGACAACCACGAACGGTCCGGGGCGAGATGTGTCCGCCTGCACGGCATACACGCGGGATGCGCGCTTAATACGTTAAGTCTCACTTAACTGCTTGCTAGTGAGGAGCAACATAAAGTAACTTCACTCGCAACGCGAGCGGGTGGGGAGGGATCGGATGGCCGGCGAGCAGCGCACCGTCGCACCCGGCACCGACGTGCTCATCCGCAAGGTCGACAGCCACCTGGCCACGCTCCGCGGCGGTCTGCACGGGCCGGAGCTGGAGCTCGCCGAGCGCCTCGCCCGCTGCCTGCGGGAGCTGGTCCTCTCCACCGCCCAGGCCAGCGCCGCCGACCGGGGTCAGGTCCGCGTCGCCGTGCACTACTTCGTGCTGCGCCGCGAGAGCCGCGGCCGGCTGCTCTCGGTGCGGTCGCTGACCGCCGCCGAGCGGGTTGTCGACAAGGTCGTCCGCCAGCTCGGCCGGGCCGACCTGCTCGCCGAGCTGCACCGAGGCCGTCCCGCCCGGGACGACGCCCGGCCCGTCGGCGACGCGCTGCTGCGCTGATCCGGCACGTCGAGGCCACCTCACGCCCCAGGCACCTTCGGGTGAGCAGCGGACGAATTCCGGCAAAACGGCCCGACGGGCGCGGAACTGGCGTCTGATCGCTGCTAGGCCTCACCGCTGTACGGGCGTCGGCCACCTCGACCGGGAGCACGGGTGCTGGTACTACTCATCCTCCACCTCGTGGCGGCCCTCGCGGCGCCGCTGCTGGTCCGATGGTGGGGTGCCCGCGCGTGCTACCCGTTGGCACTGGCGCCGGCCGCCGCGTTCTGCTGGGCGGTGGCCCGCACCCCGGCCGTCGACCACGGCGGGGCGGTGGTCGAGACGTACCCGTGGATCGGGCAGCTGGGCCTCGACATCGCGCTGCGGCTCACCACGCTGTCCTGGCTGATGACCCTGCTGATCGGCGGCGTCGGCGCGCTGGTGCTGGTCTACAGTGCCCGCTACTTCGAGTCCGGGTCGGCCGGGCTGACGCAGTTCGCCGCCGTGCTGGTCGCGTTCGCCGGCGCCATGCTCCTGCTGGTCTTCGCCGACGACCTGCTGCTGCTCTTCGTCGGTTGGGAACTGACCACGATCTTCTCGTACCTGCTGATCGGGCACAGCACCGAGCGGCGGTCCAGCCGGTGGGCGGCGGCACAGGCGCTGACCGTCACCACGCTCGGTGGGCTGGCCATGCTCGTCGGGTTCATCCTGCTGGGTGAACACGCCGGCACCTACCGTTGGTCGGAGATCTCCACCCACCCGCTGCCCGGCGGCGGTTACCTGATCACGGCGGTGCTGCTGATCCTGGCCGGCGCGCTGTCCAAGTCGGCGGTGCTGCCGTTCAACTCCTGGCTGCCGGTGGCGATGGCGGCGCCCACCCCGGTCAGCGCGTACCTGCACGCAGCCGCCATGGTCAAGGCCGGTGTCTACCTGCTCGGGCTGCTCGCGCCGGCGCTCGCCACCGTCGGGCCGTGGCGGCCCGTGGTGCAGGTCGCCGGGCTGGCCACCATGCTGCTCGGCGGCTGGGCGGCGCTGCGGCAGACCGACCTGAAGCTGTTGCTGGCGTACGGCACCGTCAGCCAGCTCGGTCTGCTGGTCGCCGTTACCGGCACCGGCACCCCGGACGCCGCCCTGGCCGGCGTGGCGATGCTGTTGGCGCACGCGCTGTTCAAGGCGTCGCTGTTCCTGGTGGTCGGCATCATCGACCACGGCGCGGGCACCCGTGACCTGCGCGAGTTGTCCGGCGTGCGGCACTGGTCCCGGCCGCTTGTCGTGATCGCCGTACTGGCCGCCGCGTCGATGGCCGGTGTGCCGCCACTCGTCGGCTTCGTGGCCAAGGAGGCGGTGTTCGCGGCATTCCCGCACCAGCCGCTCCTGCTCGCCGGCTTCGTGGCCGGGACGGCGCTCACCGTGGCGTACAGCATCCGTTTCGTGTGGGGCGCGTTCAGCGACCGCCCCGGCGTGGACCCGGTCGCGCCGGACCGGCGGATCGCCGGCCCGATGCTGGCGCCGCCGGCCGTGCTGGCCGGCGTCGGGCTGCTCGCCGGCCCCGCCGCCGGCGTGCTCGACGAACTGCTGCGCCCGTACGCCGATCTGCTCGGCGGGGTCGACGCGCACCTGGCGCTCTGGCCCGGCGTGACCCCGGCGCTCGGCCTGTCCGTGCTCGCCCTCGTCGGCGGCGGCCTGCTCTTCGCCGTGCGGGGGCCGCTGGCCCCGGTGCTGGCCCGGCTCCGCTCGCCGATGAGCGGCAACCAGGGGTACGAGTGGATCGTGGGCCGGTTCGACCGGCTGGCCATCGAGGTGACCGGGGCGACGCAGCGCGGCTCCCTGCCGCAGTACCTGGGCATCATCCTGGTCACCCTGGTGCTGCTGCCCGGTGGGGCGATGGTCGCCGCCAGCCCGTGGCGGACGCGGATCCCGCTCTGGGACACCCCGCTGCAACCGGTGGTCGTCGTGGTGATCGCGGTGGCGGCGGTGCTCGCGGTCGGCGCCCGCCGCCGGCTCACCGCGATGCTGCTGGTGGGGATGACCGGCTACGGCACGGCCATGCTGTTCGTCCTGCACGGCGCGCCCGACCTGGCGCTCACCCAGTTCCTGGTGGAGACCGCGACGATCGCCGTCTTCGTGCTGGTGCTGCGACGTCTGCCGGAGCGGTTCTCGGCCCGGCCACTGCGCCGCAGCCGGTGGACCCGCCGGGTGGTCGGGGTGGCGGTGGGCGTGGTGGCGGCCGGGCTGGCCCTCGTCGCGGCCAGCTCCCGCCGCGCGCCGGACATCTCCGCGGCCTTCCCGGACCTGGCGGTGACGCACGGGTACGGCCGCAACGTGGTGAACGTGACCCTTGTCGACATCCGGGCCTGGGACACCATGGGTGAGATCGCGGTGCTGGTGGTGGCCGCGACCGGGGTCGCCAGCCTGATCTTCGAGCGGTCCCGTACCGGCCCGCGACCGCGTCGGCCGGAGTCGGACCGGCGGGTCAACAGACCCGGCCGTCCGGTGTGGCTGCGCGGCGGGCCGACCCTGTACGAGGAGCGCCGCTCGATCGTGCTGGAGGTGGTCATCCGGCTGATCTTCCACACCGTGGTGCTGTTCTCGCTCTTCCTGCTCTTCTCCGGGCACAACGCGCCGGGCGGCGGTTTCGCCGGTGGCCTGGTGGCCGGTCTCGCCCTGGTGGTGCGGTACCTCGCCGGCGGCCGGTACGAGCTGACCGAGGCGGCCCCGATCGGCGCCGGCCTGGTCCTCGGCGCGGGGCTGGCCGTGTCGGTGGGCTCCGGGGTGGTGGCCCTGCTGGTCGGCGGGCAGGTGCTGGAGAGCGCCGAGATCAACCAGTCGTTGCCGCTGATCGGCGAGGCGCACCTGGTCACGTCGCTCTTCTTCGACATCGGCGTGTACCTGGTCGTGGTCGGGCTGGTGCTGGACATCCTGCGCAGCCTCGGTGCCGAGGTGGACCGGCACATCGAGGCGAGCGGGACCGCCTCGGGCGGGCTGGCCGTCGACAAGGGGGAGCGCGGATGACCGACGAAGGCGCTGGCCCCACGCTGATGCTCGTGCTCGTGGTCGCCGTGCTGGTCGGCTGCGGGGTGATCCTGCTGCTGGAACGCAGCATGACCCGGATCCTGCTCGGCGTGATCCTGCTCGGCAACGGGGTCAACCTGCTGATCCTGCTGGGCGGACGGGCCGGTGGGGCCCCGATCGTCGGCACCGGCCCGGTGGACGACATGAGCGACCCGTTGCCGCAGGCCATGGTGCTGACCGCGATCGTGATCACGTTCGGATTGACCGCGTTCCTGCTCGCCGTCGCGTACCGCAGCTGGTATCTGACCGGTGACGACGAGGTGCCCGACGACCTGGAGGACCGGCAGATCATCCGCCGGGCCGGGCGTAACGAGGTGGGCGCCGCCGACCTCGGCGGGGAGGGCCCGGACGACGACCCGGAGCAGGTGGATCCCGAACCCGCCCGCCGCCGGCTGCGGCGTGGGGAGGAGGCCTGATGGGTACGCTCCTGCCGCTACCGGTGGTGGTGCCGTTGCTCGGCGCGGCGCTGACCCTGCTGCTGTCCACCCGACCCCGGATCCAGCGCGGGGTCAGCGTGCTCTGCCTGGCCGGCACGTTCGTCGTCGCGGTGGTGCTGCTCGTGCAGGCGTACCGGTACGGGCCGGTGGTGATGGTGATCGGCGGGTGGCCGGCGCCGGTGGGCATCGTGCTGGTCGCCGATCAGCTCGCGGCGCTGATGCTGGTGGTCTCCTCGGCGGTCACCCTCTGCGTGCTGCTGTACTCGATCGGCCAGGGCCGCAGCGAGACCAGCGAGACCACGCCGGTGGTCATCTTCCACCCGACGTACCTGGTGCTCACCGCCGGCGTCACCACCGCGTTCCTCGCCGGGGACCTGTTCAACCTGTTCGTCGGGTTCGAGATCCTGCTGGTGGCCAGCTTCGTGCTGATCACGCTGGGCGGTACGGAGACCCGGATCCGGACCGGGTCGACGTACGTGGTGGTCAGCATCCTCTCCTCGATGATCTTCCTGACCGCCGTGGGGCTGGTGTACGCGGCCACCGGCACGCTCAACCTGGCGCAGCTCGCCCAGCGCCTGGACGCGCTGCCGGACAGCGTGCGGCTGACCCTGCAACTGATGCTGCTGCTCGCGTTCGCGATCAAGGCTGCGGTCTTCCCGCTGTCGGCCTGGCTGCCGGACAGCTACCCGACCGCGCCGGCCCCGGTCACCGCCGTGTTCGCCGGGCTGCTCACCAAGGTGGGCGTCTACGCGATCATCCGCACCGAGACGCTGCTCTTCCCGGGCGGGCAGGTCGACGGTCTGCTGATGGTGGTCGCGGGGTTGACCATGCTGGTCGGCATCCTCGGCGCGGTGGCCCAGTCGGATCTGAAGCGACTGTTCTCGTTCACCCTGGTCAGCCACATCGGCTACATGATCTTCGGGGTGGCGTTGAGCACCGCCGCCGGGCTCTCCGGCGCGATCTTCTACGTGGTGCACCACATCACCATCCAGACCACGCTGTTCCTGGTCGCCGGGCTGGTCGAGGAGCGGGCCGGCAGCACCGACCTGCGTCGCATCGGTGGACTGGCCCGGATGGCGCCGCTGCTCGGCGTGCTGTTCTTCGTCCCGGCGATGAACCTCGCGGGGGTGCCCCCGTTCTCCGGCTTCCTCGGCAAGCTCGGGCTGCTCCAGGCCGGTGTGGCGGCCGGCGGCGCGCTGCCCCTCGCGCTGGTCGGCGCCGGCACGGTGACCAGCCTGCTCACCCTCTACGTCGCCTCCCGGGTGTGGAACATCGCCTTCTGGCGGTCACCCCGGCTGGCCACCGGCGAACCCGTCGTCCACCTGCCCGGACTGATGATCGGGGCCACCGTCGCCCTGGTCGCGTTCGGTCTGGCGCTGACCGTGCTGGCCGGACCGCTGTTCGACGTCACCACCGACGCCGCCACCGACCTGCTGTCGCGTACGCCGTACGTGCGGGCGGTCCTACCGGACGGTGTGCCGTGACCGGGCCGCGGGGGGACGGCGAACGGGAGGCCGCCGGCGAGCAGTCCGCGTCCCGGCGGGGACGGTTCGGGCGGTGGCGGGACCAGGCGGTGGCGCTCGGCTGGCTGGTGCTGGTCTGGAACCTGCTGTGGGGTCGGATCAGCTGGGCGAACCTGGTGAGCGGCCTGCTGGTGGGCAGCGCGGTGCTGGTGTTCTTCCCGCTGCCGGCGGTCACCTTCGGCGGCCGGCTGCGGCTCCGGGCGCTGCTGGTGTTCGCCGGCCGCTTCGTCGTCGAGCTGGTCAGCGCGAGCCTGCACATCGCCCGGATCGCCGTGCAACCCGGCTACCGTCCGCGCGGCGCGATCATCGCGGTCCAGCTGCGGGTGTGTACGGACCTGAACATGGCGCTCACCGCGGAGGCGGTCTCGCTGGTGCCCGGCACGCTGATCATCGACGTGGACCGGGCGTCCGCGACGCTCTACCTGCACGTGCTGGACACCCACGGGCCGGCCGACCTGGTCACCGCCCGGGAACGCACCCTCGACCTCGAGCGGCGGATCGTCCGGGCGATCGGCTCCGCCGCCGAACTGCGCCGCGTCGAGAACCGCCCCGCCGAGAAGGGAACCTCCCCGTGATCACAGTCCTGGCCGTCGTCCTCACCGCGCTGCTGTCGGTGACCGCGCTGCTGGCGCTCGCCCGGCTCTACCGGGGCCCGTCGCTGCTGGACCGGGTGATCGCCGCGGACATGCTGCTCGCCACCATGATCGCCGCGGTGGGCGCGGAGGCGGCGATCAACCGGCACGCCACCACGTTGCCGGTGCTCGTGGTGCTCTCCCTGCTGGGGTTCGTCGGCTCGGTGTCGCTGGTCCGCTTCGCCGTACGGGAGCCGGCGTGATCACCGCGGTCGCGGACTGGCTCGGGGCCGCCTGCCTGGTCGCCGGCGGGCTGCTCGGCCTGGCCGCCGCGATCGGCGTGCTGCGCTTCCCGGACGCGCTGTCCCGGATGCACGCGGCCACGAAGCCGCAGGTGCTCGGCGTGCTCCTGCTGCTGCTCGGCATCGCCCTGCGGCTGCGGTCGATGGCGGACGTCGGCATGATCGTGCTGGTGGCCGTCTTCCAGCTGGCCACCGCCCCGGTCGCGGCGCAGATGATCGGCCGGGCCGCGTACCGGTCCGGCCGGCTGGACCGGGATCTGCTCGACGCCGACGACCTGGCCGGGCGGGGCTCCGGCGGGGGTTCGACGGGGCCGGCCTGACGGCGCGAGCGCGGGTGAAACGGACGATCGGATACCTTCGGCCCACCCTCAGCGGAGTCCCAGCCAGGGCCGATAAAATGACGGCATGATCGACTCTTCTGCCCAGGAGGGCAGCAGTAGCCAGCCGGGTCGTGCCCGGCATATTCCCGTTCCGACGACCCCGGGAGCCCTGAGCGACCCGTGTTGATCGTCGTCGGTCTCCTTCTGATCATCGTGCTCACCGCCGCCACCGGTTACTTCGTGGCGCAGGAGTTCGGCTACGTCGCCGTCGACCGGGGCAAGCTGCGCCAGCTCGCCGACGACGGCGACCAGGCAGCCGCCCGCGCGCTGACCGTCACCAGCCGGCTCTCCTTCATGCTGTCCGGCGCGCAGCTCGGCATCACCGTCACCGCCCTGCTCGTCGGTTACGTCGCCGAGCCGTACCTGGGCGGTGGTCTCGCCGAGCTGTTCGGTGTGGCCGGCGTCAGCGAGGCGGTCAGCCTGCCGCTGTCGGTCGCGCTGGCCCTGGTCATCGCCACCATCGTGCAGATGGTCCTCGGTGAGCTGGCCCCGAAGAACCTGGCCATCGCGCGGGCCGAGCAACTCGCCCGGGCGTTGAGCCGGTCCACCCTCATCTACCTGGCCGTCGCCGGGCCGCTGATCCGGCTCTTCGACCGGGCGTCGATCCGCCTGCTGCGCCGCATCGGCATCGAGCCGATCGAGGAGCTGCCCAGCGGCGCCACCCCGGCGGACCTGGAGCAGATCATCGCCGAGTCCCGCGAGGAGGGCAGCCTCGACGCCGAGATGTCCACGCTGCTCGACAGGGGTCTGGACTTCCGCGAACTCACCGCCGGGGAGGCCATGGTGCCCCGCGTCGACGTGCACACCGTACGGGGACACGAACCGGTGAGCCGGGTTGTCGAGTTGCTGGACACCGGTCACTCCCGCTTCCCGGTACGCGGGGCGGAGGGCGTGGACGACCTCATCGGCATCGTCGGCATCGCCGACGTGCTCGGCGTACCCCCGGCGCGGCGGGCGACCACCCCGGTGAGCGCGGTGGCGGGTCCGCCGCTGCTGGTGCCGGAGACGTTGCCGCTGCCCACGGTGCTGGACCGGCTGCGGTCCGGGCACCGGCAGATGGCCTGCGTGGTCGACGAGTACGGCGGTTTCGCCGGCGTGATCACGCTGGAGGACATCGCCGAGGAGCTGGTCGGCCCGATCCGGGACGAGGACGACCCGCCGGAGCGGGCACCGGCCCGGCAGGACGACGGGTCCTGGGTGGTGCCGGCCCGCTGGCGGATCGACGAGGTCGCCGACAGCACCGGAATCGCCCTGCCCGAGGCCCCCGAGTACGACACGCTCTCCGGGTTGGTGATGCGGGAGCTGGGCCGGGTGCCGGAGGTCGGTGACCGGCTGGAGATCAGCCTGGTGCCCGAGGGCGCCGACGGCGAGGACGGCGACGCGGAGCCGCGGGCGCTGGTCGAGGTGCTGGCCGTGGACCGGCACGTGGCCGACTCGGTACGCCTTCAGCTGACCACACCGGGGGTGTCCGCGTGAGCCCCGGAATCGCGCTGTTCAGTTCGGTGATCCTGCTGGCGCTGAACGGGTTCTTCGTGGCCGCCGAGTTCGCCCTGGTGGCCAGCAAGCGGTACCGCCTGGAACAGGCGGCGGCCAACGGCGGTCGGGCGGCGCGGGCGGCGTTGGACGGCGTCCGCGAGCTGTCGCTGATGCTGGCCGGCGCGCAACTCGGCATCACCCTGTGCACCCTGGGTCTCGGCGCGCTCGCCGAACCGGCGATCGAGCACCTGCTCAGCCCGCTGCTGCACGCGGTGGGCCTGCCGGACGCGGCCAGCCACGTGATCGCCCTGGTCTTCGCCCTCGGGGTGGTGACGTTCCTGCACCTGGTGGTGGGGGAGATGGCACCGAAGTCGTGGGCGATCACCGACGCGGAGCGCTCCGCGACGCTGCTCGCCCTGCCGTTCCGCGCCTTCGCCCGGGTGTCCCGGCCGGTGCTCTCCGCGCTCAACGCCCTGGCCAACGCGATCCTGCGGCTGTTCGGGGTCAACCAGCAGGATCAGCTCGCCCAGGTGCACGGCCCGGACGAGCTGCGGATGCTGCTGGAGCAGTCCCGTGAGCACGGGCTGCTCGGCGCCGAGCAGCACCAGTTGCTGACCAGCATGCTGGAGTTGCAGGGCACGTCGGTGGCCCAGGTGATGGAACCGTTCGCCACCATGGTCACGGTCCACCGCGACGACCCGGCTCAGCGGATCGAGGAGGTCAGCCGCGACAGCGGCCGTTCCCGTCTGGCGGTGCTGGACGAGGCGGGTGACGTGTGCGGCCTGGTGCACGTGCGGGAGGCGGTGCGGGTGGTCACCACCGGTCGCGCCGCCACCGCAGCCGAGTTGATGACCCCCGCGTTCACGCTGCCGGCGACGTCGTCGGTCACCGAGGCGGTGGCCGCCATGCGCGCCCGGCAGTCGCAGCTCGCGCTGGTGCGCAACGGCGGCGGCCCGGCCCGGCCGATCGGGTTCGTCGCGCTGGAGGACCTGCTCGAGGAGGTCATCGGCGAGTTCGACGACGAGACCGACACGGTCCCGCGCGGGCGCCGACTGCGCTGATGTGCGACCCGGCCGTGCCGTACGGCACGGCCGGGTCGGCCGGCGTGAGGTGACCCCCACCGGGTAGGCGCGGCTGGTGCGGGGCCACCGGGGCCCCGCCCTCGGAGGGGGCGCGCCGTGCGGCTGACCGGGGTGTCGCGGGAGTCCGGTTGGACCGGGCTGTCCGTGCGGACCACGCTCGAAAACCCGAGTACCCGGCCGGGTCTGCGCCTGCCGGGGCGGGTGACCGTGGCCGCCGGTCCCGAGGACGTGCTCATCCGGCACATCCGGCTCGGCCTGGTCACCACGGTCGAGCCGGACGACCCGGCTTCACCGCGGCGGCTGATGCAGTTCCACCAGGTGCCCATCGCCGGCCGGTTCGTCGTACCGGCGGGTCGCCGGCGGGCGGTCGACTTCGCCATGCCGCTGCCGTGGGAGACCCCGGTGACCACGTTCGGCGGGGTGCCGCTGCTGAGTCTGCGGATGGGCCTGCGGACCGAGGTGTCGGTCGACCCGGATCTGGACCAGGGGGCCATGGTGCCGGTCTTCGTGCACCCGGTCCCGACGCAGCAGCACATCCTGGCGGCGCTCGACACCCTCGGTTTCATGATCCGTCAGTCCGGGTTGATCCAGGGTGGGCTGCCCGGGGTGGAGCACACCCTGCCCCTGCACCAGCGCTGGGGCTACTGGGTGGGGCCGCTCTACGCCGGCCCGATCACCGAGCTGGAGGTGATCTTCGTGACGAACTCGGCGGGCCTGGAGGCGATCCTCTGGATGGATCGCCGGCTGGCGCTGGCCGGGATCACCCACCAGAGCATCAGCCGGTTCCGGATCTGGCACGAGGACGCCGGGCGCCGGGACTGGGTCGCCACCGTGGACGGCTGGCTGCGTCAGGCGATCAACAGGCACGCCGCAGCGGCCGCGCACGCCGACTGGTCCGCGCAGATCGGGGGGTCCGCCCATGTCAGCCGCCACCCCGACGAGCCGATCAAGCCCGGCTACGGCCTGGGCGGCACCGCCGGAGGCGCCGGCGTGGGAGGGGGCGGCTCCTCCGGCGGCGACGGCACCTGAGGGGGTCAGCCCGCGCTGGCGGTGGCCAGCTTGAGGCTGAAGGCCAGGAACAGGGCCGCCACGGCTGTGGTGCCGCTGACCGCCAGGCGGCGGCGTTGGCGGAACTGGGCCGCCAGGAAGGTGCCCGCGAAGATCAACGCGGTCAGGTAGATCGCGCTGGTCACCTGTGCGATCAGGCCGAGCAGCAGGAACGACAGCGCCGGCCAGGCGTAGCCGGGGTCGACGAACTGGATGAAGAACGAGATGAAGAACAGGATCGCCTTCGGGTTCAGCAGGCTGATCACCAGCGCCTTGCGGAACGGGCTGCGCATCTCCGCCGG
Organism: Micromonospora sp. NPDC005298; assembly: GCF_040607375.1. Classification (NCBI taxonomy): domain Bacteria; kingdom Bacillati; phylum Actinomycetota; class Actinomycetes; order Micromonosporales; family Micromonosporaceae; genus Micromonospora; species Micromonospora sp. NPDC005298. The sequence continues at coordinate 100,362 of NZ_JBEXGP010000010.1, forward strand.
CTCCGCGGCGTCGATGAGCCGCGGCGTGGTCGGGTCGTTGCGGTCGCGCCAGCGCCGCCAGGCCCCGCGCAGCATGGTCACCCCGACATAACCGAGGTACGCGGCACCGGCGTACTTGATCACCAGGAACACCGGCGGGTACGCCTTGAGCAGCGACGCCACCCCGGCGGCGGAGAGGAACATCAGCACCCAGTCGCCGACGAAGACCCCGCCCGCGGCCCGGTAGCCAGCCCCCACACCACGTTTGGCGGCGGTGGAGAGCACGAAGAGCGAGTTCGGTCCGGGCAGCAGGATGATGGCCACGGTGCCCAGCACGTACGTCCAGATGTCGGTGATCCCCAGCACGCCCGCCATCATCACGCCGCCGGTGTCGTCCGTCGAAGTCTTTCCCGCAGCCTGAGCTGTGCGTTCGGCCACTCATCGACCGTCATCGCGTACTGCACGGTGTCCCGCCAGGAGCCGTCCGGGCGCTGCCGGTGCATCCGCAGCACGCCTTCCCTGGTGGCGCCGAGCCGTTCGATCGCCGCCTGCGAGCGTTCGTTGCGGATGTCGGTGTGCCAGGCGACCCGCACCGCGCCCAGGTCGTCGAAGGCCCGGCCGAGCAGCAGCAGCTTCGCCTCGGTGTTGATGCCGGTACGCCACCAGGGCCGCCCCAGGAAGGTGTACCCGATCGCCACCGACCGCCGTTCCGGGTCGATCTCGTAGTACGACGTGGTGCCGACCACCGCGCCTGTCGTCGCGCAGCGCTGCACCCAGGGCACCCGTTCGCCGCGGTGCTGGGCGTCCAGTGCCGCGGCGATCACCTCTGCGGTGCCGGTCGGTGTGGTGGGGCGCCGGACGCCCAGGTGCCGCCACACCTCGTCGTCGGCGGTGGCGGTGTGCAGGTCGTCGGCGTGCGCCAGGTCCAGCGGCTCCAGCCGTACGTGCTCGCCGTGCAGCGGCGCCGGCTCGTGCCACGGTGTGCGGGCGGTCCGGAGGTACGCCGGCAGCGGCGCGGTGACCCCGGCGTCCGGCTCCGGCCGGCCGGGGGTGAGGCGCAGCGGCAGGACGCCCGCCCAGTGCGGCAGGTGCAGGTCGTCGTCGTCCTCGCGGACGCCGCCGGTGCGGGACCGGACGGACACCTCGCGCAGGGGCAGCGCCAGCACGGCGGTCTCGGCCAGCTCCCGCCGGTTGGGCGGGCGGGAGGCCGTGCTGCGGCCCGCGCCGACCTTCTCGACCAGCGCGGTGAGCATGGCGCTCTTCTCCCGTTCGTCGGTGACGAGGTGGGCGGTGCCGTGCGCGACGACCGAGCGGTAGTTGGCGCTGTGGTGGAACTGGGAGCGGGCGTAGACCAGCCCGTCGAGCACCGTCACCGCGACGCAGACCGGCAGCCCGTCGTCGCCCCGGGCGGCGAGCAGGGGGCGGCTGCCGGTGGAGCCGTGCAGGTAGAGCGTGTCGCCGATGCGGACGTGCAGGGTGGGCAGCACCCGCGGCTGGCCGTCGACGGTGAAGCCGAGCGCGCAGTGGTACGCCTCGTCGAGGACGGCGTGGGCCGCCTCGCGGTCGTAGCTCATCCGGTCCCGGGAGCGGTGGGGGATCGTGCGGGCGGTGGGTGGGTACATCGCGCGCCCTTTCGTGCTAGTACAATCTCTGATTTGTGTCAGCACGCTATCAGTTCACCGGGTCCACGGCCGTCGCGATTTCGGCCAGCATCGAGTCGGGCATCCGTACCGACGCCCTGCCGCCCGGCACCGCGCTGCCGCCGGTGCGGGCCCTCGCCACCGAGCTGGGCGTCAGCCCCGCCACCGTCGCCCGCGCCTACCAGGAGCTGCGCCAGCGCGGCCTGCTCGCCACCGCCGGCCGGCACGGCACCCGGGTCCGTCCCCGCCCTCCGGTGGCCGCCCGCCGCTCCGCGTTGCGCCCGCCCCCGCTGCCCGGTTCCCGGGACCTGTCCCGGGGCGAACCCGACCCCCGACTGCTGCCCCCGCTCGGCCCGCACCTGGCGGCGCTCGCCGCCGACCTGGGCGCCCCGGTCGACTACTCCCACGCCGGAGTGCTACCCGAACTGGCCGAGGCGGCCCGCGCCCGACTCGCCGCCGACGGCGTACCCGCCGGTGACCTGACCCTCACCGGTGGCGCGCTGGACGGCATCGAACGGCTGCTCGGCGCCCACCTGCGCCCCGGCGACGCGGTCGCCGTGGAGGACCCGGGCTGGGCCAACCTGCTGGACCTGGTGGCCGCGCTCGGCCTGCGCCCGATCGGCGTACCGGTCGACGACGAGGGGCCGCTGGTGGCCGGTGTGGCGTCCGCGCTCGCCGCGGGGGCGCGGGCGCTCGTGGTCACCAGCCGGGCGCAGAACCCGACAGGCGCGGCCGTGTCCGCAGCCCGTGCCGAGGCGCTGCGGACGCTGCTCGCCGACCGGCCGGACCTGCTGCTGATCGAGGACGACCACGCCGCCGAACTGGCCCGCGTACCCCTGCATCCCCTCGCCGGTGCGACGCGGAGCTGGGCCTTCCTGCGCTCGGTGAGCAAGCCGTTCGGCCCGGATCTGCGGCTGGCCGTCCTGGTCGGTGACGAGACCACCGTGGCCCGGGTGGCCGGCCGGACGCGAGTCGGCGCCGGCTGGGTGTCCACCGTGCTGCAACGGCTGGTCCTCGCCCTCTGGCGCGACCCGGCGGTCGCCGAGCTGGTGCGACGGGCGGGGGAGAGCTACGAACAGCGACGCGAGGGGCTGCTGGCGGCGCTTGCGGAGCACGGTCTGACCGCCCACGGCAGCAGCGGCATCAACGTCTGGCTGCCGGTGGCGGACGAGACGAGCGTCGTGACCGCGCTGCGCGACGGCGGCTGGGCGGTGGCACCCGGCGCGCTCTACCGGATCGCCGCCCCGTCCGCCGTCCGCATCACCGTCAGCTCCCTGACCAGCGCCGATCTACCCGCCCTGGCCGCCGCGCTGGCCGACGCGACCCGGCCGACCCCGCCACCGGGCTTCGCCGTCTGAGCCCGGCCCGGCCCACGCGATCGTGCGGTTCGTTGCCGCGATTCGGACGGGTCGGGACGGGTATGCCGGCGCCCGGAGGTGTGGGGACATGGCCAATGGTGGCACTCGTAAGGGGATCTGGATCGGGGTGGCGGCGGCGATCGTCATCATCGTCATCGTGCTGATCGCGGTGGCGTCCGGTGGGGACGGAGGCGGCAACGGGTACTGACCCCGGATCCGGCAGCAGGCCCGAAACGGGTATATAACAGTCGGCATGGCCGAACAGACCGCGCCGGGCGCCCAGCGGTTCATCCCTCCGGACGCGGACACCATCGACGAGCTGCGCACCGCGGCCGGCGGCTGCCGGGGGTGCGAGCTGTACCGGGACGCCTCGCAGACGGTCTTCGGCCGGGGCGACGAGAGCGCCCGCGTGGTGCTCGTCGGCGAGCAGCCCGGCGACATGGAGGACCAGAAGGGCCTGCCCTTCGTCGGCCCCGCCGGTCGGCTGCTGCGCCGGGCGGTCGACGACGCCGCGCTGGACCCGCAGCAGCTCTACCTCACCAACGCCGTGAAGCACTTCCGCTTCGAGCTGCGTGGCAGGCGGCGGATCCACCAGACCCCGGACCAGGTGCACATCACCGCGTGCCGGCCCTGGCTGGTGGCCGAGTTCGCCCGGCTGCGCCCGGATGTCGTGGTGGTGCTCGGCGCGACCGCCGCCAAGGCGCTGCTCGGCCCGTCCTTTCGGGTCACCCGTCAGCGCGGCGAACTGCTGCCCTGGCCCGCGTCGGCCCAGCACCCGCAGGACTTCCAGCGGGTGCCCGTGGACAACGCCGGAGACGTGGCGGACGCTCCCGCGACCCGGCTGCTGGCCACCATCCATCCCTCGGCGGTGCTGCGCGCCGACGACCAGGACAAGGCGTACCAGGGGCTGGTCGCCGACCTCACCGTCGCCGCCCGCGCGCTCGCCGGATAGCGGAGCGGCACGGTCCCCGTCCTCGCCGGGAGCGCGCCGCGGGCGACGGGGCCCCCGCCGGTCGGGCCATGTGCGCAAGGATGGGAGCCCTCGGCACCACTTACCCGCGAGGAGTGCGCATGGCGACTGACCTGACCGTGTCGGCGCCGCCCCGGCCCGACGTGGCGTCGATCCAGCGGCACACCATGCGGCTGCTCTTCAGCACCCAGATCATCGGCGGCATCGGTGTCACCATCGGCATCTCCGTCGGCGCGTTGCTCGCCGCCCGGGTCGCCGGCACCGCGGTGGCAGGCGTCGTGCAGAGCGCCGGGGTGGTCGGCGCGGCGCTGCTCGCCGTCCCGGTCACCCGGATCATGGCGCGGCACGGTCGCCGGCCCGGTCTGGTGCTGGCGTACACCGTCGGTGCCGTCGGTGGCGTCCTGGTGGTGCTGGCGGCGGCCGTCCGATCGGTGCCACTGCTCTTCCTCGGCATGCTGCTGTTCGGTGGGGGCTCCGCCGCGAACCTCCAGGCCCGCTACACGGCGGTGGACCTCGCCGAGCCGGCCCGCCGTGGCCGGCAACTCTCCCTGATCGTCTGGGCCACCACCATCGGTGCGGTGGCCGCGCCGAACTTCGCCGCGCTGGCCGACCGGATCACCACCGGCTGGGGGCTGCCGCCGCTGGCCGGCCCGTTCGCGTTCAGCGCGGCCGCCTTCGTGCTGGCTGCCGTCGTACTCCTCGGGTTGCTCCGGCCCGACCCGCTGCTCACCGCGCGCCGGCTCGCGGCGGCCGACGCGCCCGCGCAGCCGGCCGGTGACCCGCTGTCGACAGCTGTGGCGGCGGAGGCGCCGGCCGCCGCGCCGGTCGGCGTGCGCCGGCCGCGCGCCGCCGGGATGCGGCTGGCCTGGTCGGTGGTACGCGGGCAGCCCGCCGCCCGGCTCGGCATCGCCGCGGTGGCGGTCGGGCACCTGGTGATGGTGGCGGTGATGTCGATGACGCCGGTCCGGCTCGGTGAGTCGCACGCCGACGCCGACGTGCTGCGGCTGGTCGGCATCGTGCTGAGTCTGCACATCGCCGGCATGTACGCGTTCTCTCCGGTGGTGGGCTGGCTCACCGACCGGCTCGGCCGGCGGGCGGTGATCCTCGGTGGGGTCGGGATGCTGCTGGCCGCCTGCGCGGTCGCCGGTACCGCCGGGCACCACACGCCCCGGCTCTCGGTCGGCCTGGTCCTGCTCGGGCTGGGCTGGTCGGGGACCATGGTGGCCGGCTCGACGCTGCTCTCCGAGTCGGTGCCGGCCGGTGTGCGGCCGAGCGTCCAGGGATTCTCGGACCTGGTCATGGGGTTGGCGGGGGCCGTTGCCGCGGTGCTCGGCGGGTTTGTCATGCAGATCGCCGGTTATCCGGTGCTCGCTCTGCTCGCGGCGGTCGCGACCGCGCCCCTGGTGGCGCTAGCGTTGCGCCCGGTGTCGACCGGGGCACCGGGTGAGGAGGGCTGATCACGTGCGGTTGACCGACTTCTGGGCGCGGTTGGAGGAGGCGTTCGGGCCGGGCTACGCGGCCAGCATCGCCCGCGACCAGGTGCTGTCCCAGCTCGGTGGGCGGACCGTCGAGCAGGCGCTGGCGTCGGGTGAGCAGACGCACGTGGTGTGGCGGGCGGTCTGTGCCGCGTACCCCGACCGGGTGCCCGCGCGACTACGCTGAGCAGCCTTTTCGGCGCTTCCGCGTGTCGCTTGTCGAGTCGTACACCTGTTCGGCTATTGTCCACAGCTGGGTGCTCGTCCACAGCTCGCGGCCCGTCGGCTGGTTTTCTGTCGGACCAAGCGCCTAGCGTGTCCGCGTGACGCGAAGCTCAGCAAAGACGCCGGCGAAGGCAGGGGTGGCAACCATGGCAGCAGGGCCTGACCGGGAGAAGGCACTCGACCTTGCTCTCGCTCAGATTGACAAGCAATTCGGCAAGGGCTCGGTGATGCGGCTGGGCGACCGGCCGGTCGTCCAGACCGCGATCATTCCGACCGGCTCCATCGCGCTCGACGTTGCCCTCGGCATCGGCGGCCTGCCCCGCGGCCGGGTGGTCGAGATCTACGGTCCCGAGTCCAGCGGTAAGACCACTGTGGCTCTGCACGCGGTGGCCAACGCCCAGCGCAACGGCGGCATCGCCGCCTTCATCGACGCCGAGCACGCGCTCGACCCGGAGTACGCGAAGGCTCTCGGCGTCGACACCGACGCGATGCTGGTCTCCCAGCCGGACACCGGCGAGCAGGCACTGGAGATCGCGGACATGCTGATCCGCTCCGGTGCCCTGGACATCATCGTGATCGACTCGGTGGCGGCCCTGGTGCCGCGCGCCGAGATCGAGGGCGAGATGGGCGACAGCCACGTGGGTCTCCAGGCCCGGCTGATGAGCCAGGCGCTGCGGAAGATCACCGGTGTGCTCAGCAATACCGGCACCACGGCGATCTTCATCAACCAGCTGCGGGAAAAGATCGGCGTGATGTTCGGCAGCCCGGAGACCACCACCGGTGGTCGGGCGTTGAAGTTCTACGCCTCGGTCCGGCTCGACGTGCGACGCATCGAGAGCCTCAAGGACGGCACCGACGTCGTCGGTAACCGCACCCGGGTCAAGGTCGTGAAGAACAAGGTGGCCGCGCCGTTCAAGCAGGCCGAGTTCGACATCATGTACGGCAAGGGCATCTCGCGTGAGGGCTCGCTGATCGACGTCGGCGTGGAGCAGGCGATCATCCGCAAGTCCGGAGCGTGGTACACGTACGACGGCGACCAGCTCGGCCAGGGCAAGGAGAAGGCCCGGGAGTTCCTGAAGGAGAACCCGGACGTGGCCGCCGAGATCGAGAAGAAGATCCTGGAGAAGCTCGGCGTCGGTGTCGGCGCGGGTGACGCCGCCGGTGGCCCCGAGTTGCCGCCGGTCGACTTCTGACCGGTCGCTGACCGATGGCAGGACGACGCGCCCGTACGGGGCGGGGCTGGGATGCCAGTCCACCCCGTACGGGCGACGCCACCGATCCGCCGCGCCCCCGCCGGGGTCGTCGGGCCGAGCAGCAGACTGACGAACCGGCGCCCACCCCGCGCGACGAGTCGGAGGTGGCCCGCGAGATCTGCCTGCGTCAGCTCGCCGTCCGTCCGCGTACCCGTGCCGAGCTGGCCGGCGCGCTGGCCAAGCGGGGCATCTCCGAGCAGGTGTCGGCCGAGGTGCTCGACCGGTACGACGAGGTCGGCATCATCGACGACGCCGCGTTCGCCCGCGCCTGGGTGTCCAGCCGGCACTCCGGGCGTGGCCTGGCCCGCCGGGCGCTCGCCAACGAGCTGCGCCGTAAGGGCGTCGACGGCGAGGTGGCCACCGAGGCGCTCGGCGAACTGGACGAGGAGACCGAGGCGGAGACCGCCCGTGCCCTCATCGAGCGCAAACTGCGTACCGCCCGAGGTGAGCCGGACGCGGTCTTCCGCCGGCTGGTGGGCATGCTGGCCCGCAAGGGCTACCCACCCGGCGTGGCGATCCGGGCGGTGAAGGACGCCCTGGCGGCGCAGAGCGCGGAGGCGGCCGAGTTCGCCGAGCAGATCGACGCCGACGCGCTCGCCGACGCCGAGGGCGACCTGGACCGCGACAACCGTCCGGTCGACTGAGAGTCGCGCTGGGTGCTGTGGGGTGCTCCGATGGTGAAGGCGTGTCTGAACGGTGGGCGCGGCCGTGACGCCCACCCGGCGGTGCCGGTCACTCCGGCGGAGTTGGCCGCTGACGCGGCCCGCTGCGCGGAACTCGGCGTCGCAGCCGTGCACGTCCATCCCCGGGACGCGTCGGGCGCCGAGTCGCTGCACCCGACGGTGATCGCCGACGCGCTCACCGCGGTCCGCACCGCCCGACCGGGCCTGCCGGTCGGGGTGAGCACCGGCGCCTGGATCGAACCAGACGCCGCCGCCCGGGTGACCGCCGTCCAGGCCTGGACGGTGCTGCCCGACTTCGCCTCCGTCAACGCCCACGAGCCAGGTGCCGAGGCGGTCGCCGTGGCCCTGCACGCCCGTGGTGTGCTCGTCGAGGTGGGGCTCTGGACGCTCGACGCCGTCGAGGCGTACCGGCGCTGGCGGGTGCCGGTCGGACGGATCCTCGTCGAGTGCATGGCCGAGGAGGTGCCCGTCGCGTTGGCCGACGCGGCGCGGATCCTCGCCGCCCTGCCGTCGCCGGGGCTTCCACCGGTGCTCCTGCACGCCGAAGGGCCGGCCACCTGGGCGGTACTCGCCGAGGCGGTCAGCCGCGGCCTGCACACCCGGATCGGCCTGGAGGACACGCTCCTGCTGCCCGACGGCACACCCGCGCCGCACAATGCCGCACTTGTCGCCGCGGCGCTGGCGGCGGGAGCCCGCTGAGCGCCCGGCGCAGCTGAGCGTCCGGCGCGGTCGGCGTCGCGCTGGGCGACCGGCCCGCGCTGAACGGCCCGGCGCCAAGATCGTGCTCGATCCAGGATCGAGTGGTGTCCCCGAGCCGCGAGGCCACTACTTCCAGGAACGAGCACGATCTTGGCGGATCGAGTGCGGGCCAGTCGCGGATCGAGCGCGGGCCAACCGCCGGTGAGCGCGGATCGGGCGCGGGCCAAGCGCGGCCGAGCGCGGTGCGGCCGAGCGCCGCCCGGGGGCGCGGCCCGAGAGCGCAGGCCGACGAGGGGGTCGGAAAGGCGCGAAGGGGTCGTTGGTGTCACACCGTCCGTTCTCCGCGAGGCTCGCTTCGGCGCTGAACAGGCACGACATCCTGGTCGAGGCCGTCGCCTCGCCGTGTTTGTCCATCCGTGTCCGACCCGGCATCACCGCGGAGTGACGTCGCAACTTCGCTCCGTCCGGGGGGTTTGATCATGAGTCCTTGACCTGAGCACCCCCGGCGACCTAGCCTCGCCATACAGGCTCACATTGCCCGACCAGCGCAGGCTAAGCGCACAACATAGATCGCGTAACAGAACAGCATCACTTTGGCCGACTCCACGGCCTTTGGCGGCAGTCCGGACAGGCCGGTCCGGTACTCCGCGACAACTGCACCCGGTCGCCGACGATGCCCGAGGGCACCGCCGGCGGAGAGAGCTACCCACGGCCAGCCGCTCCGGTCGGGCGTCCACAGCCGCAGGAGTGTGCCCGCCGGGCACGGTCGCTGCGGCGGCGAACGTTCAGGGGAGGCGGCCATGGCGGGGCGGCGGCACAGGTTCACCGGTAGATCCCACGGGGTCCCGGCATGAACGCCTTCGACGTCGCGCTCCTCGCGGCCGTCCTCATCCTCGCGGCGGTGGTGATCGGGGCCGTGCTGGTGGGCGTCCGGACGCTGCGCCGGATGGGTTCCGCGCCGGCTCCGGAGGACCCGGCGTTCATCGCCGAGAAGGACCGTCAGGAGCAGTCCCTGGCCGCCCTGCGGAACGCGGCCGACCAGGCGAACAGCACCATCGACGTGGCGAAGTCCGCGGCGGCCGCGGCGCGTGCCGAGGCGGCTGCGGCGAAGGCCGAGGCGAAGGCGGCGCGGGCCGAGGCCCGGCGGGTGCTCGACGATGCCCGCGCCGAGGCGGACACGGTTCTCGAACGCGCCCACAAGCAGGCTGAGGCCGACGCCGAGCAGCTGCGCGCCACGGCGCGGCGTAGCGGCGAGCGGGAGGTCGCGGTGCTCGCCGCCACCACCCGGGAGCAGGCGGCCGAGGTGGAGCGTCGCGCCGCCCGGATGGATGAGCGGGAGCGGCTGCACACCGAGGAGGTGGAGCGTTTCGCCGAGCGGGAGCGGCAGCTCACCGAGGCAAGGGCTGCGCTCGCCGCACGGGAGTCCGCGCTCGCCCAGCGGGAGGCCGAGCTGGCCGAGGTGGAGGAGCTGCGCCGGCGGGAGCTGGAGCGGGTCGCCGGCCTCACCGCCGACGCGGCCCGGCTGGAGCTGGTCGAGGCGATCGAGACGCAGGCCAAGCGGGAGGCCGCGCTGCTGGTGCGCGACATCGAGGCCGACGCGCGGGGCACCGCCGAGCAGAGGGCCCGGCACATCGTGGTGGACGCCATCCAGCGGGTGGCCAGTGAGCAGACCGCGGAGAGCGTGGTCAGCGTCCTGCACCTGCCCGGTGACGAGATGAAGGGGCGGATCATCGGCCGGGAGGGCCGCAACATCCGCGCCTTCGAGTCGGTGACCGGCGTCAACCTGATCATTGACGACACCCCGGAGGCGGTGCTGCTCTCCTGCTTCGACCCGGTCCGCCGCGAGGTGGGTCGGCTCACGCTGGAGAAGCTGGTGCTGGACGGTCGGATCCACCCGCACCGCATCGAGGAGGTCTACGACCTGGCCCGCCAGGAGGTCGAGCAGCTCTGCCTGCGGGCCGCCGAGGACGCCCTGGTCGAGGTCGGCATCACCGAGATCCACCCGGAGCTGATCACCCTGCTGGGCCGGCTGCGCTACCGCACGTCGTACGGGCAGAACGTGCTCAAACACCTCGTGGAGACCGCGCACATCGCCGGCATCATGGCCGCCGAGCTGCGGCTGGACGTGCCGATCATCAAGCGGTCGGCGTTCCTGCACGACATCGGCAAGGCGCTCACCCACGAGGTGGAGGGCAGCCACGCCATCATCGGCGCCGACCTGGCCCGCAAGTACGGCGAGCACGAGGACGTGGTGCACGCCATCGAGGCGCACCACAACGAGGTGCCGCCGCAGACCATCGAGGCCGTGCTCACCCAGGCCTCGGACGCCTGCTCCGGCGGTCGGCCGGGCGCGCGGCGCGAGAGCCTGGAGGCGTACGTCAAGCGGCTGGAGCGGATCGAGGAGATCGCGGCCGGCAAGCTCGGCGTGGACAAGGTCTTCGCCATGCAGGCCGGCCGGGAGATCCGGGTGATGGTCAAGCCGGACGACGTGGACGACATCGGGGCGGCTGTGCTGGCCCGCGACGTGGCCAAGCAGATCGAGGAGGAGCTGACGTACCCGGGTCAGATCCGCGTGACGGTGGTCCGCGAGTCCCGGGTCACCGAGATCGCCCGCTGACCCACGAACAGAAGACGGGCGGGTGGCATGGCCACCCGCCCGTCGCTCGTTCCGGTCAGATCATCCGCGCGGCGTCCTCGCCGGCGTCCTGGGCGGGAAGCACCTTCGCGGCGGTGCGCGGGGTGCGGCCCATCCGCTTCTGCAACCACCAGGCCAGCGCCGACAGCGCCCCGCAGATGGCGATGTAGATCGCCGCCACGATCAGGTACGTCGGCACGTACGGCAGCCCGAACGGCAACCGGCCGCCGATCTGCTTCCCGACGAACAGCAGCTCGGGGTACGTGATGATGAAGCCCAGCGCGGTGTCCTTGAGCAGCACGACGAGCTGGCTGACGATCGCCGGGAGCATCGAGCGCACCGCCTGCGGCAGCAGGATCAGCCGCAGCACCTGGTTCTTGCGCAGGCCGATCGCGTACCCGCCCTCGGTCTGCCCGTACGGCACCGCGTTGATGCCGGCCCGGAAGATCTCCGCGAGCACCGAGCCGTTGTAGAGCGTCAGCCCGATGACGAGCGCCCACAGCTTGTCGATCGACCAGCCGTACTGCAACGGCACGTAGTAGCCGAAGAAGATCAGGATCAGCAGGGGGATGGCCCGGAACAGTTCGACCACGAACGTCGCCGGGGTCCGCAGGATCCACTTGTCGCTCAGCCGGGCGCTGGCGAACACGGCGCCGAACAGCAGCGCCAGGACCGCGGCGATGCCGGCGGCCTTCAGCGTCGCCCAGAGGCCGCCGAGCAGTTCGCGTTGCACGGAGGAGTACTGGAACTGTTCCCACTTGCGGGCCTCGAACTGCCCGGTGTCGGCGAACTTGTAGCCGATGTAGGCGAGCAGGGCGATGATGCCGGCGGTGGAGACGACACCCAGGATCGCGTTGCGCCGTTTGGCGCGGGGACCGGGCAGGTCGTAGAGGATGGACGCCTGACTCAACTCAGCCACCCTTCGTTCGCGGCGGTGCGGCTCGCCAGCTCGCTCATCGGGCCACTCTCCACTTGCGCTCCAGGAACCGCTGCAACGCCACCAGCGGCAGGATGAGGATCAGGAAGCCGATGGTGATCCAGAGCAGGACGGCGAACTGCGGCTCGCCCCGCTCGGCCATGTACGCGGGGATCGCGCCGGCCTCCAGCACCGAGAAACCGGCGGCGATCGTGGTGTTCTTCAGCATCGCGATGAACACGCTCATCATCGGCGGGACCATCGCCCGCAGCGCCTGCGGCAGCACGATGAGCGTGAGCACCTGACCGAAGGTCATGCCCAGCGCGCGGGCCGCCTCGGCCTGACCCGCGGCGACCGTGTTGACGCCGGAGCGGATCACCTCGCACACGAAGGCCGAGGTGTAGACCGTCAGTGCGATGGCGGCGCTGGCGAAGTAGTCGATGTTGACGTCGAGCTTCGGCACCGCGAACACGAGGAACGCGAAGACCAACGTCAGGGGGGTGTTGCGCACCAGGTTGACGTACGTGGCGCCGAACGCCCGCAGCGCCGGCACGGGGGAGACCCGCATCGCGCCGAGCAGCGTGCCGAGGACGAGGCTGCCGACCGCGGCGATCAGGAAAAGTTTGACGGTGTTGGTGAACCCGTCGACGAACAGTTGCCCGTTGTCCGTCAGTACGCGGAAGAACTCGCCCATGCCTCGCTCTCAGTCCTCTGCACGGCGCCGGACGGGGACATGCCCCGCCCGGCGCAGCAACTCGTGTCGAGCCGGTCAGTCAGTACCGCTCGAGGGTGGGCGGGGTGCCCGCCGAGCCGGACAGGCCGAGCGTGCCGTCGTAGATCTTCTGCCAGGTGCCGTCGCCGAAGGACGCCTCGATCTGGTTGTTGACGTAGTCGCGCAGCGCCTTGTCGTCCTTGGGCAGGCCGATGCCGTACTTCTCGGTGCTGAACGGCTGGCCGACCACCTTGAGCTCGGTCGGGCTCTGCGCCGCGTAGCCCTTGAGGATGGCGTCGTCGGTGGTGACGGCGTCGACCTTCTTGTCGAGCAGCTGCGAGACGCACTCGGAGTAGGTCTTGAACTCGACGATGTTGTTCGCCTCGGTCAGGCCCTCGTCGCGGATCTTCTGGATCGGCGTCGAGCCGGTGGCCGAGCAGACCTTCTTGCCCTTGAGGGTGTCCTTGCCGGTGATCGACGTCTCGTCCTTGCGGACCAGCAGGTCTTGGCCGGCGACGAAGTACGGGCCGGCGAAGGAGATGTCGTTCTTGCGCTTGTCGGTGATCGAGTAGGTGCCGACGTAGTAGTCGACCTCACCACCCTTGATCGCGGTCTCCCGGTTGGCCGACGCGATCTCCTTGTACTCGATCTTCGCCGGGTCGATGCCGAGCGTGCTGGCGACGTACTGGGCGATCTCGATGTCGAAGCCGCACCGCTTGCCCTGGGCGTCCTTGTAGCCGAGGTTCGGCTGGTCGAACTTGACCCCGACGGAGACCTTGCCGGCCGACTTGATCTTCTCGAAGGTCGGGCTGCCGGCGATGGCCGCGTCCGTCTTCGGGGTGAAGGTCGCGCCGGAGCTCTTGCAGGTGTCGGACTGGGCGGCGCCGGGGGCGCTGCCGCCCGCGCTCGGGGTCGGCTCGCCGTCCTTGCCGCAGGCCGCGGCCGACAGGGCGAGGGAGGCCATCATGGCGACCGCCGCCACGCGCTTCATACGCATACATTTCTCCTTCTTCAACGGAGCCCGCCGGTGGCCGGCGCGCTCCACTACGGACGCCTAGTGCGTGAGGATCTTGGAGAGGAAGTCCTTCGCCCGGTCGCTGCGCGGGTTCTCGAAGAACTCCGCCGGGGAGGCGTCCTCGACGAGCTTGCCGTCGGCCATGAAGATGACCCGGTTGGCGGCGTGCCGGGCGAAGCCCATCTCGTGGGTGACCACGACCATCGTCATGCCGTCGCGGGCCAGGGAGGTCATCACGTCAAGCACCTCGCCGACCATCTCCGGGTCCAGGGCGCTGGTGGGCTCGTCGAAGAGCATGGCCTTGGGCTGCATGGCCAGGGCCCGGGCGATGGCCGCCCGTTGCTGCTGGCCGCCGGAGAGCTGGGCGGGGAACTTGTCCGCCTGGTTGGCGATGCCGACCCGGTCGAGCAGGGCCAGGCCGCGTTCGCGGGCGGCGGCCGGCTTCTCCTTGCGGACCTTCACGGGACCGAGGGTGACGTTCTCCAGGATGGTCTTGTGCGCGAAGAGGTTGAAGGACTGGAAGACCATGCCCACCTCGCTGCGCAGCTTCGCGAGCGGCTTGCCCTCGGCCGGCAGGGGCTGCCCGTCGAAGGTGATGGTGCCGGAGTTGATCGGTTCCAGTCGGTTGATGGCGCGGCACAGCGTCGACTTGCCGGAGCCGGACGGGCCGATCACCACGACCACCTCGCCCCGGCCCACCGACAGTGAGACGTCGTCCAGCACGTGCAGCGGCCCGAACCACTTGTTGACCGCGTCCAGCACGATGAGCGGTTCGCCCGTCGTCACGTCGTTCACCGTCCCTGTCGTCTCCCCCAGCGGGGTCGGTCGACCCCCGGTGCGGCCACTGTAGGCGGCGTGATGTGGCAGAACGCAACCCAGCGGGTCACGGAGCGGTAACACCGGTCACGATCGTTGTCGGTCGTCCGATTCCGCACACAGTGCGACGCGCGACGGTGGCGGGACGTCCCTGTTGCCGAGATCATGGGGGGATGACCGAACCGGTACGGCTGACCGCGTACGCCCGTGGTGGTGGGTGCGCCTGCAAGATCCCACCGGGCGAGTTGGAGATCATGGTGGCGGGTCTCGGCCCGGCGACCGGGACCGCCGAGCTGCTGGTCGGACTGGAGCACGGTGACGACGCGGCGGTGGTGCGCCTGGACGAGCGGACCGGCATCGTCAGCACCGCCGACTTCTTCACCCCGGTGGTCGACGACGCGTACGACTGGGGTCGGATCGCCGCGGCCAACGCCCTCTCCGACGTGTACGCGATGGGCGGCATCCCGCTGGTGGCGCTCAACCTGCTCTGCTGGCCGCGTGACGTCCTTCCGCTGGAGCTGGCCCGCGAGGTGCTGCGCGGCGGTCAGGACGTGGCCCGGGAGGCCGGCTGCCACCTGGCCGGCGGGCACAGCGTGGACGACGACGGCCCGAAGTACGGGCTGGCGGTGACCGGCACGGTCCGCCCCGAGGAACTGATCACTCTCGACGCCGGCCGGGCCGGGGTGCCGCTGTCGTTGACCAAGCCGCTCGGTGTGGGCGTGCTGAACACCAGGCACAAGGCCACCGGTGAGCGCTTCCCGGAGGCGGTCGCCTCGATGAGCGCGCTCAACGCCGGTGCCGCCCGCGCGGCGGTCGCCGCCGGCATCCGGTGCGGGACCGACGTGACCGGGTTCGGGTTGCTCGGGCACGCCTCGAAGCTGGCCCGGGCCAGCCGGGTCACGGTGGCCATCGACACCGCCCGGGTGCCCTATCTGGCGGGCGCGCGGGAGGCGCTGCGCGACGGGTACGTCAGCGGCGGCAGCCGGCGCAACCTGGACTGGGTGACCCCGTGGACCGACTTCGGCACTGCTGACGAGGCCGAGCGGTTGCTGCTGGCCGACGCGCAGACCTCCGGTGGTCTGCTGGTCGCCGGTGAGGTGCCGGGCGCTCCCGTGGTGGGTGAGCTGCTGCCCCGTGGTGAACATCTCATCGTCCTGCGCTGACCCTTGGCCGTGACGGCCGTCGGACACGCGGTGGCGGTGGTGTGGATCGCGCACCGTACCCGATAAACTGTCACCTTCCCGCTACTCCGAGCAATGCGGCTCAGGGAAATTTTGCCCGGAATGGTCACAGACCGGTAACTTGCCCCCGGCTGGGGTCAAATGCCCCCCACCATCGTCAGTAAGGCCCGATCCGGAGGCCGGTGGGACGAACGCAGCGAGGAGGCGGAATGACCGAGCTGTGGAACTGGAGAATCGACCGGGCACGACCCGTGGAGGTCTACCCGGCACTGGCCGAGGCGCTCGGCCGGGTGGTGATGCCGCTGGCGGCGGCGGATCCGGCCCGGCTGCCGGCGTACGCGGTCGTCTGTGACGTCTGGCAGGCGCCGGGCGAGTTCTCGACGGTGGTGGACTGCTACGGGGTGCCCGAGCGGCTCCCCGAGCACGCCAGCATCGCCGCGCTGGCCCGGCTGCTGGGCCGCAACTGTCTGCTGCGCGACGACACGCTCGACGCCACGCGGCACCTGCTCGTCGTCCCGGACGGGACGGTCCGTCCGGTGCACTTCGACGTACGGGACACCGACGAGGGCGAGGTGCTCAGCCGGCAGCGGCTCTGCACGCTCGGCGACCCCGGTTGCCGGGGCTGGTCGCAGTGTCACCGCTCGCGGTGGGCACCGGACACCGTCGCGCCGGCGCTCGCCGCGGCCTGACCCGGGGGTTCGGTCCGGCCGGCGTCCGGCGCGGTGCCGGCGGTCAGCCGCGGCCCTGGGCGGCGACCGGCCGGTCCGCGGTGCCCGCACCGGCACCCCGGACCACGAGCTGATCCAGCAGGGTACGGGTGGCCTCCGCGACGGCGGCCACCGCGGCGTCGAAGGCGGCGGCGTTGTGCGCGGCGGGCGCCCGGAAGCCAGAGATCTTCCGGACGTACTGCAACGCCGCCGCCTCGATGTCCCTGTCCGTCACCTGCGGGGTGAACGGCTCACGCAGCGTCTTGATGCTCCGGCACATGCGGTGCTCCTCCTCGATCGGTGTCCACGGCCACCGGGGGTGTCGGAAATTTTACCGACGGTGACATTGGGTCGATGTTTGTCTATCCTGGTCACGGACCAGAGCCCTTCGAGCCATTGTCGCCGTTCGCGCTTCCAGCGCCGGGCCCTCCGGAGACTTCTTGTGGACCACACCCCCACCCGTGCAGCCCATCCCCATCTTGACGACCTGACACGCAGCCTGCACACCCCCCTGGAGCGGATCGCCGGCGAGCACGGCGATCTCGTCGAGGTGATCCGCCGACGTGTCGTCCGGAACGGGTCCGATTCCTCCGAGACGGTGGCCGTCGCCGCCTTCAACTCGTCCATCTGAGCGATGGCCTGCCGGTGCCGTCCGCCGGGGACGGGCGGGCCCTGCCACGGGATCAGCCAGTTCGTGCTCAAGGTGCACAGCCGGTGCGACCTCAGCTGCGACCACTGCTACGTGTACGAGCACGCCGACCAGACCTGGCGTGGGCGACCGGTCCGGATGGCGCAGGCGACCGTGCGGGCGGCGGCCAGGCGGATCGCCGCGCACGCCCGTGAGCACGACCTGCCGGTCGTCCACGTCGTGCTGCACGGCGGTGAGCCGTTGCTCCTGGGTGCGGCCGGGCTGCGTGAGGCCCTGACCGAGCTGCGGGCGGCGATCACCCCGTGGACCATGCTCGACCTGCGCATGCAGACCAACGGCGTGTCGCTCGACGAGGAACTGTGCCGGTTGCTTGTCGAGTACGACGTGCGGGTGGGAGTGTCGTTCGACGGGGACCGCGCGGCCAACGACCGCCACCGCGTCTTCGCCCACGGCGGCAGCAGTCACGACCACGTTCGCAGCGCGCTCTCCCTGCTCCGCCGCCCGGAACACCTGACGAGCTACGCCGGCATCCTCTGCACGATCGATGTCCGCAACGATCCTGACCAGGTGTACGAGGCACTACTGGCCGAGCGCCCACCCCGGGTCGATCTGCTGCTGCCGCACGCCACCTGGGACCGCCCGCCGTACCGCCCCGGCCCCACTCCGTACGCGGACTGGCTGGGGCGCATCCACCAGCGGTGGGTGGACGAGGGACGGCCCCTGCCGATCCGACTGTTCGAGGCGTTGACGCCCGGCGGTGGCGGCACCGAGGCGTTCGGTCTCGCTCCGGCGGACGTGCTCGTCGTCGAGACGGATGGCAGCTGGGAGCAGGTCGACTCGTTGAAGACCGCGTACCACGGTGCGGCCGGCACCGGCTTCGACGTGTTCGGCCATTCGGTCGACGAGGCCAGCCGGCATCCCGGGGTCGCCGTCCGACAGGCCGGCGTGGACGGGCTCTGCGCGACCTGTCGGTCCTGCCCGGTGGTCGAGCGCTGCGGCGGTGGTCTCTACGCCCACCGTTGGCGTACCGGCTCCGGCTTCGACAATCCGTCGGTGTACTGCGCCGACCTGCTCCGCCTGATCGACACGATCGACACCTACCGGCCGCCGGGGGTGCCCACCGGGCAGCAGACCGACGTGGACACCCCGACCGCCGGTGACCTGCTGGACGATCTGGCGACCGGGTACGGCTCGGCGCAGACTCTCGACCTGCTGGCCGGGGCGCAGCTCTCCATCAACCGGGCGCTGCTGGCGGCCTGGCGGGAGAGGTCCGGCCCCACGGCCGCCTGGGAGTTGCTCGTGGACCTCGATGGGAAGGAGCCCGAGGCGGTCCAGGCCGTCCTCGCTCACCCCTTCGTCCGTCCGTGGTTGGTCCATCTCCTCACCCCGTCGGTCGACGCCCGCCGCGCGGACGACCCGCTGCCGGCCCTCGCGCTCGCCGCCGCCGTCCGGTCAGGTTTCCCGGCCACGGTGGACGTTCCGGTGCGTTCCGGCGTGATCACGTTGCCCACCCTGGGCACCCTGGCGCTCCCGGACGCTGTCGACGGCACCGCCGAGGTGACCGTCCGGCCCAACGGCCTCCGGGTCCGCGTCGGTACCGAGGAGCAGACGGTCCTCCTCGATCCGGGCGGAGAACCAGGCGAACCGGAAGCGGCCGGATGGCGACCGACCCGCCCCGTACCGGTCTCCAGTGGCCAGGTGCTCCTCGAGGACGACGACCCGTACCGGGACTGCTACGGCCAACCCGTGACCTCCCGCCTGGAGCGTTCGGCGGCGCAGGCGCTGGGCCGTACCCTCGCAGCGGCCTGGCAGGTCGCGCACCGGGACGTGCCGGGCCACGCGGCCGCGCTCGCCGGTGGTCTGCGGGCCGTCGTGCCGCTGGCGCCCGAGCAGAGCAGGCCGGTGCGGAGCGCGACGGCCCGACACGCGTTCGGCGCGGTCGCCCTCACCCCCGTCGGGGACCCGGAGACGGTAGCCGTGCTGCTCGTGCACGAGTGGCAGCACGCGAAGCTCGGTGCCGCACTCGACCTGTACGACCTCGTCGACCCGGGGCGCACCACCCGGATCCGCGTGCCCTGGCGTCCCGATCCGCGGCCCCCCGAGGGTGTGCTCCAGGGTGTCTACGCGCATCTGGCGGTCACCCAGGTGTGGCGGGCCCGCGCCGCCGCCGGTCGGCCCGCTCACGGTGACGCCTCGGAGCACGCGGCCCGGTTCCTGGCGTGGACCCGCGAAGGTGCGGACGCGTTGCTGGCCAGCCACTCGCTCACGGCCGCCGGTGAACGGTTCGTGGACCAGATGCGCCAGGCCCTTGTGGGGACCGGTGTCGATCCGGGATGAGCGGACGGCACTGGGCCGACCCCGCGTCGCCGAGGACCTGCTGGCACTGGGTGTCCGTCCCGGCGTCTGCCTCCTGGTGCATTGCGGCCTGCGGCGGGTGGGGCCGCTGGAGCGGGGCCCCGCGACGCTCGCGGACGCTCTGCGGGACGTCCTCGGCCCGGCCGGGACGCTGCTCGTGCCCACGCAGACCGCCGGCAACTCGACCACGTCCCGGACCTACCTGGCGGCCACCGACGGAATGGACGGGGCTGAGCTTGCCCGATACGAGGCCAGTCTGCCGGGGTGGGACCGCGGGACCACCCCCTCGGAGCGGATGGGGGCGTTCGCCGAGTTCGTCAGGCGTGCCCCCGGTGCGGTGCGCAGCGACCATCCGCAGGTCTCGTTCGCCGCGCTCGGCCCACAGGCGCGGCACCTCACCGACGACCATGCCCTCACCTGTCACCTCGGCGAGCGTTCGCCGATCGGCCGGCTCTACGCGGCGGACGGGCAGATCCTGCTGCTCGGCGTCGGCTTCGAGGCGTGCAGTGCCCTGCACCTTGCCGAGTACCGGCTGCCGGTGCCGCCTCCGAAGCGGGACTACCGCTGCTTCCGGCTCGACGACGGGCGCCGAATACGCCTCGACTTCCGTGCTCTCGACCTGGACGATCGAGACTTCCCGGAGTTGGGTGCCGCGCTCAGCGCCGCGTCACTCGTCCGCCGTGGCCGGGTCGGCCGGTCTGTCGCGCACCTGCTGTCGGCGCGCACCGCTGTGGATTTCGCGGTCGGCTGGCTCGCCGCGAATCGCCTGGCGGGTCACCGTTGATTCGCGGTCTACGCTGGTGTCCCGGCCACCTGGGCGGACCGAGCCGTGAGCATCATGGATGGGGTCGCTGACGTGCTGACCATCGTGGACGATTGGCGTACCCGATTTGCCGAGGAGCTGGGGTGAGCCCGCCGGTGGACCGACGTCCGTCGGCGGCGCGAGGCACGTACTTCTTCCTGAGCTACGCCCACTCCGTACCGCCGTCGGGCGACCGGGTCGACGTCTGGGTGGGCCGGTTCTTCGCCGATCTGGCCGAGGAGGTGGCCCGCCAGGCGCAGCCGACGGCCGGGATGCGGATCGGTTTCTCCGACCAGCACATCCCCTTGGGTGCGGACTGGAAGGCGGCCCTCGCCGAGGCGCTCGGTGACGCCGAGGTCTTCGTGCCGCTCTACTCGCCCGGCTACTTCAGTCGCCCGTGGGCGTTGGGGGAGCAGGAGTGCTTCCGGGCCCGGCTGGCCGCCGCCGGGCCGGACCGGGTCACCGCCGGTCATCTGGTCCCCGTGCTGTGGATCCCGTTTCCCCCCTGGGAGTCCCATCCCGAGATGGACAGGGCCCTGGACCTGGGCCGGGACGTCCCGGAGTACGCCGAGAACGGCCTGCGGGCGTTCTGCATGCTGGCCTCCTACCGGGCACAGTACGAGCTTCTGCTGAGCCGCCTGGCCGGCCGGATCGTGCACACCGCCGAGCGGCAGCCGCTGGGACCGTCCCGCGCGCCGGGCCTCGACGAGGTCGTCGGCCCGGAGCCGACCGACCCGGACTTCGTCGTCGCCGTCCTGGCGCCGACGACGGGCCAGCTGCCGACCGACCGCGACCCCGCCGGCTACGCGTCGAGCGGCCGTCTCTGGCGGCCGTACGGGCATCGCCAGGAGGTGCCCGCCGCCGAGTACGCGGCCGGCACCGCCCAGCGGCTCGGGCTATCGGCCCGCACGGCGGATTTCGGGCAGGCCGCCGGGCTGCTCGATCGCCGTCCGGCCGTGCTGTTGGTCGACCCGTGGATCGCGGCGACGCCGAACGCGTCCCACATCCTCGCCCAGGCGCTGCACGGCCTACCCGAGTGGGTCGTTCCGCTGCTGGTCACCGACGACGATGACACCCAGGACGCCGGCCGGTGGTCGACCGAGGTGATGGAGTTGCTGCACGACGCCGGTCTGCCCCAGGTCAAACGGGCGTGCAACCTGTGGGAGTTCGTCGACCTGATGCCGGCGCTGGTCACCGAGGCTCGCCGTCAGTTCCTCAGGTACGGCCCGGTGGTCTCCTTCGAACCCCAGCCGGAGCCGGTGCCGAGCCTGCGCGACAGTGCGGCGGTTGCCCCGCACACCGCGTCCCCTCCTGCTGATCCGGCATCAACGGGCCGCGGCGGAGAAGACCGATGAACAACGGTCGCGAAGGCCAGGTCGTCACCTTCTACTCGTTCAAGGGCGGGACCGGCCGGACGATGGCGCTGGCCAACGTGGCCTGGATCCTCGCCGCCAGCGGCCGACGGGTGCTCGTCGCCGACTGGGACCTGGAGTCACCCGGCCTGCACCGCTTCTTCCACCCGTTCCTGGACGTCGACGCGATCCAGGGGGCCAGCGGCGTGATCGACATGATCCGCGACTACGAGTGGGAGACCACCCGGGTCGACGACCGGCCGGACCGCTGGATGGAGCAGTACGCCCGGGTCGGGCGGCACGCCTTCTCGCTGCGCTGGAACTTCCCCGACGGCGGTGGCCTCGACTTCCTCTCCGCCGGCCGGCAGAACAGCGACTACGCCGTCTCGGTGAGCGGGCTGGACTGGGACAACTTCTACAACCGGCTGGGCGGGGCGCAGTTCTTCGAGGCGCTGCGGGCGGACATGAAGCGCCAGTACGACTTCACCCTGATCGACAGCCGGACGGGGTTGAGCGACGTCGCCGACATCTGCACCCTGCACCTTCCGGACACCCTGGTCGACTGCTTCACCCTCAGCGACCAGGGCATCGACGGTGCGGCGCGGGTGGCGCACTCGGTCCGGGACCGGTACCGGCGGCGCGACATCCGGGTGCTGCCGGTGCCGACGCGGGTCGACCACGCCGAGAAGGAGCGGGCCGAGGCGGGTCGTCTGCTGGCCATGCGGCGCTTCGCCGGGTTGCCTGCGGGCATGACCGAGGCCGATCGGCGCCGCTACTGGGCCGCGGTCGAGGTTCCCTACCGGCCGTCCTACGCGTACGAGGAGATCCTGGCGACGTTCGGGGATCCGTCCGGCTCGCCGACGTCGCTGCTGGCGGCGTTCGAGAGGTTGACCGGGATCCTCACCGACGGCGCGGTGACCGCGCTGCCGCTGATGGACGAGTCGGTGCGGAAGCGGGGCATGGCCCGTTTCCGTCGGCGCACAGAGGCGATCGACGACCAGATCGTGCTCCGGTACGCGCCGGAGGATGCCGTCTGGGCCGAGTGGCTGGAGCGGGTGCTCAGTTCGGCCGGCTTGCGGGTGGTGGAGCTGACCGCCGCCGTCGGGTCCGCGGGCACGCCCGCGCCGCACACGCTGACAGTGGTCTCGCCGGCCTACGCGGCGACGCCGTCCGGCAGTCTGCCCGACCGTGACACCAGCACCGGTTCCACGCCGCTCGCCGTGTACGTCGCCGACGTGCGCCCGCTGGCGGAGTTCCCGTCCCAGAACTCCACCAACCTGGTCAACGTGAGCGCGGCGACCGCCGAGGAGCGGGTGTTGCGGCTGGTCGGCCGACCGGTGTCGTCGGCGGACGGCCCGGCGGGCGGGAACACCCGTTTTCCCGGCACCGAGCCGTTGATCTTCAACGCCCCCAACCGGAACGCCCGGTTCACCGGCCGGGAGGACGACCTGGCCCGGCTGCGCGCGCAACTGCAGAGCGGGGGCAGCGCGGTGGTGCTGCCGGTCGCCCTCCAGGGCATGGGCGGCGTCGGAAAGACACAGGTGGCCCTGGAGTACGTGCACCGGTTCAAGACCGCGTACGACGTGGTCTGGTGGATCGTGGCCGACCCGCCGCAGTTCGTCGACACCGCACTGGCCGACCTCGCCAGCCGCCTCGGCATCCTCGCCGGGCCGACCCTGCCCGACACGGTCCGCTCCGTGTTGCAGGTGCTGCACCGGGGCGACCCGTACGAGCGGTGGCTCGTCGTGCTCGACAACGCCGAGGAGCTCGACCAGATCGAGCCCTTCCTGCCCCAGGGCCCCGGGCACGTCCTGCTGACCTCCCGCAACCGCGCCTGGGGTGACCGGGCGAACCCGATCCAGGTGGACGTCTTCGACCGCACCGAGAGCGTCGCGCACCTCGCCCAACGGGTGCCCCCGATCAGCGCCGAGGAGGCCGACCGGGTGGCCGAGGCGCTCGGCGACCTGCCGATCGCGGTGGCCGCGGCCGGTGCGTGGCTCGCCGACACCGGCACGTCCGTCGGCGACTACCTGCGGCAGATCGAGCGGCACGGCCCGAGCGCCCTCTCCGTCGAGGCCACCTGGGACCTGTCGCTGAACCGGCTGCACGATCAGGCGCCCGCCGCGTACCGGCTGTTGCAGCTCTGCTCGGTGTTGGCCCCGGAGGTCGCGCTGGAGCTGATCTACAGCGACGAGATGGCGGCGGCCCTGGTGCCGTTCGACCCGTCGGTGTCGGAACGGCTTGTGCGCGGCGCGCTGGTCCAGCAGATCAACCGCCTCGCGCTGCTCAAACTCGACGTGCAGGGCGGCCGGGTCCAGGTGCACCGGTTGTTGCAGGCGGTCGTACGAGACCGGATGACCGACGACGAGATCGAGGAGGCCCGACACCAGGTGCACCTGGTGCTGGCCGCGTCCCGACCACGCGGTGACGTGGACGACCCGACCACCTGGCCCCGACTGCGGATGCTCTGGCCGCACCTGGAGGTCTCCGGGGCGTTGACCTGCCCCGACGAGTCGGTATGTCAGCTGCTGATTGACCGGGTCCGCTACCTGTGGCAGCGCGGCGGCCTGGACCAGGCCGACTGGTTCAGCCGGGAGGTGGACGAGACCTGGTCCGCCCGGCTCGGCGACACGCACGACGAGGTCGGGGCGTCCGCGCTGGGTCGACAGTTGCTGCACCTGCGCTTCAACCGGGCGAACATCCTGCGCAGCCTGGGCCGGTTCGACGAGGCCCGGGACCTGGACGAGGCGGTGCTGGCCGAGCAACGCCGGCTGCTCGGCCCGATGCACCCGCACAGTCTGATGACCGCCGGCAGCCTCGGCGGTGACCTGCGCGCGCTCGGCCGCTACGCCGAGGCACTGGAACGGGACCGGTCCACCTACGCCTCCTGGCTCCAGGTGTTCGGCGAGGACCACCCCCGGACGTTGAGCGCGGCCAACAACCTCGCCCTCTCCTACCGGCTGGTCGGCGACTACCGGTCCGCCCGCAGATGGGACGACGAGGTGCACCAGCGGCGGCGGCTGGTGCTCGGCCCCACGCACCCCTACACCCTGGTCTCCGCCGTGCGCCTGGGCAGCGACCTGCGGGAAGCCGGTGAGTACGAGAGGTCGGCCACCCTGCTGCGCACCGTGTACGACACGTACTGCGAGGTGCTCGGGCCGGATGACGGTCAGAGT
Organism: Micromonospora sp. NPDC005298; assembly: GCF_040607375.1. Lineage (NCBI taxonomy): Bacteria > Bacillati > Actinomycetota > Actinomycetes > Micromonosporales > Micromonosporaceae > Micromonospora > Micromonospora sp. NPDC005298. The sequence goes on from NZ_JBEXGP010000010.1 coordinate 124,960, forward strand.
CTCGCCGCCCAGGTCAACCTGGCGGTGTCCCTGCGCAGCGCCGGTCGGGGAGCCGAGGCCACGCCGATGTTCGAGGCGGCCTACCGCGAGCTCGACGAACGCTTCGGGCCGGACAACCCGGACACGGTGGCGTGCCGGTCGAGCCGGGCGGCGAACCTGCTGGCCGTCGGCGACGCGGCGAGGGCGTTCACCGAGATGACCGCCGTGAGCCAGGTGTACGAGGAGCAACTGCGCCTCGGCCCGGAGCACCCGCACACGCTGGCCACGCTGAGCAACATCTCCGCCGCCGAGCGGGCGCTCGGGCGCAGGTCGGATGCTCGCGCGTCGGCGGCCCGGGCCTCCGGCGAGCTGCGCAAGGTGCTCGGCCCCGACCACCCGCACACCCTCGCCGCGGACGTGAACCACGCCGTGTGCCTCGCCGAGGAGGGGGAGTGGGACTCGGCGCATGAGCGACTGCGGGAGACCGGCGGTCGCCTGGCCACGGTGATCGGGGCGGATCACCCCGACACGCTGCGCTGCCTCGGCGACCTCGCGCTGGTGTCTGAGCGCATCACTGACGCAGGCTCGGCCGAGGATGTCGACGTGGTGGCCGACCGGTTGGCCGAGATGATCGGTTCGGAGCACCCGACCGTGCAGACCCTGCGGGAACGGCGGTTCGTCGTCCGGGTGATCGACCCCCATCCATTCTGACCGGGTCGGCGCGCGCTCCCGGCGGCCGTGCTGCGGATTCAGAGCCGCCGGGCGGCTGCGAAATCCGGTCCGACCAGCCAGTTCAGGATCTGTGGCAGGATCTCCATCGCGCCGAAGTGGGCGGCGCCGTGCTGCACCTGCGCCTCGGCGTTCAGGATCCGCGACGCCAACCACAGGGAGTGTTCCACCGGAGAGAACCGGTCCTGCTCGCCGTGCCAGAGCCGCACGGGTGCGCGGATGGCTCCGAGGTCGAACCCCCAGCCCTGCCGCATCGCCAGTACGTCGTCGATCCAGCCCTCGGGGCCGTGCCGCAGAGCTTCGGCGTACATCTCGGTCAGCAGTCGGCGGAGAGTGACATCGTCGACGACCCGGACGTCCTCGTCGGCCAGATGAGGGCGGAGGAAGTCGAGCAGCGTCATCGGATCCCGCCGGGCCTCTGCCGCACGCACCGTCAGGGTGCGCGTGAGTTCCGCCAGATCCTCGTCGGCCCGCCCGAAGGCCTCGATGTTCGTCTCGGACATGCCCGCGAACCAGTCCAGGTCGGATGCGCCGGCCGGAGCGAGCCCCACCAGCACGGCGGCCCGGGTGACCCGGTCCGGCAGCAGTGCGGCGCAGGCCAGGGCGTGCGGCCCACCGCCGGAGCGACCCACCACCGCGAACCGTTCGATGCCCAGGTCGTCGGCGATCGCCTCCACGTCGGCCGCCGCGTCAGCCACCCGCCGGCCTTCGTGCCGGTCGGAGTCGCCGTAACCGGGCCGGTCGTAGCAGACGAGATGTACGCCGAGGTGGTGCATGGTGATGCTGCGGGGGCGGGGGCCGCTGCGGCTGCCCGGGGTGCCGTGCAGCAGGACGACCACGGCGCCGTCTGGAGCCCCCGAACTCTCCACCGCGAGGTGCCGCCCGTCCGGGGTGACGACGGAGCGCTGTGGCGTGTGCGATCGCGTCACGGATGGCCTCCCCACAGGTCGTGGTGCAACTCCCGATCGACAGCAGCCGGGCAGCGGCCCCGAGTACATAGGCCCCGAAACCGCCCAGAAACCTGTTCTTGTTCGGGAGCGTACTGTCCGCAGTAAACCCCCGTCATGGGGCAGCGGGACAACGGCGGTCTCCGCGTCCGGAGCGGGCCGCTACCCTGGTAGCCCGAGGGGAAGGGGCGCCAACAGGGTGGCTAGGACCTACAACGTCGTCACGTACGGCTGCCAGATGAACGTGCACGACTCGGAACGCATCTCCGGCCTGCTGGAGCAGGCGGGGTACGTGCGCGCGCCCGCCGGCGACGACACCCCGGACGTGGTCATCTTCAACACCTGCGCGGTGCGGGAGAACGCCGACAACCGCCTCTACGGCAATCTCGGTCGGTTGCGCCCGGTGAAGGACAAGCACCGGGACATGCAGATCGCGGTCGGCGGCTGCCTGGCCCAGAAAGACCGTGGCGAGATCGTCCGCAAGGCGCCCTGGGTGGATGTCGTCTTCGGCACGCACAACATCGGTTCGCTGCCGGTGCTGCTGGAGCGGGCCCGGCACAACTCCGCCGCCGAGGTGGAGATCCTCGAGTCGCTCGAGGTGTTCCCGTCCACGCTGCCGACCCGGCGCGAGTCGACGTACGCCGGCTGGGTGTCGATCTCGGTGGGCTGCAACAACACGTGCACGTTCTGCATCGTCCCGTCGTTGCGCGGCAAGGAACGGGACCGCCGCCCCGGTGACATCCTCTCCGAGGTGCGTGCCCTGGTCGACGAGGGTGTGCTGGAGGTGACGCTGCTCGGGCAGAACGTCAACTCCTACGGTGTGGAGTTCGGCGACCGGTACGCGTTCGGCAAGCTGCTGCGCGCCTGCGGCGACATCGACGGCCTGGAGCGGGTCCGGTTCACCAGCCCGCACCCGAAGGACTTCACCGACGACGTGATCGCCGCGATGGCCGAGACTCCGAACGTCTGCCACTCGCTGCACATGCCGTTGCAGTCCGGCTCCGACGACGTGCTCCGGGCGATGCGGCGGTCCTACCGCTCCGAGCGTTACCTGGGCATCATCGAGAAGGTCCGGGCGGCCATGCCCGACGCGGCGATCACCACGGACATCATCGTCGGGTTCCCCGGCGAGACGGAGGCTGACTTCCAGCGCACCCTTGACGTGGTGCGCGAGGCCCGCTTCTCCTCGGCCTTCACCTTCCAGTACTCCAAGCGCCCCGGGACGCCCGCCGCGACCATGGACGACCAGCTGCCCAAGCAGGTCGTGCAGGAGCGTTACGAGCGGCTGATCGCCACCGTCGAGGAGATCACCTGGACGGAGAACAAGCGGCTGGTGGGCGAGACCGTCGAGGTGCTGGTCGCGGTCGGCGAGGGCCGCAAGGACGAGCGGACCGGGCGGATGTCGGGCCGGGCCCGGGACGGTCGGCTGGTCCACTTCGCGACGGGTACGCCCGACGGTGGGTCGCTGGCCGACCAGATCCGGCCCGGCGACATCGTGCACACCGCCGTCACGTACGCCGCGCCGCACCACCTCAACGCCGACGGGCCGCTCCTGTCGCACCGCCGGACCAGGGCCGGCGATGCCGCCGAGGCGGGCCGCTCCCCGCGTACCCCCGGGGTGTTGCTGGGTCTGCCGACGATCGGCGCGCCGCCGGTCGTCGCCGCGCCCGCCGCGGGCTGCGCCACCCACTAGTGCAAGGAAGGGCCCCTTATTAACGCCAGGCGTTAATAAGGGGCCCTTCCTTGCACAGCAGTTGCTCAGACGGTGATCCGGCCGGCGCCGGCGCCCGCCGTCACGGTGGACTTGACGGTGCTCGCGGTGTCCAGTTGGTAGGGGTACGGGATGCTGGCGACGCTGCCGCCGGTCTGCCCGGCGGGTGAGTTGACGAAGTGGTTGTTCCGGGCCACCAGGCGGCCGGGACCGGAGTCACCCTCGCCGAGGTGGTACGTGTCGGCGACGTTCTCGAAGTAGTTGCCCTCGACGAGCACGCCGGCGTTCTCGGTGGACGCGATGCCATAGCCGCCGTTGGCCCGGTAGTAGTTGTTGAACACGTGCACCGGGTTGCCGAAGCGCACCCGGGGGTTGCGCTGGTTGCTGCCGTCGAACCAGTTGTGGTGGTAGCTCACCCGCAGGTGGCCGACGTCCTGGCTGGCGTTGTCGTCGCTGTGGCCGAGCAACATCGTCTTGTCGTGGTTGAAGACCCGGTTCCAGGACACGGTGACGAAGTCCGATCCGCGTTTGATGTCGACAGCGCCGTCGTACCCGTTGCTGAAGGTGTTGTGGTCGATCCAGATGTTGGTGGCCGACTCCTGCACGTTTATCGCGTCGTCGTTCCAGTTGCGGAAGGTCAGGTTCCGGATGATCACGTTGCGGTCACCGCTGATGTTGAGCCCGCAGCCGGCGATCGTCGCGCCGGAGTTGCCGAGGATGGTCTTGTTGGACCGGACCCGCAGCATGCCCGAGCAGGAGATGGTCCCGGACACCCGGATCACCGCGGCGCCTGTGGCGTTCAGCGCGCTGGTCAGCGCCGAGGCGTTGGTGACGGTGGTCGTGGCCGCGCTGCCGCCGCCGGTGGTGCCGCCGTTCTGGGTGGCCCAGCCGACAAGGCCGGTCTGCGGCGGGCTCGTGGGCGGGGGCGTCGTGGGCGGAGGTGTGGTCGGCGGAGGCGTGGTGGGCGGGGGTGTGGTGGGCGGCGGGGTGGTCGGGGTGGGGCCGCCGGTGCAGGCGACGTTGTTGAGGGTGAAGCCGGTCGGAGCCGGGTTGCCTGAGTTGTTCCAGCTGGCGTTGAAGCCGAACGAGGTGCTGCCGTTCGTCGCCAGGTTGGCGTTGTAGTCGACGTTCGTCGCGGAGACCTGGTCGCCGCTCTGCGCGACGGTCGCGCCCCACGCCTGGCTGACCTGCTGTCCGGCCCCGTACGACCAGCGCAGCGTCCACCCGGCGACCGGGTCGCCGAGGTTGGTGACAGTGACGTTGCCGGTGAATCCGCCAGGCCACTGACTGGCGACCGAGTACGCGACCTGGCAGCCGGCCGCCGCCTGCGCGGTGACGGCGCTCAACAGGCTGGCGGTGACGAGGGTGGCGGTGGCTGCGGCGGTGCTGGCGATCAGCGTCATCCGACGCCGTCCTGTGCGCATGCTGCTTCCTTTCGATGAGACGGGTGACCCTCGGCCCGTGGGCGGGGACGGCCGGTGCCCGTCCCGTGGGCACCGGCCGTCCCGGTTGCTCAGCAGCTCGTGCCGTTGAGCTTCACCGCACCGGGGGCGCTGGCGGTGCCGTTGGCGGTGAAGCCCACGGTGACCGAGGCGCCCGCCGCCAGGGAGGGGGCGTGGCTCGGCGCGGCCGCGGTGACCGTCGTGCCGGACTGCGTGACAGTGGCGTTCCAACCACTGCCCAACGTCACCCCGGACGGCCAACTCCAGGTGACCGACCACGGGTTCACCGCACCGGAGCCGGTGTTCTTCACTGTCAACTCACCCTGGAAGCCGCCCTGCCAGGCATTGACCTGCCGGTAGGTGGCGGTGCAGGCACCCGTCGGCGGGTTCGTCGGCCCACCCGTCGGCCCACCCGTCGGCCCACCCGTCGGCCCACCCGTCGGCCCGCCGGTGGGTCCACCGGTCGGCCCGCCCGTGCCGCCGGACGGCGCGATCAGGTACGGCTGGAGGATCGCCTGCTTGGCGGTGTTGATGGTCGTCCAGTCGTCAAGCGCGATGCCGCCGGTGTCACCCGAGTTGGGGTTCCACGACCAGTAGGTGAAGGACATCCCGGTCACCCCGGTCCCGGTGTACGCCATCAGCTTCTCCAGCCACACCTTGTCCTTCGGGTCGGCCAGGGTGCTGCCGAACTCGCCCATCATGATCGGCGCGATGTTCTGCTTGTAGAGGTAACCCCAGTACTTGTCCCAGATCGCCGGCATGTTCGCCGGGTAGTCCGGGGCGTCGAACCAGGTCTGCCGGTACACCGACGTGGCGTACTCGTGCGGCGAGTAGACCAGCCGGTTCGCCACGTTCAGCCGTACCGGGAACTGGCCGGCCTTGGACAGGTTGCCACCCCACCAGCCGCAGTCCTCGTCGTTGCTCGGGTCGTTGTCCCACACGTTGGAGAGGCCACCGCTCGGGCAGCTCACCCCCTCCACGAAGATCAACCAGTTGGGCTGGACACCGAGGACGGCGTTTCCGGCCCGCTCGGCGGCCAGTCGCCAGTCCCGGGCGGTGTCGCCGCAGCCCCAGCACGCGCCGGTGGCCGCCGGGTTGGTGCCCTCGGCGTGCGGCTCGTTGTGCAGGTCCGCGCCGATCACCGTGGGGTTGCCCGCGTACCGCTGGGCCAGCATCTTCCAGTCGTTGATCCAGGTCGCCTCGGAGACCGTCGGCGTGTACCACAGCGGCGACTGTCCGGCCGCCGTCGGCCGGTGCCGGTCCAGGATGATCCGCATCCCCTTGCTGCCGGCGTAGTCGATGACCTTGTCGAGGATCTGCAACGGCGACAGCCCGACCAGGTCCGGGTTGACGAAGTCGTTGACCCCGCTGGCCGTCGCGCCGGGCTTCAGCGCGTCGTTCGAGTACGGCACCCGCAACGTGTTGTAGCCCAGGCTGGCCATCTTGTCGAGCTGCCCCCGCCACGGGTTGCTCGACCACAACCCGTGGAAGGTCTTGTTGTCGGTCTCCATGCCGAACCAGTTGATACCGGTCAACCGGACCGTGGCGCCGGTGCTGTCCACGATCTGGTTGCCGCTTGTGTGCAGGTACCCGGTACCGGTGCCGGCGGCCACGGCCGGGCTGGTGCTGACGGTGGCGGCGATGAACACGCCGGCCGCGACGGTGGCGAGCGCGGTCAACGCGCCGCCGAGAGCGGTGGGACGGAACATTCGAGCTCCACTTCGGAGGTCCGACGCCGTCGATGAACGACGTCGGCGGGCGGCCGTCCGCACGTCACGGCCCTCAAGGGGTACGCGGACAGTGCGCGACGGCCCAGGTCACGCGGACGTGGACACTCGCGAAACGCTCACCGGCGACCCTTCGACGGCGGTGTCCCGCAGTCGTCGCCCTCGTGCCGGTGGCCCTACCTGGCTCCGTCGCTCATTCTGATCAGCCCGCGTCGATGCGTCAACCAGCCGTCCGGCTGGCCCGGCCCACCGTCCCGCGTTCGCGTCCCGCGTCGGCTCGCGCTCGTGTCCCGCGCTCGTGTTCCGCGCTGGCCCCGCGTCCCGCGCTGGCCCCGCGTCCCGCGCTGGCCCCGCGTCCCGCGCTGGCCCCGCGTCCCGCGCTGGCCCCGCGTCCCGCGCTGGCCCCGCGTCCCGCGCCCGCGCCCTGCAAGATCACGCTCGATGAGCGGCGTTCGCGTCGGAAGCGGCCTTCGAGCAGCCCTCGCCCAGCAAGCCCGGCAAGATCCATGCAAGTTCAGGGAAACCGCTGCCTCCGGCGCAGCTGAGGCAGCAACTTCAGGGAAGTTGCGAGCATCGGGGCGCGGGCGCGGGCGCGGGCGCGAGGTGCGGGAGTGCGAGGGCGCGGGGGCAGGGGGCGTGAGGGCGCGGGGCGGACATGCGGGAGCCCCGGTCCCGTCAGGGGACCGGGGCTCCCGGAGACGTGTCGGCTCAGCCGGCCTGCTCGGCGAGCTGGAGGAACTGCCGCTTGGCGGCGAGCGCCTGCTCGGCCTCCTTGATCCGGCGGGCGTCGCCGGCGCTCTGCGCCCGGGCCAGCCGGTCCTCGGCCTCGGCGACCTGCGCCCGCATCTGGGCGAGCAGCGGGTTGTCCTCCTTGGTGGTGCGACGCCACGCCGAGTCCATCACCTCGCGGACCTTGTCGTCGATGACGCGCAGTCGGCGCTCCAGCCCGGCGGCGGCTTCGCGGGGTACCCGGCCGGCCTCGTGCCACTGGGCCTGGATCTCGCGCAGCTTGGCCTGGGCGCCCTTCGGGTCGGCGTCGATGTCGAGCGCCTCGGCCTCGGCCAGCAGTGCCTGCTTGCGCTCCAGGTTGCCGCGCTGCTCGTTGTCGCGGGCGGAGAAGACCTCACTGCGCCGGCTGAAGAAGGCGTCCTGCGCGCCCCGGAAACGTTCCCAGAGCTTCTGTTCGGCCTCCTTGGAGGCGCGCGGAGCTGCCTTCCACTGCGTCATCAGCTCTTTGAGCTGGTTGGCGGTGGCCGCCCACTCGGTGGAGCCGCTGAGCTTCTCCGCCTCGGCGACCAGCTCCTCCTTGACGGTCTGCGCCTGCTTGCGCTGCGCGTCGAGGGAGGCGAAGTGGGCGCCCCGGCGCCGGGTGAAGCCGTCCCGGGCGGCGGCGAACCGCTTCCACAGCTCACCGTCGGCCTTCTTGTCGACCCCGCGAATGGTCTTCCACTCGTCGAGGATCTCCTTGAGCCGGTCGCCGGCGGTCTTCCAGCCGGTGGACTCGGCGGCGAGCGTCTCGGCCTCCTCGACCAGCGCGGTCTTGCGCGCCAGTGCTTCGACGCGTGCGGCGTCGCGGGCGGCCCGGGCCTCCCCGGCCTTCTCCTCGGCGAGGGTGGCCAGCTTGTCCAGCCGCGCGGCCAGCGCGTCGATGTCGCCCACCACGTGTGCCTCGGGGAGCGTGGCGCGGATCCGCCGGATCGTGCTCAGCGAGTGCCCGGCGTCCGCCGCGCCCGAGTTGAGCCGCGCTTCGGTCAGATCCACCTCGGTCACCAGGTCGGCGAAGCGACGGGCGAAGTGCGCCAGCCCCTCCTCCGGTGCTCCCGCCTGCCAGGATCCGACCACCCGCTCGCCCTCGGCGGTCTTGACGTACACGGTGCCGTCCGCGTCCACCCGTCCGAAGGCAGTCCAGTCGCTCATGTGCCCATCCTCGATCTCCCGGCGTCGAAGGACGAGTCCCCCGTCGCCGCCACGGCGCAGTCAACTTGCTTCCGGCATTGTCACAGGTCCAACCCGGTCCCCGTCGAGCGCCTATCGCCGACCGTGACCATACGGTGTCCTAGGGACCGAATGACCGGATCGGCGCGGAGACGCTCCGGGGATTCCCGCTACGGTGGTCTGGTGCCACTGGTCGCCGCCGCCGTCTGCCCGCATCCGCCCCTGCTCGTGCCCGAGGTGGCCGGCGCGGCCGCACCCGAGTTGGACGATCTGCGGGCGGCCTGTGACACCGCCGTCGGGCGGTTGTTCACCTCCGACCCGGACGCCGTGGTCCTGCTCGGCGCCGGTCCGACGACCGGCCCGGTCCGGTCCACGGCGACGGGTTCCCTCCAGCCGTGGGGCGTCGACCTGGACGTGCCGTTGCTGCCCGGTCAACCGGACCGGGGCGCGGTGCTGCCGTTGAGCCTGACCGTCGGAGCGTGGCTGCTGGCCCGGCAGGGCGTACGCGCGCCGGTGTCCGCCGTGCAGGTGGCCGCCGACGCCGGTCCGGCCGAGGTGGGGGCACTCGCCGAGTCGGTCGACGCCGCGGGCGAGCGGGTGGCGCTGCTGGTGCTCGGCGACGGGTCGGCGTGCCGGGGGCAGAAGTCCCCGGGGTACGACGATCCGCGCGCCGAGGCGTACGACAGGCGGGTCGCCACGGCCCTGGCCGGGGCGGACGTGGACGTGCTGCTCGGCCTCGACCCGGTGGTGTCGGCGGAGCTGAAGGCGGCCGGCCGGGCGTCCTGGCAGGTGCTGGCCGGCGCGGCCCGGTCGAGTGGCGGCGACTGGCGCGCTGAGCTGCTGCACGACGCGGCGCCCTACGGCGTGGCTTACTTCGTGGCGTCCTGGGAGCGGGTGTGAGCGGCACGGTCGTCGCGGTCGTCGGTCCGACGGCGGCGGGCAAGTCGGCGTTGAGCATCGCGTTGGCGCACGCGCTGGACGGTGAGGTGGTCAATGCCGACTCGATGCAGCTCTACCGGGGGTTGGACATCGGCACGGCCAAGCTGACCCCGGCCGAGCGGGACGGGGTGCCGCACCACCTGCTGGACATCTGGGAGGTCGGCGAGCCGGCGAGCGTCGCCGAGTACCAGCGGCTGGCCCGGGCAGCGGTGGACGACATCCTGTCCCGGGGGCGGGTGCCGCTGCTGGTCGGCGGGTCCGGGTTGTACGTGCGGGCGGTGTTGGAGCACTTCGACTTCCCCGGCACCGACCCGGCGCTGCGCGAGCGGCTGGAGCGGGAGTTGGCCGAGGTGGGCCCGGCGCCGCTGTACGCGCGGCTGCGCGCCGCCGATCCGGCCGCCGCCGACGGCATCCTGCCGGGCAACGGTCGCCGGATCGTGCGGGCTCTGGAGGTGATCGAGTTGACCGGTGCGCCGTTCACTGCCTCGCTGCCGCAGCCGACGCCGTACTACCCGTCCGTGCAGCTCGGCGTCGACCTGGACACCGGCCTGCTGGACGAGCGGATCGCGGCGCGGGTGGACCGGATGTGGGCCGACGGCCTGGTGGGGGAGACCCGCGAGCTGGTGGGTCGGGGGTTGGCCGAGGGGCGGACGGCGAGTCGGGCGCTGGGCTACCAGCAGGTGCTGCGGATGTTCGCGGGTGAGCTGACCGAGGCGCAGGCGCGCGACGAGACGGTCCGGGCGACGCGGCGGTTCGTCCGCCGGCAGCGGTCGTGGTTCCGGCGTGACCCGCGGATCCGCTGGCTGGACTCGGCCGCACCGGACCTGTTCGAGACCGCCGTGCGTCTGGTGCCGGCCGCTGCGCGATGATGGGGGTGTGGAGTTCACCAAGGGCCACGGCACCGGCAACGACTTCGTCATCCTTCCCGACCCGGACGGTCAGCTCGATCTGACTCCGGAGCTGGTCGCGGCGCTCTGCGACCGGCGGCGGGGCATCGGCGCTGACGGCGTACTGCGGGTGGTCCGTGCGGCGAAGCATCCTGACGGCGCCGGGCAGGCCGGTGAGGCCGAGTGGTTCATGGACTACTGGAACGCCGACGGCTCGTTCGCCGAGATGTGCGGCAACGGCTCGCGGGTCTTCGTCCGGTACCTGCTCGACACCGGCCTGGCGACGCCCGCCGGCGCGGCGTTGCCGGTGGCGACCCGGGCCGGCGTCGTGCGCGCGCTTGTCGAGGGCGACGCCGTGTCCGTCGAGATGCGGCGACCCCGGGTGTACGACGATTCCACCGCCACCCTCGGCGGGCTGACCCTGACCGGTGCGGTGGTGGACGTCGGCAACCCGCACCTGGTCTGCGTCCTGCCGGCCGGCGTGGAGGTGTCGGCGCTGGACCTGACCGTCGCGCCCGGGTTCGACCCGACGGTGTTCCCGAGCGGGGTGAACGTGGAGTTCATCGCGGCGGGCGACCCCATCGACGGCACCGACGGGCACACGGTGATGCGGGTGTACGAGCGCGGCAGCGCCGAGACGCTGTCCTGCGGCACCGGTGCCTGCGCGGTGGGTGCGGTGGTCCTGCGCGACGCCGGCCGGGACACCGGAGTGGTCGCCGTGGACGTGCCCGGCGGCCGCCTCACGGTGACGATCACCGAGAACTCCTGCTGGCTCTCCGGCCCAGCCGTCCTGGTAGCCACCGGCGAGCTGACCCAACCCCTCCCCACCTGACCTACCCCCCACCCGTGTTGATCAAGAGGTTTGCGTCAGATTCGCGTGGTTCCTGACGCAAACCTCTTGATCAACGGCGTGGTCGTGGGGGTGGGTGGGTCTGGCTCAGGGGGTTGCGCTGGCGTTGGCGGCGATCTCGGGGAGGTCGGCGGGGCCGGGGTCGGCGGCCGGGAGCGGGCTGGGGTTGTGCGCGGCGGCGCGGACGGCGGCGGCGACCGCCGGTGCGACCCGGGAGTCGAAGACGCTCGGCACGATCACCGTCGGGTTGATCTTGTCCTCGCCGACCACGTCGGCGATCGCCTGCGCGGCCGCGATGGCCATCTCCTCGGTGAACTCCTCGGCGTGCGCGTCCAGCATGCCCCGGAACACGCCGGGGAACGCGAGCACGTTGTTGATCTGGTTCGGCTGGTCGGAGCGGCCGGTGGCGACCACCGCGGCGTGCTTGCGCGCCTCCCGCGGGTCGACCTCCGGGTCCGGGTTGGCCAGCGCGAAGACGATCGAGTCCTTCGCCATCTGGGCGATGTCGTCACCGCTGAGCAGGTTCGGCGCACTGACCCCGATGAAGACGTCCGCGCCCCGGATCGCCCCGGGCAGGTCGCCCGAGTAGTTCTCCTTGTTGGTGTTGTCCGCCAGCCACTGCCAGGCCGGGTTGAGCCCGGTCAGTCCGCGGTGCAGGGCACCGTCGCGGTCGTACGCGATGATGTCGCCGACGCCCTGGCGCAGCAGCAGCTTCATGATCGCGGTCCCGGCCGCGCCGGCACCGGAGACGACCACCCGGACGTCCGCGAGTTGCTTGCCCACGACGCGCAGCGCGTTGGTCAGCGCGGCCAGCACGCAGATCGCGGTGCCGTGCTGGTCGTCGTGGAAGACCGGGATGTCCAGCGCCTCACGCAGCCGGGCCTCGATCTCGAAGCAGCGCGGCGCGGCGATGTCCTCCAGGTTGATCCCGCCGTACGCCGGCGCGATCGCCTTGACGATCTGCACGATCTCGTCGGTGTCCTGGGTGTCCAGCACCACCGGCCAGGCGTCCACCCCGCCGAAGCGCTTGAACAGCGCCGCCTTGCCCTCCATCACGGGCAGCGACGCGGCCGGGCCGAGATTGCCCAGGCCGAGGACCGCCGAGCCGTCACTGACCACGGCGACGGTGTTGCGCTTGATGGTGAGCCGCCGGGCGTCCGCCGGATTCTCGGCGATGGCCATGCAGACCCGGGCCACCCCGGGGGTGTACGCCCGGGACAGCTCGTCACGGTTGCGCAGCGCGACCTTCGAGGTCACCTCGATCTTGCCGCCGAGGTGCAGCAGGAACGTCCGGTCCGACACCTTGCGCACGTCCACGCCGTCCAGCGCGGTGAGCGCGTCGACCACCTGGTCGGCGTGGCCGGCGTCGGCGGTGTCGCAGGTCAGGTCGACGATCACGTTGGTCGGGTCGGAGTCCACCACGTCCAGCGCCGTGACGATCGCCCCGGCCTCGCCGACGGAGGTGGTGAGCCGGCCGATCGAGGAGGCGTCCGCGGTCACGGCGATTCGGATGGTGATCGAAAAGCCGGCGCTCGGCAGTCGGGTGATGGCCACGGGATCCCTCCGTCACGGCTGTGCGGCCGATCGGCCGCCGCCCGCATTTCTACCGGGTTGTCGCTGCCGACCAGCATTCGCCCCCACTTTTGGCGAGCTTCGGCACGGGCATATAGCAGGTGCGTCAGACGTTGTCTCATGTCAGGATTACGTTCTACTTATCAAAACGGACAGGAGAACCGCTTGCGAGACCAGGAGAGCTTTGTCCCCGTCGAGGACGAGCTCGACGACGTCACCACCGGCGAGATGGAGCTGTCCGAGCGGCAGTCCCTGCGACGCGTCCCGGGCCTGTCGACCGAGCTGACCGACGTCACCGAGGTGGAATACCGCCAGCTGCGGCTGGAGCGGGTCGTCCTGGTGGGCGTCTGGACCGAGGGCTCGGTGACCGACGCGGAGAACTCACTCACCGAGTTGGCCGCGCTCGCCGAGACCGCGGGTTCGCAGGTGCTCGAAGGGCTCATCCAGCGCCGTACCCGACCCGACCCGGCCACCTACATCGGCCGCGGCAAGGTCGATGACCTCGGTGCGGTGGTGCTCTCCACCGGCGCCGACACGGTCATCTGTGACGGCGAGTTGTCCCCGTCGCAGCTGCGTAACCTGGAGCAGCGCACCAAGGTCAAGGTCGTCGACCGGACGGCGCTGATCCTCGACATCTTCGCCCAGCACGCCAAGAGCAAGGAAGGTAAGGCGCAGGTCGAGCTGGCCCAGCTCGAATACCTGCTGCCCCGGCTGCGCGGTTGGGGTGAGACGCTCTCCCGGCAGACCGGTGGTTCCGGCCGGGGTGGCGGCGCCGGCGGCGGTGTGGGTGTGCGTGGTCCCGGTGAGACCAAGCTGGAGACCGACCGGCGGCGGATCCGTCACCGCATCTCCCGGCTGCGCCGCGAGATCAAGAGCATGCGCACGGTACGCGTCACCAAGCGTGCCCGACGCACCCGCAACTCGGTGCCCGCCGTGGCCATCGCCGGCTACACCAACGCCGGCAAGTCCAGCCTGCTCAACCGGCTGACCGGCGCGGGCGTGCTGGTGGAGAACGCGCTCTTCGCGACGTTGGACCCGACGACCCGCAAGGCCACCGCCTCGGACGGGCGGCTCTACACGCTGTCCGACACGGTCGGTTTCGTCCGGCACCTTCCGCACCAGATCGTCGAGGCGTTCCGCTCGACGCTCGAGGAGGTCGCGGAGGCGGACCTGGTGGTGCACGTCGTCGACGGCACCCACCCGGATCCGGAGGAGCAGGTCCGGGCGGTGCACGAGGTCCTCGCCGAGGTGGGCGCGGACCGGCTCCCCGAGCTGCTGGTGGTCAACAAGACCGACGCGACGGACGAGGACACGCTGCTGCGCCTCAAGCGGCTCTGGCCGGACGCGATCTTCGTGTCGGCGCACTCCGGCCGAGGCGTCGACGGCCTGCGTGCCGCCATCGAGGACCGGCTGCCGCAGCCGGCCGTCGAGGTCCGGGCGGTCCTGCCGTACGAGCGGGGTGACCTGGTGTCCCGGGTGCACCGCACGGGCGAGGTGCTCAGCACCGCGCACCTGCCGGAGGGCACTCTGCTGCACGTTCGGGTGAGCGCCGAGCTCGCCGCCGAGCTGGCGCGGTTCGACGTGGAACGGCAGGGCCAGGCGGCCACCAGCCGGTCCTGAGCGCACACGGCGTCATCCACGGGAAACCTGCGGCATGCGACACTGGCCGAATGCGCCGCGTTGTTTCCTCGGTCACGGTTGCCCTCGGCCTGTTCGGGGCAACCGTGGCGCTCGCCGGAGTCGCCGCGGCGGCTCCGGCCCCTGGAGCGTCCGAGCCGCCCGCCGTGAAGCCCGGTAAGAAGCAGTGCACGATCGCCGACGAGCGGTTGCGCGAGCTGTCCGGCCTGGTGGCCACCAAGAGCGGCTTCATCGTGATCAACGACGGCACCGAGGACGAGGCCCGCAAGCGCGTCTTCTTCCTCGACACCAAGTGCAGGATCTCGAAGGAGCCGGTCCGCTACTCGGGGCAGGGTCCGTTCGACACCGAGGACCTGGCGCTGTCCCCGAACGGCGCCACACTCTGGATCGGCGACATCGGCGACAACGTCTCCTCGAAGGAGCGCCGTAAGCGGGTCGCCCTCTGGTCGATGCCGCTGAACGGAACCAAGCAACCGGTGCTGCACCGGCTCTCGTACCCGGAGGGCAAGCCGCACGACGCCGAGGCGCTGCTCATCGGCAACGACAACAAGCCGCTGATCATCACCAAGGTGACAAGCGGCAAGGCGGAGATCTTCACCCCGTCGGCGGCGCTCAAGACCGGTGACACCGAACCGGTGCCGATGCGCAAGGTCGGCGACATCACGCTGCCCAAGACGCAGACGGACAACCCGCTCAACACGTTCGGGCGGGTCGCGATCACCGGCGCGGCGCGGTCGCCGGACGGCAACCGGGTGGTCCTGCGCACGTACGCGGACGCCTTCGAGTTCGACGTGACCGGTGGGGACGTCGTCACCGCGCTCACCACCGGGAAGCCCCGGGTGACGCCGCTGACGGACCCGTTCGGCGAGGCCATCAGCTACTCCCCGGACGGCAAGAGCTTCCTGACCGTTTCCGACGGCGGCCAGTTGGGCGCCGAGGACCCGATCGACATCCTCAGCTACGCCCCGTCCAGCTCGACCTCGGTGCCGCTGGCGGCCGAGGGTGGCGCCAAACCGGCCGCTGCCAAGTCGTGGACCGCCGGCCTGAGTTTCGACGACATCACGTACCTGGTCGGCGCGGTGGGTGTGCTCGGCCTGCTGCTGGTCGGCGCCGGCATCATCGGCATCGTCCGGGCGCGTCGCCGGCCGCCGGCCGAGCCGTCCGACCGGTCCGACCCCGACGGCGAGCCCCTGGGTGGCCCGCGTGGCGGGCGTACCGAGTCGGGTGGGGAACGTCCGGCCGGCGTCTACGGTGCCGGCGCGGCCGCGGGCGGCGGGGTCTACGGTGCCGGCGGCGGCGCGGGTCGCGGCGGCGGCCGTGGCGGTCCCGCTCCGGCGTCCGGAGCGGTGTACGGCGGTGGCCGTCCGGCGGCTCCCGCCGACGGCGGCTACGGCGGTAACCGGCCGGGCGGTGCGGGTGGTGGTGGCGTCTACGGCGGCGCGCGTCCCCCGGCGGATGGCGGCGGCCGGCCCGCTGGCGGCGGTGGCGGTCGACCCGCTGGCGGTGGCGGCGGTGGCGGTCGACCCGTGGGCGGTGGCGGTGGTCGTCCCCCGGCGGGCGGCGGTGGTCGGCCCGGCGGCGGCGTGTACGGCGGTGCCGGCCAGCCGGGCGGGGGTCGTGCGGAGCCGCCCCGGCGGGGCGGGCCGGAGCCCGACCACCGAGGTCAGCGACCCCGACGACGGGACGAGGACGCGCCCGTCGACCCGTACGGGCAGCATCCGGGGCGCGGCCCCCGGGGCGACCGCTACTAGGTCACGGCCGACGGGCACGGGTGAGTGCGGTGCGCACCCACCCGTTGCCCGCTCAGATCCGGCGTAGCACCGCCACGACGCGACCCATGATGGTGGCGTCGTCACCGGGGATCGGGTCGAAGGCCGGGTTCTGGGGCATCAGCCAGACGTGCCCGTCGCGGTGCCGGTAGGTCTTGACGGTCGCCTCGCCGTCGAGCATGGCGGCCACGATCTCGCCGGAGTCGGCGGTCGGCTGCTGGCGGACGACCACCCAGTCGCCGTCGCAGATCGCCGCGTCGAGCATCGAGTCACCCTTGACCTGGAGCATGAAGACCTCGCCCTCGCCCACCAACTCGCGGGGGAGCGGGAAGATGTCCTCCACGGCCTGCTCGGCGAGGATCGGCCCACCGGCGGCGATCCGGCCGAGCATCGGCACGTACGCCGGGGTCGGCCGCTGCGCGCGGGTCAGCTCGTCGTCGATGGCCTCGCTGGGGGCGCGTACGTCCACCGCGCGCGGCCGGTTGGGGTCGCGGCGCAGGAAGCCCTTCTTCTCCAGCTCCTTGAGCTGGTAGGCGACGCTTGACGGCGACACCAGGCCGACCGCCTCGCCGATCTCGCGCACGCTCGGCGGGTAACCGTGCCGCTCCACCCAGGTGCGGATGAACTCCAGGATGCGGCGCTGGCGGGCGGTCAGGTCGACCGTCGCCGGGTCGGGGAAGGCACTGACCACCGGGGTGACCGGGCGCACGGCGGGCTGGCCCGTCCGGCTGCGCGCGGCGCTGCGGCGTCGGGTGGCCGGGGGGCCCGCCTCGGTGATGTGCTGCGGCGTCTTCGGCCGGCTGGCCCGGTCCTCGGTCACGTCCGTCCTCCCTGGTCGGCGCTGGGTGCCTCGTCGGCTCGTGGTGCGTGCGGTGGTGCCACGTTGTTCCTGACCGTATAGGTGAGATCGGTCATTTTCAAACATCTGTACGACCTCTCACCGGCGTGTCGGGGTGAAAAAGCGCTCCGCTCGTACGGATGTTCTGATAAATGGTACGTCGACTGGTACACGTGTTCGATCTTCGGCCGTTTTCGGGTCACTTCGGTCCACCCGGCCGGTAACCCGGGACGGGTGCCGGCGTTGGGTCTTCCGGCGGAGGGATGGGCTCGGATGACCGGATGGTCCGTGACGCGCCGGACACGCCGGTCAACTTGACCCGGGTTGCCGAGCGACATACGGTCAACCCCTAGATGTAGTAGTGACACGGGCGTAAGTTGCCTACAGGTTGGGTCCGACTACCGACCGCACTCCCGTAACGTTGATCACGGCGGGCGCCCTGAGCGCATGGCACCGCCGTGATGGAGCGTGCCCGGGTGCGTCCGGTACGACGTGGTTGATCATGATTAGGAGGGGCGCGATGCGGTGTCCGTACTGCCGGCACGCTGACTCCCGGGTGGTCGACTCGCGGGAGGCCGACGACGGCCAGCTCATCCGACGGCGACGCTCCTGCCCGGAGTGCGGCAAGCGGTTCACGACCGTCGAGGAGGCGGTGCTCGCTGTGGTCAAGCGCAGCGGGGTGACCGAGCCGTTCAGCCGTACGAAGATCATCGGCGGGGTGCGCAAGGCGTGCCAGGGTCGGCCGGTGGACGACGACTCACTCGCGCTGCTCGCGCAGCGTGTGGAGGAGACCGTCCGGGCCAGGGGGGCCGCCGAGATCCCCAGCCACGAGGTGGGCCTGGCGATCCTGGGTCCGCTGCGTGACCTGGACGAGATCGCCTACCTGCGGTTCGCCAGCGTGTACCGCTCGTTCGACTCGCTCGCCGATTTCGAGCGCGAGATCGAGACGTTGCGGGACGCGGCGCGCGCCCGCGAGCAGGGCCGGGCCGACGCGGTCGAGGCCGCCGGCCGTACCAGCTGAGTCTTCACAGTTTTCGAGAGTTCAGGACGCGCGGTGGGTGACCGCGCAGACGAGGGGGGCGACGGCGTGACAACGAGCCGTTCACGGAACAAGGCAGGCGCGGGGCTGAAGATCGAGCGGGTGTGGACGACCGAGGGGGTCCACCCGTACGACGAGGTCGCCTGGGAGCGCCGCGACGTCGTGATGACGAACTGGCGGGACGGCTCGATCAACTTCGAGCAGCGCGGCGTGGAGTTCCCGGAGTCGTGGAGCGTCAACGCGGCGAACATCGTGACCACCAAGTACTTCCGGGGAGCGGTGGGGACCCCGGAGCGGGAGTGGTCGCTCCGCCAGCTCATCGACCGGGTGGTCACCACCTACCGCACCGCGGGTGAGGAGTACGGCTACTTCGCCAGCCCGGCCGACGCCGAGGTGTTCGCGCACGAGCTGACCTGGATGCTGCTGCACCAGGTGTTCAGCTTCAACTCGCCGGTCTGGTTCAACGTCGGCACGCCGTCGCCGCAGCAGGTCAGCGCCTGCTTCATCCTGGCCGTCGACGACTCGATGGACTCCATCCTCGACTGGTACAAGGAGGAGGGGCTGATCTTCAAGGGCGGCTCCGGCTCCGGCGTCAACCTGTCGCGGATCCGCTCGTCGAAGGAGCTGCTCTCCTCCGGTGGCACCGCCTCCGGCCCGGTCAGCTTCATGCGCGGCGCGGACGCCTCCGCCGGCACCATCAAGTCCGGTGGCGCGACCCGCCGCGCGGCCAAGATGGTCATCCTCGACGTGGACCACCCGGACATCGAGGAGTTCGTGGTCACGAAGGCGCGCGAGGAGGACAAGATCCGCGCGCTGCGCGACGCCGGGTTCGACATGGACCTGGGCGGCTCGGACATCGTCAGCGTGCAGTACCAGAACGCCAACAACTCGGTCCGGGTCTCCGACGAGTTCATGTCGGCGGTGGAGAACGGCGGCGGTTTCGACCTGCGCAGCCGCCTGGACGGCTCGACGATCGACACCGTCGACGCCAAGAAGCTGTTCCGCACCATCTCCCAGGCAGCCTGGGAGTGCGCCGACCCGGGCCTGCAGTACGACGACACGATCAACGACTGGCACACCTGCCCGGAGACCGGCCGGATCACCGCGTCGAACCCGTGCTCGGAGTACCTGCACCTGGACAACTCCTCGTGCAACCTGGCCTCGCTCAACCTGATGAAGTTCCTCCGCGCCGACGGTGGCTTCGAGGTGGAGAAGTTCGTCAAGTCCGTCGAGTTCGTCATCACCGCGATGGACATCTCGATCTGCTTCGCCGACTTCCCGACCGAGAAGATCGGTGAGACGTCCCGCGCGTACCGGCAGCTCGGCATCGGGTACGCCAACCTGGGCGCCCTGCTGATGGCCACCGGCCAGCCGTACGACTCGGAGCAGGGCCGCTCGGTGGCCGCGTCGATCACCTCGCTGATGACCGGCACCGCGTACCGCCGCTCCGCCGAGCTGGCCGGCGTCGTCGGCCCGTACGACGGCTACGCCCGCAACGCCGAGCCGCACAAGCGGGTCATGCGCAAGCACGCCGCCGCGAACGACGAGATCAAGCCCACCAGCCCGGTGGCCACGGCGATCGTCCGCGAGGCGACCAGGCAGTGGACCCAGGGCAACAAGATCGGTGACAAGAACGGCTGGCGGAACTCGCAGGCCAGCGTCCTCGCCCCGACCGGCACCATCGGCTTCATGATGGACTGCGACACGACCGGCGTGGAGCCGGACCTGGCGCTCGTCAAGTTCAAGAAGCTCGTCGGTGGCGGCTCGATGCAGATCGTCAACCAGACGGTGCCGCGTGCGCTGCGCAGCCTCGGCTACCCCGAGGAGCAGGTCGAGGCGATCGTCGAGCACATCGCCGACCACGGTCACGTGGTGGACGCCCCCGGCCTCAAGCCGGAGCACTACGCGGTCTTCGACTGCGCGATGGGTGAGCGGTCGATCGCCCCGATGGGCCACGTGCGGATGATGGCGGCGATCCAGCCGTTCGTGTCCGGCGCCATCTCCAAGACGGTGAACATGCCGGAGGCGGCCACCGTCGAGGACGTTGAGAAGATCTACTTCGAGGGCTGGAAGCTCGGCCTCAAGGCCCTGGCGATCTACCGGGACAACTGCAAGGTCGGCCAGCCGCTCTCGGTGGCGAAGTCCAACAAGGCCACCGAGCCGGCCGCCGTCGAGACCGCAGCCGCCGCGCCGGCCGCCGTGGAGAAGGTCATCGAGTACCGGCCGGTGCGCAAGCGCCTGCCGAAGAAGCGCCCGTCCGAGACGGTCAGCTTCTCCGTCGGTGGCGCCGAGGGCTACCTCACCGCGTCGTCGTACCCGGATGACGGCCTCGGCGAGGTCTTCCTCAAGATGTCCAAGCAGGGCTCGACCCTGGCCGGCGTGATGGACGCCTTCTCGGTGGCCATCAGCATCGGCCTTCAGTACGGCGTGCCGCTGGAGACGTTCGTCAGCAAGTTCACGAACATGCGCTTCGAGCCGGCCGGCATGACCGACGACCCGGACGTGCGCATGGCGGCCTCGGTGATGGACTACATCTTCCGTCGCCTGGCGTTGGACTTCCTGCCCTACGAGCGCCGCGCCGAGCTGGGCATCTTCACCGCCAGCGAGCGGGCCGCCCAGCTGCGGGCCGAGGCCGACGCGGAAGCCGCCGCCGTCACCGGAGCGGACCTCACCGCGATGGCGTCGTCGGCGCCGGTGGAGGCCCCGGCCAAGCCGGAGGCCGTCGCCCAGCCGGCCGAGGAGATGGCCGACGTGGCCGCCGCCAAGCCGGCCCCGAACGTGGGTTCCAGCACCGAACTGCTGGAGGCCGTGATCGGCAAGGCCGCCGACGCGCCGCTCTGCTTCACCTGCGGTACGAAGATGCGCCCCGCCGGTAGCTGCTACGTCTGTGAGGGCTGCGGCTCCACCAGCGGCTGCAGCTGACGTACGCCCCAGCGCTGCCCCGGCTTCCCTGATGGGAGGTCGGGGCAGCGCTGTTTTCCGGGGAGGTCCGGCAGGGGCAGCGGTGTCGATCGTGTGCCCGTTCGTCCGGACCGGTAACACCCGCGCTCCACGCGACGAAGAAGGGGTGTAACGGCTACGAGAGGACGGCCCGTGAATGAGCCCAACCGACTGGACGGTGACATCTCCGGCGTCGGAGCTGATCCGTTGGCCTTCGAGGTCTTCTACCGCCGGCACGTGGAGGCGGTGGGCCGATTCGTGGCGCGACGGGTCGACGACCCGCACCTCGCCGCCGACCTGACCGCCGACGTGTTCCTCGCGGTGATCGAATCGGCGGCCGGCTACCGGCCGGACCGGGGTAGCCAGATCGGCTGGCTGTACGGGGTGGCCCGCAACGTCATCGGCGACGAGCGGCGGCGGGCGGCCCAACGGCTGCGGGTGAACGGCCGCCTGGCGGGACGACGGGACCTGGGCCCGGACGACATCGCCCGCATCGAGGAGCGGATCGACGCCGAGTCGGCGGCCCGCCGTACCCATCGGGCGTTGAGCGACCTACCCGAGGACACCCGGGCGCTCGTCGAACTCGTCGCCGTGGACGGTCTCACCATCGCGGAGGCGGCGGCCGCGCTGGGCGTGTCACCGGTGGCCGCGCGGGTGCGTCTGCACCGTGCCCGTCGTGTCGTCCGCGCCATGCTCGCCCGCCCGGCCATCACCCTCGCCTGATCACAAGGAGCTGACACATGAACAGGACCGAAGAGTCGCCGCAGGGTTTCGAGGCGCAACTCCTCAGCGATCTGACGGCACACGTCGCCCGGCGCGCCGAGGGGGTCCCGGTGGCCAGTCCGGCCGGATGCCGTGCCCGGTCGCTGCGCGCGTGGCGCCTCGCCGGGGCGTTCGGGCTGGCAGTCACACTGAGCGCGGGTGGGCTGACGGTCCAGACGATGAGGCTGGGCGATCAGTCACCGCCCACGGCGAACGCGTCGGAGATCCTCCGGATGGCGGCCGACGCCGCACGGCAGCAGCCCGCGCTCACCGCCCGACCCGATCAGTACGTCTTCACGGAACTCCTGGTGACCTCGCGGGAGACGCCGGGCAGTGGCCCCTACCGGACCGTGCGTACGCAACTGTGGAAGTCGGCCGGGGGAGTCGCGTACACGCAGGGACGTAGTCGGCCGGAGACCGACCCGAACGGGTGGAGCGAGCTGAAGGTGCTCCGGATGGACGATCCCGCCGACCCCGACAAGGAACTTGACGCGTTCCCGCCGCCCGCGTACCACGGCGACCTGCCCACCGATCCGGACGCGCTGCTTCGATACCTTCAGGAACACCCGGTCGACCTGCACCTTCCCGAAGCAGCCGACGAGGCGGCCGTCTACGGGGACGGGAGCATGCCGTACACCACGGCCCGGTCGATGCTCGACGGCTACGTGCCACCCCTGGCGCTGGCGGCGCTGTACGAACTGTTGGCTCGCGAGCCCGGAGCGACGGTCATCTCCGGCAACGTGGCGGACGCCGCCGGCCGAAACGGGGTGGCCATCCGGATGCCCGGCGTCACCGGTGCGAACATCGACTTCGTCTTCGACCGGGACACCCACCTCTTCCTCGGCAACCGTGACTCCCTGGTGCGCGACGGCAAGGAGTCGCTGTTCTGGGCTGCCGCGCGACTGCGGATCGCCATCGTCGACCGGCCGGGCCAGCTGCCCTGAGCTGTGGTGCGAGACTGGTTGCGTGACGTCCCCGCTTGCGCGTCGAGTCTCCGACACCTGCCGTCTGACCGGGGCGTTCCTCCTGCGCTCCGGTCAGACGAGCGACGAGTACTTCGACAAGTACCTGTTCGAGGCACAGCCCGCACTGCTGCGGGAGGTGGCCGAGGCGATGGTCGCCGTGCTGCCGGAGTGCGACGTACTGGCCGGGATGGAGATGGGCGGCATTCCGATCGCCACCGTGATGTCGCAGCTGACCGGGCTGCCGACCGCCTTCGTTCGTAAGCAGGCCAAGGAGTACGGCACCGGCAAGGCCGCCGAGGGCACCCCTGTGGACGGTCGGCGGGTGGTGGTGATCGAGGACGTGGTGACCACCGGCGGGGCGTTACTGGCGTCGTGCCGGCAGCTACGGGCCGCCGGGGCGAAGGTCGACGTGGTGGTCTGCGCCATCGACCGCGAGCAGGGCGGACGGGAGAATCTCGCGGCCGAGGGGCTGCTGTTGCGCGCCGCCCTCACCCGTCGCGACCTGGAATCCTCCCCGCGCGAATGACGGAGGACGTCGGGCCCACCGGCCTCCGACGCCTGTCACCGCCTGCGGCGGCCGGGTGTGAAACTTCTCGTGCCGGCTGCGACGATCAGGGCATGACGACGGCTGAGGCGTACGACACGTTCGCCAACCGCGAGGTGCGCGGGATCTCGCCCGCGTACGAGCGGCTGTCCCGGGCGGTGGCCCGCGACGACGATCTGCTCGCGCTGCTCGACGGGCTCCCGCCGGCGAAACGGCAACCCAACCTGCTGTTCGGCGTGGTCCGCTGGCTGGGCGGCCCGGTCGACGACCCGGCCGCGTTCCACGACTTCACGGTGGCGAACTGGCCGGCCGTCGAGGCGCAGATGCGTACCCGGGCCACCCAGACCAACGAGGCCGGCCGGTGCGCGGTCCTGCTGCCCGTGCTCGCCGCGCTGCCGCAGCCCCTCGCCCTGCTGGAGGTGGGGGCGTCCGCCGGGCTGTGCCTCTACCCCGACCGGTACTCCTACCGGTATGGCGAACACCTCGTCGGCTCCGGAGAGCCGGTGCTGGAGTGCGCGGCCGACGGGTTCGAGCCGCCGGCGCGCGTACCCGAGGTGGTGTGGCGGGCCGGCCTCGACCTCAACCCACTCGACGTGACCGACCCCGACGACGTGTCCTGGTTGGACGCCCTGATCTGGCCGGAGCACGCGCACCGGCGGGCCAGGCTGCGCGCGGCGGCGGCGGTCGCCGCGGCCGACCCGCCGCTGCTGGTCCGCGGCGACCTGGTGGACGACCTGCCGGCGCTGGCCGCGCGGGCACCGGCCGACGCGACGCTTGTCATCTTCCACACGTCCGTGCTCTACCAGGTGCCCGTCGCGCGCCGGGAGGCGTTCGTCCGGCTGGTCCGTGGCCTGCCCGGGCACTGGGTCGCCATCGAGGCCCCGGAGGTGCTGCCGTACGACACGTTGCCCGACCCGCCGGGCGAGGGACTGCACAACGTTCTCGCGCTGGACGGCACGCCGCTGGCCTGGACGCGGGGGCACGGCCAGGCGATGACCTGGTTCGGTGACGCCGCCCGGTCGCGCCGATCCGATCTCAGCGGGCCGGCGAGGGCATCCGGGCGCGCAGCGCACGACTGAACCAGTCCACGGCCGGTGCCACACCGCCGCCTGTCGGCCAGCCGTTGACCACCGACAGCAGGTCGAGGTACCGGTCCCGGCGGGGGTCGTTCGCGGCGTCCAGCCGAGCCAGCAGCCGCTGGCGCAGGTCGGCGTCGTCGGCGCGGCCGGTGAGGTCCGCGTACCGGCCGATGACAGTCGCCACCACCGGATCGGCTCCGGGGCCGGTCGGATCGAGACCGGCTGCCAGGGCGGAGGCCACGCCGTCGCGGACCACCGCGACGGCGTCCGGGCGGGGCAGCCCCGGGACGTCGTGGTCGGCGGCGTGCTGCCGGGCCAGCTGCCGCATCCGACCCCGGAACTCGGGGTCCCGGCACAACCCGACCAGCTCCAGCCACGCCTCGATCTGCCCGGTGGTGGGGTCATCGGGAAGCTCCGGTGTCATCGAGACGATCGCCCCCGGGTACGCCGGCTGGTCGCCGAGGTCGTCGAAGATGCTGCCCAGGAAGTCGGCCACGAGTTGCCCCCGTTCGCGGGTGGTGAGGTGGGCCATCCGGTGCAGCTCATCCACCTCGGCCGGGCTCGCCCCGCGCCTCGCCGCAACGGTGAGCACCGCCTGGCGCAGCCGCAGCACCCGGATCTGAACCGCCAACGCCTCGGCGTGCGCGGCCGCCACCTCGTGCAACGACACCTCCTTGTTCACCACCCGCCGGATGGTGGCCAGGTCCAGGCCCAGCTCACGCAGCGTTCGGACCAGCTCCAACCGGGCCACGGCCCCCGGGTCGTACCGCCGGTAACCGGCCGGGCTCCGGTCCGTCGGGGGCACGAGCCCGCTGTCGGCGTAGTACCGGATGGTCTTGACGCTCAGGCCGGTCCGCCGGGCCAGCTCGCCGATGGTGTGATGTGTCTCCCCGCTCATGCCCCCACCCTCGCGTCTCCCCCCGGTGGAGACTCAAGCACCATCCGAGCCGGCGAGGAACGCCGCGACCGTCGCGGTGAACGCCTCGGCGTCGTCGAGCCACGGGTAGTGCCCGGCGCCCGGCTGAACGACCAGCTCGCCGTGGGGAATCAGCTCCGCGAACTGGGCCACCAGGCCGGGCGGTGCGGCCAGGTCGACCGCACCGGCGAGCAGCAGCACCCGGCCCCGGTGCGCGGCGAGCGCCGCACGGGTGGCCGGCGGGTCGAAGGCGCCTTCGGAGCTGAAGATCGACGCCTCCTCGTCGTTGCGCTGATCATCCTCGGCCGCCTGGTGTGCCCGTGCCGTCTCGTCCCACCGGCCGTACAGGAACGGGGCGATTGCCTGCCGAGTGTTCGGGCCGGTCCGGCCCGACAGGGCCAACTCCAACGCCGCTGCCGCCGCCGGAAACCACGGCTCGCCGGTCCGAGCATCGACGACCTCCTGGCGTTGCGCGGCGGTCATCTCCAGCCCCACCGCTCTGATGCTCGGGTTGACCAGCGCGAGTCGGCCCACCCGGGCGGGGTGCCGGGTCAGGTATCGCAGAGCCAGGTTCGCGCCGGCCGAATGCCCGAGCAGGTCCAGCCGGTCGAGGCCGAGGTGCCCGCGCAGTGCCTCCACGTCGTCGACCATCCGGTCGCAGCGGTAGGTCGAGACGTCCGCCGGGGCCGCCGAGCGGCCGGTGCCCCGCAGATCGAGGATGACCAGCGTACGGTGCGCGCCCAGCCTCCCGATCTCACCGAGGTACGCGGAGTCACGCATCGGCCCGCCCGGCAGGCAGACCAGCGGGTCTCCGGCCCCGACCGTCCGGTACGCGAGAGCGGTCCCATCGAACGCGGTGAAGGTATTGATCATCGGCGAGCGTACCCCTCGTGCCGGTTCGACGTGAGGGTGCGCCGGACCATACGACGAACGACCGTCCACCGCGAGCCGGTCCCGGGGGTGGCGTTCGCCCGGCACGGATGAGCCGGACCAGGCCGTCCCTAGACTGCTGCGGTGACCGGAGAGCGCAAACCCCTGGCCGACCGGCCACTCACCGAGCCGCACCCGTCCCGGCTGCCGCCCGAGCATCCCGGCCGGGCCCGGATCATCGCCGCCCACACCGCCGCGCTCGCTGCCGGTGAGGCCGGCTACCTCGACCCGGCGAGCGGGCTGTTCGTGCTCAGCGCGGCGTTCCTGGCCCGGCGCGGAACGTGCTGCGGACGCGGCTGCCGGCACTGCCCGTACGTGGACGATCCACCCTGCGGATAACGGCGGTACGAGGACTTCCGCCGGACCCGGACACCCCGTACGGTTTCCGACGGAGATCCGGCGGGCGCCTACCGCCGTCGGTCGGCGAGAGGGTGGAACGTGCGCGGGCGGATCGTGGTCGCGGGGCTGGCCGGGCTGCTGGTGAGCGGCTGCGCCGCCGAGGCCGAGCCGGTGGCGGTGCCGCCACCGGTGTCGAACGACGTGGACGTGGCGGCGGCCTCCTCGGGCGGCGCCTGCCGGCTGCTGGACTTCGCGCTGATCGAGCAGGCGGTCAAGGTGCGGTTCGACGTGGCGGCGGCGAGCGAACGCGACGACACCCACACCTGCGTGGTCCGTTCGGAGGCGGCGACACTGCCGGAGCTGACGCTGGTCGTGACCGAGACCACGATCGACAAGACCACCTTCGGCGCCGACGTGGTGCCGGACAGGGCGGCGAAGGTCACCGGGCTGGGTCAGCAGGCGTACCGGCGGACCACCGCCGCGACTGGCGCGCACGGGCCGGTGGCCGAGGTGGGCTGGCTGGCCAGCGACGGCCGACTGGCCTCGCTGAGCTGGACCGGCGCCCGCGACAGCGAGCGGGCGGCGGCCGAGGAACTGACCGGTGAGCTGGTCACGCTGGCCAGGAAGGTCGACACGCGGGCGCTGTGACGCCGCTCGGTCAGTTGGCGGCGACGAAGACCCGGGAGGCGACCTCCCGGGGCAGCCGGACCCGGTCGCCGGAGCGGTCGATCGACACCCCGTCGCGTTCCTGGGCCACGGTCACCGTGGCACCCGGGTCGACACCGGCGGCGTGCAACTGGCGCAGCACGTCGGCGTCGGTCTGCACGCTCTCGCAGATCCGGCGGACGACGACCGGACCGGACAGGCCGGGGAACGCCAGGTTGCGCTCACCGTCGCCGGGCGCGGAGGGCGCGGCCTCGGGCGAGCCCAGCTCCTCCAGACCCGGGATGGGGTTGCCGTACGGGGAGCGGGTCGGCCGGTTGAGCAGGTCGTACACCCGCTTCTCCACGGCGTCGCTCATCACGTGCTCCCAGCGGCAGGCCTCCTCGTGGGCCTCCTCGTAGGGCATGCCGATGACGTTGACCAGCAGCAACTCGGCGAGGCGGTGCTTGCGCATCACCGACACGGCGGTGCCGCGACCCAGCGCGGTGAGCGTGAGATGACGGTCACCCTCGACGGTCAGCAGGCCGTCGCGTTCCATCCGGGCGACCGTCTGGCTCACGGTGGGGCCGCTCTGCCGCAGCCGCTCGGCGATGCGGGCACGCAGCGGCGGCACCCCCTCCTCTTCCAACTCGAGGATGGTGCGCAGGTACATTTCGGTCGTGTCGACCAGGTCGTGAGACTTCATAAGGTCAGCGGCCCTCCGGTGCAGAATGCTACCTCGGCTCGTCGGCGACGACCGCCGCCGAGCCGTGTGCCGTTGACGCGAATGGTGTTGGATGGTCGCCATGTCCGGTACCGAGGATCCGCTGGTCGAGGTCGATCGGCTCGTCGACGAGCTCGACCGCGACGATCCGCCGACCCTGCTCGACGTTCGCTGGCGGCTCACCGGGCCGCCCGGCCGTGACGACTACCTCGCCGGTCACCTGCCCGGCGCGGTCTTCGTCGACCTGGACACCGCGCTGTGCGGGCCGCCCGGGGCCGGCGGCCGGCATCCGCTGCCCGACCCGGCCGCGTTGCAGGCCACGCTGCGGGCCGCCGGGGTCCGCGCCGGTCACCCCGTCGTCGTGTACGACGGCGGCGACGGCCTGGCCGCCGCGCGTGCCTGGTGGACGCTGCGCTGGGCGGGGCACCGGGCGGTGCGCGTGCTGCACGGCGGCTACCCGGCGTGGGTGGCCGCCGGCCGGCCCGTCCCGACGACGGCGCCCGATCCGGTGCCCGGCGATGTCGAGGTGCGCCCCGGTGACCTGCCGGTGCTCGACGCGGCGCAGGCCGCCCGGCTGGCCACCGCGGACGACGCCGTCCTGCTCGACGTGCGGGCCGCGCCGCGCTACGCCGGTGAGGTCGAGCCGATCGACCCGGTCGCCGGTCACGTGCCGGGTGCGGCGAACCTGCCCGCCGGCGAGTACGTCGGCCCGGACGGGCGCTTCGCGGCGGCCGACGTGCTGCGCGAGCGGTTCGCCGCCGCGGGCGTGACCGACGGGCGGTCCGTCGGGGCGTACTGCGGCTCCGGGGTGACCGCCGCGCAGGCGGTGCTGGCGCTGCACCTGGCGGGCCGGACGGACGCGGCGCTCTACGTCGGATCGTGGAGCAACTGGGTGGCTGACCCGACCCGGCCGGTCGCCACCGGTCCGACACCCGGTCGCTGACCTGCGTGTGCGGACGGTCCTCGTGCGACGATGGGCTCATGTCCGACGACACGGTGGTGGTGTGGGACGAGTCGCTGCTCGCCTACGACATGGGTGACCATCCGCTCGACCCGGTGCGGGTGGAGCTGACCGTCGCGCTCGCCCGCGAGCTGGGCATCCTGGATCGGCCGGGGGTGCGCGTCGTCAAGCCGGAGCCCGCCGACGACGCCCTGCTGACCCGCGTGCACCAGCCGGCGTACCTGGCCGCGGTGCGGGCCGCCCCCCGCGACCCGCTCTTCGCCGGGTACGGGCTGGGCACCTCCGACAATCCGGTCTTCGACGGGATGCACGAGTCAAGCGCGTTGATCGCGGGCGCGACGGTGGCCGCCGCCGAGGCGGTCTGGCGTGGCGACGCCCGCCGGGCGGTGAACGTGGCCGGCGGCCTGCACCACGCGATGCCCGCCCGGGCGTCCGGCTTCTGCGTCTACAACGACCCGGCGGTGGCCATCGCCCGCCTGCTCGACCTGGGCGCGGAGCGCGTCGCGTACGTGGACGTGGACGTGCACCACGGCGACGGGGTGCAGCAGATCTTCTGGGACGATCCCCGGGTGCTGACGGTGAGCCTGCACGAGACGCCGCTGGCGCTGTTCCCGGGCACCGGCTTCCCCGACGAGACCGGCGGGCCGGGCGCGCAGGGCACCGCAGTGAACATGCCGCTGCCGCCGGGCGTCGACGACACCGGCTGGCAGCGGGCGTTCCACGCGATCGTGCCGTCGGTGCTGCGCGCGTTCCGGCCGCAGGTGCTGGTCACGCAGTGCGGAGCGGACGGGCACCGACTGGATCCGCTCGCCGACCTCAACCTCACGGTGGACGGGCAGCGGGCCACCTACCTGGCGTTGCGGGCGCTCGCCGACGAGCTGTGCGACGGTCGCTGGGTGGCGACCGGCGGCGGCGGGTACGCGCTCGTCGAGGTCGTGCCCCGGGCCTGGAGCCACCTGCTGGCCGTGGCCACCGGCGACCCGGTCGACCCGGCGACGCTGACCCCGCCGGCCTGGCGGGAGCTGGCCGCGGCCCGTCGTCCGGGCCGGGAGATCCCGCTGCGGATGACCGACGACGCCGACCCGTCGTACGAGCCGTGGCAGCCGACCGGCGAGCCGAACGCCGTGGACCGGGCCATCGCGGCCACCCGCAGGACGGTCTTCCCGCTGCTCGGGCTCGACCCGCACGATCCGCGGGACTGAGCCGGCCGTCGCGGTGACGACCGTGGACCAGCCCGTGGACGTGCTGCTCAGGGACGGCAGCACCGTCCAGTTGCGGCCCATCAGGCCGGCTGACGCGCCGGGCGTCGTGGCGATGCACAGCCGGTTCTCCGAGCGCACCCGCTACCTGCGCTACTTCTCGCCGTACCCGCGCATCCCGGAACGGGACCTGGTCCGGTTCGTCACTGTCGACCACCGCGACCGGGAGGCGTTCGTCGTGCTGGCCGGCGAGCAGATCATCGCGGTCGGCCGCTACGAGCGGCTCGGACCGCAGGCACCGGAGGCCGAGGTGGCCTTCGTGGTGGAGGACGCCCACCAGGGCAGGGGCATCGGTTCGGTGCTGATGGAGCACCTCGCCGACGCCGCCCGGCGCAACGGCATCATGAGCTTCGTGGCCGAGGTGCTGCCGGCGAACGGGACGATGCTGCGGGTGTTCGCCGACTTCGGCTACCAGGTCCAACGCGAGTACGCCGACGGCGTGGTGCACCTGAGCTTCCCGATCGCGCCCACCGAGGCGACCCTCGAGGTGCAGCGGGGCCGGGAGCACCGCACCGAGGCCCGGTCGATCGCCCGGCTGCTCGCCCCGCGCGGCATCGCCGTCTACGGCGCCAGCGCCACCGGCCAGGGCGTCGGCGCGGCGGTGCTCGGGCACCTGCGCGACGGCGGGTTCACTGGTGCGGTGGTGCCGGTGCACCCGAGCGCGTCGACGGTGGCGGGCCTGCCCGCGTACCCGTCGGCGCTCGACGCCGGGACGCCTGTGGACCTGGCGGTGGTGGCGGTCCCGCCGGACGCGGCGATCACGGTGGTGGCCGACGCGGCGGCCGCGGGGGCGCATGGTCTGGTGGTCATCTCGGCGGGTTTCGCCGAGGCCGGCCCCGAGGGCGCGGCCACCCAGCGGGCGTTGGTGCGCGCGGCGCACGCCGCCGGCATGCGCGTGGTCGGCCCGAACTGTCTGGGGGTGGCCAACACCGACCCGACGGTACGCCTCAACGCGACCCTCGCCCCGGCGTTGCCGCCGGCCGGCCGGGTCGGCATCTTCAGCCAGTCCGGCGCGTTCGGGGTGGCGTTGCTCGCCGAGGCCGACCGGCGTGGCCTCGGCCTGTCCAGCTTCGTGTCGGCCGGCAACAGGGCCGACGTCTCGGGCAACGACCTGCTGCAGTACTGGCAGGACGACCCCGGCACCGACGTGATCATGCTGTACCTGGAGACCTTCGGGAACCCCCGCAAGTTCGCCCGGCTGGCCGGTCGGATCGGCAGGGAGAAACCGGTTGTGGCGCTCGCCTCGCCGGCCCGCCAGGTCGGTGTGGGTGACACCGACGGCCCGGACGAGGTCGCGGTGGCGGCGCTGTTCGCCCACTCCGGGGTGATCCGGGTGGACACCGTGTCGGAGCTGCTCGACGTCGGGGTGCTGCTGGCCAACCAGCCGCTGCCGGCCGGCGGTCGGGTCGGTGTGGTCGGCAACTCCTCGGCCTTGACCGGTCTGGCTGCCACCGCGTGCGCCGGGCAGGGGCTCACCGTCGCCGAGGGTTACCCGCGGGACGTGGGGCCGAGCGCCGGCGCCGCCGAGTTCGCCACCGCCCTCGCCGAGACGGCCGCCGACGACGGCGTGGACGCCCTGGTGGTGGTGTTCGCGCCGCCGCTGCCCGGCCAACGCACCGATGTGGACGCCGACGTCACCGCGGCGCTGCCGGCGGCGCTGGCGCTCGGCAAGCCGACCGTGGCGACGTTCCTGGTCGGTCGGCTGCCCGCCGGGGTGCCGGCGTACGGCGGCGTGGAGGAGGCGGTACGCGCTCTCGCCCGCGTGCACCGGTACGCCGAGTGGCTGCGCCGGCCGCCCGGCGTGGCACCCGAGCTGCCCCGGGTGGACCGGGACGCCGCGCAGGCCGCGCTGCGCGCCGACACCATCGACCCGGGCGCGCTGCTGGCCGCGTACGGCATCGAGACCGTGACGTCGCTGCCCGCCGACTCGGCCGACGGGGCGGTAGACGCCGCGGCGCGCCTCGGTTTCCCGGTCGCCCTGAAGGCCGCCGCGCCGGGGCTGCGGCACCGGCTCGATCTGGGCGCGGTCCGGCTCGGCCTGCCCGACGAACCGACACTGCGCCGGGCGTACGCCGAGGTGGCGGCGTTGTTCGGTGCCGACGTGCTGGTCCAGCCCATGGTCCCGCCCGGCGTGGCCTGTGTGGTGGAGCTGGTGGAGGATCCGGCGTTCGGGCCGGTGGTCGGCTTCGGTCTCGGTGGGGTCGCCACCGAGTTGCTTGGCGACCGGGCGTGGCGGGCGGTGCCGCTGACCGACACCGACGCCGCCGAACTGGTCGACGAGCCCCGGGCGGCGCCGCTGCTGCGCGGGCACCGGGGCGCGGCGCCTGTCGACCGGGCGGCCCTGGCCGACCTGCTGCTGCGGGTGGGTCAGCTCGCCGACGAACAGCCCCGGGTGCGCTCGCTGACCCTCAACCCGGTGCTCGCCCGCCCGGACGGCGTCTCGGTCCTGCACGCCGAGGTACGCGTCGGCGGAGTGATCGCCCGCCCCGACACCGGCCCCCGCCGGCTCTGAACGCGCGACAGGCCCCGGCGAACCGCCGGGGCCTGTCGCGGAGCGAGGGTGTCAGCAGGCGTACGCCTCCAGGCGCTGGGCCCGCTCCGGCGCGCGCAGCTTGAGCAGCGTCACCTTCTCGATCTGTCGGATCCGCTCCCGGGACAGGCCGAACTCCCGGCCGACCTCGTCCAGGGTGCGCTGCCGGCCGTCGTCGAGACCGAACCGGAGCCGGATCACCGCCTGCTCCCGCTGGGACAGCGTGGCCAGCACGATGCTCACCTCGTTGCGCAGTTCGCCCTGCGCGGCCGCGTCACCCGGCTCGGTACGCGGGTCCACCGCGGCCACGAAGTCACCGAGCGCGCTCTCGCCGTCGTCGCCGACGGCCTGGTCCAGGCTGACCGGCTCCCGGTCGTAGGAGATCAGCTCGATGACCTGGATCTCGGTGATCTCAAGCGCCCGGGCGACCTCGGCGACCGTGGGTTCGCGGCCCAGCGTCACCGCCAGCTCGCGGCGGGCCCGCACCATCCGGTTGACCTGCTCGACCATGTGCACCGGGATGCGGATGGTGCGGGCCTGGTCGGCCATCGCGCGGGTGATCGCCTGCCGGATCCACCAGGTGGCGTACGTGGAGAACTTGTAACCCTTGGCGTAGTCGAACTTCTCCACCGCCCGGATCAGCCCCAGGTTGCCCTCCTGGATGAGGTCGAGGAAGGCCATGCCGCGTCCGGTGTAGCGCTTGGCGATGCTGACCACCAGCCGCAGGTTCGCCTCCAGCAGGTGGTCCTTGGCGGCGCGGCCCTCCGCGACGATCAGCTCCAGGTCGGCCCGCAGCTCCTCGGAGACCGGGGTGCAGGTTGCCAGCTTCTCGTCGGCGAACAGGCCGGCTTCGACGCGCCGAGCCAGGTCGACCTCCTGCGCGGCGGTCAGCAGCTTCGTCCGACCGATCCCGTTGAGGTACGCCCGAACCAGGTCTGTGGAGATGCCACGCTCGTCGGTGGCGTCCAGGTCGGCGAGAGCCTCGACGGTCCCGTCGGTGTCGATGCTCGTGGTCGGGCGGGTCCGGTGTTCCGTCATCTGCAGGGCCATCTCTGTCTCTCCCCGTATCCACGTCTGTGCCGTGTCGTCCGGCCCAGTGGTGCCGGTGTGACACACAGCTTGGCGGGCGGGACGTGAAACGGGAGTGAGGCGATCGGGCACCCGACACGAACCGGTCGGATCGCCGGCGCGGTGTGTCGTCACGGTGTGCTCTTGCCCGGTCCGGCTACGTTGCGGACGGTCGGCCAGCCCGGGTCGGCGGCGCAGGAGATGGAGGACGGTGTGGTCTTCAAGCGGCTCATGAAGGCGATGGGTGTCGGCGGCCCGTCGGTCGAGACGGTGCTCGCCGACCCGAACTGTCGCCCCGGAGGGCAGTTGGAGGGCCGCGTCCAGGTGCTCGGCGGCGACCACCAGGTCGACATCGACCACGTCACGCTCGGCCTGGTCACCCGGGTCGAGGTGGAGAGCGGTGACAACGACTACGACACCACCCAGGAGTTCCACCGGCAGCGGGTCACCGGGGCGTTCCGGTTGGAGCCGGGGCAGCGGTACGACATCCCGTTCCGTTTCGCCGTGCCGTGGGAGACGCCGGTCACCGAGCTGTACGGCCAGCGTCTGCACGGCATGACGATGGGACTGCGTACCGAGTTGGAGGTCGCCCGCGCGGTCGACAAGGGTGACCTGGACGCGGTGTCGGTGCACCCGCTGCCGGCACAGGAGCGGCTGCTCGACGCGTTGCTGCGGCTGGGTTTCCGGTTCGCGCGGGCCGATGTGGAGCGGGGTCACATCTACGGCGTACGGCAGACGCTGCCGTTCTACCAGGAGATCGAGTTCGGTCCGGCGCCGCAGTACGCCCGCTCGATCAAGCAGTTGGAGGTCACCTTCATCGCCGACGAGCGGCAGATGCAGGTGGTGCTTGAGGTCGACAAGCGCGGCGGCGTCTTCACCGAGGGGCGGGACGCGTTCGGCCGGTTCACTGTCGACCACGCCACCGCCGACCGCACCGACTGGACCGCCGAACTCGACAACTGGCTCCGCCAGTCCCTGTCCCGCCGAGGCCTCTTCTCCTAACCCAACCCCCGGCCCGCCGTCTCCTGCGTTGATCATGAGGTTGACCGGCGATTCGATCTTCAAGAGGCTCGTCAACCCCATGATCAACCGGGCTGCACCGGCCGAGGGGGTGGGGGTGGGGGTGGGGTGGGGTGGGGTGGGGTTAGAGGTCCAGGAGGATTGTTCGGGGGCCTATGTTGGTGCTTTCCACCAGCATGTGGGTGCGGAACCGGCCGGTCTCCACCGTGGCGCCGCGTCGACGCAGCGCGTCGACGACTGCGGTCACCAGGGGTTCGGCCACCTCGGCGGGGGCGGCTGCGGTCCAACTTGGACGCCGACCCTTGCGGGCGTCGCCGTAGAGGGTGAACTGGCTGACAACCAGGATCGGCGCGCCCGTGTCGGCGGCTGACCGTTCGCCGTCCAGGATGCGCAACTCGTGCACCTTGCGGGCCATCGTCTGAGCGGTCTCCGCGGTGTCGGTGTGGGTCGCCCCGAGCAGCACCAGCAGTCCGTTCCCGATCGCGCCGACCACCTCGCCGTCGACCGTCACGCTGGCCCGCCCGACGGTCTGCACCACCGCACGCATCAGGCGGTCACCGGCTCGATGAAGCCGCGCTCCACCAGGTGCGCCACGATCGGGCCTGCGGCCTCGGCCATCTCGTCCGGCTCGACGTCGTGCGCCGCGGCGAGCAGGGCGAGCTGGTCCCGCAGCGGCAGCCGGCCGTCGGCCCCGCCGACGAGCGCCAGCACCAGCGGGTCGATCTCCTCGCTCCAGCGCAGGCCGTGCGGCATCGCGAGGACCTGCCGGTCCACCGCCCAGCCCTCGTCGCCCATGGTGGCCTCCTGCCGTAGCTGGAGGCCGTCGGCGGCCCGGTAGCGCTCGGCGAGCAGCGTGTCGGTGTCGCGTACCCGAAGGAAGTCCTGGCGGTCGAACCAGGCGCTGATCTGGGCGCCCAGCGGCGGCTGCACCCGCTGGCGCAGGTCCTCCACCCGGACCACCGGGTCGGCGTGCCCGCCCCGGCGCAGCGACACGATCCCGAAGCCGATGCCCTCCACCTTGTGCGCGTCGAACCAGTCCAGCCAGGCGGCCATCCGCTGCGGGTCGGCGGTCTCGCCGACGTCGGTGAGCCACAGGTCGACGTACGCCATCGGGTCGGCCACCTCGCGCTGGATCACCCAGGCGTCCAGGCCGGTACCGGCGAACCAGCCGGCCACCCGCTCGTCCCACTCCTCACCGGCGACGTGCACCCAGTTCGCGAGGTACTGCATGGCGCCGCCCTCGGTGAGCAGGCCGGGAGCGGCGGCGGCCAGCTCGGCGCCGATCGCGTCACCGACGCGGCCCGAGTCGCGGTAGACGTGCGTGGTGGTGCCCGGACCGACCACGAACGGCGGGTTGCTCACCACCAGGTCGAAGCGCCGGCCCGCCACCGGCGCGACCAGGTCGCCGCGCAGCAGCTCCCAGTCCTGGCCGTTGAGGGCGGCGGTGGTCGCCGCGAACCGCAGGGCCCGCTCCGAGAGGTCGGTGGCGGTCACCGAACGGGC
The DNA here is from genome assembly GCF_040607375.1 of Micromonospora sp. NPDC005298. Classification (NCBI taxonomy): domain Bacteria; kingdom Bacillati; phylum Actinomycetota; class Actinomycetes; order Micromonosporales; family Micromonosporaceae; genus Micromonospora; species Micromonospora sp. NPDC005298. The sequence continues at coordinate 161,144 of NZ_JBEXGP010000010.1, forward strand.
ATGAGTGGAAAGGTGCAGGGCCTGCACGCCGGAACCGGTGCCCAGATCCAGTGCGCTCTCGACCGGCCGGCGCATGGTCGCGCCGATCAGGGTCTGGGTGGCCCCGCCGACGCCGAGCACGTGCTCGGCGTGCAGTGGCCGGCCCGGCCGGGCGCTGCCCGGCACGTCGGCGAGAACCCACCAGTCGTCGCCGTACGGCTCCAGGTCGATGCCGGCGCGCACGCCGTCGCCGTACCGCTCGACCAACCCGCCGGCCAGCGCCTCCTCGATGCTCAGCGGTGCCAGCGCGGCGGCCACCGCCGCCTCCGGCTCGGTCTGGTCGCAGATGAACACCCGGATGAGGGTTGCGAGCGGGTCGCCGTCCTCGGTGGCGCGCAGCGCCGCCCGGTAGTCGTTGCGGGCGACCGCCGTCGCGGCCTGCACGCCGAGCCTCTCGGCGATGCCGTTGCTGGTGAAGCTGGCTCGGGTCAGCGCGGTCCGCAGCGCGTCGACGCCGGCGGGGGAGAGCAGCATGTCGTGTTCGTCCACGCCGCCATCCTGCCCCTCGCCGTGTCCCCGGTCGGCACCACCCGCCGCATCCGATCCGGAGCGTCGGTGTCCGGTGGGTCGGCGGGCGAGGCAGGATGTCCGCATGACGCTCGTGCTTCCCATCGATCCTGAGGCCAACCGGCTGCTGGAGCGCAGCCCGCTGGCCCTGCTCCTCGGCATGGTGCTCGACCAGCAGGTGCCGATGGAGAAGGCGTTCTCCTCGCCGTACGTGCTCACCCAGCGGCTCGGCCACGAGCTGGACGCGGCGGAGCTGGCCGGGTACGACCCGGAGGCGCTTGTCGCGCTCTTCGCCACCCCGCCCGCGCTGCACCGGTTCCCGAAGGCGATGGCCGCCCGGGTGCAGGAGGTGTGCCAGGTCCTGGTGGAACGCTACGACGGCGACGCGGCCCAGCTCTGGTCCGACGTCACCGAGGGCCCGGAGCTGCTGCGCCGGGTGTCCGGGCTGCCCGGCTTCGGCAAGCAGAAGGCGCAGATCTTCGTGGCGCTGCTCGGCAAGCGGTTCGGGGTGACGCCGCAGGACTGGCGGGAAGCGGCTGGCGGGTACGGCGACCCGGGCGCGTACCGGTCGGTGGCCGACGTCACCGACGCCGAGTCGCTGCGCCGGGTACGCGAGTACAAGCAGCAGATGAAGGCCGCCGCCAAGGCCGCGGGGAGCTGACGCTCAGGCGGCGGTGGGGTGCGCCAGGGACGCCAGTGCGCGCCGGACGTCGGCGAGCGAAACGGTGGCCGAGTCGTCCAGGTCGGCCAGGCCAGCCTCGATCCACTGCCGCATCAGCGTGGTGACGCCGATGCCACGGGCGTCGGCGGCGACGCGTACCCGCTCGTAGGTGTCCAGGGGGAGCCGGACCGATCGGCTGACCATCGGCACGTCGGTGTCGGGGGTGGGCAGGTCCACCGCCGGGCCGTCGTCGATCAGATCGGCGACCCGGTCGTCGCCGCTGTGGAACTGCTTGGTCGCGTCGTTACGGTGCATCGTCACGGCCCCCCTCATCGGCGGTCTCTCCGTACGGCCTCGTCGTAGCGCTTGGACTCGACGTCGCTCAGCTCGCGGGCGGAGAGGATGTCCCAGTCGTTGTCGGTGCCATCGGCTTCGGCGAGCAGCACGGCCAGTCGGCGGCCCCGGCGGGCGGCGGCGTAGACCACCATCACGTCGTCGCCCAGGTGGCGGATCACCCGTCGGGCGCTGTGCAGCGCCTCCCAGACTTCCCCGGGCGTGACGTCGTAGACCCTCAGGTTGGCCAACGCCTCGTCGGTGAAGCTGAACCTGCTGCCCACGCCGGGCAGCGTACCACGTACGTAACACGCACCGGATCAGTCGAAGTTCGCTGATCACGGTCGCGCGGTGACAGGATGAGGCGTAACCCCCTCGAGGAGGTCCATGGTGAAGCGGCAGGCGTACCAGCCGATTCTGATCACCGACGCCTCGCGCAGCCAACACGATCAGCTCACCAGCCGTCAGCGCCGCTATGTCCTGATGATGGGCATCCGGGTGGCCTGCATCGTCGCCGGCGCGATCCTGGTCGGCGCGAAGGCCCCACTGCTGTGGCTCTGGCTGCCCCTGTGCGCCCTCGGCATGGTGCTCATCCCGTGGCTGGCCGTGCTGCTGGCCAACGACCGGCCACCCAAGGAGGAGCACCGGCTGGCCAACCGGTTCCACCGCCGTCAGCAGGACGACACCCCGCCGATGAGTCTCACCGCCGAGGAACGCCCTCACAAGGTCATCGACGCCGAACCCTGACCCGTCCCCGGGCCAGGGTCCGATCGACCACGGCTGTGGCCGCGCGCCGACGATCGCGGCTGTGGCGGCGCGCCGACGGTTACGGCTGTGGCCGCGCGCCGACGGTGGAGACGGCAAGTGCGCCAAGGTCGGTCGCGCGGCCCATCGCCGCCGCCGGGGTGGCGCCGCCGAGCCAGGCGGTGAGCAGACCGGCCGCGAACGCGTCACCCGCGCCGGTGACGTCCACCACCGCCACCCGCCGGGCCGCCGCCACGCTCACCACCGAACCCCGGTCCACCCAGACCGCGCCCGCCGCGCCCCGCTTGACCACGACCCGACGGGCCGTCGCCGACAACGCCCGCCCCTGCGCCGCCGGGTCGAGTCCACCCGCCAGCACGGTGGCCTCGTCCGCGTTGACCAGGAGCAGGTCGACGTCACGTACCCAGGCCAGGAACGCCGCCGCGCCGACCCGCCGCAGCGGCGCCGCGGAGGCCGCGTCGACGCTCGTGGTGAGCCCGCGCTCGCGGGCCGCCGCCAACGCCCGCAGGCCCGCGCCGCGCGACCCGGCGTCCAACAGGGTGTACGCGGACAGGTGCAGATGCCCGGCGTCGGGCAGCGCCGTGAGGATGCCGTCGACGTGCTCGGCGCTCAGCCGCAGGTTGGCGCCGCGCTGGGTGACCATGGTGCGTTCGCCGTCACCGGCCAGCACGATCACCGTGCCGGTCGGCACGTCCGCGACCCGCTGCACCGCGCAGTCGACACCAGCCCGATCGAGTTCGGCCACCCGTTCCCGCCCCGCCTCGTCGTCGCCGACCGCGCCGACGAGCGTGACGGGCACCCCCTGCGCGGCGACCCAGGCAGCGGTGTTCGCCGCCTGCCCGCCACCGCCGAGGCTGATCTCGGCGGTGGTGTCCGAACCGGCCGCGAGCGGCCCGGCCAGCACCGCGACCACATCGGTGAGCACGTCCCCGACGACGACCACCCGGGCCGCTCCGGTCATGCCGCGACGGTGGTGCTGCGGGTGGCGGAGGCGACCGCGATCCGCGCGGCCAGGTCGGCGTTGCGCAGGATGATCCGGACGTTCACCTCCAGGCTCGCGCCCTCGGTGGCCGAGTGGAAGTGCGCCAGCAGGTACGGCGTGACGGCCTTGCCGGTGATCCCGTCGCGCTCCAGCAGGGCCAGGCCGTCGGTCAGGGTCCGGTCGTGCAGCTCCGGGTCGAGCTGCTCGTCGACCGGCAGCGGGTTGGCGATGATCAGACCGCCGGCGTGTACGGCCAGCCCGTCGCGGGCGGCGAGCACGTCCGCCACCTGCTCCGGTGACTCCAGCGACCAGTCCAGGTCGAATCCGCCGTCGGTCAGGTAGAAGCCGGGGAAGCGCCGGGTGCGGTAGCCGACCACGGCGACCCCGAGCGTCTCCAGGCGCTCCAGCGTCGCGCCCACGTCGAGGATCGACTTGACGCCGGCGCAGACCACCGTGATCGGCGTCCGGGCCAGGGTGATCAGGTCCGCCGACTCGTCGAAGGTGTGCGTCGCCTCCCGGTGCACCCCACCGAGGCCGCCGGTGGCGAACACCCCGATCCCGGCCGCGGCTGCCACGGCGCTGGTGGCGGCCACGGTGGTGGCGCCGTCCGCTCCGGTCGCCGCCGCCACCGCCAGGTCGCGTACGGAGAGCTTGCTCACGCCGTCGACGGTCGCCAGCCGGGTCAGCTGCGCGTCGTCGAGGCCCACCACCAACTCGCCGCCGACCATGCCGATCGTCGCCGGGACGGCCCCGGCGTCCCGGACCGTCTGTTCGATCTCCCGGGCGACCCGCAGGTTCTGCGGCCGGGGCAGGCCGTGCGAGACGATGGTGCTCTCCAGGGCGACGACGGGCCGGCCGTCGCGCAGGGCGTCGGCGACCTCGGTGCCGTAGCTGATGCGAAATTCAGTCACATTAAGCAACGGTACGGGGTGGGGCTCCGGCCGACCTCAAGTGGACCCGGCCGTGATGACCTGCCAAACTTGACGGTCGGAGGTGCAGACGTGAGCACAGAGGTTCTCGAACGTCCGGAACTGAAGGACGCCGACACCGGTCCCGAGATGTTCCACTACGTCCGCAAGGAGAAGATCGCCGAGAGTGCCGTCATGGGCACCTTCGTCGTCGCGCTCTGCGGGGAGACCTTCCCGGTCACCAAGGCCGCCAAGCCCGGGTCGCCGGTCTGCCCCAAGTGCAAGGAGATCTACGACTCGTACCGCGAGTGAAGCCCGGCCGACGATCACGCCGGCGACGTAGCCTGCGGCGGTGACCACCTCCACCGCCCTGCTCCTCGCCGACCTGACCGGGGTGGCGGTGTTCGCCGCCTCCGGAGCCTCGGCCGCGGTGGCCAAGCGACTGGACCTGTTCGGCGTCGCGTTCGTCGGTTTCGTGGCCGCGCTCGGCGGCGGGATCTTCCGTGACCTGGTCATCGACGAGGTGCCGCCGCTGGCCTTCGCCGACTGGCGGTACGCGGCCACCGCCGCGGTCACCGCGCTCGCCGTGTTCTGGCTGCACCCCCAGCTCGCCCGCCTGCGCACCACCGTGCTGGTGCTGGACGCGGCGGGCCTCGCGCTGTTCACCGTGACCGGCACACTCAAGGCGCTCGACGCCCGGGTGCCGGCCGTCGGCGCCTGCCTGATCGGCATGCTCACCGCGATCGGCGGCGGGCTCGCCCGGGACCTGCTCACCGCCGAGATCCCGGTGGTGCTGCGCCGGGAGATCTACGCGCTGGCCGCGCTGGCCGGCTCGGTGCTGGTGGTCGTGCTGTACGTCACCGGGCAGACCGGACCGGCGCCCCTCACCGCCGCTGCCGTGCTGGTCTTCGGACTGCGCCTGATCGCGCTGCGCCGGCGCTGGTCCGCCCCGGTGGCGACACTGCGACCACCGCACACCGGCGACCCTCGATGGTGAGGCCCCCGCTCCCCGGGTGACAGATGTGACCAGCGTGGCGTCGCCTGGGCTGTGCGGCCCGCGCTGGTTATGCTGAGTCGGCCTTCGCGGCAGCTACTGCGCGGAGGCGTTTTCATGGGCGGCGGTACTCGTGGCCCTCGCCCCGGATCCGCCGTCGTGCGGTCGGAGAGGAGCTTCGCGTGGCAGCCCGGACGCCGGTGCTCGAGACGTTCCCGGCACTACGTGCCTGGCAGCGCAAGGCCCTGGTGGAGTACCTGCGCCGGCGCACCGAGGACTTCACCGCGGTCGCCACCCCCGGCGCCGGCAAGACCACCTTCGCCCTGCGGATCGCGGCGGAACTGCTCGCCGACGGCACCGTCGAGGCGGTCACCGTGGTCGCCCCCACCGAACACCTGAAGAGCCAGTGGGCGGATGCCGCCGCCCGGGTGGGCATCCAGCTCGACGCCGCGTTCCGCAACGCCGACGTGCACTCCGCGGCCGACTTCCACGGCGCGGTCATCACGTACGCCCAGGTCGGCATGGCACCGCAGGTGCACCGGCGGCGCACCATGACCCGACGCACCCTGGTCATCCTCGACGAGATCCACCACGCCGGCGACTCCCGGTCCTGGGGCGACGGGGTGAAGAACGCCTTCGAACCCGCCGTACGCCGGCTGATGCTCACCGGGACGCCGTTCCGCTCCGACGACAACCCCATCCCGTTCGTCAGCTACGAGCGGGGCGGGGACGGGCTGCTGCGCTCCCGCGCCGACTCGGTGTACGGCTACTCCGACGCGCTGCGTGACGGCGTCGTCCGGCCGGTGCTCTTCCTCGCGTACTCCGGGGAGACCCGCTGGCGCACCAACGCCGGGGAGGAGTTGGCGGCCCGGCTCGGCGAGCCGATGACCCAGGACCTGGTGGCGCAGGCGTGGCGTACCGCCCTGGACCCGGCCGGGGACTGGATGCCCCAGGTGCTGCGGGCCGCCGACGCCCGCCTCACCGTGCTGCGCAACGCCGGCATGCCCGACGCCGGCGGCCTGATCATCGCCACCGACCAGCAGACCGCCCGCTCGTACGCGAAGCTGATCGAGCAGGTGACCGGCGAGAAGGCCGCCGTGGTGCTCTCCGACGACCAGGGCGCGTCCGCGCGGATCGCGACGTTCGCGGCATCCGATCAGCGGTGGCTGGTCGCGGTGCGGATGGTGTCCGAGGGCGTCGACATCCCCCGCCTCGCGGTCGGGGTCTACGCCACAAGCGCCAGCACGCCGCTCTACTTCGCCCAGGCGATCGGCCGGTTCGTCCGGGCCCGACGACCCGGGGAGACCGCGTCGGTCTTCCTCCCCAGCGTGCCGCACCTGCTCGGCCTTGCCAGCGAGATGGAGACCGAGCGGGACCACGTGCTCGGCAAACCCAAGGAAGCCGACGGCTTCGACGACGACCTGCTGGAACGGGCACAGCGCGACGACCAGGCCAGCGGGGAGTTGGAGAAGCGCTTCGCCGCGCTCTCCGCCACCGCCGAACTGGACCAGGTGATCTTCGACGGCGCGTCGTTCGGCACCGCCGCCCAGGCCGGCACCCCCGAAGAAGAGGAATACCTCGGCCTGCCCGGTCTGCTCACCGCCGACCAGGTCTCCCTGCTGCTGACCAAACGACAGGCCGCCCAACTCGCCGCCCAACGCCGCCGTACCGCCGAGCGGGCCGCTCAGCCGGCCGCTGCGCCCGCCGCAGCGCCTCCGGCACCACTGAGTGCCGCCCAGCGTCGCGTGGCCCTCCGGCGCCAACTGAACGCCCTCGTGGCCGCCCGACACCACCGCACCGGCCAACCCCACGGCAAGATCCACGCCGAGTTGCGCCGGCTCTGCGGCGGCCCGCCCAGCGCCCAGGCCACCATCGAGCAACTCGAAGAACGCATCGCCACCGTGCAGACCCTCTGAGTCCGTCTCTGGCCAGTCCGTCCCGATACGCGGGGCCCGTCCCGTGCGCGCCTCGGGCATCGACTCCGCCCCGCGTCATGTCCCCGACGTGTCATGTCCCCCGGCGCGTCGCGTCCCCGACGTTGTCTGGATCTTGGCCGGATCGGGGCGGGCGGGGCCGGTGAGGAGCCGCCATTCATCAAGATCGCGCAACATCCGGGATCGAGTGGCCTCGGCGCGTCGCTGAGGCCACTACTTCCGGGATCGAGCACGATCTTGGCGCGGGGCGCGGGGCGCGGGGCGCGGGGCGCGGGGCGCGGGGCGCGGGGCGGAGCGGAGGAGGGTCGGGT
>NZ_JBEXGP010000011.1:0-166835 GCF_040607375.1 Micromonospora sp. NPDC005298
GCCGGAGCGGCCGGAGCGGCCGGAGCGGCCGGAGCGGCCGGAGCGGCCGGAGCGGCCGGAGCGGCCGGAGCGGCCGGAGCGGCCGGAGCAGCCGGATGAGCTTTCACAACCCGAAGATGCCCTGGTCGGAGCTGGAGCAGGTGCTCTCCGGCCGGGCCAGCGGCAACCAGGCCGGCGGCGGGCGGCCGCGCGCCGAGCGGCACCTGCACGTGGTGGACCCGCTGGCCGTGGACGCCGACGGGGGAGACTCCCCGGCCTGGAGCCGCCGCCGCGAGCAGTACCAGCCACCGGAGCTGACCCGTCCCGACGGCGTGGTGCCCTACGCGGAGCTGCACGCGCACACCAACTTCAGCTTCCTCGACGGTGCCAGCCACCCCGAGGAACTGGCCGAGGAGGCGGCCCGCCTGGGGCTCACCGCGCTCGCCGTCACCGACCACGACGGCTTCTACGGGGTGGTCCGTTTCGCCGAGGCGGCCCGCACGCTGGGTCTGCCGACCATCTTCGGCGCGGAGCTGTCCCTCGGGCTGCCCGGCCCGCAGAACGGCGAACCCGACCCGCACGGCGCGCACCTGCTGGTGCTCGCGCACGGCCACGAGGGGTACGCCCGGCTGGCCACCACCATCGCCCGCGCCCAGCTACGCGGCGGGGAGAAGGGCCGCCCGGTCTACGGGGACCTGGAGGAGGTCGCCGCCGAGCTACGCGACCACGTGCTGGTGCTGACCGGCTGCCGCAAGGGGCACGTGCCGGGGGCGCTGCTCACCGAGGGGGTGGACGCGGCGGCCCGCGAGTTGGACCGGCTGACCGCACTCTTCGGCGCGGAGACGGTGGCGGTGGAGCTGACCGACCACGGGCATCCCGTCGACGCCGACCGCAACGACGCGCTCGCCGAGCTGGCGGCGGCGGCCGGGCTGCCGACGGTGGCCAGCAACAACGTGCACTACGCCAGCCCCGGCCGGCGTCGGCTGGCCACCACTGTCGCTGCCGTCCGGGCCCGGCGCAGCCTGGACGAGATCGACGGCTGGCTGCCCGCGGCGGCCACCGCCCACCTGCGCAGCGGCGCGGAGATGGCGGCCCGGTTCGCCGCGTACCCGGGTGCGGTGGCCCGCGCAGCGGAGTTCGGCGCCGAGTTGGCCTTCGACCTCCAGCTCGTCGCGCCGCAGCTGCCGGCGTACCCGGTGCCGCCGGGGCACACCGAGATGAGCTGGCTGCGCAAGCTGACCGCCGACGGGGCACGGGAGCGCTACGGGCCGCCGCAGGCGCACCCGACGGCGTACGCGCAGCTCGACCACGAACTCAACATGATCGAGGAGTTGGGGTTCCCCGGCTACTTCCTGGTGGTCTACGACATCGTCTCGTTCTGCCGCGAGCAGGACATCTACTGCCAGGGCCGGGGTTCGGCGGCCAACTCGGCGGTCTGCTACGCGCTGCGGATCACCAATGTGGACGCCGTGCGGCACCGGCTGCTCTTCGAACGCTTTCTCGCCCCGGAGCGGGACGGCCCACCGGACATCGACGTGGACATCGAGTCCGACCGCCGGGAGGAGGTGATCCAGCACGTCTACACCCGCTACGGCCGGGAGCACGCCGCCCAGGTCGCCAACGTCATCTCCTACCGGCCCCGCTCGGCGGTACGGGACGTGGCCAAGGCGTTCGGCTTCTCGCCGGGGCAGCAGGACGCCTGGAGCAAGCAGATCGACAGGTGGGGCTCGGTCGCCACCGTGGACGTCGAGGACATTCCCGAGCAGGTGGTGGAGTACGCCAACGAGTTGCAGACGTTCCCCCGGCACCTGGGCATCCACTCCGGCGGCATGGTGATCTGCGACCGGCCGGTGATCGAGGTGTGTCCGGTGGAGTGGGGGCGGATGCCCGGGCGCAGCGTGCTGCAGTGGGACAAGGACGACTGCGCGGCGGTCGGTCTGGTCAAGTTCGACCTGCTCGGCCTCGGCATGCTGTCGGCGCTGCACTACGGCTACGACATGATCGGGTCCAGGCTGGACCTGGGTGACATGACGTTGGACGACCCGGAGGTCTACGACATGCTCTGCCGGGCCGACTCGGTCGGGGTGTTCCAGGTGGAGAGCCGCGCCCAGATGGCCACCCTGCCCCGGCTCAAGCCCCGCGAGTTCTACGACCTGGTGGTCGAGGTGGCGCTGATCCGGCCCGGCCCGATCCAGGGCGGCTCGGTGCACCCGTTCATCAGGCGCAAGAACGGTCAGGAGCCGGTGACGTTCGCGCACCCGTTGATGCGCAACGCGCTGGAGAAGACCCTGGGCGTGCCGCTGTTCCAGGAGCAGTTGATGCAGCTCGCCATCGACCTGGCCGGCTTCGACGCGGCCGAGGCCGACCAGTTGCGCCGGGCGATGGGCGCGAAACGGTCGGTCGAGCGGATGACCCGCATCGCGGACCGGCTCTACGCCGGGATGGCCGAGCGGGGCATCACCGGCGAGCTGGCCGACGACGTCTACCGCAAGCTCACCGCGTTCGCCAGCTACGGCTTCCCGGAGAGCCACGCGATGAGCTTCGCCTACCTGGTCTACGCCAGCTCCTGGCTCAAGCGCTACCACCCGGCGCCGTTCCTGGCCGCCCTGCTCAACGCCCAGCCGATGGGTTTCTACTCCCCGCAGACCCTCGTCGACGACGCCCGTCGGCACGGGGTGGAGGTCCGCCGCCCGGACATCAACGCCAGCGGCGCGCAGGCGGTGCTGGAGTCCACCCCGGAGACCCGGTGGGGCAGCGGGCCGGGGGAGCCGCCACACGCCTGGGGGCTGGGCGGTCCGGCCGTCCGGCTCGGCCTGTCCAGCGTGCGTACCCTCGGGTCCGACGTGGCCGAACGGATCGAGGCCGAGCGGGCGGTCGGCGGGGCGTACCGGGACATGCCCGATCTGGCCCGGCGGGTCGGTCTCACCGCCGCGCAGCTGGAGGCCCTGGCCACCGCGGACGCCTTCGCCTGTTTCGGGCTGACCCGGCGGGAGGCGCTGTGGGCCGCCGGCGCGGCGGCCCAGGACCGACCGGGCCGGCTGCCCGGCACGGTCAGCGGCGCGGCGGCGCCCACGCTGCCCGGGATGGAGGCGGTCGACCGGCTGGTCGCCGACGTGTGGGCCACCGGCTTGTCGCCGGAGAGCCATCCGGCCCGGTTCATCAGGGGGCAGCTCGACGTGCTCGGCGCGGTGCCGATCGCCCGGCTCGGTCGGGTGGAGCCCGGGCAGCGGATCCGGGTCGGCGGCATCGTCACCCACCGGCAACGCCCGGCGACCGCGGGCGGTGTGACCTTCCTCAACCTGGAGGACGAGACCGGAATGCTCAACGTCACCTGCTCGCCGGGGCTGTGGCAGCGCTACCGGCGGGTGGCCCGGACCAGCGCCGCGCTCGTGGTGCGGGGGCGGTTGCAGCGGCACGAGGGGGTGACCAACCTGGTCGCCGACCGGCTGGACGCGATCGAGCCGCCGGTCAGTCCCGCGTCCCGTGACTTCCGCTGACCAGTGATCCACATTACGGTTTCTGACGCCTCCGAGCGGGAGACTCGTGTCGAACGGGCAGAGCGGCCCGTGATCCATGAGGGGGAATGACAAGTGATGGGGAACCACACGTACACCGGCGGTGGAATCGCCAACGCCCGACGGACCCGGCTGGGCGCCGGCTGGATGCCGTCGCACCTCACCGGCCCCCGCGAGTACGAGGTGACCAACGGTCCGGTGGCCAACGAGCGCCGGTCCCGGGCCGAGGACGCTGTCGAGGGCACCGAGTCCTGACCACTAGGCTCGACCGGGTGGAGCAGACCCGAGGCCGGTTCGCCGGGCCGCCGCTGACCGCCCGTACCGCCGTGATCTGGTCGGTGCTCCGCGCCGAGCTGGACCGGCGCGGCGACACCGAGCTGACCGTGCTGGACGTGGGTGGCGGCACAGGCGGGTTCGCCGTCCCGCTGGCCCGCGCCGGGCACCGCGTCACGGTGGTCGACGCCAGCCCCGACGCGTTGGCCGCGCTCACCCGCCGGGCCGCCGAGGCCGGGGTGGCCGACCGGATCGACGCCGTGCAGGGCGACGGCGACGCCCTCGCCGGTCTGGTCGAGCCGGCCGGCGTCGACCTGGTGCTCTGCCACGCCGTCCTGGAGGTCGTCGACGATCCGACGCCGGTGGTGACCGCGCTGGCCACCGCGCTGCGTCCCGGCGGCGCGGCAAGTGTGCTGGTGGCCGGCCGGGCCGCCGCCGTGCTGGGCCGGGCCATGAACGGTCACCTCGACGTCGCGACCGCCCTGGCCGCCGACCCGGCCGGCACCGCCGGGCCGCGCGACACCCTGCGCCGGCGCTACGACGCCCCGGGCGCCGCCGCGCTGCTCACCGCCGCCGGGCTGGTGGTCGAGGAGATCCACGGGGTACGCGTGCTGGCCGACCTGCTGCCGGCTGCGGTAGCCGACGGGCAGTCCGCCGCGCTGGTCGAGTTGGAACGCGAACTCGCCGCCCGGCCGCCGTACCGGGACCTGGCCGCCCAGCTGCACCTGTTCGCCCGCCGGCCGGCATGACCGCACCGCTGACGGTCCTCGGGCCGGGCCACGGCGCGGGTCGTCTCGCCGACGTGCTGCCCAGCGCGCTCGCCGTGCTGGGCGTGCCCGGCTCGGCGGATCCGCTCGGGCTGGTCCCCGCGCTGGCCGGGGTCCGTCGGGTCGCCGTGCTGCTGGTCGACGGGCTCGGCTGGTACCAGGTGCCGACCGCCGCCCCGTACGCGCCGACACTCGCCGGACTCGCCGCGACGGCGGGCCGTCCGCTGATCGCCGGCTTCCCGTCCACCACCCCGACCAGCCTGGTGTCGCTGGGCACCGGCGTCTCGCCGGGCGCGCACGGGGTGCTCGGCTTCACCGTCCGGGTGCCCGGCACGGACCGGGTGCTCACCCACACCGACTGGGCCGGGGATCCGCCGCCGCTGAGCTGGCAGCCGGTGCCCACCCAGTTGGAGCGCGCCCGCGCCGCCGGCGTGACGACGACAGTGGTGAGCCGACCGGAGTTCGGCGGTAGCGGGTTGACCCTGGCCGCCAACCGGGGCGGTGACTTCCGGGGTGCCGCCGGCGGGGACGAGGTGGCCGGCACCATGCTGGCGGCGCTGGCCGCCGGCGCCGGACCGACCCTGGTCTCCGGCTACCACGCCGACCTGGACCGGCACGGTCACCTCAGCGGCGTCGACTCGGCGCCCTGGCGGATCGCCGCGGGTGAGGTGGACGCCCTGGTCGCCCGGCTGGTCGACGGGCTGCCGTCGGACGCGGCGCTGCTGGTCACCGCCGACCACGGCCAGCTCGACATTCCCGCCGGACACCGCTTCGACCTGGACACCGATCCCCGGCTGCGCGACGGGATCCGGGTGGTCGCCGGGGAGGCCCGAGTCCGCTACCTGCACACCGCGCCGGGCGCGGTGCACGACGTGGTGGCCGCCTGGTCGGCGGTGCTCGGCGACGCCGCCCGGGTACGCACCCGCGACGAGGTGGTGGCCACCGGCTGGTTCGGGCCGGTGCCCGAGGAGCACCTCGGGCGGATCGGCGACGTGGTGGTGATCTGCAACGACACGTACGCGGTGATGGCCAGCCGCACCGAGCGGCCGATGGCGTCGAAGCTGGTGGCCTACCACGGGTCGGACACGGCCGCCGAGCTGACCGTGCCGTTGGTGGTCGTCCGGGGCTGAGGGCGTACGCCTGGTCGCTGGTGTTGTCGTACCCGAGGGTTAACCTGCCGGGATGGGCCGCAGCCAGTCGTTGCCCCGGGGTGGTGATCCACGCTTCGGGCCGGACGCCGACGACTCCGCAAGCCCGATCCTGCACGTCGACATGGACGCCTTCTTCGCCGCCGTGGAGGTGCGCCGCCGTCCCGAGCTGCGCGGCAAACCGGTGATCGTCGGCGGCATCGGGCCGCGTGGCGTGGTCAGCTCGGCCAGCTACGAGGCCCGCCGCTACGGCGTGCGCAGCGCGATGCCGACCAGTCAGGCCCGGGCGCGCTGCCCGCACGCCGTCTACCTGGCACCGGACTTCGCCGCCTACACGGCCGCGTCCCGGGCGGTGATGCAGATCTTCCGGGACATCACGCCGCTGGTCGAGCCGCTCTCGCTCGACGAGGCGTTCCTCGACGTGACCGGCGCCCGCCGACTGTTCGGTTCCCCGGCCACGATCGCCCGGCTGATCCGCCGCCGGGTCGTCGACGAGCAGGCACTGACCTGCTCGGTCGGGGTGGCGCCGAGCAAGTTCGTGGCCAAGCTCGGCTCCACCCGCGCCAAACCGGACGGCCTGCTGGTCGTGCCCCCGGGGCAGGTCCTCGACTTCCTGCACCCGCTGCCGGTGGACGCGCTCTGGGGGGTGGGGGAGCGGGCCGCGGAGACCCTGCGCCGGCTCGGCCTGGCCACCGTCGGCGACCTGGCCGAGGCCTCACCCGGGATGCTCCGCCGGGCGGTCGGCGCGGCGTCGGCCGCCCACCTGCACGAGCTGGCCTGGGGCCGGGACCCGCGCCGGGTCAGCCCCGAGCAGGTCGACAAGTCCATCGGCGCGGAGGTGACCTTCGACGTCGACGTGGCCGACCCGCTGGAGATCCGTCGCGCCCTGCTCGCCCTCAGCGCGAAGGTCGGCGTACGGCTGCGGGGCTCCGGGCAGGTGGGCCGCACCGTCACCCTCAAGATCCGGATGGCCGACTTCCGCACCGTCAACCGCTCCCGCACCCTCGGCGTGCCCACCGACACCGCGCGCGAGATGTTCGACACGGTGTGGGCGCTCTACACCACGCTGGACCCGGGCGAGCGGATCCGCCTCGTCGGTGTCCGGGTGGAGGGCCTCACTCCCGCGCAGGGCGCACCCCGGCAGCTCACCCTCGGCGCGCCCGAGCGCGGATGGCGCGAGGCGGAAGCTGCCGCGGACGCCGCCGCTGCCCGATTCGGGCGGTCCGTCATAGGTCCGGCCAGTCTGATGGGCGACCGTGCGCCCCGTCGAAACGAAAATCCACCCCACCCGTAGGTCGTCCCGCTTTCCGACGCGCGACCCCCCTCGTAGACTTGCGGGTAAGCAGCCGGTTGGCTGCCACGGTCTGTCGGCCCGAGTGGGCCCGACCAACGTGACCGGGGAGGAGTGCCGTGCCGCTCTCGGAGCACGAGCAGCGGCTGTTCGAGCAGATCGAGCGGTCGCTTGCCGAGGACCCCAAATTCGCCTCGGCCGTGCGCGCCAGCGATCCGCGCTTCCATGCGCGGCGTCGCCTGCTCGTCGCCGCCGGCGTCATGATCGCTGGTTTGGCTCTACTGGTCTATGGCGCGGTGATCAAGACTCCACCCCTGGCGGTGGCGGGCTTCGTCGTCATGCTGGCCTCGGCCGCGTTCGCGGTGCAGTCGCACCGTCGGGCGCAGTCACCCGACCTGCACGTGGTGGGCGGCACGACGAGTCGTCGTCGTCCCCGCGGCGGTGGCCGGTCCGGTCGCCGGCCGTCACTCCTGGACCGTATGGAGGACAGGTGGCGGCAGCGCCCGGAGGGGCACCGCTGAGCCCGTCCCGCCGCTGAGGCGGGTCGCACACCGCGACGAGCGGGTCGCCGGACAGGCTCCGGCGACCGCCGTCGCATCCGTGCGTCCGCGTCCGTACGCGGCATTCTCGCCCCGCCGGAACGCGCAGTGATCAGGTGAGCCGGCCGGGGCGGCGGTCGGATGCCGCCGCCCCGGGGCGGCGGTCGGATGCCGCCGCCCCGGGGCGGTCGTTGCTCAGCGGGCCGTTCGGTCGGCCAGCAGACGACGCGGGTTCCAGCGCAGCAGGCGGTACCGGGCTCGGCCGGTCAGCGCCACCATCCGGCTGGAGTTGTCCGCCAGGGCCGTGCGCCAGCGCAGCAGCACCGACGGCGGCAGCAGCGCGGCGAACACCCTCGTCCGGCGGTCCGCCCGGGCGGCGAGTGCCCCCCGGACGGCGCGCAGCGCCGGCAGCAGGCGTTCCCCGGTCAGCGGATCCCGGGCGTACCGGGCCCGCTCCTCGGCCCGGCCCAGCAACCGCGCCGCGCCGACCGCGTCGACGTCGTCGGCGAGGGTCTCCCGGACCAGCCGGTCCGCGGTGGCCCGGGGAGTCTCGGTCTGGTCCACCCGGACCTTGAAGTCCACCAACGTGTCGAGCAGCTCCGCCCACGCGGCGTGCGCGTCCGCGCGAGCCTGGTTGACGTCCGCCACGACCACCACCCGTGCCTCCGACGCGCTGGCGCCGTCGCCGGCTGCGGGGGAGGCCACCGTGGCGCCCACCGCCCGGCCGCTGCGCCGACGCCGCAGCGCCAGCCGGCGCAGCGCGGGCACCGCGAGCAGCGCCAACAGCGCCAACAGACCCGCCGTCCACCACGGCCAGACCGGAGGCTCCTCGGTCGGGGTCTGCCCGCCCACGGACAGGCCGGTGTCGGTGTCCCGGTCGGCGTTGTCCGGGCCGGCCGGACCGGCCGTCGCGTCTGGACCCTCGGGAGTGTCCGCGGTGCCGGCGCCCGGTGTGGTCGGCTCCGGCGCGTCCGTGTCCGGGGCCCACGAGGACCGGGTGGAGCCCGGCACCCCGTACGACGGGGTGGCGTCGAACGGCACCCAGCCGATGCCGTCGAAGTAGACCTCGGTCCAGGCGTGCAGGTTGAGGTTCGTCAGGGTGTACGTGTCGCCGTCGCGCTTACTGCCGTTGGTGAAGCCGAACGCCACCCGGGCCGGGATGCCGGCCGTACGCACCAGCCAGGCCATCGCCGCCGCGTACTGCTGGCAGTAGCCGACCTTGTTGGTCAGGAAGTTGACGATGTCCTGGCCGCTGCTGCCGCTCTGGGTGCTGAGCCGGTAGCTGAACCCGTTGTCCGCGGAGAAGTGCTGGTAGATCGCCAACACCCGGTCGTAGTCGGTGCGCTTGCCCTGGACCAGCCCCTTGACCAGCTCTTCCACCTCGGGCACCGAGCCGGGGGTGGCGGTCAGCTGCCGGCGTACCGGGTGGTCGGCGGGCAGCGGCTGCGCGGCCCGCAGCACGGCGGGCGTGTACGTGGAGCGGATGTAGTCGAACGAGTACTTGCGGCCCCGGGAACTCTCCCGGTTGGAGAAGACGACCTGCTGGTTGGGGTCGTACAGCCAGTTGCCGCTCAGGTCCTCGGTGCGGGTCGGCTCGGCGTACACCGGCATCAGGGACATGCTCAGGCTCTTGGTCACCTCGACGGTCGCCCGGTACGGGGTCTGCTGCACCCCTGGACCGGCCCGCTCGGTCGGATCCGGCAGGTCCCGGTTGACCGCTCGACCGCTCGGGGTGCGCGCCTGGAAGCCGTTCGGGCGCAGCTCGTCGGCGACCGCGTAGCGCAGGTAGAACGGGTTGGGCTCGGAGGTGGTCACCTTGACCAGGTCGGCCACTTCGGAATCGTTGAGCTGACCGGCCAGCGCGGCGAACAGGTCGATCCGTCCCGAGGCGCCACCGGAACCCGACCGGCCGTTGCCGGTGCCGTTCCCCGTCCCCTCGGTGAGGGTGTCCAGCAGGCCGCCGGTCATACCCGGCACGGCCAGCGGCAACGCGACAGCCAACGCCACACCGACCGCCGCGAGCCGTCGGCCGGCCGACGCCAACGGGGACGCCTCCCACACGTCGACGTCGCGCCCGTCACCGGTGAACCGGCGGCCGAACCGGCGTACCCGGCCGACGTTGTCGGTCACCAGCAGCCAGAGGTAACCGGCGGCGCCCACCACGAACGGCGTCGCGGGGACGCTGTCCACGTAGACGGCGACCGGCACCGAGTAGATGGCGAGCATCGGCAGCCCGGCCAGCGCGGGCCGGTGCAGCCCCACCGCCAGGACGTCGACGAGCACGGCCACCCCGCCGACGCCGAGCACCGTGATGAACAGCAGCGGGTCGGTGTCGGGGACCTCGACGCCGTACGAGCGCATGTCCTGCGCGGAGCCGTTGATCAGGTCGGCGAAGTGGCTGATGGTGCCCGTCGAGGGCAGGAAGGCGAGCAGCTCCGAGCCGCTGGGGAACAGCCAGGTCAGGGCGAGCAGCAGGGCGGCCAGCATGCCCAGCACCTGCCCCCACAGGGGCGCCCGGACGAGCCGGGTCAGCGCGGCGACCCCGGCCACCACGGCGACCGCGATCGCCGACTGGATCAGCCACGTCCAGCTCTGGAAGATGGCCGACAGCGGCGCCGCGGCGAGCAGCGTGGCGGCGGCCGCCACCACGCCGACGTTCCGAGTGGCGATCATGAGGGGAACCTTCCGTTCATCGCACGCCGCCGGCGACCGTCTCGGCCAGCGCGGCGCGCAGGGCGAAGCCCTGGGAGCCCCGGCCCGCCTGCGGCCACAACGCCGGCAGTCGGCTGCCGTGGTCGACGCCCACCACCCGCCAGCCGCTCTGCAACAGGGCGAGCGCGGCAGCGCCGTGCGTGCGCTCCGCCTCGGCCCGCGCCTTCTCCGGCAGGCTGAGCCAGGTCGAGCTGTCCAACAGGAATCCGACGCAGGTGGCGCCGTTGCCCCGCAACCCGGCCAGCAACTCGGCCTCGGCCACGCTCACCGCGCCGAACAGCCCGATGATCAGGCCGCCGTCGGCGCGCTGCCGGACCCGCTGCACCAGCTCCGTCACGTCGGCGCGCTGGTCCAGTCGCACCTCGGCCAGGTGGTCGAGCAGCACCCCGTCGCCGCCGGCCTCGGAGGCGTCCACGTCCACCCCGGAGCCGGTGACCAGGCGCAACTTGTAGCCGGCCTGCCGAAGGTGCACGGCGATGCTCGCCGCGGCGGACACGGCCCACTCGAAACTCGCCGTCGGCCCGTCACCGCGGTGGCCGTACGCCCGGGTGTCCAGGACGACAGTCGCGCGGCTCTCCCACGGCTGCTCCTCGCGGCGCACCATCAGCTCGCCCGTGCGCGCCGTGGACTTCCAGTGCACCCGGCGCAGGTCGTCGCCGCGCCGATACTCCCGGGTCGCCGCGTCGTCCTCGCCGTGCACCGCCACCGACCGGGCCCGGCTGTCGCCGCTGCCCGCGTACTCCCCGGGGAGCCGGACCGACGGCAGGGGCGTGACCTGCGGGATGACCGTCAGGTGGTCGGTGCTGGGGAAGGCCCGGCTGAGTTCGCAGAGACCGAACGGGTCGGTCATCCGGACCACCAGCGGGCCCACGTCGTAGCGGCCCCGCACGTCGGCCCGAACCGTGTACGCCACGGAGCTGGCCTGGTGCGCGCCGAGGCGCTCGAGCACCACCCGGGGTCGGCTGCCCAGCGCGTAGGGCAGCCGGTCCTCCAGGAGCAGGGTGCCGGTGGGCAGGCGGGACAGGTTCTGCAGGCGCAGCACCACCCGGGAGTTGGCCCCGACCGGAACCCGGTGCGGGTCCAGTGAGCGGTTGCAGGCCAGCTTGTAGCGGCTGCGCCCCACGTAGGCGGCCGCCAGCAGCGGCAGGACGGCCAGCAGCACGGCCACCCGGAGCAGGTCCTTCTCGCCCAGGATGCCGGCCGAGAGCGCCGCCGCGATGGCGGCGGCGAGGAAGGAGCGCCCCCGGGTTGTCAGTCCGCGCAGCCCGGCACGCACGTCATGGCCTCCGCGGCTCGTAGGGGGCGCGGCCGTTGCCGCTGGCGGGACGCGTGTCGTACGGGTTGCGCTGCCGGTCGTGTGGCAGCGGCAGCCGGTGCACCAGCTCGGAGACGATCGCGTCGGTGGTGCGCCGGGCGAGCTGCGCGTCGGCCGTCGGGATGATCCGGTGCGCCAGCACGGGCACCGCCAGGGCCTGCAGGTCGTCCGGGAGGACGTAGTCGCGCCCCTCCAGGGCGGCGACCGCCCGGGCGGTGCGCAGCAGTTGCAGCGTGGCCCGGGGGGAGGCGCCCAGGCGCAGGTCGGGCGCCTCGCGGGTGGCGGTGACCAGGTCGATGGCGTACTGCTTGACCGCGTCGGCGACGTGCACCTGACGGACGGTGGCGATGAGCTGCCGGACGATGTCCGCGTCGGAGACCGGGCGCAGCTCGTGCAGCGGGTCGGTGGCACCGTGCCCGTCGAGCATGGCCAGCTCGGCGTTGGAATCCGGGTAACCCATCGCGATCCGGGCGGTGAACCGGTCGCGCTGCGCCTCGGGCAGCGGGTACGTCCCCTCCATCTCGATCGGGTTCTGGGTGGCGATGACCATGAACGGGGTCTGGAGCTGGTAGGTCACGCCGTCGACGGTGACCTGGTGTTCCTCCATGCACTCCAGCAACGCCGACTGGGTCTTCGGCGAGGCCCGGTTGATCTCGTCGCCCACGACCAGGTTGGCGAAGACGGCGCCCGGACGGAACTCGAAGTCGTGGGTCTCCTGGTTGTAGACGCTGACACCGGTGACGTCGCTGGGCAGCAGGTCGGGGGTGAACTGGATCCGGCGCACCGTGCAGTCGATGGACCGCGCGAGGGCCTTGGCCAGCTTGGTCTTGCCGACACCCGGGACGTCTTCGATCAGGAGGTGACCCTCGGCGAGCAGCACGGCCAGGGCGAGCCGCACGGTGGCGGTCTTACCCTCGATGACCTGCTCGATGTTGGCCACGATGGCCTCGCTGGCGGCGCGGAACTCGTCGTGCGGCAACAGGCCGCCCACCTCGTCCCAGGTCTGTTGTGTCACGGGCCTCCTCCTCGTCGCCGTCACGGCAGCTCTGAATAGAGCACCTGGACCCGCCGTTGGGTTCGCGACGTCGAGCCTCGTTTGCCGCAGGATTCTCACTGGCCTCTCAGGCTAACCATGTTTGTCGTTATCGCCGACCCCCGCAGGTAGTCCGTCGGTTACGCACCGATATTCGCCGGGTCGGGGGACGGGGTACGGCGTCGGTCGGGGAAACCGCCGGCGGGGTACACTGCCGGACATGGCCGGAGTCTTCCTGCTTCTTACCGGGCCGTGCTGATGCGCTGACGCGTGACAGCACGGCGGCCCCTCCTGCGCGAGGGGCTTTTTTGTGCCCGTCGCCGGTCCGGCCCGGCGACGCCGAGACGAAGCGAAGCGAAGCGAGGAGAGACGATGAGTGAGGCAGCCGCACCGGCGGGCGACATTCCACCGTTCCGGTACACCGCGGCCCTGGCCGACGAGATCGAGAACCGTTGGCAGGACATCTGGGCGCGCGAGGGCACCTTCCACGCACCGAACCCGACCGGCCCGCTGGCCGACCCGAGCCACCCCCGCGCCGGCGCGGAGAAGCTGTACGTACTGGACATGTTCCCCTACCCGTCGGGCGCCGGCCTGCACGTCGGTCACCCGCTGGGCTACATCGGCACCGACTCGTACGCCCGCTACCAGCGGATGGCCGGGCGCAACGTGCTGCACGCGATGGGCTTCGACGCGTTCGGCCTGCCCGCCGAGCAGTACGCGGTGCAGACCGGCACCCACCCGCGCACCACCACCGTGGCGAACATCGAGCGGTACAAGGCGCAGCTGCGCCGGCTGGGGCTGGCCCACGACGAGCGGCGCTCGGTGGCGACCATCGACACCGACTTCTACCGCTGGACCCAGTGGATCTTCCTGCAGATCTTCAACTCGTGGTACGACCGCGACGCCGGGCGGGCCCGCCCGATCGCCGAGCTGATCGCCGAGTTCGAGGGCGGCAACCGGTCCACCCCGGACGGTCGCGCCTGGGCCGAGCTGAGCGTCGCCGAACGCCGCGAGGTCGTCGACGACCACCGCCTGGCGTACGTCTCGGAGGCGCCGGTGAACTGGTGCCCAGGGCTGGGCACCGTGCTGGCGAACGAGGAGGTCACCGCCGACGGCCGCTCCGACCGGGGCAACTTCCCGGTCTTCAAGCGCAACCTGAAGCAGTGGAAGATGCGGATCACCGCGTACGGCGACCGGCTGCTGGACGACCTGGACAGCCTGGACTGGCCCGAGCCGATCAAGCACATGCAGCGCAACTGGATCGGCCGCTCCACCGGTGCGCACATCGACTTCCCGACCGCCCAGGACCCGGTGCGGGTGTTCACCACCCGACCGGACACCATCTTCGGCGCCACGTACATGGTGCTGGCACCCGAGCACGAGCTGGTCGACAAGCTGGTGCCGGCGGCCTGGCCGGACGGGACCAGGGACGCCTGGACCGGGGGGCACGCCAGCCCCCGGGCGGCCGTCGAGGCGTACCGCAAGGCGGCGGCGGCCAAGACCGACGTCGAGCGGCAGTCCGACACCAAGGAGAAGACAGGCGTCTTCATCGGCGCGTACGCCACGAACCCGGTCACCGACGGGCAGATCCCGATCTTCATCGCGGACTACGTGCTGGCCGGCTACGGCACCGGCGCGATCATGGCGGTGCCGGCGCAGGACGAGCGGGACTGGGAGTTCGCCGAGGTCTTCGAACTGCCCATCGTGCGCACCGTGCAGCCGGCGGAGGGCTTCGACGGCAAGGCGTACACCGGTGACGGCCCGGCCATCAACAGCGCCGCGCCCGAGCGCGGCCTGGACCTGGACGGCCTGGGGGTCGCCGACGCCAAGGCGGCGATCATCACCTGGCTGGAGGCGAACGGGCACGGCGCCGGCGCGGTGACCTACCGGCTGCGCGACTGGCTGTTCTCCCGGCAGCGCTACTGGGGTGAGCCGTTCCCGATCGTCTACGACTCCACCGGCGCGGCCATCGCCCTGCCGGAGGAGATGCTGCCCGTCGAACTGCCCGAGGTGGACGACTTCTCCCCGAAGACGTTCGACCCGGACGACGCGGGCTCCAACCCGGAGACCCCGCTGTCGCGGCGGCGCGACTGGGTCGAGGTGGAACTGGACCTGGGTGACGGGCCGCAGCGCTACACCCGCGAGACGAACGTGATGCCGCAGTGGGCCGGCTCCTGCTGGTACGAGCTGCGGTACCTGGACCCGACCAACAGCGACCGGTTCGTGGACGAGGAGAACGAGCGGTACTGGATGGGTCCGCGCGGCGAGGGCGACTGCGGGGGCACCGACCTGTACGTCGGCGGTGCCGAGCACGCCGTGCTGCACCTGCTGTACGCGCGGTTCTGGCACAAGGTGCTGTACGACCTGGGGCACGTGTCGTCGTTCGAGCCGTTCCGCAAGCTGTTCAACCAGGGCATGATCCAGGCGTACGCGTACACCGACTCGCGGGGCAGCTACGTGCAGGCCGAGGATGTCGTCGAGCGCGACGGCGCCTACTACCTGGGCGACCTGACGGTCAACCGCGAGTACGGCAAGATGGGCAAGTCGCTGAAGAACGTGGTGACGCCCGACGACATGTGCGCCGCGTACGGTGCGGACACCTTCCGGGTGTACGAGATGTCGATGGGTCCGCTGGAGGTGTCCCGCCCCTGGGAGACCCGGGCGGTGGTCGGCTCGTACCGGTTCCTGCAGCGGGTGTGGCGGACCGTGGTCGACGAGCAGACCGGCTCGCTGCGGATCACCGACGACCCGGCCGACGAGACGACCCGCCGGCTGCTGCACAAGGTGATCGACGGGGTCCGTGGCGACATGGACAACATCCGGTTCAACACGGCGATCGCCAAGCTGATCCAGCTGACCAACGGGCTGACCGGGCTGTCGGCGACGCCCCGCGAGGTGGCCGAGCCGCTGGTGCTGATGGTGGCGCCGTTCGCCCCGCACATCGCCGAGGAGCTGTGGCGGCGGATGGGTCACGACACCTCGCTGACGTACGCGGACTTCCCGACCGCCGACCCGGCGCTGCTGGTGGCCGACACGGTGACCTACCCGGTGCAGGTCAACGGCAAGGTCCGGGGCCGCGTCGAGGTCCCCGCCGACGCCCCGGAGGAGACCGTCCGCGCGGCGGCCCTGGACGCGGTGGCCGCCACGCTGGCCGGCAGGGAACCCCGCAAGGTCATCGTGGTCCCGGGTCGCCTGGTCTCGGTCGTCGCGTAACCCCGCCCGTCCCCGCGTCGATCATGGAGTGGTGGTGGCCGGTTCGTCCATCGCCGAGGGATCTGCCCCCACCACCACTCCATGATCGACCGCAGGGGGTCAGGCCAGGGCTGCTCTCACGGCGCGGTGGTGGGTTCGCAGCCAGTCGTGCCACAGGCGTACTCCGTCGACCACCCCCGTGGCGCGGAGCCGGCACATGACCGGATCGCCGCGGTCGGCGCCGGCGTCGATGCCCCGCCAGGTGCCCTCGACCTGGTCCAGCATCACGTCGATCAGCGCACCCCGGTCCAGCGCTGGCGACGGCGTCTCGTAGGCGTCGCAGAGGACGCGACACCGCCGACCCAGCTCGGTCGGATCGGCGCCCTCGCCCAGCGAAGCCCAGTGCCAACCGGCGAACGCCACGTCAGCGATCCGAGGGCCGGGCGCGGCGAGGTCCCAGTCCACGAAGGCCACCGGCAGGGGGCCGCCGGGGAAGTCCCGGTAGACCGTGTTCTTCGGGGACAGGTCGCCGTGGCAGACCGTCTCGGCGTCGCCGGCCAGCGCGGTCCCCGCACACGCGTCGTGCAGCCGTCGGATCAGCTCCGCCAGCCGTACCAGCGCCGGGTCGGCGAAGAACTCCTCGCCCTCCCGCTCCCGCCACGGCACCCGCCCCGGCACGTGACTGAGCACCTGCCGGCCGAGGGCATCGACACCCAGGTGGCGAGGGGCGAGGTCCGCGCCCACCGCGGCCAGGTGAGCCAGGAGCGCGCCGACGAAGTCCAGGTTGGCAGGCGCGGTACGCCGTACCGTGTCACCGATCCGGACCACCTCGGCGACGAATCCGCCGCCGAGCCGTTCCTCGGCGGGGCCGGTCGACCCGGTCACACCGGAATCCTGCGGCGGCTTCGCTCGGCGCGCCACCACTGGTGGACCAGTACCAGGCTGGCGATCAGGCCGAGGCTGGCGGGGGCGGCGGCGTACCAGTTGACGTGGCCGGGCGAGCTGACGGCCGCGCCGATCGCGGCGTACCCGAAGGCGGTGGGCGCGGAGGCGATGACGCTGCCGGTCAGGAACGGCAGGACGCGCGCGCCGGTCGTGCCGTAGCCGTAACTGACCAGCCCGAAGCCGGCGATCGGCAGCAGCCGGACGGTGACCACGCCGAACACGCTCTGCCGCGCGAACCACCGGTCGAGGCGGGCCAGCCGACCACGGACCCGTTCGGCGACGAACTCCCGGCCGAGCAGCCGGCCGACGGTGAACCCGACCGCCGCCGCCACCAACGCGGCGCCCAGGGCGTACGCGGCGCCCTCCAGAGGGCCGAAGATCGCGCCGGCGGCGAGGGTGATGAACGTGCGGGGGACCAGCGCGACGAGCAGCAACGCGCCGCCGAGGACCGCGGCCACCGGGGCGAGGGCGCCCAACCGGTCGGCCAGCAGCGGGAGCTGCTCCGGATCGGGTCGGGGCACCAGGAGCAGCAGCAGCCCGCAGGCGCCGATCAGCAGGACGAGCAGGGCGAACCGGGCGGCCGACGGCTGCCGCAGCAGCCGCCGGACGGCGCGGATCATGCCCGGGCGGCGGCCACTGCGGCGCGGCGCTCGTTGCGGAGCCGGTCGGACCAGGTGTCGTCGAGCGGGGGAAGCTGGTGCGCTCCGGTGGCCCAGCGCAGCAGCAGGTCGGCCAGGGCCGGGTTGCGGGCCAACGCGGGACCGTGCGAGTAGGTGCCGAGCAGCTTGCCGCGCCAGGCGCCCTCGGTGGCGCCGTCGTTGCCCACCCCGGCGGTGACCCGGGCCAGCGGAGAGACCTCCGGGCCGAGGTGGGTACGGCCGCCGTGGTTCTCGAAACCGGTCAACGCGGGCAGACCCAGCCGGGGATCGATCTCGCCGGCCAGCTCGCCGACGGCCCGGCTCGGACCCCGGTCGGACTGGAGGTCGAGCAGCTCCAGGCCACGGCACTGCACGCCCTTGGCGAAGAAGGACATGCCGAGCAGCTGGTAGCCGGCGCAGACGCCGAACACCACCGAACCCTGTGCCACGGCGCGGTGCAGACCGCCGTCGGCGATCAGCCGCTGCGCGCCAAGCGCCTGCGGCCCGTCCTCGCCGCCGCCGACGAGGTAGATGTCGGCGGTCGCCGGTAGCCGCTCGTCGGAGCGGACCTCCAGCACCTCCACCGGCATGCCCCGCTGACGCGCCCGCCGGGCCAGGATCAGCGCGTTGCCCCGGTCACCGTAGGTGGAGAGCAGGTCGGGGTAGATCCAGACGATACGCAGGCTCTCAGTTGACACGGTCCAACTCCGCTCGGATGTCCTGGAACGCGGTGTAGTTCGCGATGACCTCCAGCCGCCCGGGCGGGACCGACCGGATCGCGTCGTCGAAGGTGCGGACGTGCTGGAACGGCACGTCGTTGACGTCGAGTCGGACCGCCAGGTCGTACGCCCGGTCGCCGGTGATCAGCACCTGCCGGCCGCGCAGCGGCGCGAAGTCGACGTCGAAGAGCCAGGAGGTGTCCAGCCCGTCGGGGTCGCGCGCGTTGATGGAGAGCAGGGTCGGCGCCTCGTCGGCCATGTCGAAGGCCTCCAGCCAGCTGGCCGGGTTCTTGGCCAGCAGCAGCCGGATGTTGCGTCCGTCCTTGTCCACCTGCGCGTACCGGCCCGCGACCGAGGTGACGATGCCGAGGCGGGACACCGCGTCGACCGGGCGTACGCCGAACTCGGCGGCCACGGCCAGCGCGGTCGCCGCGTTACCGAGGTTGACCTTGCCGGGCAGTTGCAGGGAGACCTTGTGCCAGGCGCCGGTGGGGTCGAGCACGCCCTCGTCCTCGACGACCCACTGCGGCTCCGGCCGGCGCAGCGGGCAGCCGGTGCACCACCACCGGCCGCCGGAGCGCTGGATGGTCGAGCCGCACTCGGGGCAGACCCACGAGTCGTCGTGCCAGCGCTGGCCGGCGCTGAACCAGGTCACGTGCGGCGGGTTGATGCCGCGGGCCGGGTCCGCCGGAGGGGTGGCGGCCCACACGACCATCGGGTCGTCGGCGTTGGCCACGACCCGTACGTCGGTGTGCCGGACCAGCGCCGCGCGCCAGAGCTGCGCCATCATGGCGACCTCCTTGGCGCGGTCGAGCTGGTCGCGGGACAGGTTCAGCAGGGCCACCACGTGCGGCTCGGTCGCCTCCAGCACCTGGGCCAGGTAGTGCTCGTCGACCTCCAGCACCGCGTACGGGGTGCTGCCGGCCTTGGCCAGCGCCGAGGTGTGCCCGGTGGGCATGTTGGCGCCGAACGAGTTGGTGGCGACCCGGCCGAGCACGCCGACCGCGGCGGCGGTCAGGCGTGTGGTGGTTGTCTTGCCGTTGGTGCCGGAGACGAGCGCGATCGCGCGCCCGGCCGACAGGTGGGCCAGCAGGTCCGGGTCGATCTTCAACCCGATCCACCCGCCGATCACCGAACCGTCGCCACGGCCGGCCGCCCGGGAGAGCGCCGCGGCGGTCCGTGACACGGAGCTGGCCACCTTGGCCCGTAGGGGCATTTTCGCGTCCGTCACGCGAGCGAGGTTACCGGACCGTCCGCCTCACCAGATCGCCGCCGACGGGGAACCGTTCGGCCGTGGCATCCGCGCGGGCGGCCGGGCCGGCGTCCGCCGGACGGAGTCGATCTATGTCGGAATGCGGACCACGCCGGAGGGGCGCTGCGGCCCTCCACTCCGCTCCACCCCGTGTGACGTGCTGTTTTGCCGGCGGATCGGACGCGCCACGCGGGCGAATCTGGTTGCGGGTGGAGGGAAGTGGAGTAGAGTGGGGACCAATGGTGAGGCCGGGAGGGCTCACCGGCCCGGGGGGTCAGCGGCGCCGCGAACGCCGCTCAGGGGCGAGGGGGTAGGGCCGATGTTCCTCGGCACCCACACTCCACGCCTGGACGAAAAGGGCCGGTTGATCCTTCCGGCCAAGTTCCGGGATGAGCTGGCGGGGGGTGTCGTGGTCACCAAAGGGCAGGATCGCTGTCTCTACGTCTTCCCGACACCCGAGTTCCAGCGGATCGCGGACCAGTTGCGCGCGCAGCCGATGACGCACAAGGCGGCCCGGGCCTACAGCCGGGTCTTCTTCGCCAGCGCGCACGACGAGGTGCCGGACAAGCAGGGTCGGGTGACGATTCCGGCTCACCTGCGGGAGTATGCCGCGCTCGACCGCGACCTCGTCGTGATCGGCGCGAGTACGCGGGTGGAGATCTGGGACAAGGCCGCCTGGGAGACCTACCTCGCCGAGAGCGAAGACGACTTCGCCGACATCGAGGAGGGGGTGCTGCCCGGCGGTCTGTAGGGCGGAACGGCGCCCGACGTACTGCGAGATCTCCAGCCGCTTTCGAGTTCCTGGCATCCCTTCCCCGGTGCCAGGCGCACGATCCAGTCATCGGGCGACGGTCCGGTGTCAGGCGGGAGCGGATGGGGATCTGGCGGTACGACGGCAGCGCCGACCGACGGCAGGCGCGTGAGAAGAACGGACGTTTCAACCAGTGGGGGTCAACATGGGGGAGTTGCGCGGCACGCACGTGCCGGTGCTGCTCGAGCGGTGTCTCGAGCTGCTGGCCCCCGCGCTGGGTCGAGGCGGCCGGACGGTGCACGTCGACGCGACGCTCGGTCTGGCCGGGCACGCGGAGGCGGTGCTCCAGGCGCACCCGGAGACGGTCCTCATCGGGCTCGACCGGGACACCGAGGCACTGGCACACGCGCGGGTCCGGCTGGCCCGGTTCGCCGACCGCATCCACCTGGAGCACGCCGTCTACGACGAGCTGCCCGAGGTGCTGGAGCGGCTGGGTTATCCGGGCATCGACGGGATCCTGTTCGACCTGGGGGTGTCGTCGCTGCAACTGGACGCGCCCGACCGCGGGTTCGCCTACGCCCAGGACGCGCCACTGGACATGCGGATGGACCAGACCCGGGGGGTGACCGCCGAGGAGGTGGTCAACACGTACGCCCACCCGGACCTGGCCCGGGTGCTGCGGGTGTACGGCGAGGAGAAGTTCGCCGGCCGGATCGCCTCGGCGATCATCCGGGAGCGGGAACGCGCCCGGATCACCTCGTCCGCGCTGCTGGCGGAGCTGGTCCGGGACTCCATCCCGGCGCCAGCCCGACGAACGGGCGGACACCCGGCAAAGAGAACGTTTCAGGCTTTACGGATCGAGGTAAACAGAGAGCTGGCAGCGCTGGAGACAGCGCTGCCGTCCGCGCTCGACGCACTGACCGTGGGCGGTCGCATGGTGGTCCTGTCCTACCACTCGCTGGAGGACCGGCTCACCAAGGCGGCGCTCGCGGACCGGGTCCGCAGTAAGGGCCCGATCGACCTCCCGGTTGAGCTGCCCGGGTCCGGTCCGACGTTCCGGCTGCTCAGCCGGGGCGCCGAGCTACCCGGGGAGGCGGAGATCGCCGCGAACCCGCGCGCCGCCTCGGTGCGGCTGCGGGCCGCGGAACGACTCGACCCGAACGCGACAGAGCAGGGGCGGACCGACCGCGAACGGTCCCGCCGACGGGTGAAGGGAATGCACCAACCGGGCACGGGGTCCGCCTGATCCGTGGGGGATCAGGGGCGCCGCGACCGTAGAGGGACGGATGTTGAGGGGGAGGGACATGAACATTGACAAGCGCGACCGCCGGGACGTCACCGGCGGCGGGCAGCGCACACCGCGGTCGGGGGGCCGGACCGCGGCGGAGCGGGCTCCGCGCGTGGGGAACGGTACGCCACGCATCGATCGAGTGAATCGGCAGGGGGAGGCTCGCGCCCGGGGGGCGCGCGAGTTCCCGACCCAGGGCAGCGCCGCGCTGCGTCCGGTCGAGAAGACCGGCGTCACGCCGACCGCCCGTCCGCCCCGGCTGCGGGTGGCGCCGCCGGCGCCGGTGTCGGTGCCGCGGGCGCCGTTCGCGGCCCTGATCGTGGTGCTGGTGGTCGGTGGGGTGCTGGGCATCCTGGCGGTCAACACCAAGATCAATGAGAACGCGTTCCGGTTGGAGAAGCTGCAGCAGCAGCAGGCCCGACTGGACCTGGAGAAGCAGCAGCTCGACAAGCAGATCGCCGAGGCCGAGGCTCCGGGGAACCTCACCGCCGAGGCGCGTCGACTGGGTCTGGTGGACGCCGGGGAGCCGGGGTACGTCCGGCTGCCGGACGGCAAGCTGCCGCTGGGCGTGCCGAAGCCGGCGACCGGCCAGCCGTCGGTGACCAGCCAGGGCGCGGGAGGCTGACCGTGCCACCGAGGTCGGACGAGCCGCGCCGGAACCCCACGGGGTCCCGGCGCGGTTCTTCGCGTGACACCGGGCCCGCCGACGGTGAGTCGCGTGCCGACGAGCCGGGCATCGGCGGCATCTCCGGCGCTCGGGCGTACACCCCTCGGGGTCGGACGGTCCGCGAGGAGCGCGGCGTGCCGGTGCGCGGCGCCGAGCAGCGGCGTACCCCCCGCAGCACCCGCTCGGGCGACCCGTTCCGGCCGGCGTTGCAGGTGCTCGACGGTGGCCGGGCCGCCGCCGCACGGGCCGCCCGGCGGGACGCGCCGGCGGCCGGTCGCGGCGGGGTCGTGCGGACCGTCGCGCCGCGCAACCCACGAGGTCCGGCGGGCGACGAGCCGCCGCCGCGGCGCCGCACCACCCCGCGCGCGCCCCGGCGCGCCGACCGGCCGGCGGCCCGCCGGCCGTCGCGCAAGCCGCCGCGTCCGCCGAAGCTCGCCGACCCGCGACTGCGGCTGCGGCTGGGCACCGCGCTCACCCTGGCGCTGTTCGCCGTCATCGGCGTGCGGCTGGTGTTCCTCCAGGCCGTCGACACCCCGGCGTACGCCGGCGGTGGCGTCGCCGATCGGACCCGCACGGTCGAGCTGCCCGCCCCGCGCGGCGCGATCTACGACCGGACGGGCGCCGAACTGGCCCACAGCGTCGAGGCGCGGTACGTGTTCGCCGACCCGACCGAGATCGAGGACGCCGGCGCCACCGCGAAGGCGCTGTCCCCGCTGCTCGGCATCCCGGCGTCGAAGCTCGCCGAGCTGATGCGGCCCCGCAAGCTGGAGAACGGCAAACTGTCCCGCTTCGAGTACCTGGCCCGGGGGGTGGAGATCCCGGCCGCCAAGCGGGTGCAGGCGCTGGAGCTGCCCGGCATCGGGGTGCACCGGGACGAGCGCCGGGAGGTGCCCGGCGGCGACCTGGCGGCCAACCTGATCGGTTTCACCAGCCAGGACATGGACGGGCTGGAGGGGCTGGAGGCCCGCTACGACGAGCTGCTCGCCGGGCAGGACGGCCGGCGGGTGTACGAGGCCGGCCTCGGCGACCTCGCCGCGCCGATCCCGGGCGGGTACAGCAAGACCACCCCGGCCAAGCCGGGCAGCTCGTTGAGGCTCACCGTCGACCGTGACCTGCAGTTCAAGACGCAGCAGATCCTCAGCACGGCGATGGCCCAGCAGCGCGGCGCCACCGCCGCGGCGGTGATCATCGACGTGCCGACCGGGGAGGTCCTGTCCCAGGCCAGCGACCCCACGTACAACGCGGCGAAGCCGCTGCCGAGCGACCCGGTCGCCCGGGAGGACGCCGCGACGAGCTTCGTGGTCGACCCCGGCTCGGTGCACAAGGCGATCACCTACGGCGCGGCGCTGCAGGAGGGCGTGATCACGCCGGACACCACGTTCCCCGTCGCCAACGCCATCAAGAAGGGCGACACCTGGTTCCCCGACACCCATCCGGCCAACGGCAGGCGGATGAGCATCCCGGGGATGCTCGCGTACTCGTCGAACGTCGGCGCCATCACCGTCGCCGACCGGCTCGGCCCGGACCGGCTGATCGACTACCAGAAGCGGTTCGGGCTCGGCCAGCCCACCGGGGAAGGTCTGCCCGGGGAGGCCAGCGGCCGGCTGCTGCCGGCCGAGGAGTGGAGCGATTCGTCGCGCGGGTCGGTGCCGATCGGGCACAGCGTCGACGCCACACCGTTGCAGATGGCCGCCGCGTACGCCGCCATCGCCAACGACGGCACGTACGTGCAGCCGCACCTGGTCAAGGAGGTGATCGGCCCGGACGGCAAGCGCACCCCCGCACCGGCGCCGGTGACCCGCTCGGTGCTCAGCCCGCAGAACGCGGCGGCCCTGCGCACCATGCTGGAGGCCGTCACCACCGTCGACGGCGCCACCGGGGTCACCGCCGCCGTACCCGGCTACCGGATCGCCGGCAAGACCGGCACCGGTTGGCGGTTGGTGGACGGCAAGAAGCAGCCGGGCGAGGTGTCCTCCTTCATCGGCATGGCCCCGGCGGAGAAGCCCCGGTACGTCATCGCGGTGTTCGTGTACGCGCCCGGCGGCGGGGGAGCCGCGATCACCGGCCCGGCGTTCCGCGACATGATGCAGTTCACGCTGCGTCACTACCGCGTACCGCCCTCGAACGGTGCTTCGAAGCCGAAGTTCGTGGTCTATCCGCGCTGAGCAGCGACGGCGGGACATCATCGGTGAGTGCCGACGAACCACCGGGGCGGCTGTGCGGCCGGAACCGGACGACCGGGTAGGGTCTGACGCCGTGCCCGGCAATCCACGTCCACGTACCGTGACCGGAGTACGGCTCGGTGATCTCGCCGTCCGGCTCGCCGTCGACCTGCCGGCGGACACCGCCGACGTGCTCGTCACCGGGGCGACCCACGCCAGCCAGGAGGTCCGCCCCGGCGACCTGTACGCGGCGCTGCCCGGCGCCCGCCGGCACGGCGCGGAGTTCGCCGCCGGGGCCGCCGAGGCGGGCGCGGTCGCGCTGCTGACCGACGCGGCCGGCGCGGAGCTGGCCGCCGGGACGGGCCTGCCCACCCTTGTGGTGCCCGACCCGCGCGCGGTCCTCGGTGAGCTGGCCTCGGCCGTCTACGGCGACCCGACCGCCGGCCTGACGGTGATCGGGGTGACCGGCACGGCCGGCAAGACGTCCACCGCGTACCTGGTCGAGTCGGGGCTGCGGGCCGCAGGGCACACCACCGGCCTGATCGGCACCGTGGAGACCCGCCTCGGCGACCTGGTGATCGACAGTGTCCGGACCACCCCGGAGGCCACCGACCTGCACGCCATGCTGGCGACCGCCCGCGAGCGGGGGGTGACCGCCGTGGTCATGGAGGTCTCCAGTCACGCCCTGGCGATGGGCCGGGTGGGTGGTGTCCGGTTCGACGTGGGCGGCTACACCAACTTCGGCTCCGACCACCTGGACTTCCACGCCGACAGCGCCGACTACTTCGCCGCGAAGGCGCAGCTCTTCGACGGCCGGTGTGCGGTGGAGGTGCTCAACCACGACGATCCGGCCCTCAAGCCGCTGTACAAGCCGGCGACTGTCACCTACTCGGCGGCCGGGGACGCGGCCGCGACGTGGTGGGCCGACGGTGTCGGCGGCGAGGGGTACGCGCAGCGGTTCACCGCGCACGGCCCGGACGGCGTGGTCGTGCCCGCCGGGGTGGCGTTGCCGGGTCGGCACAACGTGGCGAACGCGCTGCTGGCCATCGCCATGCTCGTCGCCGTCGGTGTGGACCCGGCGACCGCGGCCGACGGCGTGGCCGCCTGCGGTGGGGTGCCCGGCCGGTTGCAGCTCGTCGACGTCGCCGCGCCGGTACGCGGGGTGGTCGACTACGCGCACAAGTCGGACGCCATCGTGGCCGCGCTCGCCGCGCTGCGGGAGTTCAGCGCCGGCCGGTTGATCTGCGTGATCGGCGCCGGCGGGGACCGGGACCGGGGCAAACGGCCGGTGATGGGCGCCGCCGCCGCGCAGGGGGCCGACGTGGTGCTGGTGACCGACGACAACCCGCGTACCGAGGACCCGGCGGAGATCCGCGCCGAGGTGCTCGCCGGGGCGTACCGGGCCGGCGCGGCCGCCCGGATCATCGAGGTGGCCGGTCGCCGGGCGGCGATCGACGAGGCGGTCCGGCTCGCCGAGCCGGGCGACGTCATCGCGCTGCTCGGCAAAGGCCACGAACGTGGCCAGGAGGTGGCGGGCGAGGTGTACCCCTTCGACGACAGCACGGAGCTGGCCGACGCGCTGCGGGCCCGGTTCGGGGATCTGGCGGGCCAGCGGTGATCGCGCTGAGCCTGGCCGAGGTGGCCGCGGCGGTCGACGGGCGGCTCGTCGCCGCCGACCCGGCGGCCACCGTCACCGGCACCGTCGAGTTCGACTCGCGCAAGGTGGGCCCCGGGTCGCTCTTCGTGGCGTTCCCCGGTGAGAAGGTCGACGGGCACGACTACGCGGCGACGGCGGTCCAGGCCGGCGCGGTGGCCGTGCTCGGCAGCCGAGAGGTGCCAGGCGTGCCGATGGTGCTCGTCGACGACGCGCTGGCCGCCATGGGTCGGCTCGCCCGCGCGGCCGTGGACCGGCTGCCCGAGCTGACCGTGGTCGGCGTGACCGGCTCGTCCGGCAAGACCACCACCAAGGACCTGATCGGTCAGCTCACCGCCCGACTCGGCACGACCGTGGCGCCGCCCGGCTCGTTCAACAACGAGCTGGGCCACCCGTACACGGCGCTGCGGGCCGGACCGGACACCCGCTACCTGGTGATGGAGAAGGGCGCCCGGGGGATCGGGCACGTGCGCTACCTGTGCGAGCTGGTGCCGCCCCGGATCTCCGTGGTGCTCAACGTCGGCACGTCGCACATCGGCGAGTTCGGGTCGCAGGAGGCCATCGCCCAGGCCAAGGGCGAGCTGGTCGAGGCGCTGCCACCGGACGGGCTGGCCGTGCTCAACGCCGACGACCCGCGGGTGGACGCGATGGCGAGCCGTACGCGCGCCCGGGTGGTCCGCTACGGCGAGGCGCCCGACGCGGACGTACGGGCCGAGGACGTCACGCTCGACGAGCGGGGGCGCGCGTCGTACACCCTCGTCGTGCCGGAGGGCCGCGCCCCGGTGCGGCTCGGGGTGACGGGCCGGCACCAGGTCGGCAACACCCTCGCGGCGGCGGCGGTGGCGCGCGAGCTGGGCATGCCGCTGGCCGAGCTGGCCCCGGCCCTCGGCGAGTTGAAGCTGGTCTCCACGCGACGGATGGACGTCTTCGACCGTCCCGACGGGGTGACCGTGATCGACGACTCGTACAACGCCAACCCGGCCTCGATGGCGGTGGCGCTGCGGGCGCTGGTCAGCATCGGTCGGGGCCGGCGTACCGTCGCGGTGCTCGGTTACATGGCCGAGCTGGGCCCGTTCGAGTCCGAGGGCCACGCGCAGACCGGCCGCCTCGCGGCCGAGTTGGGCGTGGACCGGGTGCTCGTGGTGGGCGAGCCGGCGGCGCCGATCCACGAGGGCGCCACATCAGTAGGTGACTGGGGAGGAGAGTCGGTGCTGCTCACCGATCAGGCGGCGGCCGTCGAGGTGCTGCGGGGCGAACTACGACCGGGGGATGTCGTCCTGGTCAAGGGCTCCCGCTACCGGACCTGGGAGGTGGCCGACGCCCTGCGCGCCGACACCGCCGGGGAGGCGAGTCGATGAGGGCCATCATCGTCGCCATCGGGGTGGCCTTCGTCGTCTCGCTGTTCTGCACCCCGATCGCGATCAAGGTGTTCACCCGGCTCAAGGCAGGCCAGCCGATCCGGTCCGACGGCCCCGCCATGCACCAGGGCAAGAAGGGCACGCCCACGATGGGCGGCGTGGTCTTCATCCTGGCAACGGTGATCGCGTACGTGGCCGGCCACCTGGCGCTGACCACGCTGCCGGACGCGCAGATCGCGCAGGTGGAGCCGACCATCACCGCGCTGGTGCTGCTGGGGCTGATGGTCTTCTCCGGCGCGGTTGGCTTCCTCGACGACTTCCTCAAGGTGCGCAAGCGCAACAGCGCCGGTCTGAACAAGCGCGGCAAGCTGCTCGGCCAGATCCTGGTGGGCGCGGTCTTCGGCGTGGTCGCGCTGTACTTCCCGAGCACGATGACCGACGCGACGGGCGCGAAGACCAACACCGAGACGGTCGGCAGCACCACGTTGAGCTTCATCCGGGACATCGACGCCCTGGAGGTCAGCAAGATCGGCGCGGTGATCATCTTCATCTTCGTGGTGATGGCCGCGACGAACGGCGTCAACCTCACCGACGGTCTGGACGGTCTGGCCACCGGCGCGTCGGTGATGGTGCTCGCCGCGTACGCGTTGATCGCGTTCTGGCAGTACCGGCACTGGTGCGCCGACCCGAGCTACACCCAGGACTACTGCTACGCGGTGCGCGACCCGTTGGAGATCGCGTTGATCGCCGGGGCCGCGGCCGGGGCCTGCGTGGGCTTCCTGTGGTGGAACACCTCGCCGGCGCGGATCTTCATGGGTGACACCGGGGCGCTGGGCCTCGGCGGTCTGATCGCCGGCATGGCGATGTCGACCCGCACCATCCTGCTGCTGCCGATCATCGGCGGACTCTTCGTGATCATCACGATGTCCGTGGTGATCCAGATCATCTCCTTCCGTACCACCGGCAAGCGCGTGTTCCGGATGTCGCCGCTCCAGCACCACTTCGAACTGGCCGGCTGGAGCGAGGTCAACATCGTGGTCCGCTTCTGGATCATCGCCGGCATCGGCGTGGCCATCGCCCTGGGCCTGTTCTACAGCGAGTTCCTCGCCAACATGACCTGACCCCCCCACCCCGAACCCCGCGCGATCTTGCGGTTTCGGACCCCGGAGTGCCCTGTTCTGTGGCTTCTGTCCGGGCAGGAAGTGCAAGATCGTGCGGGGAGGGGGCCGACACGCCCGGTGGGGCGTTGTCGGGCTCTCGGGCGCGTCCAGCGGTGATGATGTCCGGGTGGGGGAGGAACTCGGTACTGAGGACAGGACGGGCGGGCGACCGCGACGGGCACCGGGCGGGGCACGGACCGCTGAGGCCGGCGCACCGCCGGACGACGCGCGCGGCCCGGAACCGGGGGCCGCGCGGCGTGCCCCGGCACCGGACACGCCGGGCGGGGAGCCGCTGCGCGGGTTCGACGCGGCCGGCGGGTTGGCGGCGCTACGGGGCCTGCTGGACCGTCCGCTGGCCTCCTACTACCTGCTGCTGTCCAGCGCCGGTCTGCTGCTGCTCATCGGGTTGACCATGGTCTTCTCGGCGACCAGCGTGAAGGACTACGCCGTGGACGGCAACGCGTCCGCCTCGCTGACCAAGCAGGCCATCTTCGCGGTGATCGGCATCGGGGCGTTCTGGATCTGCCAGCGGCTGCCCGCCAGCACCTACCGGTCCCTGGGCCGGCCGCTGCTGTTCACCGCGGTGGCGCTGCTGCTGGTGCTCAACCTGCTGGTGGCATACGGCCGGCTCACCCGCCAGCGGTCGGTCGGGTTCGGACCGATCGAGGCGCGGCTGAACTGGCTCTTCATCGGCGGGACGCAGGTGCAGCCGTCCGAGCTGGCCAAGTTCGCGCTGGTGCTGTGGGGCGCGCACGTGATCGCCCGCAAGGGCGCCGCGCTGGGCTGGTGGCGGGAGCTGGCCACGCCGCTCTTCCCGGTGATGGGCCTGCTCTTCGTCCTGGTCGGCTACAACGACACCGGCACCATGCTCTGCCTGTTGGCCCTGGTGGTCGGCCTGCTCTGGGCCGCCGGCGTACGGGCGCGGGTGTTCGGCGCGCTGATCGTGGTCGGCCTGCTCGGCGTCGGCCTGCTCATCGCGGTCGCCTCGCTCGGTGCCGGCTCCGGCGAGCGCGGCGCGGAAAACTACCGGCTGGCGCGGCTCACGTCGTTCATCAACCCGCCCGACCCGCAGGAGTGCAAGCTCGACGGCTGCCTCCAGCTCTACCAGGGTCGGCTCGCCATCGAACACGGCGGCTGGTTCGGCGTCGGGCTGGGCAAGGGCAGCCTCAAGTGGGACTGGCTGCCCGAGGCGCACAACGACTTCATCTTCGCGATCATCGCCGAGGAGCTGGGCGTGATCGGCTGCGCCGTGGTGCTCGCCCTCTTCGCCGTCCTCGCGTACACCGGGCTGCGGATCGCCCGGCGGGTCGACGACCCGTTCCGGCGGCTCGCCGCCGCCGCGGTCACCACCTGGCTGGTCAGCCAGGCCGTGATCAACATTGGTGGGGTGGTCGGGCTGCTGCCGATCACCGGCCTGCCGCTGCCGTTCATCTCCGACGGCGGAAGTGCCCTGGTCGTGACGCTGGCCGCGATCGGCATGCTGGCATCCTTCGCCCGCGCCGAACCCGATGCGGCCAGAGCACTGCATGCCCGTCCGCCGGCCCGGTGGGTCCGACTACTCTGGGCCCCGTTACCGCCGCTTCCCGGCCGGCGTCGCCGCCCGGCGTCGCCGCCCGCGGCCCGAGGGCCCGTGCCCCGGTCGCGGGAGCGGCGGAAGGACGACCAGGCCGCACCGCGCGGCGTCCGGCAGGACCGGGCTCGCGGGGGTACGGCGAGCGAGAGGAGACGCTGATGGGTCCGCTGCGTTCGGTGGTGCTCGCGGGAGGTGGCACCGGGGGGCACATCTACCCGCTGCTCGCCTTCGCCGACTGCCTGCGCCGACACGACCCCGGCGTCCGGATCACCTGCCTCGGCACACCCAAGGGCATGGAGAACGAGCTGATCCCGCCGCAGGGCTACGACCTGCGGCAGATCCCGGCGTACCAGCTGCCCCGGTCGGTCAACATGAACCTGGTGCGTACCCCGGGGCGGATGTGGACCGCGGCCCGCGCCGCGGGCAAGGTGATCGACGAGGTGCGCGCCGAAGCGGTGGTCGGCTTCGGCGGGTACGTCTCGGTGCCGGCCTACCTGGCCGCGTGGCGTCGGGAACTGCCCATGGTGATCCACGAGGTGAACGTGCCGCCGGGCGTGGCCAACCGCCTCGGCATGAAGTTCACCAAGAACATCGCCGTCGGCTTCCCGCACCAGCCGAGCCAGGCCGAGGCGCTGCGCGACGCCACGGTCGTCGGCGTGCCGCTGCGTCGCAGCATCGCCACGCTCGACCGGTACGCGCTGCGCAACGCCGCCCGCGCCCACTTCGGGCTTCGCCCCGACCTGCCGGTGCTCTTCGTCGCCGGCGGCTCGTCGGGTGCCCGCTCGATCAACCTGGCGGTCTCCGGTGCGGCCAAGGAACTGGCCCGCAACGGCGTGCAGGTGCTGCACGTGATGGGTGCCCGCAACGAGCCGGTGCCGATCCCCACCGACCTGCCGGTGCCGTACGTGACGCTGCCCTACCTGTCCGACATGGAGCTGGGCTACGCCGCCGCCGACCTGATGCTGGCCCGGGGCGGGGCGATGACCGTCGCCGAGGTGTCCGCGATCGGGCTGCCCACGATCTTCGTGCCGTACCCGCACAGCAACCAGGAGCAGAAGCGCAACGCGCTGCCCGTGGTCGAGGCCGGCGGTGGGGTGCTCGTCGACGACGCCGAACTCACGCCGGACTGGTTGGAGCGCACCGTCATCCCGCTGATCCGTGACCCGCAGCGGCTGTACGCGATGGGCGCGGCGGCGGCCGCGTACGGGCGGCGCGACGGTGACGAGGCGCTGCGGTCCTTCGTGCTCGCGGCGGTGGCCCGATGACCGCGCAGTTCACCCCGGCCGGCACGCTGACCGCCGAGGACCTGGGCGCCGTCCACCTGATCGGCGTGGGCGGGGTGGGCATGCTCGGCGTGGCCCGACTGCTGCTCACCCGGGGCATCCGGGTCTCCGGCAGCGACCTGCGCGAGTGGCCCTCGCTCGCGGGTCTGCGGGCGCTCGGCGGCACCATCTACCTCAGCCACGAGGCGACGAACCTCGACGGTGTGGACACAGTGGTCTACTCGTCGGCCATCCCGCAGGACCACCTGGAACTGGTCGAGGCGCGTCGGCGTGGCCTGCGGGTGCTGCACCGCTCGGAGGCGCTCGCGGCGGCGATGACCGGCCGCCGGGCGATCGCTGTCGCCGGCACCCACGGCAAGACCACCACCACCTCGATGGTGACGATGGTGCTCCAGCAGGCCGGTGTGGACCCGTCCTTCGTGATCGGCGGGGAGATCTCCGAGGTCGGCTCGGGCGCCCACCACGGCACCGGCGAGTACTTCGTGGTCGAGGCGGACGAGAGCGACCGCTCGTTCCTCATCTACCGCCCGTTCGTCTCGATCATCACGAACGTCGAGGCGGACCACCTGAACACCTACGGCGACTACGCGACGCTGGAGGCCGCGTTCGTCGAGTTCGCCCGCCTCACCGACCCGGAGGGGTTCATCATCACCTGCGCCGACGACCCGGGTGGTCGCCGGCTGGCCGAGACGCTGCGCGCCGAGGGCCGGCGGGTCCACACGTACGGCGAGGCGGCCGACGCCGACCTGCGGCTGAGCGAGATCTCCTCCTCGTCGCGTGGGGTGCGCTACCTGGCCACGATCGACGGTCGGTCGCTCGGCGAGTTCCGGCTGCCGGTGCCGGGGCGGCACATGGGCCTCAACAGCGCGTCCGCCGTGCTCGCCACGTACCTGCTGGATCTGCCGCTGGAGGCGGCGGAGGCCGCGCTGGCGGTGTTCCCGGGCGTGCGGCGGCGCTTCGAACGCAAGGGTGTCGCGGACGGCGTGCTGGTCTACGACGAGTACGCGTACCACCCGACCTCGATGACCCTGGCGTTGCAGACGCTGCGCGAGGTGGCCGGGGACGGGCGACTCATCGTCGTCTTCCAGCCCTACCGGCTGTACCGGACCCGCGACTCGCAGGCCGAGATCGCCGAGGCGCTGGCCATCGCCGACGAGGTGGTGCTGCTCGAGGTCTTCGGGCCGGGTGAGCTGCGCCAGCCCGGCGAGGGTTCGGCGGCGTTGATCGAGGCGGTGGCGCTGCCCGCCGAGCGGAAGATCTTCGTGGACTCGTGGGAGGCGGCGCCGGTCGAGGTGGTCCGTCGAGCCCGCCCCGGGGACGTCGTGGTGACCATGGGCGCTCCGCCGATCTCGCTGATGGGCGACGAGCTGCTGGCCGGTCTGCTGGCGCGTACCGCCGGCGCCGGCTCGACCGCGACGGTCGACCCGGTGGCGACCACCCCGGCCGTCGGCGAGCCGGTGGCCGGTGGCGCCACGGCCGGCGGCGACGGTGCGGCCCTGGGGGGCACCGCCGCTCCGGACGGCGCGGCGCCCACGGCCGGATGAGCCCCGGCCCGGCCCGAGGACGGACCAGCGCTGCCGAGGGCGGCGCGCCCCGCCGTGGACCGGTACGCCGGTGGCAGCTCGTCCGGGCGAGCAGTGACGCGGTGCCGCCGTCGACCCGCCGGTTCATGGCCCGTGCCCGACAGCGCCGGATGCGTGCCGCCCTGCCGTGGGCGGTGGCCGCCGGGGTGCTGGCGGTGGCCGGCCTGGTCGCGTGGACGGTGCTGGGCACCGGGTTGTTCGGCGTGCGTGAGGTGCGGGTGGAGGGTGCCGGTCTGGTCACCCCGGTGCAGGTGCGCGACGCGGTGGGTGTCGCCGACGGGGTGCCGCTGGCCCGGGTGGATCTGGCCGCCGCGGCCCGTCGGGTCGGTGAGCTGGCGCCGGTGGAGCGGGCGACGGTGTCCCGGGACTGGCCGGGGGCGTTGGTGGTCCGGGTGACCGAACGGACGCCGGTGGCGGCGGTGCCCCAGGGTGAGGCGTTCACGCTGATCGACCGCAGCGGGGTGGCGTTCCGGACGGTGGCCCGACGGCCCGCCGGGCTGCCGCTGGTCACGGTGGCGCGGCCGGCCGGCGACGACCCGGACACCCGCGCCGCGCTGGAGGTGCTCGTCGCGTTGACCCCGCAGCTGCGCGCCGAGCTGGTGGACGTGAACGTGGAGGGGCTGGCCCGGATCAGCCTGCGACTGCGCGGGGACCGGACGGTCGTCTGGGGTGACGCGAGCCGGGGTACGGACAAGGCCCGGGTGGCCACGGCGCTGCTCGGTGAGGAGACCGACCGGATCGACGTGAGTGCGCCGGACGTGGTGACCTTCCGCTGACCGGGGAGGGTGCGCCGGACGTGACGAGTCGCGCTCCGGCCGGCGACACGCCGGTCGGGTCCTTGGCTCATCGCGCGGCGGCGCTTACGTTGCCCCGAAGAGGTTCAGTGGTTGACATAACTGTAAGCCTCTAGTAGAGGGTGAGGGTTCACCTCTGATCCTCGCTGGTGACAGCTGTCGTCGGCCGCTGGTCTGGCCACGCCGTACCGGTCGGCCGAAGCCAATCTCGAACGGAAAGGACCGGAGATGACACCTCCGCACAACTACCTGGCGGTCATCAAGGTCGTCGGCATCGGGGGCGGCGGCGTCAACGCCGTCAACCGGATGATCGAGGTTGGGCTCAAGGGCGTCGAGTTCATCGCGATCAACACCGATGCCCAGGCGCTGCTGATGAGTGACGCCGACGTCAAGCTCGACGTCGGTCGTGAGTTGACCCGTGGACTGGGCGCGGGCGCCAACCCGGACGTCGGCAAGAACGCCGCCGAGGATCACCGCGACGAGATCGAGGAGGTGCTCAAGGGCGCCGACATGGTCTTCGTGACCTGCGGTGAGGGTGGCGGCACCGGGACCGGCGGCGCGCCCGTGGTGGCGAACATCGCCCGCAAGCTCGGCGCGCTGACCATCGGCGTGGTGACCCGGCCGTTCTCCTTCGAGGGCAAGCGCCGGCAGGTGCAGGCCGAGTCGGGGATAGACGAACTGCGCAACCAGTGCGACACCCTGATCGTCATCCCGAACGACCGGCTGCTGGCGCTGGGCGACCGCAACATCAGCATGATGGACGCGTTCCGCACGGCCGACCAGGTGCTGCTCTCCGGTGTGCAGGGCATCACCGACCTGATCACGACCCCGGGTCTGATCAACCTGGACTTCGCCGACGTCAAGAGCGTGATGAGCGGCGCCGGCAGCGCGTTGATGGGCATCGGCAGCGCCCGCGGCGAGAACCGCGCGGTGGAGGCCGCCGAGGCCGCCATCTCCAGCCCGCTGCTGGAGCAGAGCATGGACGGCGCGCGCGGTGTGCTGCTCTCCATCGCCGGCGGTTCCGACCTGGGTCTGTTCGAGATCAACGACGCGGCGCAGCTGGTCACCGACGCGGCCCACCCGGACGCCAACATCATCTTCGGTGCGGTGATCGACGACGCGCTCGGTGACGAGGTGCGGGTGACGGTCATCGCGGCCGGCTTCGACGGGGGTACTCCCGCGTACAAGGCGGCCGAGCCGGCGCGCAAGACGAACACGAACCAGCCGGCGCCGCAGAGCGCCCCGGTCGCGCCGCCGACCACCATGCCGGCGCCGACCCAGTCGCCGCGGCGGGTGCTCTTCGACGACGTGGACGTGCCCGACTTCCTCAAGAACGGGTCCTGAGCCGCGCCGATGACCGACAGTTCAGCCACGGTACGACCGGACCGGCGCGCCGAAATCGCGGCCGGCCTGGACCAGGTCCGGGCACGGATCGCCGGTGCCTGCGCCGACGCCGGCCGGGACGTCGCCGAGGTCACGATGATCGCGGTGACCAAGACCTACCCGGCCGGCGACGTGCTGGCGCTGGCCGGGCTCGGGGTGACCGACGTGGGGGAGAACCGCGACCAGGAGGCCGCCGGCAAGGCCGCCGAGGTGGCCGCGGCCGGGGTGACACCCCGGTGGCACTTCATCGGCCAGCTGCAGCGCAACAAGGCCCGCTCGGTGGTCCGCTACGCCGACGTGGTGCATTCCGTGGACAGCGTCCGGCTGGCCCGGGCGCTGGGCACCGCAGCCGCGGACCGGGAGCGGCCGCTGGAGGCTCTGGTGCAGGTCAGCATCGACGGCGATCCGGCCCGGGGTGGGGCGCTGCCCGGTTCGGCCGATCCGGGCAGCGGGCTGGAGCCGGTGGCCGAGGCGGTGGCCGCCGCGCCGTCGTTGCGGCTCGCCGGTCTGATGGCGGTGGCGCCGCTGGGCTGGGCTCCGGAGCGGGCCTTCGAGCGGCTGGCCGAGGTGGCGGAGGCGTTCCGGACCCTCCATCCGGGAGCGAGCGCCCTGTCCGCGGGAATGAGCGGAGACCTGGAAATCGCGATCCGGTACGGCGCGACACATGTCCGCGTCGGTAGCGCGTTGCTCGGAATGCGCCCCACGCTGCGGTAGCCTGACCGCAAGACATGCAAATTACATCAGTGTTGTTTCAGGAGCGGCGTCTCCTTGTCGGGGGGTCGTGGCATGCGACGCGAATCGCGTGCCAGGGGATTGCCGTTCCGGTCCGATGGGCATGGTTGTCCACTCGCGACGGGCGACATGGCACGGGGGCGCGTGCCGCACGGCGGACGGAAGGGCGCGGGATGGGTGCACTGCGCAAGGCGGGGGTCTGGCTCGGTCTGGTCGAGGAAGACGACGAGCGGGCCTACGACGACGGTGGCTACGACAAGGGTGGCTACCGTGACTCGCGGTACCGGCAGAGCCGGTACGCCGAGGAGTTCGCCGACGAGGACGACGACGACACCGAGGAGCCGCCGGCTCCCCGGCCGCGGGTCAGTGAGCGGGGTCGGCTCTCCGAGCGGTCGAACGGGCGTGTCAGCGAGTCCGACCGTGGCGACGGTGAGCGTCCGGAGCGGGTCGAGCGGTCCA
The DNA here is from genome assembly GCF_040607375.1 of Micromonospora sp. NPDC005298. NCBI lineage: Bacteria > Bacillati > Actinomycetota > Actinomycetes > Micromonosporales > Micromonosporaceae > Micromonospora > Micromonospora sp. NPDC005298. The sequence continues at coordinate 36,166 of NZ_JBEXGP010000011.1, forward strand.
GCGTGCGGTCGATCACCCGGTCGTCGAGCGGCGAGACGTCCGGCGCGCTGACCTACCACACCCGGGACAATCTGGCCCTCGCGCCGCAGGCCGCGCCGCGTGAGCGGGTGGCGCCGGAGGAGGAGCAGCGCTACCAGATCACCACGCTGCACCCGACCACCTACCGTGAGGCGCGCACCATCGGTGAGCACTTCCGCGACGGCGTCCCGGTGATCATCAACCTCACCGAGATGGACGAGGCCGACGCCCGCCGTCTGGTGGACTTCGCCGCCGGTCTGGCGTTCGGGCTGCGCGGTACGATCGAGCGCGTGACCAATCGGGTGTTCCTGCTCTCACCGGCCAATGTCCAGGTCACCGCTGAGGACAAGGCCAAGATCGCTGAGGGCGGTTTTTTCAGTCTGAGTTGATCCCGCCCGACCCGAGGGACGTCGCTGACCGTGTTGTCGATCTTGCTGCAAGTGTTGTATCTGATCCTTTATGTCTTCCTGCTGCTTCTTCTGTCCCGGTTCGTGTTGAGCGCCGTCCTGCAGTACGGCCGCCGGTGGCAGCCGGGGCGCGGAGCGGCAGCCGGATTGGAATCCGTGTGGAGCGTCACTGATCCCCCTCTCAACGCGTTGAGGCGTGTGATCCCTCCGCTGCGAATTGGTACCGTGAGCATCGACCTGGCCTCCCTTGTGCTCCTGGTTATCCTGTTCGTGCTGATGGAGTTCGTGTTAGGGCCGTCGATCAGGGCATCTGCCTGATGACCGACGCGCTTTCGCGGCCGCAACTGACCCGAGGAGTTTCGATGCCGCTGACCCCGGCCGACGTCCACAACGTCGCCTTCAAAAAGCCGCCGATCGGCAAACGGGGGTACGACGAGGAGGAGGTCGACGCCTTCCTGGACGAGGTCGAGCGCGAGCTCGCCCGTCTCATCGAGGAGAACAACGAGCTGCGCGCCCAGGTGGAGCGCGGCGGCCGTGGCGGTGCCCCCGCCGGCCCCGGCGGCGACGCCCGACTGGCGGCGGAGCTCAATGACGTCAAGGCCCAACTGGACCGGGTGCAGCGCGACAAGTCGGCGGCCGAGCAGGCCGCCCGCGCGATGCAGGCCGAGCTGGAGCAGGTCCGCGCGACCGGCGGCCCGGCCGGCGGCGTCACCGGTGACGGCGAGCAGCAGGCGCTGCGGGTTCTCATGATGGCCCAGCGCACCGCCGACGACCACGTGTCCGACGCCCGGCGCGAGGCCGACCAGCTGCTCTCCGAGGCGCGCAGCAAGGCCGAGGAGGTGACCCGCGAGGCTCGCGCGAAGGCCGACGCCCTGGAGCGGGACGCCCGCCAGCGGCACCAGGAGGCCATGGGCGGCCTGGACGCCAAGCGCACGGCCCTGCAGAAGCACATCGAGGAGCTCAAGCAGTTCGAGCGCGAGTACCGCACCCGGCTCAAGGCGTACCTGGAGAGCCAGCTGCGGGACCTCGACGGTCGCGGCCAGGGCCTCGAGGCGGAGATGACCCGCTCCGAGGCGGGCCGGGTCGCCGGTGGCAACGGGCTGGCCGCCGCGGGGCTCGCCGGATCGTACGGCGGCGGGCGCTCCGGCGCCCTCGAAGCCGGACGCTGAGCACCGGCCGGCGATCGCTGTCCGCCAATGGTGACGGTCGCCGGCCCCGTTCGGACGGTACGAAGCGGCGGGGGTGAGCCGTGATAGTCGCGAGTCTCCTGCTCATCCTCGTCGCGGTGGTGCTGCTGGTTCTCGGCCTGGCCGGGGGCTCCAGCATCATGTTGATCATCTCCATCGCGGCCAGTCTGCTGGCCGCCGTGGCGTTGGTGGTGGGCGCCCGCCAGGCAGCCGCCAACCGCGCCACGGCGGCTCCGGGCCGGACCGACCGGCGCACCGCCGGCGCACCCCGTACGGCCGGTCAGGCCACGTCGGGCAGCGCGTACGGGCCGCCGCTGGTCGAGCCGGACGTACCGGTGCAGCACACGCCGTCGACTGGCGGTTCCGGCGGCACCGGGTGGCGGCAACCACCCGAGCCGCCGGTCGACCCCGCGTTCGACGCGTCGGTCGACCGGGACGGCCCGTTCGTGGCCCCGGTCGACGACGTGTCGTCGTCGCGGCCGGTGAGTCCGGCGTCGTCGGACGAGGCGTCTCGTGCCCACGCGTTGGCCGGCGAACCGCCCGCCCAGCCGGTCACCCCCGCCGAGGCGGCCCGGGTGGCCCGGCTGCCCGATCCGGTGCAGGTGGTCGACGGTCGGCCCCGCTTCCACCTCGCCCATTGTCCGCACCTGGTCGGCCGGGCGGCGGAGACCCTGCCGGTCGCCGAGGCGGTCGAGCTGGGCTTCACCCCGTGCGCGCGCTGCGCGCCGGCCACCGTCCTGCTCGCCGACGTCCGACCGATCTGAAACGGCCTCCGGTGCCCGCCCAGGACACGCTGACCGTGGCGGTGCGGGTGAAGCCCGGCGCGTCCCGCGACCGGGTCGGTGGCCGGTTCGACGGACCGCACGGCCCGGCCCTGGTGATCGCCGTGCACGCGCCGGCGGTCGACGGACGCGCCACCGAGGCGGCCCGTCGGGCCCTCGCCGGCGCGCTCGGCGTACGACCGGCGGCGGTGTCGTTGCGGGCCGGCGCGGCCAGCCGGGACAAGCTCTTCCTCGTCGACCGGCCCGGCCCGGAGCTGTCCGGTCTGCTCGGCCGGCTGCGCGACGGATCCGTCGAGTGAGGAACGTCCGGGCCGGGCAGCGGTGACACCGGGGCTGGACATCGCGCTGCTGCTCGGCGCGGGAGTGTTGCTGGTCGCGGTCGGGGCGGTTCGGCTCTCCACCCGCCTCGGAGTGCCCAGCCTGCTCGTCTACCTGGCGTTGGGTGTGACGATCGGCGAGGCCGGGCTGGGCATCCGCTTCGACGACGTCGAGTTGACCCGGACCCTCGGGTTCTGCGCGCTGATCGTGATCATCGCCGAGGGCGGCCTGACCGCCCGGTGGAGCACGCTGCGTCCGGTGCTCGGGCTGGCCTCGGCGCTCTCCACGGTCGGCGTGGTGGTCAGCATCCTGGTCGTCGGTGTCGCCGTACACCTGCTGTTGGGTCTGGACTGGCGGCTGGCGTTGCTCTACGGCGCGGTGCTCTCGTCCACCGACGCGGCGGCGGTCTTCGCGACGCTGCGCCGGCTGCGCCTGCCGCCGCGGCTGGTGGCCACGCTGGAGGCCGAGTCGGGCATGAACGACGCCCCGGTGGTGCTGCTGGTGGTGCTGCTGTCCCATTCGGGCTGGGCGCATCCGTGGTGGTACGAGGCCGGGCTGGTCGTCTACGAGCTGGGCGTCGGCGCGGCGGTGGGCGTGGGCGTCGGCGTGGCCGGGACGTGGGCGCTGCGCCGGGCGGCGCTGCCCGCGGCCGGGCTCTATCCGATCGCGGCGGTCGGGATCACCGTGTTGGCGTACGCGGCCGGCGCGGTGCTGCACGCGTCGGGGTTCCTCGCCGTCTACGTGGCCGGGGTGGTGCTGGGCAATGCCCGCCTGTCGCACCGGCGGGCCATCCTCGGTTTCGCCGACGGGTTGGCGTGGCTCGCGCAGATCGGCCTGTTCGTGCTGCTCGGGTTGCTGGTCTCGCCGGGCCGGCTGGACGCGGCGGTGCTGCCGGCGGTGGTCGCGGGGCTGGCGCTGGTGCTGCTGGCGCGACCGTTGTCGGTGGCGGCGTCGGCGGCGCCGTTCCGGGTGGGTCTGCGCGAGCAGGCGTTCCTGTCCTGGGCCGGGCTGCGCGGTGCGGTGCCGATCGTGCTGGCGACCATCCCGCTCTCCGAGCGGGTGCCGGGCGCGGAACGGCTCTTCGACGCGGTCTTCGTGCTGGTGGTCATCTTCACGCTGGTGCAGACCGGGACGCTGGGGTCGCTGGCCCGCCGGTTGAGGATCACGGCGCCGGCCGAGGCCACCGAGATCCACGTGGAGACCGCCCCGCTGGAGCGGATGCGGGCCGACCTGCTCCAGCTCGAGGTGCCGCAGGGGTCCCGCCTGGCGGGGGTGCACGTCGACGAGTTGCGGCTGCCGGTGGGGGCGTCGGTGACGCTTGTGCTGCGTGACGGGGTGGGTTTCGTGCCCGGCCGGGACACCCGGCTCAAGACCGGCGACAGCCTGTTGATCGTCGCCACCGCGGGGGTGCGTGACGCCGCCGAACGGCGGTTGCGGGCGGTCAGCCGACGGGGTCGGCTGGCCCGATGGTTTGGGGAGTACGGGGACGAGTCGGACGCTTGATCTGCTAGCGTTCCCTTTGCCCCAGTTAGGCAGGGCTCGGGGCACTTACACGGTGCGACGGTGCGGCACGTTGTCGGACGCCTGTACGTTCCGTATTCTTGCCAACCTCCGGAGTGCGCGGCCAACGGTGCCGTGCGCCCCTTTTCGTACATAGGGGACGTCGTGGTGGGCGCCCCCTGACCAGGAACCGTGGACCACGCGGTTCCGCGGCCGAGGGAGCGACCCATGGCGAAGCCAGCCGACACGAGGACCGCCGGCCGCAAGCCGGTGGCCAAGGTCACCCGCAGCGCGGCGGAGACCGAGAAGATCCGCGCGGCGCTGGCGGCGCGGCGGGACGAGCTTCGGGCCGAGTACGATCAGACGCTGAGCGAGATCACCGAGCTGCAGCGCGACCGGCTGACCGACTCGGCCGGGGACGACCAGGCCGACACCGGCACCAAGACGTTCGAGCGTGAGCAGGAGATCTCACTCGCCAACAGCATCCTGGAACGGATCACACAGGTCGAGCGCGCCCTCGAGCGCCTGGACGAGGGTGGTTACGGCTGGTGCGAGCGGTGCGGCAACCCGATCCCGGTCGAGCGCCTCGCCGCCTTCCCGTCGGCCACCCTGTGTGTGACGTGCAAGCAGCTGGAGGAGCGGCGCTGAGGCCGTTCCCCGGCGGCGATGGGACGGTGAGCGATCACCGCCGAAACTGTCGATGGGGAGCGAATGACCGCAGCACCGTCCGCCGAGCCCGGCCGCAGTGAGCCGGGTGGCGGCAAGCCCCGGCCCCGGGCCGTCGCGATCCTCACCGGGGTCGCCCTGGTGGCCCTGCTGGCCGACCTGGTCACCAAGCACCTCGCGCTGGCCGCGCTGACCGATCGGGAGCCGGTCCGGCTGCTCGGCGGCCTGGTCTACCTGAGCCTCACCCGCAACAGCGGCGCGGCGTGGAGCATCGGCTCGGACCACACCTGGATCTTCCCGCTGATCACCATCGGTGTGGTCGGCTGGATCGTGTGGATGGCGCTGCGCCTGCGCTCGCTGCCCTGGGCGATCTCCCTGGGCCTGGTGCTCGGCGGCGCGCTCGGCAACCTCGTCGACCGGATCTTCCGGGCGCCCTCCCCGTTCCACGGCCACGTGGTCGACATGATCAGCCTGTTCGACCCGTACGGCCAGGTGTGGCCGGTGTTCAACCTGGCCGACAGCTCGCTGGTCTGCGGCGTGCTGCTGGCCGTACTCCTGGAGTTGACCGGCCGTCAGCGCGACGGCCGGCGGGCCGGTCGGGACGGCGAGCCGACCGACGCCGACTCCGCCGAGTCCACCGCCGACCAGCGGGAGCGGGCATGACCTCCGCGTTCGCCGCCGGCGGCGACCACCGTTCCCTTCCCGTGCCCGACGGCCTCGACGGGATGCGCCTGGACCAGGCCGTGTCCCGCCTGTTCGGGCTCTCCCGCACCGCCGCCGCGGCCCTCGTCGACGCCGGGGACGCGCTCGTCGACGGGGCAGTCCGCGCCAACTCCCACAAGGTCAAGGCCGGCTCGTGGCTGGAGGTCACGCTGCCCGCCCCGGTCGCCCCGCCGACCGTGGTGCCGCAGGCGGTGCCCGGCCTGCGGGTCGTGTACGCCGACGACGACATCGTGGTGGTGGACAAGCCCGTCGGCGTGGCCGCGCACCCCAGCCCCGGCTGGACCGGGCCGACAGTCATCGGCGCCCTCGCCGCCATCGGGCACCGCATCTCCACCAGCGGCGCCGCCGAGCGGCAGGGCGTCGTGCACCGCCTCGACGTGGGCACCACCGGGATCATGGTGGTGGCCAAGAGCGAGCAGGCGTACACGGCGTTGAAGCGGGCCTTCAAGTACCGCGAGGTGGACAAGGGCTACCACGCCGTGGTGCAGGGGCACCTCGACCCGCTGCGCGGCACCGTCGACGCGCCGATCGACAGGCACCCCACCCACGACTACCGGTGGGCGGTGGTCTCCGGCGGCAAGCCGAGTATCACCCACTACGACACCCTGGAGGCGTTCCCGGCGGCGAGCCTGGTCGACGTGCGGCTGGAGACCGGCCGGACCCACCAGATCCGGGTGCACTTCTCCACGCTGCGGCACCCCTGCGTGGGTGACCTCACGTACGGTGCCGATCCCACCCTCTCGGCCCGTCTCGGACTGGCCCGACAGTGGCTGCACGCTCGCGAACTGAGCTTTTCGCACCCCCGTTCGGGGGACGAGGTCCGGTTCGTCAGCGACTACCCTGACGACCTGGAACGCGCGCTTCAGATCCTGCGTGACTAGAGCGGCGACCGCCCGACACCGATCCGACGAGGGGATCCGCCCGTGCGCGCCGGCGACCTGCTGCGGCAGCTGGACCAACGGCTGCTGCCGCTGCTGACCCGGGGTGTCGCCCGGCTGGGTGACCGCTCGGGGCGCTCCGGTGTGCTCACCTGGGCGGCGCTGGTCTCCCTGGCGGCGGTTCTGGGCACCGCCGTGTGGGCCGCCGACGACACACCGGTCGGCGACCGGACGGTGGGCGAGGTGACCCGGGTCGGGGTGGCCGACGGCGACTCCGTCCCCGGCTACCTGCGCTCGGCGGCGGCGGACCTGGCCGCGCTGTCCAGCACGACCCCGGCCACCGGTGACGGGACGTACGCGCTCGTCACACTCGACGCGTACCTGCCGCCGCAGCGACTGGCGGACGTGCTCGGCGACGTGCCGGTCTCGACGGTCTTCGGGCGGGTGCCGCTGCCGGGGCGGCAGACCGAGATCGTCCGGATCCCCGCGCTGCGGGTGCCGGACGACGTCGTCGCCGGGATGGTGGAGGTGGCCTCCCGCAAGGCCACCGAGGCCGCCGACTACCGGGCCCGGGCCGCCGCGCTGACCGGCGACGGAGTCGACGAGCGGGAACTGCGCGCGCGGTACGCCGACGGCGCGCAGGTGGCGGACGCCGAGGCGGCGGCGTACCGCGACGGTTGTGGCTGCGTGTACGCCGCGGTCGTCCGGGCGGCCCCCGAGGTGCTGCGGGGTGTGGCGGCACGGCCGGCGGTACGGGCCGTCGACCCCGCTCCCGAGGTGTACCGGCTGGACCGCGCGGTCTTCACACCCCCGCTCCCCGAACAGCGCGACGTGGTCCGCCCGCCTGTCGACACCGGGCCGAGCCCGACGTCGAGCCCGGGCCGGCCCACGGAGGCGGCGCGACCCGCACCCGAGCCGCTGTCGTCGATGGGCGAATCGTCGGAACCCGCACCGGTCGTCACGATTCCGTCACCCATGGCGTCGCCGGTCGTGACGACCGAGCCGCCCCCGCCGAGCGTCACCACCTCCCCGGACGCCACCGGCGTCGGGCCGCCGGCCGCCAGCCCGTCATGATCTGTGCCGGGCGGTGTGCGTCCTGAGGTGTGGCCCGAATAGTGTTTCCTTCGTAGCCTGTCAGACGGAGATCGATGGTGCTGGGAGGGCGGGCCGTGGAGGGCAGTGAGACCGGCTGGGGCCGGCCGGCCGAACCAGCGCCGCGGTGGCGGGCGTTGCTGGACCGCGCCCGGCTGGGCGGCCGGGCCGCCGAGCAGGCCGAACCCGACCGGCGGGCCGAGGAGCCACCACCGGATCCACTGCCGCGACGTGCGGCCCCCAACGGCTACGCCGGGCGCGCGCCGGCCATCGGGCATCCGGCCGAGCTGTCGTACGGCGCGGAGCCCGCCTACCGGGCCGAGGCGACCTACCGGGTCGACCCCGCGTACCGGGCCGAGCCGGCCTACCGGGCGGAGCCGGACTACCGCGGGGAACCCACCTACCGGTCCGAGCCCGCCTACCGCTCGGAGCCGGACTACCGGGCCGAGCCGGATTATCGGATCGAGCCGGACTACCGGGCTGAGCCGGACTATCGGGTCGAGCCGGACTATCGGGCCGAGCCCAGCTACCGGTCCGAGCCGGACTACCGCTCGGAACCCACCTACCTGGCCGAGCCCACGTACCGGCCGGAGCCGGACTACCGGCCCGAGCCGACGTACCGGGCCGAACCCGAGCCGCCGGCGCCGCGGCCCGAGCCCGTCGAGTCGCGCTACGCGCTGCTGGACAACGGCTACCGCCAGGGTGGCCCGCCGGTCGAGTCGCGCTACGCGCTGCTGGAGACCGGCTACCAACCGGAGACGGGCTACCCCGTCGCGACGTCCCCGCCCGTCCCGCCGGCCGCGCCGGTGATCCCGCCACCCGCCCCGCCGGTCGTCCCGCCACCGCCACCGCCGGTCGTCCCGCCACCGGCCCCGGCGGTCGGCTCGGCGGTCGCCGAGCGCGGCTACCCGGCCCGCATCGAGTGGCGTCCGCAGGGCGTCGACCAGGAGGTGGAACGGGCCACCGGCGTGCTCCGCCGGGACCTGGGCACACCCCGGGTGTTCGCGTTCGCCAACCCCAAGGGCGGGGTGCACAAGACCACCGCCACCGTCCTGGCCGCCGCCACGGTCGGCAGCGTCCGCGGCCGAGGTGTGCTGGCCTGGGACGACAACGAGCTGCGCGGCACCCTCGGGCTGCGCGCCGGCAGCGCCCGGCACGCCCGGACCATCCGCCACCTGATCGGCGAGCTGGCCCAGATCGAGATCCTGGAGGGCGCGACCCTCCTGGACCGGCTGGACGACTTCCTCCGGCACGCCTCCGACGGCTCGTACGACGTGCTGGCCGGCGAGGAGAGCCCCCGCTTCGCCCAGCGCCTCGACCAGTTCACCGTCCGGCGGGTGCTGGAGCTGCTGCGCCGGACCCACGACGTGGTCTGCGTGGACACCGGCAACAACGTGGAGAGCCCCAACTGGCGCACCGTCATGCAGGCCGCCGACCAACTGGTGGTGACCACCGTGCCCCGCGAGGACGCCGCGTTCAGCGCCGACTGGATGCTCGACCTGCTGCACGAGGAGGGCATGAGCGAGCTGGCCGACAACGCAGTCACCCTCATCTCCTGCCCCACGCCGGGGCGGTCCGCCCTCCAGGACGACCTGGAGCGGCACTTCGCCACCCGGACGCGCGGGGTGGCCGTGGTGCCGTACGACGCGGCGCTGGAGACCGGATCGTCGATCGAATACCACCAGCTCCAGCCGGAGACCCGGCAGGCGTGGCTGCGCGCGGCGGCGATGATGGTGGAGCCGTTCGCCCGGTGAGCTGCTCTGCCGCCACCGGCGCCCCGGCCCACCCTCGGGCCTGAGAGGATCATCGGGTGAGCCCGGACAACCCCGACCCCGAGCGGCCCGTCAACGAGCCCGATCGACCCGCGCCGCCCCGGCCGTCGGAGGCGACACCGCCGACCGCCGAGCCGCCGGCCGGGATCCCGCACGGCGGATTCCATCCGGGCGAGGTCGGTGCCTCGACGGCGTACCAGAGTTCGCCGGAGCTGAGCGCCGACGAGCCGCGACGTCCGCTGCGTGCCGTGGCCACGGTGCTGGGCTTCGTGCTCGCGTTCGCCGTGCTGGGCGCGCCCCTCGGATGGCTCTGGGCCGCGCTCGCGCCGGACACGCCGGTGCTCAAGACCGCCGAGGGGGCGATCTACGCCGAGCCGCAGCCGGAGCAGCCGATCGCCGCGGACGGATGGTTCAGCCTGCTCGGTCTCGCCTTCGGGGTGCTCGCGGCCCTCGTCGTCTGGTACGTGCTGCGGCGTAGACGCGGCCCGGTCGGCCTGCTCGCCGTGGTGCTCGGCGCGTTGGCCGCCGCGCCGGTGGCCTGGCAGGTGGGCCGGCGGGTCGGCCTGGGTACCTTCGACCGGCTGCTGGCTACCGCCCCCGACGGTCAGGCGTTCACCAAACCCGCCGACCTGCGCGCCGGCGGTGTCGACTGGCTGCTCGGGGTGCTGCCGGTGCCGCACGGCAACCTGCTGCTGCCGGCGTTCGGCGCCGCCATCACGTACACCCTGCTGGCCGGCTGGTCGCGGTGGCCGTCGCTGCGGCCGGAGCCCGACCTCGCGGCGGTCAGTTGGGCGTTGGCGGGGACGCCAGCTCCGACAACGGCACCGGAACCGCCCGCACCTGGCGCAGCAGAGCCGCCTCGCGGTTGAGCAGCCGCAGCTCGGCGCGGAGCCGGGCCGCGGTGTCGTCGATCGCCAGGAGCCGCTGCCGGTCGTCGACGGTCAGCGCCGCCGTCGCCGCCACTAGGTGCGACAGCACCGTCGGGTCCTCCGGGAGCTGCTCGGAGATCTCCTCCGGGTCGGAGCGGACCAGGCCCAGGTACTGCCGGAACACCGCGATGACCCGGGCGGCCAGCACGTCGGCGACCTCGTCCGGGCCGGCCGGCTCGGGCAGCCACTCGACCTCGGCGGTCAGGTAGGGCGCGGTGCTCTCGTCGACCTGCGCGATGCGGAACCGGCGTCGGCCGACCGTGACGATGTCGAAGCCGCCGTCGGTGAGCTCGGTCACCTGGCGCAGCTCGGCGGTGCAGCCCACCTCGTGCAGGGTGACCTCGCCGACGCCGGGCGTGGGCCGACCGTCCGGTCCGGTGGGCGCGACCTCCCAGCCGGCCTGGATGGCCACCACGCCGAACTCGCGCGGCGCGCCCTCGGGCAGGTCGACCAGGTGCCGCACCAGCGCCCGGTACCGCTCCTCGAAGATGTGCAGGGGCAGCACCAACCCGGGAAAGAGCACCGTTGCGAGCGGGAACACAGGCAGCCGTGCGGTCACGTGGTCGAGCCTAACGAATCCGGTCCGGCGGGGCGTGGCCCGGCTCACCGTCCCGGCGGGCGGGCGGCTCGGGTGAGCTGCGGGCGGGCCGCCTAGACTCGCAAGGGTGCTGAATCGGATCGACCTGCGCGACGGTCTCGGAGACCCGCGCCGTCTGCTGCCCCGTGCCCAGCTCGACGTGTCGGTGGCCGTCGAGCGGATCCGCCCGCTGGTGGAGGCGGTCCGGGACCATGGGTACCCGGCGATCCGGGAGGCGAGTGAGCGGTTCGACGGCATCTCGCCGCAGGTGCTGCGGGTGCCCGCCGAGGCGATCACCGAGGCCGAGGGTGTGCTCGACCCGGCCGTACGCGCCGCGCTGCTGGAGTCGATCAGCCGCGCCCGCAGGGTGCACGACGACCAGCGGCGCACCGACCACGTCACCCAGGTGGTGCCCGGCGGCACGGTCACCGAGCGGTGGCTGCCGGTCGACCGGGTCGGTCTCTACGTCCCCGGCGGGCTCGCCATGTACCCGTCGACCGTCGTGATGAACGTGGTGCCGGCCCAGGCGGCCGGGGTGCGGTCGCTCGTGGTGGTCAGCCCGCCGCAGAAGGACAACGGTGGCCTGCCCGACCCCCGGGTGCTCGCCGCGTGCGCGCTGCTCGGCGTCGACGAGGTGTACGCCGTCGGCGGCGCCCAGGCCGTGGCGATGCTGGCGTACGGCTCGGCGGTCGACCCGGCGGGTGAGTTGCGGTGCGACCCGGTCGACCTGGTCACCGGCCCCGGCAACATCTGGGTGACCGCCGCGAAGCGGCTGCTGCGCGGCGTGGTCGGCATCGACGCCGAGGCGGGCCCGACCGAGATCGCCATCCTGGCCGACGACACCGCCGACCCGGCGCACGTCGCCGCCGACCTGATCAGCCAGGCCGAGCACGATCCGCTGGCCGCGAGCGTGCTGGTCACCCCGTCGCTGGCGCTCGTCGAGGCGGTCGAGCGGGAGCTGGCCCGGCAGGTGCCGGCGACCAAGCACGCCGAGCGGGTGAGCACCGCGCTGACCGGTGAGCAGAGCGGCGTGGTCCTCGTCGACGACCTGGAGGCAGGGCTGCGGGTGGTCGACGCGTACGCGGCCGAGCACCTGGAGATCCAGACCGTCGACGCCCGGGAGTGGGCGCTGCGCGTACGCAACGCCGGGGCGATCTTCGTGGGCGCCTGGTCGCCGGTGTCGCTCGGCGACTACTGCGCGGGCTCCAACCACGTGCTGCCCACCGGCGGGTGCGCCCGGCACTCGTCGGGGCTGTCCGTGCAGTCCTTCCTGCGCGGGGTGCACCTGATCGAGTACACCGAGGCCGCGCTGCGTGACGTGGCCCCGCACGTGGTCACCCTGGCGAACGTGGAGGACCTGCCGGCGCACGGCCAGGCCGTCCAGGCCCGCTTCCCGGGAGGGACGGCGTGACGAGCCTGGAGGATCTGCCGATCCGCGACGACCTGCGCGGGCTGACGCCGTACGGGGCGCCGCAGCTGGACGTGCCGGTGCGGCTCAACACCAACGAGAACTCCTACCCGCTGCCGGAGCCGGTGGTCGAGGGGATCGGCAAGGCGCTCGCCGCCGAGCTGCGCGACCTGAACCGCTACCCGGACCGGGACGCGGTGGCGCTGCGCGCCGACCTGGCCGGCTATCTGGGGCACGGGCTCACCGTCGGGCAGGTGTGGGCGGCCAACGGCTCCAACGAGATCCAGCAGCAGCTGCTCCAGGCGTTCGGCGGCCCGGGGCGCAGCGCGTTGGGCTTCGTTCCCGCGTACTCGATGCACCCGCTGCTGGCGCTCGGCACCGGCACCCGGTGGGTGCCGGCGCGGCGCGGCGTCGACTTCGGGTTGACCGCCGACGAGGCGGTCGCGCAGGTCCGCGAGCACCAACCCGACGTGGTGTTCCTCTGCTCGCCGAACAACCCCACCGGCACGGCACTGGACCCGACGGTGGTCGCTGCGGTTCTCGACGTGGCGCCCGGCATGGTGGTCGTCGACGAGGCGTACGCCGAGTTCGCCCGGCCCGGCACGGTCAGCGCCCTCGCGGTGCTGCCCGGGCACCCGCGGCTGGTGGTCACCCGCACGATGAGCAAGGCGTTCGGGTTCGCCGGCGGCCGGCTGGGTTACCTGGCCGCCGACGCGGCGGTGGTGCAGGCGGTGCAGCTGGTCCGCCTGCCGTACCATCTGTCCGCGCTGACCCAGGCCGCCGCCCGCGCGGCGCTCGCCCACCGCGACGCCCTGCTGGGTACGGTGGCCGCGATCATGGGGGAGCGGGACCGGATCGTCGCGACGCTGCGCGCCCGGGGCCTGCGGGTCGCCGACAGCGACGCCAACTTCGTGCTCTTCGAGGTGGGCGGCGACCAGAGCGCCGTTTGGAAAGCCCTGCTGGCACAGGGAGTGCTGGTCCGTGACGTCGGCGTGCCCGGCTGGTTGCGGGTGACCGCCGGCACCGCCGCCGAGACCGACGCCTTCCTTTCTGCAATGGAGACCTCGCTATGAGCCGGACCGCCCGGGTGGAGCGGATCACCAAGGAGACCAAGGTCCTCGTCGAGATCGACCTCGACGGTACGGGCGCCGCCGAGATCAGCACCGGCGTGGGCTTCTACGACCACATGCTGCACCAGATCGCCCGGCACGGCGGCTTCGACCTGACCGTGCGCACCGTCGGTGACCTGGAGATCGACGCGCACCACACGATGGAGGACACCGCGCTGGCCCTGGGCGCCGCGTTCGACCAGGCGCTCGGCGACAAGGCGGGCATCCGGCGGTACGGCTCGGCGACCGTCCCGATGGACGAGGTGCTGGTGCGGGCCGCGGTCGACCTGTCCGGCCGGCCGTACGTGGTGCACGACGAGCCGCTGCTGGTGCCGTACATCGGGCCGGTGTACGCGACGAGCATGACCCGGCACATCTGGGAGTCGTTCGGTCAGGCGGCCCGGGTCACGTTGCACGTCGACGTGCTGCGGGCGGCCCGCCCGGGCGGTCACCCGGACGCGCACCACGTGGTGGAGGCGCAGTTCAAGGCGGTCTCCCGTGCGTTGCGCGAGGCCACCGCGATCGACCCGCGGGCGGCGGGTGCGATCCCCAGCACGAAGGGCGCGCTCTGATGAGCGCGAGGAGTGCAGCGCAGCGGAGCCCCGCAGTCGCGAATGGAAGGGGACTCTGATGGGCGCGGCGTTGCCGACGTTGCTGCTGATCCTGGCCGGGGTGCTGGTGGGTGGCACCTGGTCGCTGCACCGGCAGGGCGCGCCGAGGGGCGCGGTGGTGGTGACCGGGCTGCTGGCCGTGCTGGCCACGGCGGCCGGGGTGCTGCGGCTGATTCCGGGGTCGGGCTCGTGAGCGCCGACGTGGTGGTGCTCGACTACGGCTCGGGCAATCTGCGTTCGGCGGAGCGGGCGTTGGCCGCCGCCGGGGCGCGGGTGCGGGTGACCGACGACCTGGCCGCCGCTGCCGCCGCCGACGGGCTGGTGGTGCCGGGGGTCGGCGCGTACGCGGCGTGCATGGCGGGGATCGAGGCGCTCGGGGCGGGTCCGGTGATCGCCGAGCGGGTGGCCGCCGGCCGTCCGGTGCTGGGCATCTGTGTGGGTATGCAGGTGCTGTTCGAGCACGGTGACGAGCACGGTGTGGTGACCAAGGGGCTCGGGCTGTTGCCGGGCGGGGTGACCCGGTTGGCCGCGACCCGGTTGCCGCACATGGGGTGGAACACCGTGCGGGCGCCCCGGGAGTCGATGCTCTTCGCCGGGTTGGGGCCGCAGAGCCGGTTCTACTTCGTGCACTCGTACGCGATGGGCGACCCGGCGGCGTTGTCCGCTGCCGGGGCGTTGGTGACCACGGCCCACCATGACACGGATTTCGTGGCGGCGGTGGAGCGCGGTGCGCTGTCGGCCGCTCAGTTCCATCCGGAGAAGTCCGCCGACACCGGTGCCGCGTTGCTGCGCAACTGGCTCGGCACGCTGTCCACCGGTGACTGAGGGTCGTCGCCCGCGGCCCGTCCGGTGGGGTGCGCGGTGAGTCGGGAGCGGGCTCGCCGCCGGGCGGAGCGTGAGGCGGAGCAGGCGCGTGAGCGGGCGGCGCGGCAGCGCCGGGTGGCTCGCCGGCAGCGCCGCCGGGCGGTGGTCCGCCGGTTGACGCCGCAGCTGCGTCGGGGCCGGTCGGGTCGGTTGGCCCGGCACAGCCGGGGTGAGCGGGCCGCGATCGTGCTGCTCACCGCGGCGGCGCTGATCCTGATCTGGACGTTCGTCGACGATCTGGCGCTGCGTGTCGCGCTGATCGTGTTGTTGCTGCTCGTACTGCCGGCGATCGTCGTGATCGCTCTGGACCGCCGTACCTGATCGAGGAGAAGACGTTGAGTCTCACCCTGTTACCCGCCGTGGATGTCGCCGACGGCCGTGCCGTCCGGCTCGTGCAGGGCGCCGTCGGTAGCGAGAGCATCTACGGCGACCCGTTGGACGCCGCGTTGGCCTGGCAGCAGGACGGCGCGGAGTGGATCCACCTGGTCGACCTGGATGCGGCGTTCGGCCGGGGCACCAACGCGCACCTGCTCGCCGAGGTGGTGCGGCAGTTGGACGTGAAGGTGGAGTTGTCCGGCGGTATCCGTGACGACGAGTCGCTGCGGGCGGCGCTGGGCACCGGGGCGACCCGGGTGAACATCGGTACCGCCGCCCTGGAGGACCCGGTGTGGTGTGACCGGGTGGTGGGGGAGTACGGCGACCGGGTGGCCATCGGGCTTGACGTGCGCGGTCGTACCCTGTCGGCGCGCGGGTGGACCCGCGACGGCGGTGACCTGTTCGAGGTGCTGGAGCGGCTGGACAAGGCGGGCGCGAGCCGGTACGTGGTCACGGACATCACCAAGGACGGCACGATGCGCGGTCCGAACCTGGATCTGTTGCGGGAGGTGTGCGCCCGGACCGACCGGCCGGTGATCGCCTCCGGTGGCGTGTCCACGTTGGACGACCTGCGGGCGCTGGCGGCGCTGGAGTCGATCGGTGTGGAGGGTGTGATCGCCGGCAAGTCGCTGTACGCGGGCGCCTTCACGGTGGCCGAGGCGCTGCGGACGCTGGCCGAGGCGTGACGGTCACCCGGCTCGGCTCGGGCGGTCCGTGGGAGCAGCGGTACGGCTA
The DNA here is from genome assembly GCF_040607375.1 of Micromonospora sp. NPDC005298. Taxonomy (NCBI): domain Bacteria; kingdom Bacillati; phylum Actinomycetota; class Actinomycetes; order Micromonosporales; family Micromonosporaceae; genus Micromonospora; species Micromonospora sp. NPDC005298. Next base: position 52,117 of record NZ_JBEXGP010000011.1, read on the forward strand.
CTCGCGGGTCGTCCGGGCCGGCGAACGGGCGTGGACGGCGGGCTGCACGTCCACCGTGGACGGTCGTGTGACGCACGTGGGTGATCCGGCGGCGCAGACCGCGCAGGCGCTGCGGATCGGGTTGGCGGCGCTGGCCGAGGTGGGTGCGGAGCCGGGGGATGTGGTCCGGACCCGGATGTACGTGACGGACCGGCTGCACGCCGACGAGGTGGGTCTGGCGCACAACGCGGTCTTCGGGGCGGTGCGGCCGGCGGCGACGTTGGTGGTGGTGGCCGCCCTGCTGGATCCGGAGCATCTGGTCGAGGTCGAGTTGGAGGCGTACCTCGGCGACCGCTGAGGTACGTCCCTTCGGGGTGCGGGCCGGCACACGGCCCGATAAGTTGTGCACAACTTAATCGTGGGCTACGGTTCATGGGTGACCGATGATCTGGTGCTGCGCCGGCAGGTGTGCTTCGCGCTCTACGCCGCGTCGCGCGCCCTGACCGACGTGTACCGGCCGATCCTCGACGAGTTCGGTCTGACCTACCCGCAGTACCTGGTGCTGCTGGTGCTCTGGGAGCGCCCCGACGACGCCCCCACGGTCTCCGAGCTCGGCGCCGAGCTGCGCCTCGACTCCGGCACGCTCTCCCCGCTGCTCAAGCGGATGGAGGGGGCGGGCCTGGTGGTGCGGCAGCGCTCGACGCGCGACGAGCGCCGCGTCGAGGTGGGCCTCACCGAGCAGGGCCGGGCACTCCGGCAGCGGATGGACGACGTACCGCTGCGGATCGCCCGGGCCACCGGGCTCGGCATCGCCGAGCTGGTCACGCTGCGCGACACCCTCACCCGGGTCACCGACACCATCCACCGACAGAAGGAGCAGTGACTCTCATGCAGGTTCTCTACACCGCGTCCGCGACCGCCACCGGCGACGGCCGTGACGGCCACGTCGAGACCTCCGACGGCACCGTCGCGCTCGACCTGGCCGTGCCGAAGGAGATGGGTGGCGCCGGTGGCGCCGCCAACCCCGAGCAGCTCTTCGCCGCCGGCTACGCGGCCTGCTTCCACAGCGCGCTGCGGGTGGTGGCCCGCAAGGCCAAGGCCGACGTGAACGACTCCGTCGTCGCCGCCGAGGTGGGCATCGGCCCGAACGGCAGCGGCGGTTTCGGGCTCACCGTGCAGCTCGTCGTCGACCTGCCCGCCGTCTCCCGCGAGACCGCCGAGCAGATCGTCGAGCAGGCCCACCAGGTGTGCCCGTACTCCAACGCCACCCGCGGCAACATCGACGTCACGCTCACCGTCCGCGAGACCCTGGCCGCGTGACGTCGCGGACCCAGGCCACTCCCCCCGGACGGAAGGACGACCACCCCCGTGACCAGCAACCGTGAGATCCACCTGGCCAGCCGTCCCGCCGGTTGGCCCACCGAGGAGAACTTCCGGCTCGTCGAGACCGACGTGCCCACGCCCGGTCCGGGCCAGATCGTGGTCCGCAACCAGTTCATGTCCGTCGACCCGTACATGCGGGGACGGATGAACGACGTCAAGTCGTACGTGGCGCCGTTCGCGCTGGACACGGCCCTGGACGGCGCCGCGGTCGGCGAGGTGGTGGCCAGCGAGGCGGCGAACGTCCAGGTCGGCGACACCATGCTGCACGGGCTGGGCTGGCGGGAGTACGCGCTGCTCGACGCCACCGCCGCCCGCCCGGTCGACGCCAGCCTGGCCCCGGTCAGCGCGTACCTCAGCGTGCTGGGCATGCCCGGCCTGACCGCGTACGCCGGTCTGCTCGAGGTGGCGGCGATGAAGCCCGGCGAGACGGTCTTCGTCTCCGCCGCGGCCGGCTCGGTGGGCAGCCTGGTCGGTCAGATCGCCAAGCTCAAGGGTGCCGGCCGGGTGGTCGGCAGCGCGGGCTCGCCGGCCAAGGTCGAGCGGCTGCGGGCGCTCGGCTTCGACGCCGCCTTCGACTACCACGACGGACCCGTCCGCGACTCCCTGCGGGCGGCCGCACCGGACGGCGTCGACGTCTACTTCGACAACGTCGGCGGCGACCACCTGGAGGCGGCGATCTCGGCGATGAACCTGCACGGCCGGGTCGCCATCTGCGGCATGATCGCGCAGTACAACGCCACCGAGCCGCCGGCCGCGCCGCGCAACCTCGCGCTGGTCATCGGCAAGCGGCTCACCCTGCGCGGCTTCCTGGTCAACGACCACAACGACGTCCGCGCTGCCTTCGTGCGCGACGTCGCCGGTTGGCTGCGCGACGGCACGCTGTCGTACGACGAGACGATCGTGGACGGCATCGAGAACGCCCCGTCGGCGTTCCTCGGGCTGCTGCGCGGTGAGAACCTGGGCAAGATGCTCGTCCGGGTGTGACACGGACCTCGTTCACGGCGGCCGACCCGATCGGGTCGGCCGCCGCCACGCGTACCGAGGATAGGCTCACCGCATGACGGTGGCGGTGCGGGTGATTCCCTGTCTCGACGTGGACGCCGGGCGGGTGGTCAAGGGTGTCAACTTCCTCGACCTGCGCGACGCCGGTGATCCGGTGGAGCTGGCCGCGGCGTACGACCGGGCCGGCGCCGACGAGTTGACCTTCCTCGACGTCACAGCCTCCTCCAGCGACCGGGGCACCATGCTCGACGTGGTACGCCGCACCGCCGAGTCGGTGTTCATCCCGCTGACCGTCGGCGGTGGGGTCCGGCAGGTCGCCGACGTGGACACCCTCCTGCGCGCAGGCGCGGACAAGGTGGGCGTGAACACCGCGGCCATCGCCCGACCGGAGCTGATCGCCGAGATCGCCGACCGGTTCGGGCGGCAGGTGCTGGTGCTCTCGCTGGACGTGCGGCGGGCCGCGACCGACAGCGGGTTCGAGGTCACCACGCACGGCGGCCGGCGTGGCACCGGCATCGACGCGGTGGACTGGGCGCGACGGGGCGCCGAGCTCGGCGCGGGGGAGATCCTGCTCAACTCGATGGACGCCGACGGCACCAAGGCCGGCTTCGACCTGGAACTGATCGCCGCCGTACGGGCGGTGGTGGACGTGCCGGTGGTGGCCAGCGGCGGCGCGGGCGAGGTGGCCCACTTCCCGCCGGCGGTCGGCGCTGGCGCGGACGCGGTGCTCGCCGCCAGCGTCTTCCACTTCGGGGAGCTGACCGTGGCCGAGGTCAAGGACGCGCTGCGCCGCGGTGGTCACCCGGTGCGCTGAGCCCGCTCAGTGCCCGCCGGAGTGCCCCTCGGGCGACCGGCGGGGCGTGGGGATCGAGCGGACCGCGTACTCCTGGACGGCCGCCGCGTGATCGGCCTCATCGAGGATCCAGTCGGCGCTGCCCGGCGCGTGCCGGCGGCTCAGGACGCCCTGCACGGTGTCCACCATCGTGGCGACACCGGCGCGCGGGCGGTTGCGCCAGAGCTGCTCACCCTCGGTGGTGATCCGGAACCAGCCGTCGGCCACGCTGATCAGACCGGCGCCGACCAGACGCTGGACTGCGGCCTCCACCTCGTGCCGCTGCGGGATCGCGTGGTTGAGATGGTCGGCGGTGGAGAGCACGTCGGTGAGGCGGACACCCTCCGGCCTGCGGCTGGTCGCCGAGCGGCGGTGCCGACCGGCGCCGCTCGCGATGACCAGCGACACGAAGATCCAGGCGTCCGTCCAGCGCCAACCGTTCTCCCCCATGCAGAGATGATGACGGCGCGCGTCGCGGAAGGGAACACCCACCCGCCATCCGGCCCGCGTGACCACCTCGGCGTGCCGGCCCGGGGACGGTCGGTGAGCGCTCAGCCGACGGGAACGGCGGTCGGCGCGGCCGGGGCACTCTCCGTCACGGGTACGGCGAACAGCGGGATGAGCAGGTGCGCCAGCGGGCCGATGGCCAGCGCGTACGCGACGGTGCCCACGCCGACCGTGCCGCCGAGCAGCAGGCCCAGGACCAGGACGACGACCTCGATGACGGTGCGCACCAGCCGGACCGACAAGCCGGGTCGGCGGGCCACGAAGCCGGTCATCAGGCCGTCGCGGGGGCCGGGGCCGAGTTGGGCGCCGAGGTAGAGACCGGTGGCGGCGCCGTTGGCGACGATCCCGGTGACCAGCAGCGCGATGCGCACGCCGAGCGGGCCGCCGGCCGGGAGCAGCGCCAGCGTGGCGTCCGCCACCAGGCCGATGACGACGACGTTGCTGACCGTGCCGAGACCGGGGCGTTGCCGCAGCGGGATCCAGAGCAGCAGCACGAGCGCGCCGACGGCGATGGTGACGGTGCCGAAGGAGAGCCCGGTGCGTTCGGACAGGCCCTGGTGGAAGACGTCCCACGGGTCGAGGCCCAGATCGGAGCGGACCATCAGGGCCATGCTGACGCCGTACAGGAGCAGCCCGCCGTAGAGCTGACCCAGCCGTCGCGCGGGCCGGTGCCGCAGATTGCCAATCAGTGCCATGCATGCCACCCTAGGTGCCAATCCTCCCTGGGGAAGAAGCCAATATCCGAGGAGTGGCCATGACCGGTCAGGTACGCGGGAGCCAATTGGCCCGTCTGCTCGGGCAGTGGCATGCGCTGCCGGGCCGCAGGCGCAGCCCCGACTACGCCGCGCTCGCCGGCGCGGTGCGGGGACTGCTCGCCGACGGCCGGTTGCCGCTGGGCGTGCGCCTGCCGGCCGAACGGGAACTGGCCGAGGCCCTGCGGATCAGCCGGACCACGGTCACCGCCGCGTACCGGCAGCTGCGCGAGACCGGGCACCTGGCCAGCCGCCGCGGCGCCGGCAGCTGGACCATGCTGCCCGGCAACCACCGGGTGGCCAGCACCGGACTGTGGACCCCGCTGGACGACCGGGACATGATCGACCTCGGCGTCGCCGCGCTGTCCGCGCCCCCGCAGCTGCTCACGGCGGCCCGGGCCGCCACCGAGGACCTGCCGCGGTACCTGGGCGGCGCCGGCTACCACCCGACCGGCATCATCGAGCTGCGCGAGGCGGTGGCCGACGCGTACACGGCACGGGGGTTGCCGACCTCGGCCGACCAGATCATGGTGACCAGCGGCACCCAGCACGCGCTCGACCTGGTGCTGCGCCTCGCACTGGCCCCCGGCGGCAGCGTGCTTGTCGAGTCACCCACCTACCCCAACGCGCTGGCCGCGCTGGCCGGCCGTCGGGCCCGGATCACCACCCACGGTCTGGCCGCCGACACCGGTGGCTGGGAGGCCGACCTGCTGCTGGGCAGCCTCCGGCAGACCCGACCCAGGCTGGCCTACCTGATCCCGGAGTTCCAGAACCCGACCGGGCACCTGATGCCGGCCCCGCTGCGCGAACGGGTGGTGGCCGCCGCCCACGCCGCCGGAACCGACCTCATCGTCGACGAGTCCTTCGTCGACCTGCCGCTCGACGGCACCGAAATGCCACCGCCGATGGCCACCTTCGACCGGCACTCCCGGGTCGTCAGCATCGGCGGGATGAGCAAGGTGCACTGGGGTGGCCTGCGAATCGGCTGGGTCCGCGCCTCCGCGCCGCAGGTGCAGCGGCTGGCCGCCGTCCGGGTCGGCGTGGACATGGCCAGCCCGGTGCTGGACCAACTGGTCGCGGTGCGCCTGCTCGCCGACGCGCCAGCCATCGTCGCCGACCGGCGGATCCAACTCGCCGGGCAGCGCGACGCCCTGCTCGGCGCGCTGGCGCACCGGCTGCCGGACTGGCGCGTCACCGTGCCACGCGGCGGTGTGACGCTCTGGGCCGAGTTGGACGGCCCGGTCTCCAGCGCGCTGGCCCGCGCCGCCGAGGAGGTCGGCGTCCGGCTCGCCCCCGGCCCCCGGTTCGGCCTCGACGGCACCCTGGAGCGGTTCCTGCGGCTGCCGTTCACCCTGCCCGCCGCCGACCTGGTGGAGGCGGTCGAGCGGATCGCAGGCGTCCGCTACGACCTGGACCGGACCGGCCGGCAGCGGTGGCGGGAGCCGGCCGTCATCGCCTGAGCCCGCAGCGGCGGCGTGGTCGGGCACCGTCGACCCGTCTGCTCGGAACGCGCCTCCGCCCCGCTCACGACTGCCACAATCCCCTGGTGGGCGAGGACGTGGGGGCGCGCGGGGTGCAGCGGAGCGCTCCGGGCTCCAGGGCGACCCGCCTCGAGCTCTTCTACGACCTGATCTTCGTCTTCGCCTTCCTGAACGTCACCACCGCCACCGCCGCCGACCGGACCGCCCGCGGCCTGGTCCAGTGCCTGGTGGTGCTGGCGCTGCTCTGGTGGTGCTGGTCGGGTTTCGCCCTGCTGGGCAACCTGATCCGCACCGACCAGGGCATCGTCCCGCTTGTCGGATTCGTCACCATGGCCGCCGCCTTCGTACTGGCGTTGAGCCTGCCCAAGGCGTTCATCGACCGTCCCGGCGGGCTGCCCGGCCCGCTGGTCTTCGCGGCCGGATACTTCCTGGTCCGGGTCGCCGAGTCGTCGATCTTCGTGTGGCTGGGCCGCCGGGAGCGGGACGTGCGTCGGCGTCTCCGGATCCTCGCCGTGCCGGTGCTGCTGGCCACGTCACTCATCGTGGTGGCCGCCGTGGTGCCGCAGCGACTCTTCGACGGTACCGCCGAGGGGGTGCTCCGGCTGGCGCTCTGGGTCGCGGCCCTGGCCGTCGAGTACGGGGCCGGGTTGGCGCTGCGCGGCACCGGGTGGACGTTGCTCTCCGCCGGGCACTGGGCCGAGCGGCACGGCCAGATCGTCCTGGTCGCCCTCGGTGAGGCCATCATCGCGCTCGGGCTCGCCCCCGGCGGCAACGCCGTCCTGCCGCTGACCTGGCCGGTGCTGATCGCCGCGGTGCTCGGCGTCACGGTGGCCGCGTCGCTGTGGTGGGCGTACTTCGACACGTTGGCACTCGGCATGGAACAGGCGCTGCACCGCACCCGCGACCCGGACGCGCGCGCCGCCCTGGCCCGGGACGCCTACACCTACCTGCACCTGCCGGTCATCATCGGCGTCATCCTGTTCGCGCTCGGCCTCAAGGGGCTCATCCACGAGGGCGCCGACCCCAACACGCCGAGCTGGGGTGTGCCGCTGCCGGGGTTCGACCTGCTGTCGCTCTACGGCGGGGTCGCGCTCTATCTGTTCGCGCTCATCGTGCTCGGCCGGTGGCTGCTGGCCGCACCCCGCTGGCCCACGATCGGCGGGATCGTGCTGCTGCTCGCACTGGTGCCGCTGGTCAGTGCGCTGCCCGAGATGTTCGCGTTGACGCTGCTGGCCCTCGCCACGGCACTGGCCGTGGGCGCGCAGACGATCGTGGACACCCGACGCCGGCGGGGGGTCCGGCAGACGGCGCTGGAGGAGCAGCTCGCCGTGGAGGAGGAACAGACCCGGTGGCGGGGTCACCACCTGTGAGGGCCCCGTGCCGGCGGGGGCGCCGGACACGGGACCCTCGGCGGGTCACAGCTCGGCGAGGGTGCCGGAGTACATGTTGTCGATCTCGGAGGCGAAGTTGCTCTCCACCCCGCGCCGCTTGATCTTCAGCGAGGGGGTGATCTCGCCGTGCTCGATGGTCAGGTCGCGCGGCAGGATGGCCACCTTCTTGATCGTCTCCCACCGGTTGAGCTTGGCGTTGAGCTGGGCGACGTACTCCTCGACCATCGTCTGGGCCTCCGGCGACGCGACGATCTCGGCGTAGCCGCGCCCCTCCAACGGGCCGCCGGCCACCCAACCCTTGATCGCGTCCGGGTCGAGCGTGACGAGCATCGTGCAGTAGTTGCGGGCCTGACCGATGACGATCGCCTGCGAGGTGTACGGGCAGAGCGCCTTGAACATCCCCTCGATGTGCGACGGCGCGATGTACTTGCCGCCCGAGGTCTTGACCAGGTCCTTCTTGCGGTCGGTGATCCGCAGGTAGCCCTGGTCGTCGAGGGTGCCGATGTCACCGGTGCGGAAGAAGCCGTCCTCGGTGAACGCGGCGGCGGTGTCCTGCGGCAGGTTGTGGTAGCCGCGCATCACCGGCCGCCCACGGACCAGGATCTCCCCGTCGGTGTCGATGCGGCACTCCAGGTCGCCCATCGCCCGGCCCACCGTGCCGATCCGCAGCCCGGACGGCGGGTTGACGAAGTTGCCGGCGCTGGTCTCGGTGAGGCCGTAGCCCTCGGAGATCGGCAGGTTCGCGGCGGCGAAGAAGGTGGCGATCTCCGGGCTGAGCGGGGCGGCACCGGACACCAGCACCCGCATCCGGCCGCCCAGTCGGGCCTGGAGCTTGCTGAACACCAGCTTCTCGGCCAGCGCGTAGCGCAGCTTCAGCCCCGCCGGCACCGGCTTGCCGGCCTGCTCCAGCGCCACCTTCTCCTTGCCGACCCCGACGGCCCAGGCGAAGATCTTCGCCTTCGCGCCACCGGCGTCCTGCGCGGTGGTCACCGCCCGGTTGTAGACCTTCTCGAACACGCGGGGAGCGCCGCACATCAGCGTCGGCCGGATCACCGAGAGCAGGTCGACAAGCTTGTCCACCCGGCCGTCGACGTAGGTGGGCAGGCCGACGTGGGTGGCGCCGCAGAGCAGGGTCTTGCCGAACGAGTGCGACAGCGGCAGCCACAGGTACTGGAGGTCGTCGTTGCGCAGCAGCCCCACCTCGGCCTGTGCCACGGCCTCCCAGCACCAACCGCCGTGCAGCAGCTCGACGCCCTTCGGGCGGCCGGTGGTGCCGGAGGTGTAGATCAGGGTGGCCAGGTGGTCCGGACCGATCCCGGCCACGATCATGTCGATCAGGTCGGGCTCGGCGGCCAGCGCGCGGGCGCCGCGTTCCTCCAGCTCGGCGAGGGTGAGCTGGGGTACGGCGGCGGACGCGTCGGCGGCGCCGTCGATGAGCACGACGTGGGTGAGCGCGGGCAGGTCGGCTCCGGCGATCTTGGCGGCCTGGGCCTGGTTCTCCGCGAACAGGACCCGGGAGGCGGAGTCGGCGATGATGTACGTCGCGTCCGCCGGTTCGGTCGTCGGGTAGACGGTGGTGGTCGCCCCGCCCGCGCACATGATGCCGAAGTCGGCGATCACCCAGTCCAGGCGGGTGTTGGCGATGATCGCGACCGGATCCTCCAGGCCGATGCCCAGGCTGTGCAGGCCGGCGGCGACAGCCTTGGCGCGCTGGCCGACCTGCGCCCAGGTGAGCCAGACGGGACCCGAGTCGTCGGAGTTCGGGGACGCGAACGCGTGCTGGTCGGGGCTTGCCGCCACACGCTTGAGGAACATGTCCGGGATGGAACGGTACGGTACATCGAGAGCCATCGCTGTAGCCGCCTTCGGGGGTGGTGGCGTGACGGGGGTCACGTCGTAGGTGGTTACCGAAGAGTATTGCCTGTCACCGGGCATCGGCTAGCCCTGGTGATCGTTTGGACGTCCGCCGCCGCCGACCGGTGCGGCCGGATCAGGCGTACCGGTCGGCCGCGACTGACCAGTCGTAGGTGGCGCGGACCCAGTTACGGCGGGTCGCCACGGCCGGACCGAGCCCGTCGTCGCTGCCGGCCAGCAGCGCCTCCTCCACCGTCAGGTACGTCGCGAGCCCCTGGTTGAACCGGTCCGCCGCCGCCTGCAACGCATCCGCCTCGCCCGTGCCGCTCTCCTGCGCGAGCACCGTCACCAGGTTCTGCGCGTCCGGGTCCGCCTGGCTCTCCTTGCCGTACGAGAACAGGTCGTTGCACCAGCAGACGAGGTCCACCGCCAGCAGGTCCAGGGTGAGCAGCGAGGGGTCGACGCGTTGGGTCGGCCCGGGTGGCCGCGGCGACGCCAGGTCGGTCAGGGTGAGGCAGGGGTGCACGCCGCCGATGTGCCGGCGCAGTTGGACGTACTCCGACACCTCCGGCACGCGCCGGCGCTCCCGGTTGGTCGCCTCCCAGAGCAGCGCCAACAGGTACTCCCGGACCTGGCTGACGAACCGCAGCAGCAGTGCCGCGTGGCCGTGGAGCCGGATTCGCCGGCACAGATCGTGCAACGCGTCACCGAGCGGACCGACGGCGGGTGGTACGACGTCCGGGTCGCCACACCGGTCCAGCACGTCGAGCAGGGTGCTGATCGCCGGGCCGAGCCGGACCGGGTCGGCGCCCAGACCATCCTCGTCGCAGGCGTCGTCCATCACGAAGAGCCAACTGATCAGGTCAGTGAGCAGGCGTAAGCCGTCCACCGACCCGTCCGGGCAGGCGCGACCGGCCAGTCCGGCGGCGTCGGCCTGTTGCAGCCGGTGCACACGATGGCCGGAATCGACCAGCCCGAAAGCGCGTGCCCACTCGACGCTCTCGCTCGCCACCTGCTCCGTCGCTCCGTGGCGCCCCGTGGCGAACGGGGGCTCCCGCAGCGCTGAAATCGCGAAACTTCGCACAGTGCGCCCCCCACTTCGTGCCGCCCGGCGCGGAGCGGCGCGGTGAAGCGTACGGGAGCAGGCATCAGCGTACTTCGCTGGGTGTGCTGAATCCACACTGGACGTGTGACCGTTTAGGCTCAGAGGGTCACATGCCCAGGCTGGCGGCTCGCAGTCGGCTGGCGGCCTCGGTCGGGCCGTCGATCTGGACCCTCGCCACCCGCTGTCGGCCGGAGAGGAACAGCGCCAGCTCGGCCGGCGCGCCGACCAGCCGCAGCCGCTCGCCGCCACGGCCGACGGAGATCTCGCCGTGCCCGGGCGCCTGCACGTACAGGTCCGCGGGGAAGCGGCGCAGCGCGAGCCGGGCCATCGGCGCGGCACGCTTCCACAGGGCCGCCTGGAGGCCGGGCGCCAGGTCGCGGGGCTGCCAGCCGGGGCCGGCCCGCCGTACGTCCTCGTGGTGGATGAAGAACTCCATGGTGTTGGCCAGCTCGTCGGTCAGCGGGTTGCTGACCGGGCTCCACACCGGTGGACGGCGCACCTGCGCCACCAGTTCGTCGAACGGGCGGGCGGCGAGCTGGCGACGCACCCGTTCGGCGTACCCGCGCAGGGGCGGCAGCAGGATCCCGCCGGCCGCGTCCGGTCGGCGCTCGCGCAGCACCAGGTGCGCGGCGAGATCACGGGTGGCCCACCCCTCGTTGATCGTCGGCGCGTCGGGCCCGAGGGCCAGGAAGAGATCGGCGAGCGCCTGGCGTTCGGATCGGGCATACCGCGACATGGCCCGATCGTAGGCCCGCCCGCCCGCCGCCGCTCGCCGGCAGGGCGCGGCTCACCTCGCCGACCGCCCCCGCCGGCACGTGACTGTCGACATATCCACGCCGGCTCGGCGGTGCTGACCCGCAGCGGTAAGGATGAGGGAGATAATTGCGGCTTACGGCGGGGGAGAGCGTGGCGAGCAGGACAAGTCGGGACGTGCTGGTCCGAGGGCTACGGGTTCTCGGGCGGGCGGTCCGGGAACAGCCACGGATCTTCGCGGTGGCGGTGGTCGGCAGTGTGCTGTTCGGCGGAATGGTCATCGCCAGCGCGTACGTCGTCGGCGGTGTCGTCGGCGAGGTGGTGGTGCCGTCCATCGCCCGCGGCCAGGTGGGCGTCGGCACCCTGGCGCTGGCCGCGGCCGCGCTGTTCGGGATCAGCGTGCTGCGCGTGGTGGGCATCTTCGGTCGCCGGCTCGGCGCCGGCTACATGCAGTACCGCCTCCAGGCGGCCTACCGCCGCCGGGTCACCCGCCGCTACCTGGACCTGCCGGTGGCCTGGCACCAGCGCAACTCCACCGGCACGTTGCTGTCGAACGCCAACTCCGACGTGGAGGCGGCCTGGCAACCGATCGCGACGCTGCCGTTCGCCGTCGGCACCCTGGTCATGCTCGTCGGCGCGATCGTCTCGCTGTTCGCCACCGACTGGGCCCTCGCCATGGTCGGCCTCGCGGTGTTCCCGGCCCTGTTCGCGCTCAACGTGGTCTACTCCCGCCGGATGGCGCCCCGGCAGGCCCGGGCGCAGCGGCTGCGCGGCGAGGTCAGCGGCATCGCCCACGAGAGCTTCGACGGCGCCCTGGTGGTCAAGACGATGGGCCGCGAGGCGCAGGAGACGGCCCGGTTCGCCAGCCGGGCCGGCGAGCTGCGCGACTCACTGATCGCGGTCGGCCGGTTGCGCGGTGTCTTCGACCCGCTGCTGGAGGCGCTGCCCAGCCTCGGCACCCTCGCCGTGCTCGTGGTCGGGGCGTTCCGGCTGCGCCAGGGCGCGATCAGCGTCGCCGAGCTGGTGAGCGTGGCCTTCCTCTTCACCGTGCTGGCCTTCCCGGTGCGGGCCATCGGCTGGGTCCTGGCCGAGCTGCCGCGCAGCGTCGCCGGCTGGGACCGGGTGCGCCGCGTGCTCGACGCCACCGGCGAGATGCCGTACGGGCAGCGGGTGCTCGACCCGGCCGCCTCCGGCCCGGCCACCCTCACCTTCACCGACGTGCACTTCTCGTACCCGCCGGCCGAGGCGCACCAACCCGGCGCGCAGGTGCTCGGCGAGGTCGGCTTCACCGTGCCGGCCGGGCGGACGGTGGCCCTGGTCGGCCCGACCGGCGCCGGTAAGTCCACCATCGCCTCGCTGGCGGTACGCCTCGTCGACCCGGACTCCGGCACCGTCGAGCTGGACGGGGTGGACGTGCGGGAGCTGACCGCCGCGTCGCTGACCGGCACGGCGGCCCTCGTCGCGCAGGTGCCGTTCGTCTTCGACGACACGGTGCGCGCCAACATCGCCCTGGACCGGCCGGGCGTCGGCGACGAGGACGTCTGGGCGGCGCTGCGGCTGGCCGAGGCGGACGGGTTCGTCGCGGCCCTGCCCGACGGGCTGGACACCATGGTCGGCGAACGGGGCACCTCGCTCTCCGGCGGGCAGCGCCAGCGGCTCACCCTGGCCCGCGCGCTGGCCGGCCGACCGCGACTGCTGGTGCTGGACGACGCGACGAGCGCGGTCGACCCCCGGGTGGAGGCGGCCATCCTGGCCGGGCTGCGCTCGTCGGCTGGCGAACCGGGGGTGCCGGCCGCGTCGATCCTGGTCGTCGCGTACCGCCGGGCCACAATCGCGCTGGCTGACGAGGTCATCTACGTCGAGCACGGGCGGGTGGTGGCCCGGGGGACGCACACCGAGCTGCTGGCCACCGTGCCCGGCTACGCCGACCTGGTCACCGCGTACGAGCAGGCCGAGGTGGACCGCACGCAGGAACGCCCGTACGACGACGAGGTCGCGCCACTGCCGTCCGGCCTGGAACTCGAGGTGGACCGGTGAGCGCGAGGAGCGCGGCGGCGCGGAACCCCCGCAGCCGCGAACGAGAGGCCGGACCGGTGAGCACGAGCGTCAGGAACGACGAGCGGGACGAGCGCGAAGAGACGACCTGGCAGACCCTGCGCCGAGGCCTGGCGCTCTCGCCGGAGCTGCGGACCGGGCTGGCCGCCACGCTCGCCCTCGCGCTCGTCTACATGGTCGGCCGGGTGGCCGTACCGGTCGCCGTGCAGCAGGGCATCGACCGCGGCATCGTCGGCGGGCTGAACCTGGACGTGGTGTGGTCGGTGGTGGCGATCACCGCGGTGATCCTCACGGTCACCACGATCTGCGGCTACCTGATGATGCGCCGGCTGTTCACGGTCAGCGAGACGGCGCTGGCGAACGTGCGCACCCGGGCGTTCCGGCACGTGCACGACCTGTCGATGCTGCACCAGCAGTCGGAGCGGCGCGGATCGCTGGTCTCCCGGGTCACCAGCGACGTCGACCAGATCACCCAGTTCCTCCAGTGGGGCGGGGTGATCCTGGTGGTCAACATCGGTCAGCTGGTGGTCACCACCGCCGTCATGCTGGCGTACTCCTGGCAGTTGACTCTCGTGGTGCTGGCCGCGTTCCTGCCCGCGGTGCTCATCATCCGGCGGTTGCAACGCCGCCTCGGCGCGGCGTACGCGACGGTGCGTCAGCGCACCGGCACGCTGCTCGGCGCGATCGGTGAGAGTGTGGTCGCCGCGCCGGTCATCCGGGCGTACGGCATCGCGGGGCGCACCGCGCGGCGGTTGGACGACGCCATCGACAGTCAGCGGCTGGCGCAGCAGCGGGCGATCCGGGTCAGCATCCTGGGCAGTTCGGTCGGTGAGCTGGCCGCCGGGTTGGCGCTGGCCGGCGTGGTGGTGCTCGGTGTGACGCTCGGCGCGGACGGCACGTTGTCGATCGGCCAGCTGACCGCGTTCCTCTTCCTGGTGACGCTCTTCATCCAGCCGGTGCAGATCGCCACCGAGGTGCTCAACGAGGCGCAGAACGCGATCGCGGGCTGGCGTCGGGTGCTTGACGTGCTCGACGTCGCCCCGGACGTGGCCGACCCGGGGGAGCAGGGACGGGACCTGCCGGGCGGACCGCTCGACATCCGCTTCGCGGGGGTGCGGTTCGCGTACCCCGGTGGCCCGCCGGTGCTGCACGACATCGACCTGGAGATCCCGGCGAAGAGCCGGGTGGCGGTGGTCGGCGAGACCGGCAGCGGCAAGACCACGTTCGCCAAGCTGCTCACCCGACTGATGGACCCGTCGGCCGGGGCGGTGCTGCTGTCCGGGGTGCCGCTGTCGGAGGTCCGCTTCGACTCGCTGCGCTCCCGGGTGGTGATGGTGCCGCAGGACGGCTTCCTCTTCGACGCGACGGTGGGGGACAATGTCCGTTTCGCCCGGCCGGAGCTGACCGACGAGCAGCTCGCCGCCGCCTTCACCGAGCTGGGTCTGTCGGACTGGCTGGAGAGTCTCCCGGCGGGTCTGGACACGCCGGTCGGCGAGCGGGGTGAGGCGCTCAGCGTCGGGGAGCGGCAGCTCGTCGCGTTGGCGCGGGCGTACGTCGCCGACCCGGACCTGCTGGTCCTGGACGAGGCGACGAGCGCGGTGGACCCGGCGACGGAGGTGCGTCTGCAACGCACCCTGGACGCGGTCACCCGGGGCCGGACGACGCTCGCCATCGCGCACCGGCTCTCCACGGCGCAGGCCGCCGACGAGGTGATCGTGGTGGACCGGGGGCGGGTGGTGCAGCGCGGGCCGCACGACGAGCTGGTCCGTGAGGCGGACTCGGTCTACGGCCTGCTCTACGCCTCCTGGCTGGAGCAGACCCGGTAAACGATCGTCTCGATGTGGTGGACGTCTCCGGTCAGGTGCTCTAGGCTCCGGATTAGGTAAGCCTAACCTCAGAAGGAGTCGCGCCATGCGGCCCAACCCCGCCGAGATCGTTCGTACCCTCGTCGCCGGCCGCCTGCCCGGTCTCGTCCACCTCGCCCACCGGCCCGGCCCGCACCACGCCCGACACGTGACCGACCCGGACGGGCGGGTGCTGCTGCTGGTGCCGGTCGCCAGCCACCTGGCCGCCGCGCTGCAACCGCCGGCCGGCGGCAGCGACATCGCGGTGGTCCTCGACGTGCTCGACCTGCCGCCCGCCGCCGGAGCGCCCGCCCTGGGCCGGGCCTGGGTCTCCGGCTGGGCCGCCGAGCTGCGCGGCGACGAGGCCCGACGCGCGGCTGTCGACTTCGCCGCCGTCGACCCGACCGGTGACCTGCTCGACCTGGGCACCCGGTTCCGGCTGTACCGCTTCGAGGTGGTCGAGGTCCGCTGGGAACGCGCCGGCGCCGTGCGGCGGATCGACCCCGGGGAGTACGCCGAGGCGGAACCCGACCCGGTGCACCCGGTCGAGGCGCGCCTGCTGGCCGACCTCGCCGAACGCGACGCCCCCGAGATGACCGACTACCTGCGTCGGCAGCTCGGCCTGACCGGGCAGACGCCGGACGGGCCACCCCGGGTGGTGCGCATCGACAGGTACGGGCTGGTGGTGGCACTCGGCCGCGCCGGCGCCCGGCGTCGGGTCCGGCTCGCCTTCCCGTGCCCCGTGACCGATCCCGACGAGCTGGCCGGCCTGCTGCCGCCGCTGCGCCGCCTGACCGGGGCGCGACCGCCCTCCTGAGCCCTCACCGGCACCGGGCGGCCCGCCGTACGCGCCGTCAGCGGGACCGGTCGCGGGTCGCGCTCAGCGCCCACGCGACGAGCGCCGGCTGACCGAGCAGGCGCAGCGCCCGCTTGCGGTCGGTGTCCAGCCCGAAGCCGTCGCGGCGCTCGACGTACTGGGCGATGTTGCCGGGAAAGACCCCGACGAAGAAGCCGGCGACCGCCGTGCCGAGCAGCCGGCGGGCGGGCTGGCGCCACGTCGCCAGCAGCGCCGACCCCAGCACGATCTCGGCGACACCGGACACGACGACGACCTTGTCGACGTCGACCGGCAGCCAGGAGGGCACCTGTGCCCGGAACTCGCGCCGCTTCGTCGTCAGGTGACCTACGCCGGTGCTCAGCAGCACCGCGCCGAGGGACGCCTGCCCGATGGCCCGCAGCACGGGTTTCGGCGATTGGCTCATGGTGATGCTCCTGGGCTGTGTCGAGGACGGACCCCCCTACGATCTCCAACTCGGCGGCGTTCAACCCCGCGAACCGGCGAGCCGGCCCGTCCCGGGGCCGCCGCGCCTGCGGGCTAGGTCGACAGGGGGCCGGTGAGGTAGCGCTGCACGGTCGGGCCGACGGCCGCGACGAGCGTCTCCGCGTCCGCGGAGGCGACCGGCTCCAGCCGTACCACGTGCCGCATTATGGCAAGCCCGATCATCTGGGTGGCCACCAGCGAGCCGCGCAGCGGCAGCTGGGCCGGCTCGACGTCCAGCTGTTCGAGCACCCGGCGCAGCACCTGCGTCGTGACGAACTCGCGCAGCAGCCGCGCGGTCCACTCGTTGCTCACCGCCGAGCGCAGCAGCGCCACCCCGGCGCTGCCGGCCGGGGAGTCCCACACGCCGAGGAAGATGCGCACCATGCGCTCGCCGACGCCGTCCCGGTCGCCGGCGAGCACCTTCGGCACCAGCTGACCGGGGTCGGCCGGGAAGTTCATCGCGGCCAGGAAGAGCTGGTCCTTGCTGCCGAAGTAGTGGTGCACCAGCGCCGGATCGACCCCGGCCGTGCCGGCGATGGCGCGGATCGACGCGGCGTCGAAGCCACGCTCGGCGAACGTCGTCCGCGCCGCGTCGAGGATCGACTCCCGGGTGTCCGGGTTGCCGGGTCTCCGGCCCGTCCGCCGCGTCATCGCCGCCCTTCGTTCGTCCCGCCGAGGTCGCCGGTCAGCCGCTGCGCCGACGCAGGGTGGCCGCCGCGAGCACGAGCGCCAGCACCGCGGCGCCGAACACCACAGTCACGTCCCGCCACATCCGGCCGGTCGGCTCGGCGTTGGCGCCGACCTCCTGCAACGCCTCGACGGCGTACGACAGGGGGAAGGCGTCACTGAGCGCCTGGAGCCAGCCGGCCATCTGGTCGCGGGCCACGAACAGCCCGCACAGCAGCAGTTGGGGGATCACCACGACCGGCAGGAACTGTACTGCCTGGAACTCGGTGCGGGCGAAGGCGCTGCAGAACAACCCGAGGGCCACACCGAGCACCGCGTCGAGGACCGCGATCCCGATCACCAGAGCGCTGCTGCCGGCGGTGTCCAGGTCGAAGACCCAGTACGCGACCGCTGCGGCGACCGCCGCCTGCACCGCGGCGGCCAGCCCGAACGCGATGCCGTAGCCGAACAGCAGGTCCAGCTTGCCCAGCGGGGTCGTGAGCAGCCGCTCCAGGGTGCCGGAGGTGCGCTCCCGGAGCATGGCGATGCTGGTCACCAGGAACATGATCACGAAGGGGAAGATGCCGAGCATCACCAACGCGACCCGGTCGAACGTCGACGGCGCGCCCGGTGGGGTCGGCTGGTCGGCGTACATGAAGTAGACCAGGGTGAGCAGGACGGCGGGCACCGCCACGAGCAGCGCGATGGTGCGCCGGTCGTGCCGGAGCTGGCGCAGGATGCGCGAGGTGGTGGCGGCCAGGATGCGGGCGTTCACGAGGCACCTCCGGCGCGTGCCGCCCCGGCCCGGATCAGCCGCAGGAACGCCTCGTCGAGGTCGTCCACACCGGCGGCGGCGCGGATCGCGGCCGGGCTGTCGTCGGCGATCAGCCGGCCCTCCCGGATCAGCAGCAGGCGGTCGCAGCGGGCCGCCTCGTCCATCACGTGGCTGGACACCAGCAGGGTGGTGCCGGCCGCCGCCATGGCGTGGAACCGGGCCCACAGGTCGGCCCGCAGCACCGGGTCCTGACCGACGGTCGGCTCGTCGAGGATGACCAGCTCCGGGTCGCCGACCAGCGCGCAGGCCAGGGAGGCCCGGCTGCGCTGGCCGCCGGACAGGGTGGCGACCAGTTGGCCGGCCGCTCCGGCCAGCCCCACGTCGCTGACCGCCCGGTCGGCCTCGGCGCGCCCGCGCCCGTGCAGGGCCGCGAAGTAGCGGGCGTTCTCCCGCACGGTCAGGTCGGCGTAGACGCTCGGCGCCTGGGTCAGGTAACCCACCCGGTGCCGCAGGGCGGGGGCGCCGGCCGGCTGGTCCAGGACGGTGATCGTGCCGCCGGTGACCACCTGCACCCCGACGACCGCCCGCAGGAAGGTCGTCTTACCGCTGCCGCTGGGGCCGAGCAGCCCGGTGACGGCGCCCCGGGTGACCGTGCAGGTGATGCCGTCCAGCACCCGCCGCCCGCCCCGGTCGACGACCAGGTCACGGACGGCTATCGCGTCGCCCATCACGCACCTCCGGAAACTCAACGACTGATGAACTCAACGCTAGATGAGATTCCGCCTCCGGCGCAACTGTCGATGACCCGGAGACCTGGACGTCCCGTGGCGGTGAGTGCTACAACGGGCAACAGCCTCCGGACCGGACAGCAGGTCCGGCATCGGGCATTGCGCGCCGATCGGGCGTACGGCACGATGGCGCGGTGGGTCACGCTCCGTTACCGAACAGCGGTTTTCTCGAAGACTGGGCCGCGCGGCTGCGGCAGGCCGCCGAGCGCCCGGTCGTCGGCATCCTCCTGCGCGGCAGTCACGCCCGCCGGACAGCCACCGCACACAGCGATGTCGACCTCGACGTGCTGGTCGGCGGCGCCCCGTACGCCGCCCGACGCGCGTACCTGGCCGAATCCGCCGGCCGGCTGACCCACGTGTCGGTGGCCGCCCGGGACGTCCGCTCCTGGGTGCACCGGCTCGGCGAGCCCGCGGACTGGGCGTTCGGGCTGCCGGTCACCGCGCCGGCGCGGCTGCTCTGGGCCGACCCGCACTGGCGGCCCCGGATCGACCTGCCGGTGCTCTGCCAGCCGGCCGAACCGCCCCGGCTGGAGGAGATGATCGCCGCGCTGGGCAAGGCCGCCGCCGCGCGGGCCGCCGACGACCGGCTCGGCGTCCGACTCGCCGTCGCCGACCTGGCCCGGCTCTGCCCGTCGGTGCTGCGCCCGGCCAACCCGTCGGTGCGGGTGTTCTCCCGCCGGGCGGCCTTCGCGGCCGCCCTGGAACTGCCGGTCGCCCCGCCCGGCTACCGCGAGGACATGCTGCTCTGCCTCGGGCTGCGCCCCGGCTCGACCGGGCAGCTCTGGGCCGCCGCCGTGCGGCTGGTCACCGGCACGCTGCCGCTGGTCCGCCCGTACGCCGAGGAGATCGCCGAGACCGCCGGCACCGACCTGGCCGACGCCCTGGTCGACGGGCGGCTGGAGCGCTACGTCGCCCAACTGGCCCGGCCCGCCGGCCCCCGGCGGGAGCGGTCGCCGGTCCCCGCCCCGCGTGCGGGACAATGGGTCACTGTGCCCGTACCTGACTCGCCGGTAACCGGCGTCCCCAGCGATCCGAGCGGCCCGGACGCGTCCTCGCCGGCCCGTCCCTCCCGGCTCGACCCGGCCATCGCGGCCCGGCTGCGTCGCACCGCCGACGGCCTGGTCGCCGCCGTGGTCCGCGCGCACGACTCCGGTGAGGTGCTGATGGTCGCCTGGATGGACGACGAGGCGCTGCACCGCACCCTCACCACCGGCCGGGCCACCTACTGGTCGCGCAGCCGCCGCGAGTACTGGGTCAAGGGCGCCACCTCCGGGCACCACCAGTACGTCCGCTCGGTCGCCCTGGACTGCGACGGCGACGCGCTGCTGGTCAGCGTGGACCAGGTCGGCGCCGCCTGCCACACCGGGCACCGGACGTGCTTCTTCACCGAGCTGCCGGTGACGGGGACGGGGGCCGACACATGACGGACGGCGCGGTGAGCCCCGACCTGGCCACCTTCACCGAGCTGGCCGCCCGCTGGCGGGTGGTGCCGGTCACCCGGCGGTTGCTGGCCGACGCGGAGACCCCGGTGGGGGTGTACCGCAAGCTGGCCGGCGGGCCCGGCACGTTCCTGCTGGAGTCGGCCGAACAGGGCGTCGGCTCGGCCGGCATGGCCTGGTCGCGGTACTCGTTCATCGGCGTGCGCAGCAGCGCCACGCTCGTCGAGCGCGGCGGTGTGGCGTCGTGGCTCGGTCAGCCGCCGGCGGGGCTGCCCACCGAAGGCGACCCGGTGCGGATGCTCCGGGAGACCGTCGCGGCGCTCGCCGGCCCGGTCGCCGACCCCGCCGACGGGCTGCCGCCGCTGACCGGGGGCATGGTCGGCTACCTCGGCTACGACCTGGTGCGCCGCTTCGAGCGGCTGCCCGAGCTGGTCGAGGACGACCTGGGTGTACCGGAGCTGGGCATGATGCTCGCCACCGACCTGGTGGTGCTCGACCACTACGACGGCTCGGCGATCCTGGTCGCCAACGCGCTGCTGCCGCCGCTGGACGCCCCGGACCGCGAGGCGCAGGTCACCGCCGCGTACCACCACGCGGTGGGCCGGCTCGACGCGATGACCACCGCGCTGTCCCGGCCCATCCCGCCGATGATCTCCACGGTCGAGCGTCCGCCGGCCGGCGAGGTGTCCTGCCGTACGCCCGACGGTGGCTACCCGAAGGCGGTGGAGGCGGCCAAGGAGGCGATCCGGGCCGGCGAGTGCTTCCAGATCGTGCTGTCGCAGCGTTTCGAACGGTCCACCCACGCCGATCCGCTCGACGTCTACCGGGTGCTGCGCACCAGCAACCCCAGCCCGTACATGTACCTGCTGCGCTTCGACGGCTTCGACATCGTCGGCTCGTCGCCGGAGGCGCACCTCAAGGTCACCGCGGGCGCGGACGGTCAGCGCCGGGCCCTGCTGCACCCGATCGCCGGCACCCGGCCCCGCGGCGGCACCCCGGCCGCCGACGCGGCGCTCGCCGCCGAGCTGCTCGCCGACCCGAAGGAACGGGCCGAGCACGTGATGCTCGTCGACCTGGGCCGTAACGACCTGGGCCGGGTGTGCCGGCCGGGCAGCGTCGAGGTGCCCGAGTTCGCGACCATCGAGCGGTACAGCCACGTGATGCACATCGTCTCCACGGTGACCGGCACGCTGCGTGACGACCAGAACGCGTTCGACGCGCTCGCCGCGACCTTCCCGGCCGGCACCCTCTCCGGTGCCCCGAAGGTGCGGGCGATGGAGATCATCGAGGAGTTGGAGCCGGTACGCCGTGGTGTGTACGGCGGCACCGTCGGCTACGTCGGCTTCGGTGGTGACCTGGACATGGCGATCGCCATCCGGACCGCGCTGATCCGCGACGGCCGCGCCTACGTACAGGCCGGCGCGGGCGTGGTCGCCGACTCGGACCCGGCCGCCGAGGACCAGGAGACCCGGAACAAGGCAGCCGCCGTGCTGGCGGCGATCGCCGCCGCGGAGACGTTGCGGCCGGCCCGATGAGCGCGGACGGTGGCGGGCGGTCCGGGGCAGGGCGGCGCGAGCTGACGTACGCCGTGCTGCTCTGTCTGGCCGGCGCGGGTCTGGCGCTGTGGGCGGCGACCCGGAGCTGGTCGCTGGAGCTGACCGAGCGTGCGGCGCCGCTGCCGCCCGTGCGGGAAGCCCGCAGCGGCGCGGCCCTGCTGCCCTGGCTTCCGGCGCTGGCCCTGGTGACGCTGGCCGGCGGCGGCGCGTTGCTGGCGACCCGGGGCCGGGTGCGGCGTCTGCTCGGCGGGCTGCTCGGTGTGCTCGGGTTGGCCGTGGCGGCCGGAGGCGGGTACGGCCTGGTCGCCGACCTCGACGCGGAGGTGAGCCGGCAGTGGCCCGCTCTCTGCCTGCTCGGCGGCCTGCTCGCGGCCGCCGGCGGGGGGTGGACGGCGCTGCGCGGCGGTGGCTGGCCGGCGATGGGCGCGCGGTACGAACGGCCGTCACGGACGGTAGCGGACAGCGCGCCGGCCGGGCCGGCGGCCTCGTCCGCGCCGATGGCCGGTCGTCGGACCACCGAGGCGTGGGACGCGCTGGACCGGGGCGAGGACCCGACAGCCGGCTGAGGCCGCCGCCGCCCGTCGCCGGACGGGGTCAGCCGACCGGCTGACGCTCCCGCTGCGCCCGGCGGGCGGCGGCTCGCGCGGCGGTCAGCTCGGCCACCAGGCGGTCCAGTTCGGCGCGCTTGTCGGCGCGGGCCCGGTCCGCGCAGACCGCCTCCCAGGCGTTTCCGCGAGCGGTGCGCATCCGGCCCTCGCCGACGACGGCCCGTTCCAGCGTGTGCACGACGCCGACCGCGAGCGACGCCACGGTCCGCGAGATGGTGGTCAGCCCGATGCTCGGGGTCGGCTCGGCAATGTTCACGGTCACCTCGCACGAGGAGTTGACGACGGTCGGGGCAGGCGCGTCATCGAGTCTGCCCGAGGACGATGCTGACCGGCTGACGTTTCGCCGGGGTGACCGCCCGGTCAACTGTCCCGTCCCGGCCCCGACCAGGGATGGGCCGTTAGGCCTTGAGCTTGCTCACAGAATCGACTGAGGTCGTTGCCGCCGAGCGGCGGACCGGGGTCGGTGGCATGATCGGTGGATCGGCCCGGCCCGGACGCGAGCGCCGAGCGCCGCCGTGTGACGACGATCGATGGCGGAGGTGGCGCTGCGTGACATCCCGTTCACGGCAGGTCGGCCATTATGCCGCAGGCCTTTTCGTGAGCAGCGCCATACCCCCGGCGTCCGGCGTCGGTCCTCTGCCCCTAGCATCGGCCCATGACACCCGGAGAGGGGAGTCCGTTGGTGACTGCTGAGCATGCGCACGCGGAGGGGGACGACGCCGGTCAGGCAGCGTCCGTAAGCGTGCTCGACGAGATCCTGGCCGGCGTCCGCGAGGACGTCGCCCGACGCCAGGAGCAGGTTCCGCTGGAGCGGATCCGTGAGCTGGCCGCGGCGGCACCGCCGCCGCTGGACGCGTACGCCGCCCTGCGCAAGCCGGGCGTCGCGGTGATCGCCGAGGTGAAGCGCTCGTCGCCGTCCAAGGGCCGGCTGGCCGAGATCGCCGACCCGGCCGACCTCGCCGTCGACTACGCGGCCGGTGGCGCCCGTGCGATCAGCGTGCTGACCGAGGGGCGCTGGTTCGGCGGTTCGCTCGACGACCTGGCGGCCGTCCGGGCGGCGGTCACCGTGCCGGTGCTGCGCAAGGACTTCGTGGTCTCCAGTTACCAGATCCACGAGGCCCGCGCGCACGGCGCCGACCTGGTCCTGCTGATCGTCGCCGCCCTCGAGCAGAACGTGCTGATGGGCCTGCTGGAGCGGATCGAGTCGCTGGGCATGACCGCCCTCGTCGAGGTCCACGACGAGGAGGAGGCCGACCGGGCCCTGGAGGCCGGCGCGCGGGTGATCGGGGTCAACGCCCGTGACCTGCGTACCCTTGAGGTCGACCGGTCGGTGTTCGAGCGGATCGCGCCCGGCCTGCCCAGCAGCGTCGTCAAGATCGCGGAGTCGGGCGTCCGTGGCCCGCACGACCTGATCCGGTACGCCTCGGCGGGCGCCGACGCGGTCCTGGTCGGCGAGGGCCTGGTCACCCAGAAGAGCCCCCGCGAGGCGGTCGCCGAACTGGTGAACGCCGGCAACCACCCGGCGACGCCCCGGCCGGTGCGCTGACCCCGCGCCGGTGTGACGCCCCACCGAGAGGATTTCCGATGAGCGCCGACGCGCTGGCCCCGGTGGCCGGCCCGCAGCCCGACTCCGCCGGCCACTTCGGCCGCTTCGGCGGTCGGTTCGTTCCCGAGGCCCTGGTGGCCGCGCTGGACGAGCTCGACGGGGCGTGGCGTACGGCGATCGCGGACGAGTCCTTCCAGGCCGAGTTCGCCGCGTTGCTGCGTGACTACGCGGGTACGCCGTCGCTGCTCTACGAGGCCCGTCGGTTCTCCGCGAAGGTCGGCGCCCGGGTGCTGCTCAAGCGGGAGGATCTCAACCACACCGGCGCGCACAAGGTGCGCAACGTCCTCGGCCAGGCGCTGCTCACCAAGCGGATGGGCAAGACCCGGGTGATCGCCGAGACCGGCGCCGGCCAGCACGGTGTGGCCACCGCGACCGCAGCCGCCCTGTTCGACCTCGAGTGCGTGGTCTACATGGGCCAGGTCGACACCGAGCGGCAGGCCCTCAACGTGGCCCGGATGCGGATGCTCGGCGCCACGGTCGTACCGGTCACCAACGGCTCGCGCACCCTCAAGGACGCGATGAACGAGGCGATGCGCGACTGGGTGGCGAACGTCGACGAGACGCACTACCTGATCGGCACCGCCGCGGGGCCGCACCCGTTCCCGGCGATGGTGCGGGACTTCGTGCGGGGCATCGGTGACGAGGCCCGCCAGCAGTGCCTCGACCTGACCGGCGGGCTGCCGGACGCGGTCACCGCCTGCGTCGGTGGCGGCTCCAACGCGCTCGGCATCTTCCACGCGTTCGTTCCCGACGAGTCCGTGCGGCTGTACGGCTTCGAGGCCGGCGGCGACGGCGTGACCACCACCCGGCACGCGGCCAGCATCACCGGTGGGTCGGCCGGCGTGCTGCACGGTGCTCGCACCTACGTGCTCCAGGACGCCGACGGGCAGACGCTGGAGTCGCACTCGATCTCCGCCGGCCTGGACTACCCGGGCGTCGGGCCGGAGCACGCCTGGCTGCACGACAGCGGCCGGGCCACCTACCTGCCGGTCACCGACGACGAGGCGATGGCCGCGTTCGAGCTGCTCTGCCGCACCGAGGGGATCATCCCGGCGATCGAGAGCGCGCACGCGCTCGCCGGCACCCTCACGTTGGCCCCGAAGCTCGCCGCCGAGCTGGGCCGGGAGCCCACCATCGTGGTCAACCTCTCCGGGCGGGGCGACAAGGACGTGCACACCGCCGGGGACTACTTCGGCATCCTCGACAAGGAGCGGTGAGATGAGCCGGATCGGGGTGGCCTTCGACAAGGCCCGGGCCGACGGACGCGCGTTGCTGGTCGGCTGCATGCCTGCCGGGTTCCCCACTGTCGAGGGCAGCATCGCGGCGATGACCGCGATGGTCGAGGCCGGCGTGGACGTCATCGAGGTCGAGATCCCGTACTCGGACCCGGTGATGGACGGCCCGGTCATCCAGAAGGCCAGTGACATCGCGCTGGCCGGGGGCGTACGCACCGCGGACACGATGCGCGTCATCGAGGCGGTGGCGGCCACCGGCGCCCCGGTGGTCACCATGACCTACTGGAACCCGGTCGAGCGGTACGGCGTGGACGTGTTCGCCCGTGACCTCGCGTCCGCCGGCGGCACCGGTCTGATCACCCCCGACCTCATCCCGGACGAGGCCGACGAGTGGCTGGCCGCCTCGGACGCGCACGGGCTGGACCGCACGTTCCTGGTCTCCCCGTCGTCCACCGACGCCCGCCTGGCGATGACGGTGCGGCACTGCCGTGGCTTCGTGTACGCGACCGCGGTGATGGGGGTGACCGGTGCGCGGACGAACACCTCCGACGCCGCCCCGACGCTCGTCTCCCGGACCCGCGCGGTCACCGACCTGCCGGTCGGCGTCGGCCTGGGTGTGGGCACCGGGGCGCAGGCCGGCACCGTGGCCGGGTACGCCGACGGCGTGATCGTGGGCAGCGCCCTGGTCCGCTGTGTGCTCGACGCGTCGTCCGAGGCCGAGGGGCTGGCGGCGTTGCGCACGCTCAGCGCCGAGCTGGCCGAGGGCGTCCGCAACCCGGTCCGCTGAGCCGTTCTCCGCTCAGCTCGGCCCTTCAACGGGAGTCGCTCTGGTGAGCGGTATACCTGTGAGTCATATTTATGACCCACAGGTATACCGCTGAACTGGATGCGGCCTGGCGGTGCGGCGCGCCGCTACCGACGGCGGGATCGTCGGGTGGGCGCGGTGCCGTCAGGGGCGCAGGGACGGATCCACCACCTCGCCGCGTTGCTCCGGTGGCTGCCCGACTCCGGACCACCCCTCGCCGGCGGCGCGGGCCGCTGGCGGCGGCGCGACGTCGACGGGGCCGGGTGCCCAGGGGACATCGCGCAGGACACCGGAGCGGCCGGCCGACGCGTCGTCGACGGCGGCCCGGGTGAGCGGGGTGACCGCCTCGGGCAGCGCGGTGGGCGGATGCCAGGAGAGCCGGCAACCAGGTGGCGGGTCGGCGGCGGGTCGGACACCCGCCACCCGCGCCCGGAACACGTGCACCAGGACGTCCGGCAGCGGCCCGGCCCGACCCGCCGGCGTGGTCGCCGTGCCCGGCGCGGCAAGGTGGTAGACCCCGACCAGGTCGTCCAGCTCGATCTCCCAGCCGGTCTCGGCGCGGATGTCGCGCAGCGCCGCCCGTACCGGGCTCTCCGCCGGCCGCAGGCGCCCACCGGGCAACGCGTACCGTCGCTCGCCCCGGCCCTGGCGGCAGAGCAGCACCCGTCCGGTGTCGTCGGTGACGACCGCGGCGACCGCCCAGGTGAGCGCGCTCATGGACAAAGAGCCTACGGCGGCGCAAACCAGAAGTCATCGGGAACTCGGCAGGGCGGCCCGGGGTGCCGCTTCGGGGGTGCGCAGCGGTAGCGTGTGCACCCGTGACCTACGCCTCGCTGTCCCCCCAGGCGGCCCTGCCCAGTCCCAGCACCGCTGTCTGGCAGCTCGGGCCGGTCCCGATCCGGGCGTACGCGCTGTGCATCATCGCCGGCATCGTGCTGGCCTGCTGGGTGACCGAGCGGCGGCTGCGTCAGCGCGGCGTCGCACCCGGCGCGGTGCTCGACATCGCCGTCTGGGCGGTGCCCGCCGGCATCATCGGCGCCCGGATCTACCACGTGATCACCTCGCCGGAGAAGTACTTCGGCGCGGGCGGCGACCCGATGAAGGCGTTCGCCATCTGGGAGGGTGGTCTCGGCATCTGGGGCGCGGTCGCCGGTGGCGCGGTCGGCGCCTTCATCGCGGCGCGGCAGCTCGGTATCCCGTTCGGTGTGGTGGCGGACGCGCTGGCCCCGGGGTTGCCGCTGGCGCAGGCGGTCGGCCGGATCGGCAACTGGTTCAACAACGAGCTGTTCGGCGGCCGGACCACCCTGCCGTGGGGTCTGGAGATCCACCGGATGGACCCGGACAATCCCGGGCACGCCCTGCGTGACGACGCCGGTCAGCCGATCCTCGAACCGGGCCTCTACCAACCGACCTTCCTGTACGAGGCGCTGTGGAACCTCGGCGTGGTCGCGCTGGTCCTCGTCCTCGACCGCCGGCTGAAGCTCGGCCGTGGCCGGGCGTTCGCCCTGTACGTGATGGGCTACACCGTCGGCCGGTTCTGGATCGAGCTGATGCGCACCGACGAGGCGAACCAGATCCTCGGCGTACGCCTCAACGTCTGGACCGCGTCCCTGGTCTTCCTCGGCGCGTTGATCTACTTCGTCCGGGTGCGCGGCCCCCAGGAGTTCCTGATCCCGCTCGGCGCGGCGGCGACGCCGACGCCGACGAGCACCTCCGACCTGTCCCAGGTCGACCTCTCCGCGCGGGAGGCGTCGGCGCGGACCGCCGCCCCGGAGGGCTACCGGGTGGTCAGCGAGGAGCAGTACGACGCCTGGCGGGACACCGGCGTCCCGCCGGCCGAACCCGCCGGTGACGACGACCGACCGGCCGACGACCGACCGGCCGGCGACGGATCGGTCGACGCGGCCGACGACGCCCCGACCGGCGACCGGCCGGCGGACGGCACGCCGCAGACCCGCGACGACCGGGCCGACGCCACAGGCGTGCGTCCCGTCGACCGGGACAGCTGAGCGGGGGCGGCACCGATGCGAAGCGCGGTGGTGGTCGGCGCCGGAGTCGGTGGCCTCGCGGTCACCAGCGCACTGGCACGCTCCGGCTGGCAGGTCACGCTGCTGGAGCGGGCCGAGCGGGTACGCCCCGAGCCGACCGCCGTGGTGCTGTGGCCCAACGGCGTACGCGCCCTGCAGGCACTCGGCCTCGGTGCCGGCCTGGCCGCCATCGCCACCCCGCTGCCCGACGGCGGGGTCCGCCGGCCGGACGGGCACTGGCTGGTGCAGCCCCGCCCCGTCCCCGCCGACCGGATGCCGGTGGTGGTGCACCGCGAGGATCTGCACGACACGCTGATCGCCGGGCTCGGCGACCGGGTGGAGCTGCGCACCGGGGTGACCGTGCGACACGTCCGGGTCGAGCCAGGCCAGCGACCGGCGGTCAGCGACGGCCGGCACACCATCGAGGCCGACCTGGTGGTCGCCGCCGACGGCACGGACAGCGGCATCCGCCGCCAGCTCGCCCCCGAGTCCGGGGTGGTCAGCTCCGGCTGCGCCGCCTGGCGGGCCGTCATCCCCTGGTACCGGGCACCCCGGCTGCCCGCCGACCAGCCGGTCGCCGGTGAGGTCCTCGGCGCGGGCTACCGGTTCGTGGCCGCCTCGCTGGGCGAACGCGGCTCGTCCGGGGGATCCAGCCGGGGCGGCATCTACTGGGTGGCCACCGCCGCCGGAGCGCCCCGCCCGGAACCACCCGAGACGCAGTTGGCGCTGCTGCGCCGCTGGTACGCGGGCTGGCCGGAGCCGATCGGCGCGCTGCTCGACGCCACCGACCCCAGCGACCTGGTGCAGCAGGAGGTCCGCGAGCTGCGCCCGCTGCCCCGCGCGTACGGCTTCGGTGTCGGGCCGGGTGGTGTGGTGCTGCTCGGTGACGCGGCGCACGCCATGCCGCCGCACCTCGGGCAGGGCGCCTGCCTCGCCTTCGAGGACGCCGCCACGCTCGCCTCCCTGCTGCGCGAGGCCCGGCTGCCCGACGCCGTGCAGGCGTACGACCGGGTGCGCCGACCGCGGGCGGCGAACGTGGTCCGGCAGACGCGACGCATGTCGGCGGTGCTCCAGACCCGCGGCCGGCTGGCGTTGCGTGCCCGCGACGCCGCCCTCGGCACGATCAACTCGCGGCTGCTCTCCAGCGCGGCGGCCTCGGCCGCCGGGTGGCGTCCGCCGGCGTGACCCGCGCTCCGGGTCAGCCGATCAGGGCGGCGGGCTCGGCGATGCAGGCGGTGCCGACGCGGCGGAAGCCGACCCGCAGGTAGACGCGGGCGATCTCGTCGCTGCCTGCGGAGAGGAAGACCAGGTCGGTGCCGGCGGTGAGCAGTTCCCGGGCGAGGGTGGCGGTGAGCGCGGCACCCAGGCCCCGCCGTCGGGCGGCCGGGAGGGTCGCCACGCCGGCGATCTCCGCGACGTCGTCGACCCGCATGGCCATCCCGCTGGCCAGGGCGCCCTCGGTGACCGTGCAGGCCAGCGCCGAGATCCGTCGGCCGTCGGCGATGCGGACCCGTTCCTCCTCCAGCGCGGCCAGCTCCAACCCGGTGACGGCGGCGTCTCGTTCGGCCGGGCCGGCCTCGCCGCGCGCGGTGCCGGCGGCGGCGAACGCCACGGCCGCGACTGCCCGGCGGGCGGCCACGTCGGCGGCGAAGTCGGGCGAGTCCGCCGCCACCACCCGCACCGGTACGTCGGAGAGCGTCGCCGGGTCGGGCAGCGCGGCCGGGTCGAGCACCATCAGTGGCGCCTCCAGCACGTTCAGCCCCGCCGAGCGGGCCACCGCGAGGAGTTGCGGCGTGGTCTCGTGCACCCATTCGAAGGCCTCGGGCAGGCCCAGTTCCCGTTGCCGTTCGCGTACGGCTGTCACGTCGGCGAGCGACGGCGGTTCGGTGGCGTCGAGGCGGGGCCGGGCGTAGAACGGCCAACCGGCGCCTTCGCGGACGAACAGCACCAGAGCGCCATGTTCCTCGGCAGCGGCGACGTCGCGGGGCACCGCGTCGTAGAAGCGTTCCAACCGGTCGAAGACGTCCTGATGCAGCGGATCCACCGCGCGAGACTACACGTCCCAGACTCTGGAAGGTGTGATCAATCTTGAGTGGCCTTGCGTCCCCCTCCCTAACGTAGACTCAATAGACCCACGGGCCGACGTCGTCCCCACCATGATCCAACCTGAGTGACGACAGGAGGCCCGGTGGCTCAGCCGTACCCGCACAAGTCACAGCCGTACCCGCTCAGCCCGCAGGCGTCCCCGACGCCCGACCCCCGCCCGTCCGCCCAGGGCCTGTACGACCCGGCGCAGGAGCACGACGCCTGCGGTGTGGCCTTCGTGGCGGACCTGCACGGTCGGCGTTCGCACGCGGTCGTCGCCAACGGGCTCGGCGCGCTCTGCCGGCTGGACCACCGGGGCGCCCGAGGCGCGGAGCCCAACACCGGCGACGGCGCGGGCATCATGATCCAGGTCCCGGACGCGTTCCTACGCGCGGTGGCCGGTGTCACGCTGCCCCCGGCCGGTGAGTACGCGACCGGTCTGGTGTTCCTCCCCGACGACGACGCCGCCGAGGCCCGTGCCCGCCGCGTCGTCGAGAAGTACGCCCTCGTCGAGGGCGCCGACCTCCTCGGCTGGCGGGACGTGCCGATCGACCCGGAGGGGCTCGGCGAGACGGCCCTGGCGGCGATGCCCCGGGTCCGGCAGGTCTTCGTGGCCGCCCGTCGGCTCACCGACTCGCCCGCCGGTCGGGCCGGCTCCGCGCTGAGCGGCATCGACCTGGACCGGGTGGCGTTCTGCCTGCGCAAACAGGCCGAACGGGAGTCCGCCGAGCGGGGCGTGCCGGCGTACTTCCCGTCGCTGTCCAGCCGCACGATGGTGTACAAGGGGATGCTCACCCCCGACCAGCTTCCGGCGTTCTACCCGGATCTGCGCGACGAGCGGGTGGACAGCGCCATCGCGCTGGTGCACTCCCGCTTCTCCACGAACACGTTCCCGTCGTGGCCGTTGGCGCACCCGTACCGGTTCATCGCCCACAACGGCGAGATCAACACGATCCGGGGCAATCGCAACTGGATGCAGGCGCGTGAGGCGCTGCTGCGTTCGCCGAACGTCCCGGGCAACATCCGCCGGGTCTTCCCGGTCTGCACCCCCGCCGCCTCCGACTCGGCGAACTTCGACGAGGTGCTGGAGCTGCTGCACCTCGCGGGGCGGAGCCTGCCGCACGCGGTGCTCATGATGATCCCCGAGGCGTGGGAGAACGACCCCGGCATGCGGCCGGACAAGCGGGCGTTCTACCGCTTCCACGCCAGCCTCATGGAGCCGTGGGACGGGCCGGCGTCGGTGGCGTTCACCGACGGCGAGATCGTCGGCGCGGTGCTGGACCGCAACGGGCTGCGCCCGGGGCGCTGGTGGCAGACCGACGACGGCCTGGTCGTGCTGGGTTCCGAGGCGGGCGTTCTCGACCTCGACCCGGCTCACGTGGTCGCCAAGGGGCGGCTCCAGCCGGGCCGGATGTTCCTGGTCGACACCGTCGCCGGGCGGATCGTGCACGACGAGGAGATCAAGTCCGAGTTGGCCGCCGCGCAGCCGTACGGTGAGTGGCTGCACGCCGGGCTCATCGAGCTGGACGACCTGCCGGCGCGCGAGCACACCGTCTACACCCACGATTCGGTGCGCCGCCGCCAGCAGACCTTCGGCTACACGCAGGAGGAGCTGAAGATCCTGCTCGCGCCGATGGCGCGGACCGGCGCGGAGCCGCTGGGTTCGATGGGCACGGACACCCCGATCGCGCCGCTGTCGACCCGCCCGCGGCTGCTGTACGACTACTTCCACCAGCTCTTCGCCCAGGTCACCAACCCTCCGCTGGACGCCATCCGCGAGGAACTGGTGACCAGCCTGGCGTCGACCATCGGGCCGGAGGGCAACCTGCTCGACCCGGGGGCGGCGAGCTGCCGGCAGATCGTGCTGCCGCACCCGATCATCGACAACGACGAGCTGGCGAAGATCCTCTCCATCGACGACGACGGTGACCTGCCCGGCTTCAAGGCGGTCCGGGTCTCCGGGTTGTACCGCATCCGCGAGGGCGCCGCCGGCATCAAGGCCCGGTTGACCGAGATCTGCCGACACGTCTCCGAGGCCATCGAGGACGGCGTGCGCATCCTGGTGCTCTCCGACCGGGACTCCAACGCCGATTTGGCGCCGATCCCGTCGCTGCTGCTCACCGCAGCCGTGCACCAGCACCTGGTGCGGGAGCAGACCCGCACCCAGGCGGCGCTCGTCGTGGAGTCCGGCGACTGCCGGGAGGTGCACCACGCGGCGGTCCTGATCGGGTACGGCGCGGCGGCGGTCAACCCGTACCTGGCGTTCGAGTCGGTGGAGGACATGATCTCCACCGGCGCGCTGACCGGCGTCGAGCCGGCCGCCGCGGTGCGCAACTACGCCAAGGCGCTCGGCAAGGGCGTCCTGAAGATCATGTCGAAGATGGGCATCTCGACGGTCTCGTCGTACTGCGGCGCTCAGGTCTTCGAGGCGGTCGGCCTGGACGGCCGGCTCGTCGACCGCTACTTCCGGGGTACGCCCAGCCGGATCGGCGGCGTGGGGCTGGCCGGTGTGCACGCCGAGGTGGCCGCCCGGCACGCGCTGGCCTGGCCGCCGGCGGGCGCGGAAGCCTCCGACCGGCTGGAGGTCGGCGGCGAGTACCAGTGGCGCCGCGAGGGTGAGCTGCACCTGTTCAACCCGGAGACGGTCTTCCTGCTCCAGCACGCGACCCGCAGCCGGCAGTACGACGTGTTCCGCGAGTACACGGCGAAGGTCGACGCGCTCGCCGCGCAGGCCGGCTCGCTGCGCGGGCTGTTCACCCTGCGCACCGGGGTCCGCCCGGCGGTGCCCCTGGACGAGGTCGAGCCCGCCTCCGAGATCGTCAAGCGGTTCGCCACCGGTGCCATGTCGTACGGGTCGATCTCCGCCGAGGCGCACGAGACGCTCGCCGTCGCCATGAACCGCCTCGGTGGCAAGTCCAACACCGGCGAGGGTGGCGAGGACGTCGAGCGGCTGCACGACCCGGTACGCCGTTCGGCGGTCAAGCAGATCGCCAGCGGCCGGTTCGGTGTGACCAGCGAATACCTGGTCAACGCCGACGACCTCCAGATCAAGATGGCGCAGGGCGCCAAGCCCGGCGAGGGTGGCCAACTGCCCGGCAACAAGGTGTGGCCGTGGATCGCGCGGACCCGGCACGCCACGCCGGGCGTCGGCCTGATCTCCCCGCCGCCGCACCACGACATCTACTCGATCGAGGACCTGGCGCAGCTCGTCCACGACCTGAAGTGCGTCAACCCGGCCGCCCGGGTGCACGTCAAGCTGGTCAGTGAGGTGGGTGTCGGCACGGTCGCGGCCGGTGTGGCCAAGTTGAAGGCCGACGTCATCCTCATCTCCGGGCATGACGGCGGCACCGGTGCGTCCCCGCTGAACTCGCTCAAGCACGCCGGCACCCCGTGGGAGTTGGGGTTGGCCGAGGCCCAACAGACGCTGCTGCTCAACAAGCTGCGGGACCGGGTCACCGTGCAGGTCGACGGTCAGCTCAAGACCGGCCGGGACGTGCTGATCGCGGCGCTGCTCGGCGCGGAGGAGTTCGGCTTCGCGACCGCCCCGCTGATCGTGGCGGGCTGCGTGATGATGCGGGTGTGCCACCTGGACACCTGCCCGGTCGGCATCGCCACCCAGAATCCGGTGCTGCGCGAGCGGTTCACCGGCACCCCGGAGTTCGTGGAGAACTTCTTCCTGTTCCTCGCCGAGGAGGTCCGGGGGTACCTGGCCGAGCTGGGCTTCCGGTCCATCGAGGAGGCGATCGGGCAGTCCGAGCTGCTCGACGTCGCCCCGGCGGTGACGCACTGGAAGGCACACGGGCTGGACCTGGCACCCGTCCTGCACCTGCCCGAGCTGCCGGCCGGCGCGGTCCGGCGCGGGGTACGGGCGCAGGACCACGGCCTGGAGCACGCCCTGGACAACGAGCTGATCGCGCTGGCCCGTCCGGCGCTGTCCGACGGTGCGCCGGTGCGGGTCGAGGTGGCGGTGCGCAACGAGCACCGCAGTGTCGGCGCGATGCTGGGCGGGGAGGTGACCCGCCGGTTCGGGGGCGCCGGCCTGCCCGAGGACACCATCGAGTTCGTGCTGCACGGCACGGCCGGGCAGTCGTTCGGCGCGTTCCTGCCGCACGGGGTGACCCTGCGGCTGCACGGCGACGCCAACGACTACGTGGCCAAGGGCCTCTCCGGTGGGCGGATCATCGTCCGTCCGGACGCCGCCGCGCCGTTCCTCGACCCGGACGCCGCGCCCGGCCAGCGCGCGGAGGACCAGATCATCGCCGGCAACACCATCCTGTACGGGGCCACCGCGGGTGAGGTCTTCCTGCGCGGCCGGGTGGGGGAACGGTTCGCGGTGCGCAATTCCGGCGCGGTCGCGGTCGTCGAGGGTGTGGGCGACCACGGCTGCGAGTACATGACCGGCGGCACGGTGGTGGTGCTCGGCGCGACCGGGCGCAACTTCGCCGCAGGCATGTCCGGCGGGATGGCGTTCGTGCACCACCTGGACCGCTCCCGGGTCAACACCGAACTGGTCGACCTGGCGCCGCTCGGCGAGCAGGAGCAGACGCTGCTGCACGAGCTGGTCCAGCGGCACGTCGCCGAGACCGGCTCGGCGGTCGCCGAGGAGCTGCTCAAGCGTTGGCCGGAGGCGGTGGCCGAGTTCACCGCCGTGGTGCCCCGCGACTACCGCCGGGTGCTGGAGATCATGAGGGCCGCCGAAGCCGCCGGCCGCGACGTCGACGACGCGGTCATGAAAGCACTGACCGCACCGGCTGTGCCGGCGATGCCCGTGCCGCCCGCCTCGCGGGTGGCGGCCCAGGAGGTGGCACGTGCCTGACCCGAACGGTTTCCTGCGCTACGACCGGCGGTTGCCGGCCCGCCGCCCGGTGCCGGTGCGGATCAGCGACTGGCGCGAGGTGTACCCGCCGGCCGGCGAGGACCTCGTCCGCGAGCAGGCGACCCGCTGCATGGACTGCGGCATCCCGTTCTGCCACGACGGCTGCCCGCTGGGCAACCGCATCCCGGACTGGAACGACCTGGTCCGTACCGGCAACTGGGACGCGGCGGTGGAGTCGCTGCACGCCACGAACAACTTCCCGGAGTTCACCGGCCGGCTCTGCCCGGCGCCCTGCGAGGCGGCCTGCGTGCTGGGCATCGCCGGCGGCCAACCGGTGACGATCAAGCAGGTCGAGGTGGAGATCGCCGACGCGGCGGCGGCGCGCGGGTTCACCCCGCGTCCCGTACCGGCGCCGTCGGGCCGGTCGGTCGCCGTCGTCGGTTCCGGGCCCGCCGGTCTCGCCGCCGCCCAGCAGCTGGCCCGCGCCGGTCACGCCGTGACGGTGTACGAGCGCGACGACGCGATCGGTGGCCTGCTGCGGTACGGCATCCCCGACTTCAAGTTGGAGAAGCGGCACATCGACGCCCGGCTGGCCCAGCTCGCCGCCGAGGGGGTGCGCTTCCGCACCGGCGTGAACGTCGGGGTGGACGTCACCGCCGAGCAGCTGCGCGCCGAGCACGACGCGGTGCTGCTGGCCTGCGGGGCGTTGCAGGGCCGGGACACTCCGGAGACCCCGGGGCGGGCGCTCCGGGGCGTACACCAGGCCATGGCGCACCTGGTCGCGGCCAATCGCGCGGTCGCCACGGCGGCCACCGGCGAGCCGGGCGTCGCCGAGACCGGCGAGGGTCGGCCGGGCCGGGCGGCGCTGCCAGACGGCACACCTATCGACGCGGCCGGCAAGCACGTGGTGATCATCGGTGGTGGGGACACGGCGGCGGACTGCCTCGGCGTCGCGCACCGGCAGGGCGCGGCCGGCGTGCACCAGCTCGACCTGTACCCGCAGCCGCCGACCGAGCGCGACGAGGCACGGGACCCGTGGCCGACCTGGCCGTGGATCCTGCGCAGCTATCCGGCGCACGAGGAGGGCGGCGAGCGGGTCTTCGCCGCCGCGGTGCAGGAGTTCGTGGACGACGGCACCGGCCAGGTGCGGGCGGTACGGATCGCCGAGGTGACCGTCGAGAAGCGCGACGGCCGGCGCATCGTCACCGTCGTGCCCGGCTCGGAGCGGGAGCTTCCGGCGGATCTGGTGCTGCTGGCGATCGGTTTCGAGGGCACCGAGCGGCAGCCGCTGCTGGCGCAGTTCGGGGTGACCCGCAATCCTCGGGGTGCGGTCGACGCCCGCGACGACTGGCAGACCGACGTCGACGGGGTGTTCGTCGCCGGTGACATGCACCGGGGCGCCTCCCTGATCGTGTGGGCCATCGCCGAGGGGCGTGCGGCTGCCGCCGCGATCCACGGCTTCCTCGGGGGCGTCGGGGTGCTGCCGGCGCCGGTCGGCCCGGCGGCGCAGCCGCTCGCCGTCCGCTGAGGATTCCCGACCCCGTTCGGCCGGCGTGGCGGGTATCCGCCACGCCGGTCGGAGGGGCACCGCGTCGCTGAGACAGCGGTCACCGGTTTGCGGACCAATCGACGCGAAGATCATCGTTACGCTGCGGTCATGGACATCGAGGAGCGCCTACGGCGTACCCGTCGCTGGCTGTGGGTCGTGCTGATCGGCCTCTTTCTGAGCGGGGCCACGGCGTTCCCGCTGGAGGTCGAGGTGCGGTGGCTGCTGCGGGCGCTCGACCCGCTCGCCGGTCACCTGCCGGCGCTCGTCGACTGGATCGAGCGGGTCCACACCGGACTGGTGACGGCGAACGCGGACTACCCGTTCCTGCTCTACGGCACCGACTGGCTGGCCTTCGCCCACCTGGTGCTGGCCGTGGCGTTCTGGGGGCCGCTGCGTGATCCGGTGCGCAACGTGTGGGTGGTGCAGGTCGGCATGATCGCCTGCGCGGGGATCGTCCCGCTGGCGGTGATCTGCGGCCCGATCCGCGACATCCCCTGGTTCTGGACGCTCATCGACCTGTCGTTCGCCGTCGGGGCGTTCCCGCCACTCTGGTTCGCCTACCGGCACATCCGTACCGTTGAGGCGCAGCTGGCCGAGCCGGCGGGCGCGGTGGCGACGGTGGACCGCCCGGCGGCGCCGACGTCCTGAGCCGGGCGGCCGGCCGGGGGGCGGTCCGGCGCGACCACGCCGAGGGGCCCGCCGCGTGACGCGACGGGCCCCGCGGGCAGTGGACCCCTACCGCTGCGACAGCAGCTCGTGGGACTCGCGGATCTTCGCCCAGGACTTCGGCTCGGCCGGCGCAGTGGCCGTGCGCGCGGCGCCTGCCACGTCGGGCCGGCCGGCGGTGAACAGCCAGGTGGTGAACAGCTCGTCCAGGTCCAGGCCGGAGATGTCCTCGGCGAGGGCCTGGAACTGCGCGGTGGTGCCGTTGCCGTACCGGTTCGCGGTGGTCCAGGCGGGCAGGATCGCGAAGAACGCGTCGTCGCCGACGGCCAGGCGCAACTGGTGCAGGGCCATCGCCCCCCGGTCGTAGACGGCGTCGTCGAACATCCGAGCCGCGCCCGGGTCACCGGGCAGCACCTGCCAGAACTCGTCGTCGGCCGGGTAGTTGCCGTAGGTGAAGTCGAACAGCTCCTGGGCGGTGCCCTCACCCTGCTCCTCGGACCAGAGCCACTCGGCGTACGAGGCGAAGCCCTCGTTGAGCCAGATGTGCCGCCAGTCGGCGACCGAGACGGAGTCACCGAACCACTGGTGGGCGTTCTCGTGGGCCACCACGTACGTGTTGGCGCCGCGCCGCCAGAAGCTCGGGGAATACACCGGCCGGGTCTGCG
Organism: Micromonospora sp. NPDC005298; assembly: GCF_040607375.1. NCBI lineage: Bacteria > Bacillati > Actinomycetota > Actinomycetes > Micromonosporales > Micromonosporaceae > Micromonospora > Micromonospora sp. NPDC005298. The sequence goes on from NZ_JBEXGP010000011.1 coordinate 89,662, forward strand.
TCTCCAACGCGAAGCCGATGCCGTCCACGGGACCGGCCACGCCACCCTGCGCCTCGAACGGGTACGGGCCGAAGATCCCGCTCTCCCAGTCGATGATCTCGGCGGTCCGCTCGATGCTGGCCCGCGCCGCCGGCCCGAGCGCGCCGAGGGAGGTGCTGTACGCGTTGATCACCGGCTGGCCGCCGGGCGTGGTGTCGGTGACGATGTCGTACTGGCCGATGGCCAGGAAGGCCAGGGAGGTGATGGTGGGGGAGGTGGTCCGCCAGCCCCACCGGGTGCGGTTGCCGGCCTCGGCCAGCGGCGGCCGGGGCTGCACGCCGTTGCTGATCACCTCGACGCCGTTCGGCACCGACACGGAGATGTCGAAGGTGGCCTTGTCCAGTGGGTGGTCGTTGCTCGGGAACCACCACCACGCCGACTCGGGCTCGTTGACGGCGAGCGCGCCGTCGGCAGTGCGCGTCCAGCCGGTGTAGCCGCCGACCAGGGTCTCCGACGGGACGCCGGCGTAGCGCACCACGATGGTGAGCTGCTGGCCCCGGGTGATGGTGCGGGCCGGCGTGACGACCAGCTCGTGCACCCCGGCGGTGCTGGTGCCCGCCTCCCAGCCGTTGACCCGCACCGATTCGACGTCGAGCAGGAAGTCCAGATTGAACGACGAGAGGTCCTGGGTGGCGGTGGCGAGGATGGTGGTGGTGCCGGTGAGCCGGTCGGTGGCCGGCTCGTAGCGCAGTCGGACGTCGTAGTGCCCGACGTCGTAGCCGCCGTTGCCGTAGTCGGGGAAGTAGCTGTCGCCCAGGCCGGGCGCGCCGGGTTGCGGCGCGGCGGTGACGGTGGGCCGCCCCCAGGCCGTGGGGGCGGCGTGGGCGGGGGCGCCGGCGATCATGGTGCCGGCGGTGGTGAGGGTCAGGGCGGCGGTGGCCGCCGTGAGGACTCGTCGCACGAGGTGGACTCCCTCCATCGGGGTTGTACGCCGTCAACCTAATCGACAACTGTGAGCGTCGCTGCCTCGCCCGACGTCGTGTCGAGCTATTCCCTTGATCTACGTGTTTCGATAGCATTACCGACTAGTAACAAACCTGGCCACGCGCGCGGTCGCAGGATCCCACCACCCCCTGTCCTGTGGAGGTCCGTCATGCCCCACCGCCCGCTGGCCCGCGCCCTGGCCGCGCTGGTCGCCGCGTTCACCGCCGCCCTCGGCGCCGTGCTCGTCCCCGGCACCGCCCAGGCCGCCGCCGTCAACTACGTCGCGCTCGGCGACTCGTACTCCTCAGGTGTCGGCGCCGGCCCGTACGACACGTCCGGGTGCCTGCGCAGCCAGAAGTCGTACGCCCCGCTCTGGGCGGCAGCCCACGGCGTCACCAGCTTCACCTTCCGGGCCTGCGGCGGCGCGGTCACCGCCGACGTCCTGGCCGACCAGGTCAGCGCGCTCAGCACCAGCACCACCCTGGTCACCATCACCATCGGCGGCAACGACGCCGGCTTCGTCAACGTCATCACCAGTTGCCGTTTCGGCAGCACCTCGTCCTGCACCAACGCCGTCAACACCGCCAAGTCGTTCGCCACCTCGACGCTGCCCGGCCGGCTCGACGCCACGTACGCCGCCATCCGTAACCGGGCGCCAAACGCCCGCCTGATCGTGCTCGGCTACCCGCGGCTGTTCGAGACGTCCTCCTGCGGCCTGCTGGCCATGAGCACCTACAAGCGCACCATCCTCAACGAGGCCGCCGACGCGCTCGCCTCGGTCACCGCCAGCCGGGCCGCCGCGGCCGGCGCCACCTTCGCCGACACCCGCTCCACCTTCGCCGGGCACGGCGTCTGCGCCGGCGACCCCTGGATCAACGACATCTCCGGGATCATCGAGGCGTACCACCCGGACGCCGACGGCTACCGCTACGGCTACCTGCCGGCGCTCAACGCCGTCACCGGCTGACCCGTCCACCCCGCGCGCGGCGGCCGACGGTCCACCCCGGACCGTCGGCCCCGCCGCGGGCGCGACGCGCGGGTCGCTACTGTGCCGGTGTCACCGCTGTCCGTTAGGGTTTCCGCGAACCGGACAGCCGTGGCGTGGGAGGCACAGCGTGGGCAGGCTCGCGTCGGCGTACGGGCAGGCGGTCACCGCCCACCGGGCGGCCCGCGCACACCTGGACACCGCCCGGGGCGCCCTCGGCGCCGCCCCGGCACCCGCCGCGCCGGTCGCCGCCGGCGACCTGGTCGACCGGCTGGCCCGCCTCGGTGGCGCGCTCGCCACCCCCACCCCGGGCGCCACCACGCTCACCGACGCTCCGGCGGCGGTGCGGCTCGGCGAGGCGTCCACCGCGGACGGTGGCTTCCCCGTGCTGGTGCCGCTGGGCGGCGGCCACCACCTCGCCCTGGACACCGACGCCCGCGACGCGCGGGTCGCCGGCCTGCTGCGGGCGCTCGTGCTGCGGCTCGTCGCCACCGCACCGGCCGGGCAGGTCCGCGTCGCCGGCATCGACACCGCCGCGCTGGGCGCCACGTTCGGGCCACTGCGCCCGCTGCTCGACGCCGGGGTGCTCGACCCGCCGGCCACCGGCGAGGCCGAGGTGACCGCGCTGCTGGACGCCGCCGAGCGGCACGCCCGCGCCGCGCAGCACGCCGAGCCCGCCGCCCGGCACCTGCTGGTGGTCGTCGCCACCGCCGCACCGGCACCGCGCGAGCTGGCCCGCCTCGCGGCCCTCACCCACGCCGGCCCGGCCGCCGCCGTCTGTGTGCTGCTCGCCGGCCACCCGTCCCGGCTGCCCGGCCAGACCCCGCCGCCGCTGGGCGCTACCACCGCCGTGCGGATCGTCGAGGGGTACGCGCACGTCGGCGACCCGCCCGGCACACCGTTCAGCGCCGACGGCAGCGGCCTCGCCGCACCCGTGCTGCTCGACGGCGACCCGCCGCCCGCGTCCGTACGCGCCCTCGCCGAGCACCTGGCCGCCGCCGCCCGCCGCACCGACGCGCTGCCCTTCGCTGAGCTGCTGCCCGAGCGGCGCTGGGCCGAGTCGGCCGGCAACGGCCTGCGCACTGTCGTCGGCCGTGCCGGCCGCGTCCCGCTGACCGTGGCCTTCGACGACGCCACACCGCACTGGCTGGTCGGCGGGCGCACCGGCGCCGGCAAGACCGTCTTCCTCCTCGACGTCCTCTACGGGCTGGCCGCACGGTATCCGCCGGCCGAACTCCAGCTCTACCTGCTCGACTTCAAGGAGGGCGTGAGCTTCACCGAGTTCGTGCCCACCACACGCGACCCGTCCTGGCTGCCGCACGCCCGTGCCGTCGGCATCGAATCCGACCGCGAGTACGGCCTCGCCGTGCTGCGCGAGCTGCGCCGCGAGGCGCAGCGCCGGGCCACCGCCCTCAAGCGGCACGGCGTCACCAAGCTCGCCGACCTGCCCCGGGACAATCCGCTGCCGCGCATCGTGGCGGTCATCGACGAGTTCCACGTGCTGCTCGCCGGCAACGACGCGCTGGCCCGCGAGTCGGTCGACCTGCTGGAGGAGCTGGCCCGCAAGGGTCGCTCCTACGGCGTACACCTGGTGCTGGCCAGCCAGAGCATGACCGGCATCGAGGCGCTCTACGGCCGCGCCGAGGCGATCTTCGGGCAGTTCGCGCTGCGGGTGGCGCTGCCCGGCGGCGGAGGGGTGCTCGACCAGCTCAACGATTCCGCCGCGGCCCTGCCGATCGGCTCCGCCGTCGTCAACACCGCCGCCGGCGCCGTCGGCGCGGACACCGTGCTGCGCTTCCCCGACGCGCACGCCGCCGCGGCCGACCTGGCCGCGCTGCGCCACGAGCTGTGGCAGGCCCGCCCGCCGGGCTCGCGCGCCCCGGCGGTCTTCAAGGGGTACGAGGCCGCGCGGGTCGAGGACGATCCCACCTTCACCGGTCTGCGCCCCGGTGGCCGCCGGCCGATGGCTCTGGTCGGCCGGACCGTCGACGTGCACGGCACCACCGCGCTGTTCCTGATGGACGCCACCCCCGGCCGGCACCTCGCCGTGGTGGGCACCGCCGCCGCCGGCGCGGACGTCCTGCGCGCCGCGACACTGAGCCTGGCCCGCCAGCACACCCCCGGCGACGCCCGGTTCCTGCTGGCCTCGCTGGTCAGCGCCGCCGACCCGGTCGCCGCCGACACCGACGCCGCGCTGCGGGCCGCCGGCCACCCGGTCCGCCGCGTCGACGCGGCCGGGCTGCGCGACCGGATCGCCGAACTGGCCGCCGAGCCCGCCGGCCGCGAGTACCTGGTGGTGTTCGGGATGGACGCCGCCGCGCCGGTGCTCGGGGCCACCGACCCGGTCAGCTTCCGCTCCGGCCTGGACGACCTGCACACCCTGCTCCGTCAGGGCCCCGCCCACGGGGTGCACCTGCTCGGCTGGTGGCGTGGTCTGCGCCGGCTCGCCGACGACCTCGGCGGCACCCAGAACCGCGACGACGTCGCCTGCCTCGTCGCGCTCAACGTGCCCGGCCCCGAACTGGCCCTGCACCTCGGGGTCCACGACCTCGCGTACACGCCGCGCGCCGACCGGGCGCTGCTGGTCGACCGGCACGACCAGCGCACCAGGCTGATCGTGCCGTTCGCCGGTGACGGGCACGAACCGGACGGGGAGCGCTGACGGTGTCCTTCGAGGAGTACGCGGCGCTGGCCCGACAGCTCGCCGAACAGCGCCGGGCCGGCGAACAGCACGCCGCCGCCGAGTCCGAACGCCGCCGCGACCTGCACGCCGCCGTCGACTCGCTGCACCAGCGGCTGACCGCTCAGGGGCACCGCCTCGACCAGCTCGGCCGCGCCATCGGCGTCGACCAGCCGCCGTCCAGCCCGCCCGCGGCCCCGGGTACCCCGTGGAGCCCCGCCGGTGCCGCCACCGCACCAGGTCCGCCGCACGCACCCGGACCAGGGGACGGCGGACCCGACGGCGCAGCCGGCGCTCCGGGGCGGGCGGGTGTCGAGGCGTACCCCCAGCTGCCGGCGGGGGAGGCGCGGCTGGCGCTGCCGACGGCGGTGAGCCCGGCGGGCGCCGGGGTGCCGGCGCAGCGCGCGGCGGCGGTCGACCCGGCCACCGAGTTGGAGCTGGCCCGCCGGATGGCCGACGAGGCGGACAGGCACGGGCACCAGGCGGAGCTGCTGGCCCAGCGGCCCGCGCTGCTGCCGACGTGGTCGCCGCTGGCCCGGGCGGTCGCCGTCTACGCCGGCTGCGGGGTGGCGGCCGGGGTGCTCATGTTGACGCTGGTGCTCGCCTCCGGGATCGGGCTGGTCGACGGGTTCACGCTCGGCGCGTGGGTCTGCGCGGGGTTGCCGGCGCTGGCGTTCTTCGGCGGCTACCTGGTGCTGGGTCGGTGGGGGAGGCCCGCCATGGTCGCCGGCACCCCGCCGCGCTACCTGCCGCTGGGATTCCTGATCTGTTTCCTGCTGGTGCCGCTGGGCTACTGCGCCTACCTGCTGCTGTTCCGCACCCTGCGCTGATCAGTCCAGGTGGTAGGTGATGCTGCCGGCGTCGCTGAACCTCTGCTCGCCGCCGCTCGAGGGGCTGAAGACGCGGCAGTCGCACTCACCGGTGGGCTGCTTGGCCGACGCTGCGGCGTAGTACCAGACCTGACCCACCTGGGCCGTGAACGTGCGACTGGTCCGCGGCGGCACCTCCAACGCCCGGTGCGCCGTGCAGTCGGCGTCGAAGAGCCAGAGCACGTGCGGCTCACTTGTCGTCGAGGCGGTGCCGCGGACCCGATCTCCCCAGCGGCCGGCGGGGATGTCGCGTTGGAAGTACACCACCGCCTCCTGGCCCTTGGTCCGCTCGATGCAGGCCCGGGCGAGCTGCGCCGCTGACGCGGAGGTGGGGCTGGGGGCGGGCGCCGCCGAGGACGACCGCTGGCCCGATCTGCCGGTCGCGACGACGACGAGGAGGGCGACCACGACGGCGAGTCCGGCGGACAGCCCGATGACCGCACGCCGGCTGAACGTCTTCGCAGGTGCCACGTCGCGTCACTCCCTCAGCTGCCGGCTGGGCCGTCGGCGGGGCCGGAACTAGTCCCGAGCGCCGAGGGCAGAGTCTACGGCGCTCGCCGCCACGGCATCGGCCCCGAACTCCGGATCAACGCGCACCGGTACCGGTCGATCGTTCGATGATGACGACGGGGATCTCGCGGTCGGTGTCCTTCTGGTAGCGGGCGTACGTGGGGAAGACCGTAGTCATCACCGGCCACAGCCGGGCCCGCTCCTTGGCCGTGGCGGTGCGCGCCCGCCCGGCGAACCGTTCGCCACCGACCTGGATCTCGACGGTCGGGTCGGCGCTCAGGTTCAGGTACCGGGCCGGATGCTGGGCCGAACCCCCGTTGGAGGCCACCAGCAGGTGGTTGTCACCGTCGCGGCCGTAGATCAGCGCGGTCCGGCGCAGCGTGCCGGACCGGCGGCCCCTGGTGGTCAGTAGCAGCGCGGGATAGCCGTGGTAGCTGCCGCCATCCGCGCCGTCGGTGGCCACGTACCGCCGAATGTGCTTGGCGACCCAGCCGACCGGGCTGTCCTCGACCGTCTCGTGCTGCTCCTGCGCGGTCACGCCATCGCCTCCGTCGCCGAACTCGATCGGGTGTCGCGGACGCGTCGATCATAAGTGGAATCCCGTCGGCTCCGGCTGCCGTCGAAGCACGGGCCGACCGAACACGGTGGAGAGCGATATACCTGTGGGTCATATCTATGACGCACAGGTATCGCTCTCGGGGAACCGCGCCACCATTCGGCGGCACGAGCCGGTCCATTCGCAGGGGTGGTCAGCCGCGCGAGCGGGGCAGGCAGCACTTCTTGTACTTGGCGCCGGAGCCGCACCAGCAGGCGTCGTTGCGCCCGGGTGGCCAGGCGGTCACGCCGGTCTCGTCGAGGCTGTCGGCGTACCCGTCGAGGGTTTCCTCGTCGATGGGGTCGTCGCCGGCGAAGGCGGCCAGGCCCGCGACGGTGCCGGCGGCAACACCCAGGTCCGCGCCGCCCAGGCTGGAGGCCTCGGTGAGGGCGCGTTCGATCTGGGCGCGGTGTTCGTCCCAGGTGGGCGGGAAGCTGTCGACGAGCGCCGGCCAGCGCGCCAGCAGGGCGTCGAACTCGGCCCGCGGCCAGTACAGCAGTGTCGCCGGGCCGTCGTCGATCGCGTCGAGGGCGTGGCTGCTCGCGGCGCGCAGCCGGTCGGCGAGGGTGTCGTGTTCGTCGTGGGGGAGGCCCAGCTCTTCGCGCAGGTCGTGCCGCCGCTGGACCAACCCGTAGATCATGGCGGCGGTGGTGTCCTGGGCGTCCTCCGACTCGTGCTGGTGGGTTCGGCTGCGGTCGAGCATCACGTCGAGCGCCTCGGTGAGCCAGGCGACCGCCGTCTCGGTGTGGCCGGACTCGGCCAGCCTCTCGACCAGGTGGACGGCGTCGGGGTCGGTCTCCAACAGCGGACGTAGCTCGGCCAGCTCCGCCAGGCCCTCGTCGACGCGGCCGAGGCGCAGCAGCAGGCCGCCACGCACCGCGCGGACGTAGGTGTTGTCGTCGGGTTGTTCGGCGATGGCGCGGGTGGCCAGGGCGAGCGCGTCGGCCAGGTCGCCCGCCTGCTCCATGATGTCCGCGGCCACCAGCAGGGCGTACCCGGTGTCAGCGGGATCGGCGACCCGGCCCTCGTCGACGGCACCGACCAGCTCGGCGACCAGCGCGGCCGGGTCCGGGCTCTCGGATCCCATCGAGCCGATCGCCTCGATCCGCTGGGTGGTCAACATCTCGGGCATGGGCACATCCTGAGCGACGGCGGGCGGGCGGTCAGCGTACTCCGGATCGTGTCGCGGCCCGGGCGGCGAACCGCCCGGGCCGCGACACGGACCCTCAGCGGGTCGCCGGAATGGTGGCGAACTCGCCGGCTAGCTCGGACTCGACGATCGTCGAGGTGGTCGGCCGGCGACCGGCCGACGCCCGCCGGGCGGACGGGACGGCGAGCGCCGCGAGGGCGGCCGCCAGGGCGATCGCGGTGAGGACGAGAAAGCCCGTCGTGAAGCCGGCCTCCCGGGGCAGGCCGCTGGCCTGCGGGTGGGCGGTGACCACGCCGCTGACCACGGCCGCGCCGATCGCGCCGCCGATGGTGCGGATGTTGGCGTTCATGCCGGTCGCCACGCCGGTCTGGCTGGCGGGCACACTGCCGACGATCAGGTTGGCCATCGACGCGAAGGCCAGGCCGATGCCGAGACCGACCAGCCCACCGGCGATGGCGACCTCCAAGCGGGTGTCGTGCGCGGCGGCGAGCATCGCGGAGGCGGCCACGTTGAACGCGGCGCCGGTGGCGAGCTGCGCCTTGGCGCTGAAGACGGACTGGAGTCGCCCGGCGACCAGACCGGCGACGAACATCGCGACGAGCATCGGCAGCATGAGCAGGCCGGCCTGGCTGATGCTGGCGCCGAACCCGTAGCCGGCCGACGTGGGGGTCTGCACGAACTGCGGGAGGAACGCGTACACGGAGAACATCGACGCGCCGTAGAGCAGGGCGACCAGGTTGGTGGTCCAGACGCCGGGCAGGCGCATCATCCGCATGTCGATGAGCGGGTTGGGCGAGCGCACCTCGGCGACGAGCCAGCCGACGAGCAGCACCACGGCAAGCGCCAGCAGACCGAGCACCCGGGTGGAGGTCCAGCCCCAGGCCGCGCCCTGGCTGATCGGCAGGAGCAGCGCGACAAGCCAACCGGACAGCAGCACTGTGGCGCGCCAGTCGATCCGGCCGGGCGTCCGGACCGGGGACTCCGGAACGAACAGGTGCGCGGCGACGGCGGTCAGCCCGACCACGACCATCGGGATCCAGAACAGCCACCGGTAGTCCAGCGCGGTGACGATCGGGCCGGCGAGCACGACGCCCAGCCCACCGCCGGCGGCGACGATCGCCGAGATGGCGGCGACGGCGGAGCCGACCCGGGCGGCGGGGAACTCGTCGCGGATGATGCCGAACGACAGCGGGAACACCGCGCCGCCGATGCCCTGCACGATCCGGGCGACGATGAGCACGCCGATGTTCGGCGCGATGGCGGCCAGCAGGCAGCCGAGGGCGAGCGCGGCGAGCGACACGACGAGCATCCGCTCCTTGCCGACCATGTCGCCGACGCGGCCGAGGATCGGCGTGAAGATCGACGCGGAGAGCAGGTAGGCGGTGAGCACCCAGGTGACGGTGTTCTGGGAGGTGTGCAGGTCCTGCTGGATGGTGGGCAGCACCGGGGTGATCAACGACTGGAGCATCGCGAAGAACCCGGCACCGGCCGCGAGCACGGTGAAGGTGAGCCGACGCGAGCTGCGTCGGGGGGTCACTGACACGAGAGAGAACTCCTGATGACGGTACGGAAGGAGATGTGTCACCCGTCGTCTGTGGCGGGCGGGGTGTCGGGTCCGGGCGATCGGGTGGCCAGGCGGATCGGGCGGGTCCCGAGGTAAGCTAACCGGAGGGTGCCCTCCGGCATTTCCGGAGGGGCGCCTCCACTAAGTTAGCGGAGGGGTGCCTCCGGATGCAACCGAGGTGAGGTGACGCACGTCATGACCAGCGCGGGGCAGATGCCCGAGGTCTTCGCGCGCCGGCCCAAGCGGGCCGACGCACGGCGCAACTACGACGCGCTGGTCGTCGCGGCGCGGGACGCCTTCGCCGAGAACGGCGCCGCCGCCTCCCTGGAGGACGTGGCCCGGCGGGCGGGAGTCGGCATCGGCACGCTCTACCGCAACTTCCCGACCCGACGGCACCTCTTCGAGGCCGTGTACGTCGAGGAGGTCCGGGCGCTGAGCAGCTCCGCCGCCGACCTGGCCGAGCTGCCCCCGTGGGACGCCCTGGTCGCGTGGCTGCACCGCTTCGTCGCGTACGTCGCCACGAAGCGGGCGCTCGCCGAGCAGCTCCTGCACGACTCGGAGATCTTCCGGACCTGCCGGGCGGAGATCTACGCCGCCGGGGAGCCGTTGATGCGCCGTGCGCAGGCCGCTGGCGTGGTGCGCGACGACATCGGGTTCGACGACGTGGTGCGGCTGATCAGTGGCCTCACCATGGCCCAGTTCCCCTCGCCCGAGCAGCGCGACCGGGTGCTCGGCGTGGCCCTCGACGGGCTGCGCCCGGTGGCCGCCGCCCGCTGACCGCTCACCCGTCGACGAGCAGCAGCCACTCGTCGTCGAGCCGTTTCACGGTGGTGCCCGCCGGCCAACGGTGACCGAGGTCGACCACCGCCCGCGCCTGCTCGACCTGCGGCGGCCGGCTGAAGTGGACGTCGCGGAAGCTGGCCATGCTGTGGAAACGGGCCCGACCGAAGTTCGCGGCGTCGGTGAAGCGGGCACCGTCGAACAGCGCCTCCGCGCCGAACGTCGTCCAGCGGAACAGCGCCATGTTCGCGAATCGGACCGAGCGGAAACTCGCCGACCCACCGAACTCGGTGTGCTCCATCGACAGGGCACCGAGGAACTCGGCCTCCCGGAACGAGACCGCGTCCTCGAAGCGGGTCGCGTCGAAGCTGGTCGGCTGGCCGAAGGTCGCCCGACGAAACGAGGTCGGGCCGGCGAAGCTGGACCGCCGGCAGGACAGGCCGTCGAACGCAGCGCCCTCGAAACTGGCCGACCCGCCGAACCGCGCCCCGTCCAGCACGACCTCCCCCTCGGCGCTGAAGCCGTCGAAGACCACGTCACCGAGGACCGCCGCCCCGAACAGCAACGGCCCCCGCGCGGTCGCGCCCGCGAAGCTGGTCGCGCCGGTGAACACCGCACGCCTGAAGTCCGCGTCGACAAGCGTGCACCCGTCGGCGTCGAAGTCGACGAGGGCGGCGCCGGTCAGGTCCAGCACGATGCCCGGCCAGTGGACCGCGTCGTCCGCGCGCAGGTGCCGGGTCAGGACGCCCTGCGCGGTGCGCCGGACCTCCGTCTCGCGCGGCTCGTCGTGCGGCGGCGGCATCCGCAGGTACGCGCAGAGCACCGCCACGATCGTCGCCCGCTGCGCCGGATTGTCCTGCCCGAGGCGTTCCAGGGCGTGCAGCCCGCCGAGGCGTACGGCCGCGCTGTCGTTGCCGAGCAGCTCGACCGCGCGGGTGTACAGCTCGGTGAGCCGGCGTTCGGCCGCGTCGTGTTCGGCCGCCCGGGACTGCCGGTCCTGGTGGTGCTGCGCGGCCTCGGCCACCGACTCGGCGTGCGCCTGGACCCGGTCGCGGTGGGCCTGGTCGCGGACGGCGACACCCTCCTGGTGCCGCTGCGCGAGTTCGGCGATCCACTGACGGCGGGCGGCAAGCAGCAGGGCCAGGCCGCCGCCGGTGCCGGCGACCACGGTCAGCCCGGTGCGGATCGCGTCGATGCGCAGCGTGGCGCGGGTGTCCGGCTGGCCGGCCCGGTCGGCCTCGGTGAGCAGCAGGTCCAGGACCAGCCAGCCCAGGGCGAGGGCTGCCAGCAGGCCGATCAGGACCAGCCACCACGGCATCACCCGCAGTTGGCGTTCGGGAGGTTCGTCCGCGGCCACGCCCACAGCATGCCAGCCAACCGGTTCCGTCCGATATGGAGCGCGGCGGTATGCCGGTTTGCACCCTCGGTGGAACAACGGGTTACCGGCGCGTAACAAGTCATTGACGGCTCCGAATTGTTGCGGGCATCATCGGCGCACGGTCGACCGGACACCCCACCCCACCTGCCCGGTCCGCCGGGCGCCCTCCCCCCGGAGGTGCAGCCATGCTGCTCCGAAAGACCGCCCTCGCCCTCACTTTCGCCACCGCCGCCGTCCTCGCGACCACCACCCCCGCGGCAGCCGCCCCCGCACCCGCCGCCCCCGCTCCCGCCCTCGCGGCGACAGCCGCCGCCAACCCCGTCATCGTGGTCGGCGGGCTCAGCGGCGTCGCCGTCGCGTACGAGCCGATCGCCGCCCGACTGCGCGGCGACGGCTACCGGACGTTCATCTACCAACTGCCCGGCCTCGGCCTCGGCGACATACCGACCTCCGCCCGCGCGTTCGCCGGCTTCGTCGAGCAGGTACGGGCCAGCACCGGCGCGTCCACCGTGGATGTCGTCGCCCACTCCGAGGGCGGCCTGGTCAGCCGCTACTACCTCAAACGGCTCGGCGGCACCGCCACCATCGGCAGGTACGTCAGCCTCGGCACACCGCAGTACGGCACGTACGTGGCGAACATCGTGGCGTTCCTGGGCCTCGGCAGCTGCGCCGGTGTCGTGGCCTGCCAGCAGATGACCATCGGTTCGGCGTTCCTCGCCGACCTCAACGCCGGTGACGACACACCGGGCGCGGTGCGGTACACCACCATCCGCACCCTGCAGGACGAACTGGTCCGACCCACCGGGAACGCCGCCGTGAACGACGGGGCGACGAACGTGCTGATCCAGGCGTACTGCCCGCTGCGGGTCGTCGGGCACCTCGGTCTGGTGCTCGACGGCACCTCGTACACCATCGTGCGCGGCGCCCTGGCCGACGGCCCGGTGCGACCCAACTGCGTCGCGCTCTGACCCGGTCCCGCGCGGGCGGTCCCGGGAGGGGAGCCGCCCGCGCGGGCGCGACAGCGAGTGTCGGGTGGGCGACGTTCCGGCGAAACGGTGTGGCAGGCATCAGATCTGCTCGATAGCCTGCTCCGGCTGTCCATTCGGGACGGACGACCGGCCTTTCACGAGGAGCAGCACGCATGACCGACCCGCACGCCGCACCGCCGGAGAGCACACCACCGACCGTGCCGCAGCTCGACGTGCGGGCCGCCGAACCGCCGGCGGCCGACACGCCGCCGCCCACCGGTGGGTTCGCCGACCGGCCACCCGGCTACCCCAACGCGCTGGTCTGGCTGCGCGCCGGGATCCTGCGGGACTGGCGGGGCGTGCTCGGCGCCTTCCTGGCCACCTGGTTCTACCTGCCGATCGCGCTCCTGCTGGCCTTCTGGGGCGGGCTCAGCCTCGCCGTCGTCGGCCTCTTCGCCGGCGGCTTCGGCGCCGATGACCAGCTGCCGGAGGCGCTGCGCGACGTCCCGCTGATCGGCTCACTGCTGGAGACGTTCCTCAGCCGCTCCGGCGGGGTCCTCGGTGGCTTCGTCGGCTTCGTCGTCGGCTTCCTGATCGGCTTCCTCAGCGTGCTGGTGCTGCCCTGGCTGGGCGCCGCCGACGAGCCCTTCGCGCTGATCACCGGGCTCGTCGGCACCGTCGGCGCGGCGGCGCTGATCGGGTCTGCTACACGCTCTACCGGGTGCTGCTGGAGCCGCGCCTGCTGGTGGTCTCCGGCGCCCGCACGCCCAGCCGACGCGAGGCCGCACCTGGCTGCTGGTCGGTGCCCTCACGCTGGCGGCCTGCGTCGGCACCGGCGGGCTCAGCGCGGTGCAGTGGGCGTTCTTCCGCCCCCAGGCGGCGGTCGACGGCTACTTCTCCGCGCTCGCCGACCGGGACAGCGACGCCGCGCTCGGCTACCTGAACGATCAGGGCGAGGCCGCCGACCGCGCGCTGCTCGCCAAACTGCTGCGCCACGAGGGCTACCGGCCGCCGACCGACGTCAAGATCAGGGAGCTGAAGCGCGAGGACGACACCGCCACCGCCACCGTGTCGTACCGGCTTGGCGACGCGGCGCAGACCGCCACCATGCGCCTGCGCCGCGACGACGAGGCCAGCGGCGGCGGGCTGTTCCACGGCTGGCGGCTCAACGGTGGACTGATCCCGCTCACCGTTGACGTCGCCGGCCCTGGGGTGCGGCTCAACGGGGTGGAACTGTCGGGCGACACCGAGGGACGGTCGCTGGCGCTGCTGCCCGGCCGGTACACCGCGACCGGCCCGTCCAACGCGCTCAGCGAGACGCCCGTCGAGACCGTGTTCGTCGACCCCGCGCAGGGCGCGGCGACCCTGCAACTGACTCCGCGGCTCAAGCCGACGACGGTCGAGGCCGTCGAGGCCCAGGTGCGCGCCTGGTTGGACGAGTGCGCCAAGCAGACAGTCGTCGCTCCGCCCGGCTGCCCGTTCCGCTACTACGGCGGCTCGGCGCAGAAGGTCACCTGGAAGATCCTGGAGTACCCGAAGGTCGTCGTCGAGCTGACCGGCCCGTCCAGCGCCCGGGTCGGCACCCCCGACGCCACCCGGGGCAAGGCCCAGGCCAGCGGCACCACCACGTACTTCGGCTCCACCGAACCGTTCACCGACGAGGACGCGTTCACCGTCGAGGGCGTCGCCACCGCCGACGGGGACACCATCGCCTTCCGCCCCTTCGCCGACTGACCGGGAGAGCCCGTGACCGACAGTGACGCCGCGGCCCGGTCGCCCCTGCGGCTGACCATCAACCCCCGGCAGCGCCACCAACCGCCCGTCGCCCTGCTGGACTGGATCCACCGCGACCCCCGGTACCGGCCCGTGGTCCGCCAGGGCGGTGGCGGCGGGGGACGACCGGGCTTCAGCGACGCGGTGATCATCGCGGTGCTTGCCCAGGGGCTGCTCCCGGGCCTGTTCAACCTGTTGCAGTCGTGGGTCGACCAGCAGCGCACCGAGGCCAGCATCCGGATCCAGGCCGGCGACACCGAGGTCGAACTCCAGGTGAACGGGCGCACCGACACGACCCGCCTGCTGGCCCAGGCCACCGAGGCGCTGCGGGCCGCCCGCGAGTCCGGGTCGGACACCACCGGCTGAACCGGCGGCGTCCGACCCGGTCGGTCAGCTCGCCTTGGCGAGCGCCTCGAACTCGTCGTCGGTGAGCCGTACGTCGGCGGCGGCCACGTTCTCCTCCAGGTGCGCCACCGAGGACGTACCCGGGATCGGCAGCATCACCGGCGAGCGGCGCAGCAGCCAGGCCAGCGCGAGCTGCGCGGGCGTGGCGCCGTGGCCCGTGGAGATCGCGTCCAGCGGGCCGCCCGGTCGGGCCAGCTCACCCGTCGCGATCGGGAACCACGGGATGAACGCGAGGTCGTTGCGCTCGCAGTACTCCAGCACGTCCTCGGCGCTGCGGTTGGCGAGGTTGTACAGGTTCTGGACCGAGACGATCTCGGTGATCGCCCGCGCCTGCTCAATCTGCTCCACACTCACCTCGGACAGCCCGATGTGCCGGATCTTGCCCTCCTCGCGCAGCAACGCCAGCTCGCCGAGCTGGTCGGCGAGCGGCACCTGCGTGTCGATCCGGTGCAACTGGTAGAGCGGGATGCTGTCCAGGCCGAGGTGGCGAAGGCTCAGCTCACACTGCTGGCGCAGATACTCCGGCCGGCCCACGGGCCGCCAGTCGCCGGGCCCGGAGCGGGTCAGCCCGGCCTTCGTCGCGATGACCAGGTCATCGGCGTACGGGTGCAGAGCCTCGCGGATGAGCAGCTCGGAGACGAACGGCCCGTACGAGTCGGCGGTGTCGATGAACGTCACGCCCATCTCGACCGCCCGGCGCAGCACCCGCACCGCCTCGGCCGGGTCCTTCGGGTCACCCCACACACCCGGGCCGGTGAGCTGCATCGCGCCGTAGCCGAGCCGGTTGACCGGGACGTCGCCGCCGATCGAGTACGTGCCGGACGCCTTCGCGGGCTGCTTGCTGATGTCGGTCGCCATACGCGGATCCCCAATCGTGTCGTCGCGGCGGGAGGCCAGCCCCCGCCACCCCGGTGATGATCCCCCGGATCGGGCCGCCGAATCCGCACGGACCGTGTGGGAGGGGACACCACCGCTGCCCGGAATTTGCGTCTTCCTCCCCCTGGCGTCCCACCTGTCCGATCTGCTACCCCTGAACCCAGGCCGGTCGGGGGAGGCGCGATGTGGCGACGGTTCAGGTCCGACCCGGTACGCCGGCTGCGGGAGCGGCTGGACCGCTTCGCGGCCACCCTGGATCCCCGCGAGGTGCTCGACTCCGGCGCGGTCCACGACGCCGAGGTGGTCGTCGAGCTGGTCGCCGGCACACCGACGGACGGTCCGCTACCGGATCAGGTCGCCGAGGGCATGGTCCTGCTGGCCTGCCTGCACTCGTACCGCCACCAGCTCCTGCCCCCGGGTGAGGCCGCCGACGACCTCGCGCGGGCCGTCCGGCTCACCGAGTTCCTCCTGCGTGTCGCCCCGCACCGGGTGCCGCCGTCGTTGCCCGCCGTCCTGGGCATCGGGCACCAGGGCGGTTCCCGCGTCCCGAGCCCTCGGTCGGCGGACGACACGGCCGGCGCCCGGTACGTCGAGGCCGTCCTGCTGATGGGCGCGGCGGAGGCCAACCACGACTACCGGGCCGCCGACCGGGCCGAGACACTGCTACGGCAGGCGGTCGCCGGCACCCCTGACGACGCGCCGGAGCGGCTGCACTACCTGTCCGCCCTCGGCCGGGTGCACCGCGACCAGTTCCAGCACCTCGGCCGCCGGCGCGCCCTGCCCGCCGCGATCGACGCGCACCGGGAGAGCCTGGAGGCCACCCCGGCCGGTGACCGGGAACGGCCGGTGCGGCTGTTCAACCTGGGCAACGTCCTCGGCGACCGGTACGACACCGACCGCGACCCGGCCGACCTGGACGAGGCGGTCACCCTGCTGCGCGAGGCAGCCCGGACAGCGGGCGCGGGCGCCCCGGTGGGGGTGCTGGCACGCGCCAACCTGGGGCAGCGGCTGCGCGACCGCTGGCGGCTGCGCCGGCACCCCGGCGACCTGGACGAGGCGGTCGACTCCCTCGGGGTGGCCCGTGACGGTGGCGATCCCCGGGTGGCGGCGCTGCACGGCACGGCCCTCGCCGAACGATTCCTGCGCGACCGCGCCAGCCCCGACCGGGACGCCGCCATCGACGCGTACCGGTCGGCGTTGAGCGGGTTCGGCGGTCTCGCCCCGGATCTGGCCGGCACCGCGCAGGCCGGGCTGGCCGCCCTGCTCGCCGAGCGGCACCAGGCCGACGGCGCCCCGGGGGACCTGGACGCCGCCATCGAGGCGTACCGGATGGTGGGCGCCGTCGGGGCGGCCCACGGCGGACCGGACCGCGCGGACGCCCGGCAGGCCCTGGCCGGGCTGCTGGTCACCCGGTACGAGCAGCGGCGGCGCGTCGACGACATCACCGAGGCGGTGCGGTTGCTGCGCGACGCCGTCGCCGCCTCGCGTGATCCGGTCGCGCGGGGCCGCCGGCTCGGCGACCTCGGCTACACGCTCGTTAGGGGACAGGCCGACCTGGGCGGGGTGCAGGCGCTGCGGGCCGCCCGCGACGCGCTCACCGAGGCCGGGTCGCTGCTGTCCGGCGCCGACCCGGTGCGCCACCAGGTGCTCAACAACCTCGGCAACACGCTGCGGGAACTCGCCGACCTGGCCGGGGAGCCGGCGCTGCTGGAGCCGGCCGCCGTGGCGCTGCGCGACGCGGTGGCCGCCGCCGAGCCGGACGCCGACCTGCTGCCCCGCTACCTGTCGAACCTGGGCCTGGTGTTGCAGTCCCTGTTCGCCTCCACGCAGGACCTGGCGACCCTCACCGAGGCCGTCGGGGTGCTGGCCCGGGCGACCGAGGCCGCGCCGCCGGGGCACCCGGACCGGATGCTGGCGCTGACCAACCACGGCTCGGCGCTGAACCGCCTGGTCGAACTCGCCGTCGAGGGTGCGCTGCCCGCCGGCGGGGAGCCGGCGGACCAGGTCGCGGCCCGCGTCGCCCGGGACTCCGACGCCGCGATCACCGCCCTGCGCGAGGCGGCCGACCTGGCCGAGCGGGAAGCCGAACCCGTCGAGTACGCCCAGACGCTGGCCACCCTCGCCCTGGCCCACCTGCTGCGGCACCGACTGCGCGACGACCCGGTGGCGCTGGACGAGGCGATCGCCCTGCTCCAACGGTTGGACGGCCTGCCGTCGGCCGACGTGGACCGGCACCGGATCCGCACCAACCTCGGCAACGCCCTGCTCCTGCGCTTCCGGGCGCAACGTACCGACGGCGACGAGGCGCACGCCGACGCCGAGGCCATGCTGGCCGCGTACCGGGGGGCGGTCGACGCGCTGGCCACCGACCATCCCGCCCGCGCCATGTGCCTGAGCAACCTCGCCACCGCACTGGAGGCGGTCGCCGGGTCCGCCGGGTCGACCGAGGCGACCGAGGCGACCGAGGCGCTGCGCGCCGCCGTGCGGGTGGAGGCCGCGCCGTCGCTGCTGCGCGCCAGGGCGGCCAGCCGGTACGCCGCACACGCCGAGGCGGGTGGCGACCTGCCGGCGGCGCTCGACGGGTACGCCACCGCGATCGAGTTGATCGACCTGGTGGCCTGGCACGGCATGGACCCCGACGACCAGGCCCGCCTGCTCGGGCTCTTCTCCGGGCTGGCCAGCGACGCGGCGGCCGTCGCCGTCGACCTGGGCCGGCCGGAGCGCGCGGTCGAGCTGCTGGAGTACGGCCGGGGCGTCCTGCTCACCCGGGCCCACGACGCCGGCGCCGACCTGGCCGCGCTCCGCGCTCAGGCACCCCGGCTGGCCGCCCGGCTCGCCGAACTCCAGGCCACCCTCGACGACTTCGCCGTGCCACCGGCCGTGTCGATGTCACCGCTGGGTCAGCCGGGCACGGCGCCGGAGCGGCGCCACGAACTCGCCGTACGCCGGCGTGAGGTGCTGGCCGAGATCCGTGAACGGCCCGGGTTCGCCGACTTCCTGCGCCCACCGCCGTTCGCCGCGCTGGCCGAGGCCGCCACCGGCGGTCCCGTGGTGCTGGTCAACGTGGCCGCCCGCCGCTGCGACGCGCTGGTCGTCGCCGACGGCCGGGTCGAGCTGGTGCCGCTGCCCGAGCTGACCCTGACCGAGCTGGTCAACCGGACGGCCGGTTTCCTCACCGCGATCGCGGTACTCACCGGCCCGGCGGAGCCGGACGCCCCGGCGCCGCAGACGCAGCGTCGGCGCACGGCGGCGCGGACCGAGATCACCGGCACGCTGGCCTGGCTGTGGCGCACCGTCGCCGCCCCGGTGCTCGACGCGGCCCTGCCCGCTCCCGCGCCGTCCGAGGGGGACTGGCCACGGCTGTGGTGGTGCCCCACCGGGCTGCTCACGCTGCTGCCGCTGCACGCCGCCGGTCCGCCCGACGGCGCGGGAGTCCTGGACCGGGTGGTGTCGTCGTACACGGCCTCGCTGCGCGCGCTGGCGCACGCCCGCGGTGGCGTACCGGCCGCACCCGGACCTGTCGACTCGGCGCTGGTGGTCGGCATGCCCCGGACCCCGGGCCTGGCCGACCTGCCCGGCGTCGGTCGGGAGGAGGAGATCGTCCGCCGGCACCTGCCCCGGGTCCGGTCGCTGCTCGGCCCGGCGGCCACCCCGGCGGCGGTGCTGGCCGCGCTCCCCGGCCAACCGGTCGCCCACCTGTCCTGTCACGGCACCCAGGACCTGCGCGCCCCCGCCTGGGGGCGCCTCGCGCTGGCCGGCGGCGCGCTGCACGTACGGGACCTGTGGCGACCCGCCGCGAACCCGGCCGCGCTTGCCGTGCTGTCCGCCTGCGAGACGGTACGCGGCGGCGCGGCCCTGCCCGACGAGGCGCTCACCCTCGGCACCGCGTTCCAGCTCGCCGGGTTCCGGCACGTCATCGGCGCCCTCTGGTCCATCTCGGACGCGTTGACGGCCCAGCTCTGCGCCGACGTGTACGACGGGCTGGCGGTGCCCGGCGGGATCGCGCCCGACCGGGCGGCGACGGCCCTGCACCTGGCGGTCCGCCGACTCCGCGCCGCCCTGCCGGGGCTGCCCGACACGTGGGCCGGCTACGCGCACCTCGGCCCCTGAGAGGTCCCGCTCAGGCGCCGGGCGCGTACCAGGTCACGCCGACGGCGGCGACCAGCAGCGCGGTGCAGAGCAGCACCAGCCACACCCCGGCCCGGAGGAACCGCACCGCCGTCAGGGCCTCCAGGTGGTCGCCGAGCGGTGCCGGCGGGAGGTCCTCCACCGCGATCACCGTCAACCGGCCGTGCGCCGCGCGCAGCAGCGCCAACGCCCCGCCCACACCGGCGGTCAACGCGGCGAGCAGCAGGACACCGACCAGCGCACCCCACCCCGACGCGAGCGTGCTGACATCGGTGCGACCCCGGATCAGGCTGAACCCGACAAGCGCCACCAGCAGCCCGCCCAGGCCGTTGCGCCAGGCCACCGCCGCCGCGCGGACCCGCTCCAGTTCACCCCGCAGCAGGCCGGCCAGCTGCTGGGCGCGGTGCAGGTCGGCGACCGTCGCGGGCGGCCCCGGACGCAACCGGATCATGCCTCGACCTCCAGCCGCACCGTCCAGTACGCGCCGCACCCGCGCGAACCGGCCGGCCGGGCCGGATGCTCGGCCTCACACTCGCAGAGCACCGTCCGGTAGTCGGCATCCGGGACCGTCGCCGCCGGGACGTTCCGCCGGTACAACGCGTCCACCAGCGTGCTCGTGGTCGGGTGGTCGCAGCGGGGGCACCGCCCGCCGAGCTGCACCGCGAACGCGAACTGCCGCACCGTGAAGTCGGCCGCGGCCCGTACCGCGTACGCCTCGTCGGTCACCTCGGCGTACGGCAGCGCGCCCGCCACCGGCTCGTCGTCGCGCATCACGACCTCCCTGAGCGCCGCCCGGATCGTCCACCGTAGTCGGTCCCGGCACCGGGTCGGCGGCGTCGAACCCGGCACCGTGGGAAGCGCGGCCCCGACCGGGGCCAGTTGCGCCGAGCGACAGGTACGGCCGGCACCGCCGTGCGACGCTTGGCTGGTGCCTGGCGACACCGGCCGGTACGTGCCGACGCGACGGCGGAGGGAGCACCCATGACGGGAGTGCCGCAACTCAACTTCGCGCTCGACACCTACGAGTGCATCGTGATCTACCCCGGCGCGGCCGGACGGGCGTTGCCGGCGGAGACCGTGCAGCGGTTGCAGGCCGAACACACCGAGCACATGCAGGCCCTGCAGCGGCGCGGCATCATCCTGGTCTCCGGGTCGGTGGACGGGCCGGCCCGCAACCCGGACCCGCCGATCGGCTTCGGGCTGGCCCGCACCGGCAGCGTCGACGACGTGCGCAGCGTCCTGGAAGCCGATCCGGCCGTGCAGGCCGGGCTCTACCGGGTGGACGTGCTGACGTTCCTCTGCCCGGCCGGTTCGCTGGAGTTCCCGCTGGTCAAGACCGAGAGCTGACCTGGCGATCCAGCGGTGGCTGTCGTGATGGTGACGGCGTCCGGCCGCCCGCCGGTGCTACGGTCGCGCCCTGCGCGGGCCGCCGGGGCGTACCCGGCGCCACCGGACGGCCCCGGTCGAGGAGTCGCCGTGATCTCCGCCGCCCGCCCCGATGTCGCGTCGGCCACCGCCCGACTGCGCGCCCTGCTCGGTGACCGGCTGCACGAGCCGGCCGACCCCGCGTTCGCCGCCACCACCCGCCTGTGGAACGGCGCCGTGGACCGCTCTCCCGCACTCGTCGCCCGGTGCCTGGACGCCGACGAGGTCGCCGACGTCCTCCGCGTCGCAGCCCGGTGTCACCTGCCGGTGTCGGTCCGCTCCGGCGGCCACGACTGGGCCGGCCGGGCGCTGCGCGACGGCGGCGTGGTGCTCGACGTGACAGGTCTGCGCGCGATCCGCGTCGACCCGGACGCGGCCACCGTGACCGTCGGCGGCGGGGTCACGGCCGCCGGGCTGCTCGCCGCCGCCCGCCCGTACGACCTGGTGGTGCCCACCGGCACGGTCGGGGGCGTGGGCATGGCCGGGTTGACCCTCGCCGGTGGGTACGGCCCGCTGTGCGGCCGGTTCGGGCTGTCCCTGGACAACCTGCTCGGCGCGCAGGTCGTCCTCGCCGACGGCCGCCGGGTCACCGCCGACCCCCACCACGACGCCGAGCTGTACTGGGCGCTGCGCGGTGGCGGCGGCAACCTCGGCGTGGTCACCGAGCTGCGCTTCCGCGCCCACCGGCTGCCCGCCGTGCTGGCCGGCATGATCATGTTCCCGTTGGCCGAGGCGCCCGCCGTGCTGCGCGGCTACGGCGCGCTGCTCGCCGAGGTACCGGACGAGCTGACCGTGATGGCCGGTTTCCTGCCCGGCCCGGCAGGCGAGCCGGTGATCTTCGTCTGCCCGTTCTACAGCGGCACCGACCTGGCCGCCGGGCAGCCGTGGATGGATCGGCTGCGGGCGTTGGGCACGCCGCTGGTCGACCAGATCACCCCCATGCCGTACGCGGACGCGCTGCGGATGTTCGACGGTGGGATGGTCGACGGCAACCACTACCTGCTGCGTACCCGCTGGCTGCCGGCGCTCACCGACGGCGCCGTCGACACGCTCGTCGACGCGGCCCGGCAGGTCAGCTCGCCGTACTCCGCGGTGGCCCTGCACCACTTCCACGGCGCGGCCACCCGGGTCGGGCTCGCCGACACCGCGTTCGGCCTGCGCGACGAGCACATCCTGACCGAGATCATCGCCGTCTGGGCGCCGGGGGAGAGGGCCGACCCGCACCGGGCGTGGGCCGAGCGCACCTCCGCGGCCCTGGCCCCGCTCGCGCTGCCCGGCGGCTACCCGAACCTGCTCGGCCCGGTCGAGACCGACCGGGTCCGGCTGGCGTACGGCCCGAACTGGGCGCGGCTGCGCCACGCCAAGCGGCGGTACGACAGCCGTGACCTGCTCACCGCCGTCCCCACCCTGCCCCCGCCGGTGCCCGAAACGTGACCCGCCCTCGGAGCACCCCGACAGCGCGGGCCGGCAAAGGCGTACGATTCCCGGCGCGCGGTCGCCGTTGCCCGTCGCCACAACGTTCCCGGTGCGGTTCCACCCGCCGGCCCGACGCGCACCGCGCGTCGTTGGACACCTGTTCCGCTGCCTGCAAGGGGTCGGCCACGAGTTCGACCCGAAGGAGAGACTAGCCTGATGGGCGTGACACGCCGCGCGAAGATCGTCTGCACTCTTGGTCCCGCCACCTCGTCCCCGGAGCGCATCCGGGGCCTCGTCGAGGCCGGCATGAACGTGGCGAGGCTCAACTTCAGCCACGGCAGCCACGCCGACCACGAGGCGGTCTACCGACTGGTCCGGGAGGCGTCAGAGGCGGCCGGCAAGCCGGTGGCCGTCCTCGCCGACCTCCAGGGTCCCAAGATCCGGCTGGGCCGGTTCGCCGACGGCCCCCACGAGTGGCGTACCGGCGACTCGGTCGTGATCACCGGCGACGACATCGTCGGCACCAAGGAGCGGGTCTCCTGCACGTACCGCAAGCTGCCGCAGGAGGTGAAGCCCGGTGACCGGCTGCTGATCGACGACGGCCGCGTCGCCGTCGAGGTCACCGACGTCACCGGCAACGACATCCGCTGCCTCGTCACCGAGGGCGGCCCGGTCTCCAACAACAAGGGCGTCTCGCTGCCCAACGTGGCCGTCAGCGTGCCCGCCATGTCGGACAAGGACGCCGAGGACCTGCGCTTCTCGCTCGGGCTCGGGGTCGACCTGGTCGCCCTGTCCTTCGTCCGCTCGGCCGAGGACATCAAGCTCGTGCACGGGATCATGGCCGAGGAGGGCATGTTCCGTCCCGTGCTGGCCAAGGTCGAGAAGCCCGAGGCGGTGGAGCACCTCGAGGCCATCGTGCTGGCCTTCGACGGCGTCATGGTCGCCCGCGGTGACCTCGGTGTCGAGATGCCGCTGGACCAGGTCCCGCTGGTGCAGAAGCGCGCCGTGCAGCTGTGCCGGGAGAACGCCAAGCCCGTCATCGTCGCCACCCAGATGCTCGACTCCATGATCGAGAATTCCCGCCCCACCCGCGCGGAGGCCTCCGACGTGGCCAACGCGGTCCTCGACGGCGCGGACGCCGTGATGCTCTCCGGCGAGACCAGCGTCGGCAAGTATCCGGTGCTGACCGTCAGCACCATGGCCCGGATCATCACGACGACCGAATCCGGCTCGATCGGCGTGCCCCGGTTGCAGCACGACCCGCGTACCCACGGTGGCGCGCTCACCGTGGCCGCCTCGTCGATCGCCCGCGCCATCAACGCCAAGGCACTCGTCGCCTTCTCGCAGACCGGCGACACCGTCCGGCGGCTCTCCCGGCTGCACTGCGACCTGCCGCTGCTGGCCTTCACCCCGGTCCCCGAGGTGCGTGACCAGCTCGCCCTGACCTGGGGCGTGGAGACGTTCCTGATGCCGTTCGTGCAGCACACCGACGACATGTTCCGGCAGGTCGACCAGGCGCTGCTCGGCCTCAACCGGGCCAACCCGGGCGACTACGTGGTGATCGTGGCCGGCAGCCCGCCCGGCACCCCCGGCTCGACCAACACGCTGCGCGTACACCAGCTCGGCTCTCTTGTCGACGCGGCGTCGGCGCGGGCGCTGCAGTGAGCGACGGCCGGGTCGCGGTCGGCCAGGCGGCGGTGGACCAGCTGCTGGAGGTACTGGACCTCGACTCGACCGGGGAGATGACGTTCCGGGGGATGAGCCCCCGGGTCGGCCCGCAGCGGGTGTTCGGCGGGCAGGTGGCCGGTCAGGCCCTGGTCGCCGCCGGCCGCACCGTCGACCCGGAGCGGTTCGTGCACTCCCTGCACGGCTACTTCGTCCGCCCCGGCGACCCGGCCGAACCCATCGCGTACGAGGTCGAGAACATCCGCGACGGCCGCTCCTTCTCGGTGCGCCGCGCGGTCGCCCTCCAGCACGACAAGCCGATCTTCTTCATGTCGGCGTCCTTCCAGCGGGCCGAGGAGGGGCTGGACCACCAGGCGCCGGCGCCGCTGGACGTGCCCGCCCCGCAGGACGTGCCGACGATGAGCGACCGGCTGGCCCGCTACCCCGAGCGGCTCGGCATCTGGGGCCAGATCCCCCGCCCGATCGACGTGCGCTACGTCGGTGAGCCCGGCTGGGTCCGCCCCGGCGACCGGCCAGCCGACCCGCACCAGCGGGTGTGGATGCGCATCGACGGCAAACTGCCCGACGATCCGCTGCTGCACGCCTGCGCCCTCACCTACGCGTCGGACCTCACCCTGCTCGACTCGGTGCTCTCCGTGCACGGCGAGGTGTGGGGGCCGGGCGGCGTGGTCGGCGCGAGCCTCGACCACGCGCTGTGGTTCCACCGTCCGTTCCGTGCCGACGAGTGGTTCCTCTACGACTGCTGGAGCCCGTCCGCGTCCGGGGCGCGAGGGCTCGCCACCGGCCGGATGTTCACCACCGACGGCCGGCAGATCGCCAGCGCCGTGCAGGAGGGTCTGCTGCGCCGCGTCGGCTCCTGACCACCGTCGACATCCCCGCCAGGCGCACACCTGCGCTCCTGGCGGGGATGTCGACGTCTCACGACTGGTGGATGGCCTCGCCGGCGATCTCGATCTGCACGGTCCTGCCGACCAGCACCCCACCGCTCTCGAGGGCCACATTCCAGAGCAGGCCGTAGTCCTCACGGTTGATTTCCGCGGTCGCGCTGAATCCGAAGATGTTCTGCCCGTACGGATCCTGGCGGGCGCCACCGAAATTCACCTCAAGGTCGACCGGCCGCGTGATTCCTTTCACGGTCAGCTCGCCGGTGAGGACGAATCGTCCGGACGGTGAGTCGGGCTGCGGCGGGGAAATGTGACTTCTGCCTCGTCCGCCGAGTCGGCTACTGCGCAGTCGCGCCCATTGGAAGATGGGATCCTCGTTGCGCTTCCATTCGATGCCCGTACTTCTATATTCAAGATTGGGAAAGCGTTCCACGTCGAGGAAGTCGGCGCTCTTCAGATGGGTGTCCCGGTCCAGGCTCCCGGTGGTGATGCTCGCCGCCTCGATGGTCGCGGTCACGGACGAGAGCAGCGGATCCTCCGCCACGGAGATCTGCGCGGTCGCCTCGGCGAACTCGCCACGCACCGGGCTCACCATCATGTGCCGGGAGAGGAAACCGATCCGCTTGTGCGCCTGATCGAGAAGATAGGTGCCGGCGACCGGGATGGTCATGCCATCCCAGGTACGTGTGGCGACATCGGTCATCGTGTTGCCTTCCCCCCGACGTGATCCAGGTGTTTATCAATATGCTTCCGGAGCCGCCCAAACGATTGGTCAGTCGTACTCCCCGCCCAGCATAAGGTCGCTTCGTCGTCGCATTTCGGGCCCCACCCGACGGTGGATCGAGACGTACGCCGCCGGTGGCCGGATGATCGGTTGAGGGCCGCCCGTCCGGCCGGTCGGCCACCGGGCTAACCTTGCCGACATGCGCCTTTCCGCCCGCGTCGACTACGCCCTCCGCGCGGCCGCGGAACTCGCCGCGACGGCCAGCGGCCCGGGGCGCGGCCGGCCGGTCACCGCTGACCAGATCGCCCGAGCCCAGGAGATCCCGCCGAAGTTCCTGGAGAGCATCCTGCTCCAGCTGCGCCGAGGCGGCATCGTGCACGCCCAGCGTGGCCCCGAGGGCGGCTACTGGCTCGCCCGCCCGGCCGAGGAGATTTCCCTCGCCGAGGTCATCCGCGTCATCGACGGCCCGCTCGCCCACGTCCGCGGGCAGCGCCCGGAACAGCTCGGCTACCACGGCCCGGCCCGCGCCCTCCAGGAGGTCTGGATCGCCCTGCGGGCCAGCGAGCGGGAGATCCTGGAACTGGTCAGTGTCGCCGACGTGGCCGCGGGCACGCTGCCCGCCCGCGTCACCGAGCTGGCCGCCGACCCGCGCGCCTGGATCTGACCGACTTCCCCCTCACCAGTTCGTCCCGGCCCGCGGTGCGCTGCCGTTGTGTGGTGCGCCGCCGTTGTGCGGTGCGGTGCGCTGCGGTCGTGCGCTGCCGTCCTGCGGTGCGCTGCCGTCGTGGGGTGCGCCGCCGTCGGCTGGCGTCCCATCCACCGATCAGGGGCTTGACCCCGGCTGCCCCGTGGCGCATTGTCGACCAAGTCGATAGGAGATATCGAAAAGTCAGGGGGCGCTCGTGCGAAAGCTGCTGGTTCTCGCTCTGGTCGGGCTCGTCGCGCAGCTGATCGACGGCTCGCTCGGCATGGCGTACGGGCTGACCTCGTCCACCCTGCTGCTGGTCGCCGGCGTCGCCCCGGCCGCCGCCTCGGCCTCGGTGCACCTGGCCGAGATCGGCACCACCCTCGCCGCAGGCGTGGCCCACTGGCGTTTCGGCAACGTCGACTGGCGTGTGGTGAGCCGCATCGCGCTCCCCGGCGCGATCGGCGCGTTCGCCGGCGCCACAGTGCTCAGCTCGATCTCCACCGAATCCGCCGCGCCGTGGATGGCCGGCATCCTGTTCACCCTCGGCGCGTACCTGCTGGTCCGCTTCGCCCGTCCACTGCGTACCGACCGGGTCGGCGGGCGGCTGCGTGGCCGGTTCCTCAGCCCACTCGGCCTGGTCGCCGGCTTCGTCGACGCCACCGGCGGCGGAGGCTGGGGTCCGGTCGCCACCCCGGCGCTGCTCGTCTCCGGCCGCCTCGAGCCACGCAAGGTGATCGGCTCGGTGGACACCGCCGAGTTCGTGGTCGCCGGCGCCGCCAGCATCGGCTTCCTCATCGGACTGGGCACCGAAGGATTCCTCCTGCCCACCGTCGCCGCCCTGCTGGTCGGCGGGCTCATCGCCGCCCCACTGGCCGCCTGGCTGGTCCGCATCGTGCCGGCGCAACTGCTCGGCGCGGCCGTCGGCGGCGTGATCGTGCTGACAAACGCGCGCACCCTGATCCGCTCCGCCGAACTGGACGGCCCGGTCCGCCCCGCGCTCTACGCCCTGCTGGCGGCCGGCTGGCTGGCGGCCCTCGCCCTGGCCGTGCGGGCACTACGCCGTACCCGCCGAGCCCGCGCCACCGCCGCCGAGGCCGCGACCGCTGGCCCCGCCGCCGAGCCCGCCGGGGCCTGCCCTGTCGCGCCCGTCGGGTCACCCGCCGTCTCTGCCGACCTGGCCGCGACGGGTACGTCCACCCCACGCTGAACCCCACCCGCCCACCGGCTGCGACAGTGGCCGGGTCGCGGCCTGGCGCGCCTGGGGCCTGCTGCGGTCTGGTCAAGATCGCGCTCGATCCTGGATGTAGTTCCTTCCCGCCGTCTCGAGGCCACTACATCCAGGATCGAGCACGATCATGACCAACGGTGGAGTCCGGGACCTGCCTTCAGACGGGACGCGTCCGGCGGGGCGCGTCGGGCGGGGCGGGTCAGGCGGGGCGGGGCGCGTCAGGCGGGGCGCATCAGGTGGTCGGCGGCGGAGGACAGCAGCGTCCACGCCTCGTCGACGTGCGCCTCGGTGGTCTGGGGTGACCCCACGGCCAGCCGCAACGTGTACCGGCCGCCGACCCGGGTGTGCGTCAGGAACACCCGGCCGCTGTGGTTCACCCGTTCCAGAAGTGACGCGTTGGTGTCGTCGTCGGCGCGTAGCCGGAAGCAGACCAGCGAGAACGGGTGTGCCGCGGCCAGGTCGAAGCGGTCGTCGTCGTGGATCCGTTCGGCGAACCGAGTGGCCAGCGCCACTCCGGAGCGGATGTGTGCCCGCAGCCCTTCGGCGCCGTACCAGCGCAGCACGAACCAGAGTTTGAGGGCGCGGAAGCGGCGGCCCAGCGGTACCTGCCAGTCCCGGTAGTCGATGACCGCCCCGGATTCGGTGGCCGCGTTGCGCAGGAACTCCGGCAGCACGGTCAGCGCCTCGACCAGTTCGGCGCGGTCGGCCACCCAGAACGCGTCGCAGTCGAAGCCGGTGAGCAGCCATTTGTGTGGGTCGAAGCAGTACGAGTCGGCGTACTCCAGGCCGGCGTGTGACCAGCGCAGTTCGGGACAGACGGCGGCGGATCCCGCGTACGCGGCGTCGACGTGCAGCCAGATGCCGTATTCGGCGCAGATCGCCCCGATCTCGGGGATGGGGTCGACGGCGGTGGTGGAGGTGGTGCCGATGGTGGCGACGACGATGGCGGGGATGTCGCCGGCGGCCAGGTCGGCGTCGATCGCGGCGCGCAGCGCGGCTGGCAGCAGGGCCTGGGTGTCCGGGTCGACGTCGATGGTCCGGACCCCGTCGGCGCCCAGCCCTGCGATCCGGGCGGCCTTCTCGATGGAGGAGTGCCCGTGGGTGGAGGTGTACGCGCGGTAGCGCCGGTCGACGCCGGTCGTGCGCCAGCGGCCGTGGCTGGCCCGGTGCAGTGCGGCGAGTGTGGCCACCAGGGTCGCCGAGGACGCCGAGTCCTGGATCACGCCGCCGCCGCTGCCGGTGGAGTGGAACCGCTCGGGAAGGTCCAGCAGTTGCGCCAGCCAGTCCATCATCACCGTTTCCAACTCGGTGCAGGCGGGGCTTGTGGCCCAGAGCATGCCCTGGACGCCGAGCCCGGAGCTGACCAGGTCGCCGAGGACGCTCGGGCCGGACGTGTTGGCCGGGAAGTAGCCGAAGAAGCCGGGGTGCTGCCAGTGGGTCAGCCCCGGTACGACGATGGAGTCCAGGTCGGCGAGGACCGCTTCGACCGGTTCGCCGCCGGCGGTGGGGGGCGAGGCGGGCAGCCCGGACGCCACGGTTCCGGGCGGGTCGGTCGGGGTGACCGGCCGTTGCTCCACTGTGGCCCAGTAGTCGGCGATCCAGTCGATGACGGCGTGTCCGGCGCGGCGGAACTCGTCAGGGCTCATGTGCGCAACCATCGGGTGAGTCGATCAGGTGCGCGGGACCGAGGGCAAGACGTCCGGCGGGTCGGTGGAGTCGGGTGACATCCGCAATCTTCGACGGTCGTCGATGTTGCGTCCTGGAAAGCGCTTGCCCTACGATGCGGTTCGAGCCGGATCCGTGATTTCCAGGGCGTTCATCCCGATCAGATTCGCCGTCCGTCGCCGTCGCGGCGGGCAGGGTTCCACCGTGCTCCCGGGCAGGGGCGGTGGACCGCGGCGGTCACCACCGGATCCCGGAGGCAGTTCATGCACCCGTCCAGACATCGGCTGATCCTGCTCGCCTCGGCGACGGCGGCAGCCGTCGTGACCGGCACCGTCGGCACGGTGGTCGCTTCGGCCGCCGCCGCGGGCTGCCGCGTCGACTACCAGGTCACCAACCAGTGGCAGGGCGGCTTCGGCGCCAACGTCACAGTCACCAACCTCGGCGACCCGGTCGACGGCTGGGCCCTCACCTGGTCGTACGCCGCAGGTCAGCAGGTGGCGCAGGCGTGGAACGCGACGGTCACCCAGTCCGGCGCGCAGGTCACCGCGCGCAACGTCGACTACAACGCGGCGATCGCGACCAACGGCACCGCCGCGTTCGGCTTCAACGCCTCGTGGAGCGGCAGCAACCCGGTCCCGGCCAGCTTCGCGCTCAACGGCGTCACCTGCACCGGCGCACCGCCCACGGGCGAGCCGACGACCCCGCCACCGACGACTCCGCCACCCACCACCCCGCCACCGACCACGCCACCACCCACCACCCCGCCGCCGACCGGCAGCGGACTGCAGATGGAGAACCTCGACCGGGGGTTGGTCAGTGTCCGCTCCGGCAGCGGCAACCTGGTGTCCTGGCGGCTGCTCGGCACCGAGACCTCCGGCGTGGCGTTCAACCTCTACCGGGGTTCGACCAGGGTGAACTCCAGCCCCATCACCGGCGCCACCAACTACCTCGACAGCGGCGCGGCGGCCGGCTCCGCGTACACCGTGCGGGCCGTGGTGGGCGGCGCCGAGCAGGCGGCGTCGGCGCCGGCCCTGCAGTTCGGCAACGGTTACCTGGACGTGCCGTTGCAGGTCCCGGCCGGCGGTACGACCCCGAGCGGGGAGAGCTACACCTACAGCGCCAACGACGCCTCCGTCGGTGACCTCAACGGCGACGGCAGCTACGAGATCGTGCTCAAGTGGGACCCGTCGAACGCCAAGGACAACTCCCAGTCCGGGTACACCGGGAACGTCTACGTCGACGCGTACACCCTCACGGGCACCCGGTTGTGGCGCGTCGACCTGGGCCGCAACATCCGCGCTGGCGCGCACTACACCCAGTTCCAGGTGTACGACTACGACGGCGACGGCCGCGCCGAGGTGGCCATGAAGACCGCCGACGGGACCCGCTCGGGCACCGGCCAGGTGATCGGCTCGTCGTCGGCGGACTACCGCAACTCCAGCGGCTACGTGCTCGCCGGTCCGGAGTACCTGACCATGTTCGACGGACGCAACGGCGCGATCCTGTCCACCGTCACCTACGACCCGCCGCGCGGAACGGTGTCGTCCTGGGGTGACTCGTACGGCAACCGGGTCGACCGGTTCCTCGCCGGCACCGCGTACCTGGACGGGCAACGCCCCTCGCTGATCATGGCCCGGGGCTACTACACCCGCGCGGTGATCGCGGCCTGGGACTTCCGTAACGGCACCCTGACCAGGCGCTGGACGTTCGACTCGAACTCCTCGGGCAACGGCGCCGCCGCCGGGCAGGGCAACCACCAGCTCTCCGTCGCCGACGTGGACCGCGACGGTCGCCAGGAGATCGTGTACGGCGCCGCCACCATCGACGACAACGGCCGGCTGCTCTACTCGACGGGCAACGGGCACGGCGACGCCCTGCACGTCGGGGACCTCGACCCGGGCCGTGCCGGCCTGGAGGTGTTCAAGGTCGACGAGGACGGCAGCAAGCCCAGTTCCTGGTTCGCCGACGCCCGTACCGGTCAGATCCTCTGGTCGACGCCGGCCTCGGGCGACAACGGCCGGGGTGTCTCCGCGGACATCTGGGCGGGCAGCCCGGGTGCGGAGTCGTGGTCGTCGGCGGTCGCGGGCCTGGCCAACACCCGGGGGCAGAACGTCGGCCGTAAGCCGTCGTCCGCCAACTTCCTCGCCTGGTGGGACGGCGACCCGGTGCGGGAGCTGCTCGACGGCACGAAGATCGACAAGTACGGCACCGGCGGCGAGACTCGGCTGCTCACCGGCAGCGACGTGGCCTCCAACAACGGCACCAAGTCCACGCCCGCGCTCTCCGGGGACATCCTGGGGGACTGGCGTGAGGAGGTGGTCTGGCGGACCACCGACAGTCGGGCGTTGCGCATCTACAGCACACCCGTCCCGACCAGCACCCGGATCCACACCCTGATGCACGACCCGCAGTACCGGGTGGCGGTCGCCTGGCAGAACACCGCCTACAACCAGCCGCCGCATCCGGGGTTCTTCATCGGTGACCAGATGGCCAGCCCGCCGACCCCGAACATCTACCTACGTTGATCCGAACCCTGGCGGTCCCGAACGGGGTCGCCTAGGGTGGCAGGCACCGGGCCGCAGCCGCGGAATCCGCTCAGCTCCGGCCCGGTGCGCCACACCGCGGCATTCCCGACCCGTCCCGACCGGGAATGCCGTACCACCACCGGCACCAACATTAGGCACCGTCCGGGTCGCTAGGGTGACGCTGACGTGAAGATCGTGTTTCACGCGTCCTGGCGCAGGCCGCCCGCCACCCGGTCGGCGATCAGCTCGTACGAGCGCACCCGGTCCTCGACGTCGTACACCAGCGTGGTCAGCATCAGCTCGTCCGCGCCGGTGCGCTCCTGAAGGTCGGTCAGCTGCCGGCGTACCGTCTCCGGCGAGCCCATCGCCTGACCGTCCCGGCGTGCCAGGACGAACTCCCGCTCGGCATCCGTGTACGGGTACGCCGCCGCCTCGTCGGGCGTCGACAGCGGCTCGGGTCGACCGGAGCGCAGCTTCAGGAACGACAGGGCGCTCGGCCCGGCCAGCCACTCGGCGCGCTCGTCGGTGTCCGCGCAGACCGCGTTGACGGCCACCATCGCGTACGGCTTGTCCAACCACTGCGACGGCTGGAAGTTCTGCCGGTACAGGGCCAGCGCCGGCAGGGTGTTCGCCGAGCTGAAGTGGTGCGCGAAGGAGAACGGCAGGCCGAGCAGTCCGGCGAGCTGCGCGCTGAAGCCACTGGACCCGAGCAGCCACACGGCCGGCTGCTGACCGCGACCGGGGGTGGCGACGATCATTCCCGGCTTCTCGCCACTGAAGTAGTTCATGAGGTCGGCCAGCTCGCGGGGGAAGCCCTCGGCGGACAGGCCCTCCATGGTGCGGCGCAACGCCAGCGCCGTGACCTGGTCGGTGCCCGGCGCCCGACCGATGCCCAGGTCGATCCGACCCGGGTGCAGCGCCTCCAGGGTGCCGAACTGCTCGGCAACCACGAGCGGCGCGTGGTTGGGCAGCATCACCCCACCCGAGCCGAGGCGGATCGTCGAGGTGTTCGCGGCCAGGTGCGCCAGCAGCACGGCGGGGGCGGAGCTGGCGATCGCCGGCATGTTGTGGTGCTCGGCGACCCAGAACCGGCGGTAGCCCAGCTCCTCGGTGCGCCGGGCCAGCTCGGTGGTGGCCCGCAACGCGGCGCCGGCGGTGGCGCCCTTCGCGACCGGGGCAAGATCAAGAACAGACATCGGTACGGTGATCACACGTTGTGCCAACTCCCCGACCTGCCCGTTCATTCCAATCGTGGCTCAGCCCATCCCGCGGGCCTGCTCGAAGATCAGGCTGGTCTGGGTGTGCTGCACCACGGGATCGACCGCCAGATGGTCCAGCACGAAGTCGCGCAGCGCGTCGCCGGACGCCGCCCGCACGTGCAGCACGTAGTCCTCCGCGCCGGCCACGTGGAACACCGACACGACCCCCGGCAGCCGCACCGACCGGGCCCGGAACGCGTCCACCGCCGCCCGCTCGTGCGCGGTCAACCGCACCGACACCAGCGCCTGCAACGGCAGGCCCAGTGCGGCCGGGTCCACCTCGGCGTGGAAACCGCGGATCGCGCCGCGCTCCCGCAGCGCCCGCGTACGGGTCAGACACGTCGACGGCGCCACCCCCACCCGCTCGGCGAGGGCGTTGTTCGGCAACCGGCCGTCCGCCGCCAACTCGGACAGGATCGCCCGGTCCACCTCGTCCAGGGCCGGATAGGACCGCACATCGTTCGGCTCAGGAGGCATTCCACCATTCTCGCCCGAACGCAGCGATGAAAGAAGGCCTCTCGACAGAATGATCTGCCGAACTATTGCCCTGATACCGGCGGATGTTCGACGCTACGCGCATGACGACGACGGTGGACACCCGAGCCGTACACGCCGGCCGCGACGACCTGCGTGCCCTCGGCGTGCACGTACCACCGATCGACCTCTCCACCACCAACCCGCTGCCATCGGTCGACGACGGCGGCAACGCCTACGAGCAGCTCGCCACCGGCGGCACCCTCCCCGCCGACGGCAGCGCCGTCTACCAACGGCTCTGGAACCCCACGGTCGCCCGCTTCGAAACCGCCCTGGCCGACCTGGAGGGCACCGAGCAGGCAGTCGCCTTCGGCAGCGGCATGGCCGCCCTCACCGCCACCCTGCTGGCGGCCACCCGCGACGGCCACCGGCACATCGTCGCCGTCCGACCCCTGTACGGCGGCACCGACCACGTCCTGGCCACCGGCCTGCTCGGCACCTCGGTCACCTGGGCCAACCCAGACCAGGTCGCCGACGCCATCCGTCCCGACACCGCGCTGGTCATCGTCGAGACACCCGCCAACCCCACCCTCGACCTCGTCGACATCGCCGCCCTGGCCACCGCCGCCGGCGACATCCCGCTGCTCGTCGACAACACCGTCGCCACGCCCGTCCTGCAACAACCCGCCAGGCACGGCGCCGCCCTCGTCCTGCACAGCGCCACCAAGAGCATCGGCGGCCACGGCGACGTCCTCGCCGGCGCCGTCGCCTGCGACGTCGACTGGGCCACCCGGCTCCGCCAGGTCCGCGCGGTCACCGGCGCGATCCTGCACCCCCTCGGCGGGTACCTCCTGCACCGCGGCCTGCAGACCCTGCCGCTGCGGGTCCGCGCCCAGCAGGCCAGTGCGGAGAAACTCGCCGGCTGGCTCGCCGACCACCCCGCCGTACACCGGGTGCACCACCCGTCGGTGAACGACCCGGCGGCGCTCGTCGGCCGGCAGATGGCCGGCCCCGGCAGCCTGCTCGCCTTCGAGGTACGCGGCGGCGCCTCCGCCGCGGCCACCGTCGCCGGAGCCTGCCGCCTGATCACCCACGCGGTGTCCCTGGGCGGCGTCGACACCCTCATCCAGCACCCGGCGTCGCTCACCCACCGGCCGGTCGACGGCGACGCGAAGCCCGCGGCATCCCTGCTGCGCCTCTCGGTCGGTCTCGAAGACCCCGAGGACCTGCGCGCCGACCTCGCCCACGCGCTCGACACGATCGCCTGATCAGCGCAGTTCGCGGTTGCCCACCATCCGGGTCTGCGAGCCCTGCGCCCACATGACCCGGCCCGCTCCGACGAGTCTGTCCCCACCCCCGAGACGTGGACAACCGTGATCTGCGTGCTCGCCTCCGCGAACAACCGCGCCGCAGCGGGCGGGTGGTAGCGGCCGAGCAGGTAGGCGCATGCGGCGCGATCTGTCTGATTGTCGACCGCGGGCCGGCGGCGAAAGCAACGAAACCCGGTGCCGGGCTGGCGTGGCTCAGCCGGCGAGGTGCTGCTGCCGTGCTCGCAGGCGCAGTTCAGGTGGGTGCACAGCCCGCTGTCGACACGGCTGTACGACAGGTTTTGTGCCCCCGGTGGGACTCGAACCCACACTGTCGGAGGTTTGAGCTCCGTCTCTCTGCCGGTTGGAGTACAGGGGCCTCCGTAATTCGACCCAGACAGGTTACCCACTACGCTAAGAACGGTGACACCCGGCTCGGTGCGTGTCGGGTTCTGACTGGTGGGAGTGGCTGGTGGCTGAGATGCCGACGGATGCCGAGCGCAGGCGCGTACTGATCGCCGAGGACGAGGCGCTGATCCGGCTGGACCTCGCCGAGATGCTCGTCGAAGAGGGCTACGAGGTCGTCGGGGAGGCCGGTGACGGCGAGACCGCCGTCCGGCTCGCCGAGGAGTTGAAGCCCGATCTGGTCATCCTCGACATCAAGATGCCGATCATGGACGGGCTGGCCGCCGCCGAGCGGATCGCCGGCGCGCGGATCGCCCCGGTGATCATCCTGACCGCGTTCAGCCAGCGTGACCTGGTGGAGCGGGCGCGGGCGGCCGGCGCGATGGCGTACCTGGTGAAGCCCTTCCAGAAGAGCGACCTGGTCCCGGCGGTGGAGATCGCCCTGTCGCGCTACTCGGAGGTCGCGGCCCTGGAGGCCGAGGTCGCGAGCCTGACCGACCGCCTGGAGATCCGCAAGACGGTGGAGCGCGCCAAGGGCGCGCTGATGACGACGTACGGGATGACCGAGCCGCAGGCGTTCAAGTGGATCCAGCGCACGGCGATGGACCACCGGATGACCATGAAGGAGGTCGCCGAGCGGATCCTGGCCGAGACCGCCGGCGGTGAGGTGGCGCAGCAGCCGACGGTCTGACCGTCGCGGCGGGGGCGCGTCCGGGCGTCCGGATCGATAGCATCACATGCGTGTCGGTCCGGCGTGTGATCGCGGTGTTCGGGGTGGTGGTCACGCTGCTCGGCGGCTGCCGGGCCGGTGGTGGCGAGGGCCCCCCGGAGCCGGTCCGGCCGCGGTGGGAGGCCTCGGATCTGCCGGTGCCGCCGGGTTCCGCGGGTCGGCTCGTCGTCCGTGACGTGACGGGCTGCGCCGGTCGGTGGTACGTGGTCGGCGCGGTCGCCGGCCCGGACGGCGCGACCCGTCCGGCCGCGTGGGGCAGCGCGGACGGCCGCACGTGGGCGCCGCTGCCGTTGCGTCCGATCAGTTACTACGGTGAGCGGGCGATCCTCTACGCCGTCGGCTGTCATGAGGGACGCGTCGCCGTCATCGGGGCGCGCTCGGGCGGCGCGCACGGCAATCCGCGGGTTCGGACGTGGCGGCAGGACGCGGACGGCGGTCTGACCGAGGTGCCGGTGGAGTTCGTGGTGTACGGCGGCCCGGAGGCGGTGAGCGCGAGCCGCATCGCCGGTGGCGCCGGCGGCTGGTTGATCGCGGGCGCCCGTACCGGCGGCGCGGCGGTGTGGCTCTCCCCGGACGCGGCCGACTTCCAACTTGTCGACCGCGCCCCGGCGCTGGCCAGCGACGCGGGTCTGACGACGCTCGCCACGGACGCGGTGGCGGTGCCGGACGGCTGGCTGGTCGGTGGCGGTGGGCGGCCGGCGGGTCGGGCCGATCGTGATCCGTTCGTCTGGTTCTCCGGCGACGGCCGGTCGTGGACACGGGTGGCGTTGCCGGCGACCGGGGACGACGAGATCGTGCAGCGTCTCGTGCGGATCGGGTCGACCATGTACGCGGTGGGGGTGCGCGGCGGCGCGTTCCAGGCGTGGGTGAGCGAGCCTGGCGGTGGGGCCACGAGCGCCGCCGCGTGGCGGGCGGTGGGCCGTTTCGGCGCGACGGGCACGGGCGCGGTGGCCGGTGTGGAGTCGGCGTCCGGCGGCGGGGATGGGCTGGTGGCGATGACCATGGCGGCCGGTGGGCATCGGCTGTGGCGGTCCGCCGCGGGTGCCTCGTCATGGGTGCCGGTGGTGCTGCCGGTGGATGTTCCCACTGGTGGGGACACGTCCGGGGCGGTCGCGGTGATGGCTGACCGGGTGGTGCTCACCGTCGATGACGGGGTGGCGGGGAGGGTCTGGTTCGCGCCGTCCGGGGGCGTCTGACGGGTTGTCGACAACCGCCGATGTGACATCTAAACGCGAGGTTCTCCGCGTCTGGTAACGGTTGAGTCAATGCCGCCTACGACACCTTACGGTGAGTAGTGCTTCTGGGATAACGTCCCGCCCCAGACCGGGTGAACGGTCCGGTCCGGTGCCGTCGCGGCGCTCTGCCAGGCGACATCGGGCTTCTGGACGGAGGAGGGTTCCAGCCTTGAGGCAAAACTTCGTGCGCGTCCTCGGCAGCGTCGCCATCGTGGCGCTCGTTGCCGGCGGCGCCAGCGCATGTAAGAAGGACGAGGGCACGTCGGGTGGTTCCGCCAGCAAGGCGTGCGACCTCAAGATCGGTTTCTTCGGGGCGCTGTCGGGCGCCGACGCCGGCCTGGTCACCCCGATGAAGCAGGGTGCCGACCTGGCCGTGGAGAAGTACAACGCGGCGAACGCGGACTGCAAGGTCACCGTTCAGGCGTTCGACTCGCAGGGCAAGGCCGACCTGGCCGGCGGTCTGGCCACCAGCGCCGTCGCCGACACCAAGATCGTCGGCATGGTTGGCCCGGCGTTCTCCGGTGAGAGCGAGGTCGCGCTGCCGATCTTCGACACCGCGAGCCTGCCCAGCATCAGCCCGTCGGCCACGCGGCCGAGCCTCTCGGAGAAGGGCTGGAAGGTCTTCCACCGGGGTGTGGGTAACGACTTCTCCCAGGGCCCGGCGATCGCCAGCTACATCAAGAACGTGCTCAAGGCGCAGAAGGCGTTCGTCATCGACGACCAGTCGGCGTACGGCGCGGGTCTGGCCGACGAGGCCAAGAAGGGCCTCGGCCCGCTGGTCATCGGCACCGACAAGGTCGTCGACAACGCGCAGGAGTTCGGTGCGCAGATCTCCAAGGTGAAGACCAGCGGCGCGACTGTGCTGTTCTACGCGGGTTACACCGAGGAGGCGGCGCCGTTCCTCAAGCAGCTGCGTGCCGCGGGCTGGACCGGCACGTTCATCGGTGGCGACGGCATCAACGACGCCAACATGCTGTCGGTGGCCGGTCAGAAGGACGTCGAGGGCACCATCGCGACCTGCCCGTGTGGCCCGGCGACCGCGGCCAAGGGCACCTTCGTGACCGACTTCAAGGCCAAGTACAACGTGGACCCGGGCGTGTACGCCGACGTGGCGTTCGACCTGGCCAACATCTACCTTGAGGCCATCAAGGACGGCAAGACCACCCGCGCCGACATCCAGGCCTTCCTCTCCTCCTACAACAAGGCCGGTTCCGCCTCTGGCGTGACCTACAAGTGGGAGGCCAACGGCGAGCTGGACCCGGCGCAGGTCAAGGTGTGGGCCTTCAAGGCCACCGCCGGTGCGTGGGCTCCGGACGTGGAGATCCCGAAGGCCTGATCCCGTCCGGGTCACAGGTTTGAGGGCGTGACGAACAGAGTTGTTTCGATGCGGTCGGGGTGCGCAGCCCCGGCCGCATCGGCTCAACGCAACACCCTTCGGAGCATCGGTGGACTTTGCAGAACTCGTCCGGGGCTTCCCGGAACTGACCACAACCGGGTTGGTGCAGGGTGCGATCTACGCGCTCATCGCCCTCGGCTACACCCTCGTTTACGGCGTACTGCGCCTCATCAACTTCGCGCACTCCGAGGTCTTCATGATCGGCACCTTCGGTGCCATCTGGACCTGGGCGGCCTTCGGGCTCAATAGCAACAGCGGGGCCCCGTCGGTGGGTCGCGCCCTGCTGCTGATCGCACTGGCGATCGTGGCCGCGGCGCTGCTGTCCGGCAGTGTCGCGCTTCTGATCGAGGTTACCGCCTACCGTCCGCTACGGCGGCGCAACGCGCCGCCGCTGGCCTTCCTGATCACGGCCATCGGTGCGTCGTACGCCCTGATGGAGCTGATGGGGACGCTGACCCAGCGTCGCCAGGTCGGCGCGCCGGCTCTGCTGCCCGCCAAGACGTTGTTCAGCATCGGCGGCTGGAGCGTCACGCCCGTGCAGATGCTGACGTTGAGCGTTGCCATCGTGATGATGGTCGGGCTCGACTGGTTCGTTAACCGCACCCGTTTCGGCAAGGGCATCCGCGCGGTCGCGCAGGACTCCAACACGGCCGCGCTGATGGGTGTCAACAAGAGCCGCGTGATCGCGCTGGTGTTCGTGCTCGGTGGTCTGATGGCCGGTGTGGCCGCCGTCTTCAGTGACATGAAGAGCGGCAACACCCGGTACAACATCGGCTTCCTGCTCGGGCTCAAGGCGTTCTCCGCAGCGGTGCTCGGCGGTATCGGCAACCTGCGGGGCGCGGCGATCGGCGGCGTGCTGCTGGGTCTGGTCGAGAACTACGGGTCGGCGCTGTTCGGCTCGCAGTGGCGGGACCTTATCGCGTTCGTCGTGCTGATCGTCCTGCTGATGTTCCGGCCGACCGGTCTGCTGGGCGAGTCGTTGGGGAGGGCGCGGGCATGACCGCTCTGCGAGAGCGCTGGCACTCCGCTTCGAGTGCCATCGGTCGGCGGGTCGACGGGCTGCCGAAGTCCGCCCGGATCACCGGGTTGCTGGCCTTCATCGCCTTCCTCTACGTCCTGCCGAACAAGTGGTTCTACGAGTACCTGAACATCCCGGGTCTGTGGATTCCGCTGTACACCACGCGCAACGACATGGCGGCGGTGCTGTTCTACTGCGCGTGGATCGTGCTGCTGTCGCTCGGCCTCAACGTGGTGGTGGGGTACGCCGGTCTGCTGGACCTGGGCTTCTTCGGCTTCTTCGCCGTCGGCGCGTACACGGTGGCGTTGCTGACGTCGCCGGAGAGCAAGCTCATCACCGAGTACAACTGGCTGGAGAGCCCGTGGCCGTGGCTGGTGACGATTCCGATCGCCATCGCCCTGGCGCTGCTATCAGGTGTGCTGATCGGTGCGCCGACGTTGCGGTTGCGCGGTGACTACCTGGCGATCGTGACGCTCGGCTTCGCCGAGATGATCCGGATCATCGCGAAGAACCAGGACTGGATCCTCAACGGCGACCGGGGTATCCCGCAGGTGGCCCACCCGCCGGGCAAGTACCCGGACGGCACGGCCATCTTCCAGTTCGAGTTCAAGCCGTACTACTGGCTGCTGCTCACCGTGATCATCGGCGCGGTCTTCCTGATCCGTAACCTGGCCAACAGTCGGGTGGGTCGGGCGTGGGTCGCGATCCGTGAGGACGAGGACGCGGCCGAGCTGATGGGCGTGCCGACGTTCCGCTTCAAGCTGTGGGCGTTCGCGATCGGCGCGGCGGTCGGCGGTCTGTCCGGCACGCTGTGGGCGGGTCAGGCCAACTTCGTCAACTCCTCGACGTTCTCCCTGGAGAACTCGATCCTGGTGTTGGCGGCGGTGCTGCTCGGCGGCGCCGGCAGTATCGGTGGCGCGATCCTCGGTGGCTTCCTGGTCATCTACATTCCGGAGTGGCTACGGTCGGTGGGTGACGTGTTCGGCCTGCCGGAGACGGCCACCGTCTTCGGTAACGACTTCGACGTGAGCCCGACGTCGTTGCGCTACTTCATCTTCGGGGTTCTGCTGATCATCGTGATGATCTTCCGACCGCAGGGTCTCTGGCCGAACCGGCGGCGGGCCGCCGAGCTCAAGGACCGGCAGAAGGAGGTGGCTGTCGTTGAGTGAGCCACGGATGGGCAGCGCGCGCGACGTCACCAGCGAGCGCGACATGGCGATCGACGCCCGGACGACTGTGGGAAGCCCCCCGGAGACCTCGTCGACGCCCGACGAGACGGTCAGCGAGCCGACCCCCACCAGCGGTCGCAAGCCGCTGCTGGAGGTCGACCACGTCACGCTCCGGTTCGGCGGCGTGGTGGCCCTCAACGACGTCAACTTCACCCTCTACGAGGGGGAGATCCTCGGGCTGATCGGCCCGAACGGCGCGGGCAAGACCACCTGCTTCAACGCCATGACCGGCGTGTACACCCCGACGACCGGGCAGATCCGGTTCCAGGGTGAGAAGGTCAGCGGTCGCAAGCGGTTCCAGATCACCAAGCTGGGCATCGCGCGTACCTTCCAGAACATCCGTCTCTTCCCGGAGATGACGGCACTGGAGAACGTGCAGGTCGGCGCGGACGCCAACCACAAGACCAGCGTCCCGAGCGCCCTGCTGCGGCTGCCGCGGCACTGGCGCGAGGAACGACAGGGCAAGGAGAAGGCCCACGAGCTGCTCGAGTTCGTGGGTATCCAGGGCCGCGCCGGCGACCTGGCCCGCAACCTGTCGTACGGTGACCAGCGCCGACTGGAGATCGCCCGGGCTCTGGCCACCGACCCGAAGCTGCTCTGCCTCGACGAGCCGGCCGCCGGCTTCAACCCGGCCGAGAAGGTGGCGCTGCTCCAGCTGATCCGCAAGATCCGCGACTCAGGCGTCACCGTCCTGCTCATCGAGCACGACATGCGACTGGTCATGGGCGTGGTGGACCGGCTCGTGGTGCTGGAGTTCGGGCAGAAGATCGCCGAGGGGTCGCCCGCCGAGGTGCGCGACGACCCGAAGGTGATCGCGGCGTACCTGGGAGGTGTCGAGGATGCTGCTTGAGATCGACAACCTGAAGCTGCTCTACGGCCGCATCGAGGCGTTGCACGGCATCAGCCTGCACGTGGATCAGGGCGAGATCGTGGCGCTGATCGGCGCGAACGGCGCTGGCAAGACCACGACCATGAAGGCGATCTCGGGGCTGCACGCCATCTCCGGGGGGAGCGTCAAGTTCGAGGGCACCGACATCAGTCGGCTCCGCGCCGACCTGCGGGTGATCCGGGGCATCGGGCAGTCGCCCGAGGGCCGCGGCGTCTTCCCCGGCATGACCGTGCTGGAGAACCTGGAGATGGGGGCCTACACCCGCAAGGACAAGGCCGACATCGCCAAGGACCTGTCGATGGTGTTCGACCTGTTCCCGCGGTTGCAGGAGCGCCGCAAGCAGGCCGGCGGCACGCTCTCCGGCGGTGAGCAGCAGATGCTGGCGGTGGGTCGGGCCCTGATGACCCGCCCGAAGCTGCTGCTGCTCGACGAGCCGTCGATGGGGCTCGCGCCGAAGCTGATCCAGCAGATCTTCGAGATCATCACGCGGATCAACGAGCAGGGCACCACGATCCTGCTGGTGGAGCAGAACGCCCAGCAGGCGCTGTCCCGGGCCCACCGGGGGTACGTGTTGGAGACCGGCCGGATCGTCAAGGAGGGCACCGGCCAGGAACTCCTGCACGACCCGGCGGTCAAGGAGGCGTACCTCGGCGTGGCCTGAGCTGTTCGAGCGGTGGCCGGTCGTCCCCTCGGGGGCGGCCGGCCACCGCCGTTCGGCCCGGCTGTCCGTTCCGGGCCCGGCGCGCGGTGCCGCCGCCGGGGGATGTCGGTGCGACGGACTAGAGTCGCAGCCGTGACAGCTACGACGCCGCGCCTGCTCCTCGTCGACGGACATTCCATGGCATACCGGGCCTTCTTCGCCCTGCCGGTGGAAAACTTCTCCACCACGACGGGTCAGCCGACCAACGCGGTGTACGGCTTCACCTCGATGCTGATCAACGTGCTGCGCGACGAGCAGCCCACCCACATCGTCGTGGCGTTCGACGTCTCCCGCCGCTCCTTCCGCACCGAGAAGTACGCGGAGTACAAGGCCGGCCGCAGCGAGACCCCCAACGACTTCAAGGGCCAGGTCAGCCTCGTCAAGGAGGTCCTGGCCGCGTTGCAGATCCCGGTGGTGGAGAAGGAGGGCTTCGAGGCCGACGACGTCATCGCCACGCTCGCCTGCCAGGCCCGCGACCAGGGCATGTCGGTGCTGATCAGCAGCGGTGACCGGGACGCGTTCCAGCTGGTCGACGACCAGGTCACCGTGCTGTACCCGCGCAAGGGCGTCTCCGACCTGGCCCGGATGGACCCGGCGGCGATCGAGGCGAAGTACGGCGTCCCGCCGCAGCAGTACCGGGACCTGGCCGCGCTGGTCGGCGAGACCAGTGACAACCTGCCGGGCATCCCGGGCGTGGGCCCGAAGACCGCCGCCAAGTGGATCACCACGTACGGCGGGGTGGAGGGCGTGATCGCCCGCGCCGACGAGATCAAGGGCAAGGCCGGCGACAGTCTGCGCGAGCGCTTGGCGGACGTGATCCGCAACTACGAGATCAACTGCCTGGTGTCCGACCTGGAGCTGCCGTTGCGCCCGGAGGACACCCGGTGGACCGGTTGGGACCGCGAGGCGGTGCACCAGGTCTTCGACACCCTCGAGTTCCGCATCCTGCGCGACCGCCTCTACCAGTATCTGGAGTCCGTCGAGCCGGAGGCCGAGTCCGGCTTCGACCTCACCGGCGCGGTGCTCACCGAGCCGGGCGCGCTGGCCGGCTGGCTGGCCGAACACGTTCCGACCGGCACCCCGGTGGGGCTGGCGGTCAAGCTCGACACCGGCCCCAACCGCCGGCACACCGCCTCGATCACCGGCCTGGCGCTGGCCACCGCCGGCGGCGCGGCGGCCTGGGTCGACCCGGCGGGGCTCGAGCCGACCGACGAGAGCGCCCTGGCCGCCTGGCTGGCCGACGCGCAACGACCCAAGGTGCTGCACGACAGCAAGCCCGCAGTGCTGGCCTGCGCCGCGCACG
Source organism: Micromonospora sp. NPDC005298 (assembly GCF_040607375.1). NCBI lineage: Bacteria > Bacillati > Actinomycetota > Actinomycetes > Micromonosporales > Micromonosporaceae > Micromonospora > Micromonospora sp. NPDC005298. The sequence continues at coordinate 133,472 of NZ_JBEXGP010000011.1, forward strand.
GCTGGGAGCTGGCCGGCATCCAGCGCGACACCCAGATCGCCGCCTATCTGGCCCGACCCGACCAGCGGTCCTACGACCTGACCGACCTGGCGCTGCGCTACCTGCACCGGGAGCTGCGCGTCGACGTTCCGGAGTCCGGCCAGCTGACCCTCGACGGGCTGGGAGACGAGGGCGTCGTCGAGCAGAACCTGATGCTCCAGGCCCGCGCCACCCTGGATCTGGCGGACGCGATCGACGCCGAGCTGTCCCGCGACGGTGAGCAGTCCGCCCGGCTGATGGCGGGGGTGGAGCTGCCGTTGATGCGGGTGCTCGCGGGCATGGAGCGCACCGGCATCGCCGCCGACACCCACTACCTCTCCGAGTTGGAGGCGCACTTCGCCGCCGAGGTGAAGGCCGCCGCCCAGGGCGCGTACGAGGCGGTGGGCCGGGAGTTCAACCTGGGCTCACCCAAGCAGTTGCAGGAGATCCTCTTCACCGAGCTCGGCCTTCCGAAGACCAAGAAGATCAAGACCGGTTACACCACCGACGCGGACGCGTTGCAGTGGCTCTACGCGCAGCAGCCGCACCCGGTGCTGGCCCACCTGCTGCGCCACCGCGACGTCGCCAAGCTCAAGTCGACGGTGGACGGTCTGCTCAAGTCGGTCTCCGACGACGGCCGTATCCACACCACGTTCAACCAGACGGTGGCGGCCACCGGGCGGCTCTCCTCCACCGAGCCCAACCTGCAGAACATCCCGATCCGCACCGAGGAGGGCCGGCGGATCCGCCGCGCGTTCGTGGTCGGCGAGGGCTATGAGTGCCTGCTCACCGCCGACTACAGCCAGATCGAGATGCGCATCATGGCGCACCTCTCCTCCGACGACGCGCTGATCGAGGCGTTCAACTCCGGAGCCGACTTCCACGCCGCCACGGCGTCGTCGGTGTTCGGGGTGCCGGTCGACGAGGTCACCCCCGACCAGCGTCGCAAGATCAAGGCGATGAACTACGGCCTGGCGTACGGGCTGAGCGCGTTCGGCCTCTCCCAGCAACTCGGCATCAACACCGAAGAGGCACGCGGGCTGATGGAGAACTACTTCGCCGGCTTCGGCGGAGTGCGTGACTACCTGCACCAGGTGGTCGCTCGTGCCCGCCAGGACGGCTACACCTCGACGATCCTGGGTCGCCGGCGTTACCTGCCCGACCTGGTCAGCGACAACCGGCAGCGCCGCGACATCGCCGAACGGATGGCGCTCAACGCCCCGATCCAGGGCTCGGCGGCCGACATCATCAAGGTGGCGATGCTGCACGTCGACACCGCGCTGGGCGAGGCCGGGCTGCGCTCGCGGATGCTGCTCCAGGTGCACGACGAACTGGTCTTCGAGGTCGCCCCCGGTGAGCGGGAGGCGTTGGAGGCCCTGGTCCGGCGGGAGATGGGCGGGGCGTACCCGCTGTCGGTGCCGCTCGAGGTGTCGGTCGGCGAAGGCCGGGACTGGAACAGCGCCGATCACTGAGGTGAGGCACCACCTGCCCTGACGCTGCGCGGGTCTCGCGTCGGAAGTAGGGCGCAGCGGTCCGGCGCCCTACTTCGTCGGGTCGTGGCCCCAGTTCATGAGGGACCAGCGCCACCTGGTGTCGCGCACGTCGCCGGACGGACGCTGGGCCATGTGCCGACGGACGTAACCGACCACCTTGCGCATGTGCTTGTAGTCGCCCTCGGACAGGTCGGCGCGCTTGCGACGCAACAGGTCGATGATCTTCCGACCGGACTCGTGACCGACGGACTCGCCGCCGCCGGACCGGCCGCCCTTGTGCCAGCCGACCTGCTTCGACTCGTCGGTCTCCAGCCAGGTGGACAACTCGCGGGGCTTCATGTTCACCGCCTCGGTGAACTCCCGGTAGGTGTCCCGGCCGTCGTCACCTCTGCTCATGGCGCAGCGCCCCGGGTCGGTGGGCCACGTCGCGGCCCGTTCCGTCACTGCGAACCCGGTACTGCGGGTCGTCGGGAGCCGCGTTCACGGCCCGCCCACGGATCCGCGTCCGCTCGGTGATCTTCCCCTGCACCACGCCGTACGCGCGGCTTCCGTGGGCCGACCAGGAGACGTGGTCGCCCTTGTGAAACCTCTGTTCGGCCATGCGCCTCGGCTACCCGACCCCGTCGAGGTGAAACGGCGATCTCGGCGACCGGCTCGTACTGCCGCTCACCGCCCGGCACCACCCGGTACGCGTACACGTGCACCGGGTCGTGCTCGATCCGCCGCAGGTCGGACCACGGGTGCGAGGCGCTCAGCCGGCGGGCTTCTCGGTGACGAAGATGGCGGTGCCGGGGAAGAGTCGCCCGCGCAGCGGGCTCCACTGCCCCCAGATCCCGTCGTGCCCCTGCGGCCACTCCGGCTCCACCAGGTCCACCAGCCGGAAACCGGCGCCGACCAGCTCGCGGATCCGGTCGCCCAGGGTGCGGTGCTGCTCGACGTACGTGGCCACGCCGGTCTCGTCCTGCTCGACGTAGGGGGAGCGGTCGAAGTACGAGTGCACGGCCGTCAGGCCGCCCTCGCCCGGGTCGTCGAGGAAGATCCACCGCATCGGGTGGGTCACCGAGAACACCCACCGCCCGCCCGGGCGCAGCACCCGGTGCACCTCGGCGTGCAGCGTCGCCGAGTCGTCCACGAACGGGATCGCGCCGAACGCGGTGCACGCGAGGTCGAACGACCGGTCGGCGAACGGCAGGGCGAGTGCGTCGGCCTGCGCCAGCGGTACGCGTACCCCGGTGCGGTCGGCGGCCTCGGCGGCGTGCCGCAACATGCCGGCGGACAGGTCGAAGGCGACCGGCCGGGCGCCCTGGGTGGCGAGCCAGCGGGCGGCGGCCGCCGCGCCGCAGCCCACCTCGAGGACCCGGCGGCCCGACACGTCGCCGAGCAGTCGGGCGTCGGCCTCCCGCAGGCCCTCCGGGCACCAGACGAAGTCGACGTCGCCGAGGAACGCGCCGTGCTCGGCCTGGTAGTCGTCGGCGTCGGTGTCCCACCAGCCGCGGTTGGCGCGCCGGGCCTCGGCGTCACCCACCCGGCGCCGGGTCACCCGGCTGTCGTCATCCACCCGCCCACGCTAGGCCCCGTCGGGGCCGGCCGGCCCGATGGGCCGATCCGACCCGCCGCCGTGTGGCTCCCGGGGCCGGTGTGACGCACGAGACAGCAGGGGCGGTTTCCGGGCGATTGTTCGGCTTTCGCAGGTCATCGCATCCAGAGAAGCCGGGAGGGCTTGCACGCTGTGGTAATGCGCACGGTAGGCTAGACGATGCGCTCGCGGATCGTGTGTCTCGGCAGGGAGCAGGTGCGCGGTCGACGGAGCCACATCATGATCTCACTAGGCGATCGTTCGGTGTGCCCGGCGACGGATCCGCTGGCGCGAACAGGTCACCGCGACACCAGCCTGCTGTGACAACCCACCGACCGGAGCAACCGCCCACATGACGAGCAGCATCGAGGCCCCCTCGAGCGCCACCCGGGTCACCCACGACGATCTCGGTTCCGAGGAGGCTTTCCTCGCCGCGATCGACGAGACCATCAAGTACTTCAACGACGGCGACATTGTCGAAGGCACCGTCGTCAAGGTCGATCGGGACGAGGTCCTGCTCGACATCGGCTACAAGACCGAGGGTGTCATCCCCTCTCGGGAGTTGTCGATCAAGCACGACGTGGACCCCGCCGAAGTTGTGACGGTTGGCGACCACATCGAGGCCCTGGTCCTCCAGAAGGAGGACAAGGAGGGTCGTCTGATCCTCTCCAAGAAGCGGGCGCAGTACGAGCGGGCCTGGGGCACGATCGAGAAGATCAAGGACGAGGACGGCGTCGTTCGCGGCTCGGTCATCGAGGTGGTCAAGGGTGGCCTCATCCTCGACATCGGGCTGCGCGGCTTCCTGCCCGCGTCCCTGGTCGAGATGCGGCGCGTGCGCGACCTGCAGCCGTACGTCGGGCGGGAGCTCGAAGCCAAGATCATTGAGCTGGACAAGAACCGCAACAACGTGGTCCTGTCCCGCCGGGCCTGGCTCGAGCAGACGCAGTCCGAGGTGCGCACCGAGTTCCTCAACAAGCTGCAGAAGGGCCAGGTCCGCAAGGGCGTCGTGTCCTCGATCGTCAACTTCGGCGCGTTCGTGGACCTCGGCGGCGTCGACGGTCTGGTGCACGTCTCCGAGCTGTCCTGGAAGCACATCGACCACCCGTCCGAGGTCGTCGAGGTGGGCCAGGAGGTCGAGGTCGAGGTCCTGGACGTCGACCTGGACCGCGAGCGGGTCTCCCTGTCGCTGAAGGCGACGCAGGAGGACCCGTGGCGGCAGTTCGCCCGCACCCACGCGATCCAGCAGATCGTGCCGGGTAAGGTCACCAAGCTGGTGCCGTTCGGTGCGTTCGTCCGGGTGGACGACGGCATCGAGGGCCTGGTCCACATCTCCGAGCTGGCCGAGCGCCACGTGGAGATCCCGGAGCAGGTCGTCCAGGTCGGCTCCGAGGTCATGGTCAAGGTCATCGACATCGACCTGGAGCGCCGCCGGATCTCGCTGTCGCTCAAGCAGGCCAACGAGGGCTTCGTCGAGGGCGAGGAGCACTTCGACCCGACCCTCTACGGCATGGCCGCGACGTACGACACCGAGGGCAACTACATCTACCCGGAGGGCTTCGACCCGGAGACGGGCGAGTGGCTCGAGGGGTACGACAAGCAGCGCGAGACCTGGGAGAACCAGTACGCCGAGGCTCGTCAGCGTTGGGAGGCCCACACCAAGCAGGTGCAGACCTCTCGGGCCGCCGACGCCGAGGCCGCTGCCAACCCGACTCCGGCCGTCCCGGCCGCCACCGGGGGCACCACCTCCTCGTCGAGCCCGGCCCCGAGCCGGCAGGCCGAGGAGCCGGCCGGCACGCTGGCCACCGACGAGGCGCTCGCCGCACTGCGGGAGAAGCTCGCCGGCGGTAAGTGACCCGCTGAACGACGACAGGCCCCGCCCCCGCGATCTTTCCGATCGCCGGGGGCGGGGCCTTCGCCGTCTGCGGGCCCGGCCTTCGCCGTCTGCGGGCCCGGCCTTCGCCGTTCGGTCTTGGCCGCGCTGTGCCGCTCGGGACGGGCCGTGTTGTGCCGTTCGGGACGGGCCGTGTTGCGCCGTTCGGAACGGGCCGTGTTGTGCCGTTCGGAACGGGCCGCGCTGCGCCGCTCGGACTGGCCGCGCTGCGCCGCTCGGACCGGCCGCGCTGCGCCACTCCGGACCAGCCGCGCCGCCACTCCGGGCCAAGATCCGCACAACAACAGGGATGTTGTTGCCTCCCGCGCGCCGGAGACAACAACATCCAGGAAGTTGCGCGATCTTGAGGCGAGAGCGCGCGGCACGCGGTCGGGCGCGGCGCGCAGAGCCAACGCGGCGCGTAGGGCCGGCGCGGCGCGGGTTTGGCGGCGGGCGCGGTGATCCGGTTGACTGGTCTGGTGCTGAGGGTGGGATTGACCGGTGGAATCGGGTCGGGCAAGAGCGCGGTGGCCGCGCGGCTCGTCGAGCGGGGCGCGGTGCTCATCGACGCCGACCAGATAGCCCGTGAGGTCGTCGCCCCGGGCAGCCCGGGCCTGGCCGAGATCGTCGACGCCTTCTCCGATCGGGTGTTGGACGCCGACGGCGCGTTGGACCGGGCCGCGCTCGGGGCGGTGGTGTTCGCCGACGAGGCCGCCCGCCGCCGGTTGGAGGCCATCACCCACCCTCGGGTCCGGGCCCGTACCGCCGAGCTGACGGCCGCTGCGGCACCCGACGCGGTCGTCGTCAACGACGTGCCGCTGCTCGTCGAGGTGGGGCTCGCGCCCACGTACCACCTGGTGGTCGTGGTGCAGGCGGCCGTGTCGACCCGACTGGACCGGCTGGTGCGGACCCGGGGGATGGACCGGGCGGACGCCCAGCGGCGGATCGCCGCGCAGGCCGACGACGACCGGCGCCGCGCGGCGGCGGACGTGGTGCTGACCAACGACGCGTCCCTGACGGCGTTGCACAGCGCCGTCGACGCGCTTTGGGAGCAGCGCCTGCTGCCCTACGAGCGCAACGTGCGGGCACGGCGGGTGGTCCCGCCCGCCCGGGCCGACGTGGCCGTGGCCGACCCGACGTGGCCCGAGCAGTACGCCCGGCTGGCCGCCCGGATCCGGCACGCGCTCGCGCCTGCCGAGCTCCGGATCGACCACATCGGGCCGACCGCGCTGCCCGGCCTCGCCGCCGAGGACGTCATCGACGTGCAGGTGGCGCTGCCCCACATCGCCGACGCCGACGGGACGCTCACCGACCGGCTGGCGGACGCCGGGTTCCCCCGGGTGCCGGGGCAGTGGTGGGACGACCCGCGGCCGGCCGGCAGTGGCCGTTGGGAGAAGCGGCTGCACGGCGGCGCGGACCCGGGCCGGCCGGTGCGCCTGCACCTACGGCAGATCGACTCGCCGGGGTGGCGGCACGCGTTGCTGATGCGCGACCACCTGCGGGCCGACCCCGATCGGCGGTCCGCGTACCTGCTGCTCAAGCGGGAGCTGGTGGACGCCGCGCCGGACGCTGGCGGGTCCGGTACGGCGCGCGACCCGTGGTTCGACGAGGAGTACCTGAGCGCCGAGCGGTGGGCCACCCAGACCGGCTGGCGGCCCTGAGGGTCGCGGATTCGCGGCGTGGGGTCAGCGGGGCCGGGGCCCCCGGACCGGGCGGGTGGCGCCCGGTGGTCGGGGCGGTGGGGGCAGCCGGGGCATGACGCCGGGGCTGAGGTCCAGCTGCGCCCACATGCCAGCGCTGGTCCGCAGTTCCAGCCGGCGCAGTGAGCCGTCCCGGTCGATCCAGTAGCGCAGCCGCCCGAGGGTGGCGCTCAGCTCGACGACGTCCACGGTCCGCCCGTCGGCGACGTCCTCGCGTAGCCACAGGGCCGCGGCGCGCTGGACGTCCGTGCCGGCGGCGAGCGCGGCGCCGGCCAGGACGCTCAGGTCGTCAGTGCCGGGGCGGGCGGACCGCCAGGGCCCGGCGGGCGGCGGCAGGGGTGGCCGGCCCGGCGTCTCGGCGGCGCCACCGCCGCCAGCGGTGGCGGGCACGTCGGCGCGGGCCTGGCTCACGGCGTCACGCCACAGCAGGCTCCGCCGATCGGGTACGCCGAGGTCGGCGACCGCCAGGTAGGCGGTGCGGGTGGTCCAGCTCAACCAGCCCGAGCCCCGCAGGTTGGTGTCGGTGCCCACGGGCGCGGTCAGGGTGGCCGTGGCGCCGCCGCCCTGGGCCCGCAGGCGGGCGGGCAGGCGGTCGAGCCGGCGCCGTTCGGTCTCGGTGAGCGCGCGGGGCAGCCCGGGCCGGCCGCCGAGCGCGTCCACCGGGCGCAGGGTGGGGCGGTCCGCCCGGTTCAGGATCACCGTGACCGGGCCGACTCCGGGTAGCCGGGTCACGATCTTGTGCAGCCGGGCGTTCCGGTCCAGCCAGTAACGGGGCTGCCCGTCGTCGACCGCCCCCGTGCCGTTCGGTGTCGCGGCGGGGGAAGGTGTGGCGGCGGGCAGCGGCGCGGCGAGGACGTCCACCGGACCGGCCGCGACGGTGTCCCGGGCCACCCAGCGGCCCGCCGCCGGCAACGCGTCCGGGCGGTCGGCGGAGAGGCCGAGGAGCAGGTCGAGCACCGGCGCCAGGCCCGTACTGGGCGGCAGGTGGTGCAGCCGCCAACGGTCGGCCGGTGGCACCAGGGGAGGTGCTGCGGGAGTGGGCACCGCCGCCGGATCCGGTCTGATCACCAGGGCCGCGCCGACGCGCTGCACCAGACCCCGTTCGGCCCCCGCTCCGGGCCCGCCCACGTCGAGGTAGAGCAGCGAGCGAGACCAGTCCACCCAGCCGACCAGCTCGATACGCGCGGCACCGGTGCCGGCGGTCACGCGGACCCCGGCACGCAGGTCCCGCAGGTTGGTTACCCGCATCGCGGCCAGCCGCTCGCCCTCGGCGACGGTGAGCGGCCGGGCCGGGTCGGGCGGGTCGGGAGCCCAGCTCAGCAGCCCGACCACCAGGGCGGTCGCGGACATCGCCGCGGTCAGGCCGAGCAGCAGCAGCACCGTCCGCCGCCGTCGGGCGGGTGGGGTCGGGCCGTCGGGCCGGGACGCGTCCCCGAGGTCGGTGTCGGTCGTCGGGTGCGCAGAGGTGTCCACGGATGTGAAACGGGCGGGACGCGACGGGGTGACGAGCAGGGGCGCTCGCGGCGGCCGGTCTGCGCCTCGAGCGCGACCACACGGGTGCGCACGCCGGACGTGCCGGGTGCTGCGACCCGCAGTGCCGGGGGCGACCGGCCGTGATGAACAGCCTGGCCACCGGCCCGGTCGGCCGCCGCGAGCGGCCTACGGGGAGAGCCTAGCGCCGGTGACATGTGCCACACAATGGGAATATTGAAGCTGATCACGTACCCGCCGTGACGGCCGATCCTGTCGGACCTCCGGCGTACCGTTGAGGTCATGGCGCTCGACATTCCCCGGCTGGACAGCCGCTTCCAGGTCGTCAGTGAGTTCCAGCCGGCCGGCGACCAACCGGCGGCCATCGACGATCTCGAACGACGCGTCAGGCGTGGCGACCGCAACACGGTGCTGCTCGGCGCGACCGGCACCGGCAAGAGCGCCACGACGGCGTGGCTGATCGAGCGGTTGCAGCGCCCGACCCTGGTGCTCGCCCCCAACAAGACGCTCTGCGCGCAGCTGGCGAAGGAGTTCAGCGAGCTGCTGCCGCACAACGCGGTCGAGTACTTCGTCTCGTACTACGACTACTACCAGCCCGAGGCGTACATCCCGCAGACCGACACCTACATCGAGAAGGACTCCTCGATCAACGAGGAGGTCGAGCGGCTGCGGCACTCGGCGACGATGTCGCTGCTCACCCGCCGCGACGTGATCGTGGTGGCGACGGTGTCGGCGATCTACGGTCTGGGCACCCCGGAGGAGTACCTGGACCGGGCGGTCCGGGTCGCGGCCGGTCAGGAGCTCGACCGTGACCAGCTGCTGCGCCGGTTGGTCGACATCCAGTACACCCGCAACGACATGGCCTTCCAGCGGGGCACCTTCCGGGTCCGCGGCGACACCCTGGAGATCATTCCGGCGTACGAGGAGCTGGCGGTCCGCATCGAGCTGTTCGGCGACGAGGTGGAGAAGCTCTACTACCTCAACCCGTTGACCGGTGACGTGGTCCGTGAGGTCGACCAGTTGGTGATCTTCCCGGCGACCCACTACGCGGCCGGCCCGGAGCGGATGGAACGGGCGATCCGCGACATCGAGGCGGAGCTGGCCGAGCGGCTGGCCGAGCTGGAGCGGCAGGGCAAGCTCCTGGAGGCGCAGCGACTGCGGATGCGGACCACCTACGACATCGAGATGATGCGCCAGGTGGGCTTCTGCTCCGGCATCGAGAACTACTCGATGCACATGGACGGGCGGCTGCCCGGCAGCCCGCCGCACTGCCTGCTCGACTACTTCCCGGACGACTTCCTCACCGTGGTCGACGAGTCGCACGTGACGATCCCGCAGATCGGCAGCATGTACGAGGGTGACGCCTCCCGTAAGCGGATGCTCATCGACCACGGCTTCCGGCTGCCCAGCGCCGCCGACAACCGGCCGCTGCGCTTCGACGAGTTCCTGGAGCGGGTCGGCCAGATGGTCTACCTCTCCGCGACCCCCGGCCCGTGGGAGCTGGAGCAGGCCCAGGGCGAGTTCGTCGAGCAGGTCATCCGCCCCACCGGGCTGATCGACCCGGAGGTCGTCATCAAGCCGACCAAGGGCCAGATCGACGACCTCATGCACGAGATCAAGCTGCGCACCGAGAAGGACGAGCGGGTGCTGGTCACCACGCTGACCAAGAAGATGGCCGAGGACCTGTCGGACTACCTGCTCGAGAACGGCATCCGGGTGCGCTACCTGCACTCGGAGGTGGACACGCTGCGCCGGGTGGAGCTGCTGCGCGAGCTGCGCAAGGGCGAGTACGACGTGCTGGTCGGCATCAACCTGCTCCGCGAGGGTCTGGACCTGCCCGAGGTGTCGTTGGTGGCGATCCTCGACGCCGACAAGGAGGGCTTCCTGCGCAGCGGCCGCTCGCTGATCCAGACCATCGGCCGGGCCGCCCGTAACGTGTCCGGGCAGGTGCACATGTACGCCGACAAGATCACCCCGTCGATGGCGGCGGCGATCGACGAGACCGATCGGCGTCGGGCCAAGCAGATCGCGCACAACGAGGCCAACGGCATCAGCCCGGAGCCGCTGCGTAAGAAGATCCACGACATCCTGGACGACATCTACCGCGAGGCGGAGGACACCGAGAACTCGCGGGTCGGTGGCGCGGTGCGCCAGCTGTCCCGGGGCAAGGCGCCCGTCAAGGAGACGCGCAGCCGCAGCCGGGCCGGCGCCTCCACTCCCTCGCGGGAGGGGATGGCCCGTGCCGATCTCGCCCAGCTCATCCAGGAGCTGAACGACCAGATGCTGGCCGCCGCACGCGAGCTGCAGTTCGAGCTGGCGGCCCGGATCCGCGACGAGGTGGCCGACCTGAAGAAGGAGCTGCGCGGTATGGACGCCGCAGGCGTGAAGTGACGAGGATCCCGGCGACGACGCCCCGGGCGGGGCGCGGGCGGCCGGGGCGCGGGGAGGGTGGCCGCGGGTGACAGCGGTGACGCCGGTCGACGAGATGGTCGTCGGGCTGCCCGAGGTCCGGTTACGTCCGTACGTCGACCGGTACATCGGCTATCGGGAACGCGCGGACGTGCCGCTGGTCCGTCGGGAGACCGCGGGCGTCTTCGTGGTGCTGATCCTGGGCTGGGGTGCTCCGCTGGACGTGACCGACCCGCGCAGCGCGGAGCGTGGCGTCCGGCGGGCGGACTCGTTCGTGGCCGGCACGTTCGACGGCTGGTGCACGACCCGCACGGTGGGTGTGGGGGAGGGCGTCGAGCTGCTGTTGTCGCCGCTGACCGCCCGCCGCGTTCTCGGCCTGCCGCTGGGTGAGCTGACCAACCGGGCGGTGTCCGTCGGGCAGCTCCCGGGCGGGTGGCTCGACCGGCTGCGGTGTCGGCTGGCCGAGGCCCCGGACTGGCCGCGACGCTTCGCGCTCCTCGACCTGACGCTCGCCGCCCGGCTGGCGGCGTCCCCGCCGGTCGACGCCCGGCTCGACTGGGCCTGGCGGTGGCTCGTGGGCAGTGGGGGACGCGGCGCCGTGGGTGCGCTCGCCACCGAGTTGGGATGGAGCCGGCGGCACCTGGCGGCCCGGTTCCGGCAGGAGATCGGCCTGCCGCCCAAGACGGCGGCCCGGCTGCTGCGCTTCGAGCGGGCCCGCGCGGCACTTGCCAGCGCCGACGCGCCGACCGGAACGGCGTCGTCCGGCCGGGTCGTCGACTGGGCCGAGGTGGCGGCCCGGTGCGGCTACTACGACCAGTCCCATCTCATCCGGGACTTCCACCAGTTCGCCGGGGCCACCCCGGCGGCGCTGCTCGCCGCCCGCCCGACAGGTTGACCCGACAGCCCACGCGAGGACGCGGCGGACCCGGCACAGCCGCGGGCCCGCGGCGCTGCTCGCCGCCGGCGGCGCTGCTCGCCGCCCGCCCGACGGGCTGACCCGACAGCGCACGGGAAGGACGCGGCGACCCCGGCCAGCGCGGATGCTGTCGCGTGAGGACGCGCGCGATGCCCTCCACATCGCCCGCCGCCCCGCGGTGTTGCTGATGAGCGATATACCAGGGAGTCATATTTATGCCTCAGAGGTATGGCGGTCACCCGGGTGGTGCGGTCCGGCGCGGGCGACCAAGGGACCCGATCGTTCCGGGGAGGGTGCCCGATCTGCCGACGGGACGACGCGACGGCCGCAGGTCACATTCGTCCAATCCGGAACGGGCTCCGGGTTGGAGACTTGTCACATGCGAACCATCTATCCGATCCTCCGTTATCCCGATCCCCGCGCAGCGATCGACTGGCTCTGCTCCGCGTTCGGTTTCCAGGTGCACGCCGTGCACGACGCCCCGGACGGCACCGTCGCGCACGCCGAACTCGTCCTCGACACCGGCATGGTCATGCTGGGGCCTCGGGCCGAGGCGGCGCCTCGGCCGGCCGACGACGGCTGGTCGGTCTACGTGGCCGTACCGGACGTCGACGCCCACTGCGCCCGGGCCCGCGCGGCCGGGGCGGAGATCACCCGGGAGCCGTTCGACACCGACTACGGCTCACGCGACTACGCCGCCCGCGACCTGACCGGCACCGTGTGGGCGTTCGGCACGTACCGGCCCTGACGCCCGACGCCGACCGCAGCGGCACGGGGCGTTGCCGGTCGGCCGGTCGCCGGAGACGAAACCGCAGGTGCGGGCCGGTCGGCGGGGTGGCCGGACGGACCGCCCCGGTTGCGGTGTGCGAGCGAGGTATTGCACTGGGTGATCGTCCTGCGTACTCTCCCTCGGTGGGGAGGCCGGGATGCCGCTGCCAACAAGTCCTGTCATTCGACGAGTACGGCTGGGCGCAGAACTGCGCCAGTTGCGCCGACGTGGGGCGCTGACCCTGGAACAGGTCTGTGACCGGCTGGGGTGGGCCTCGACGTCGAAGCTGTCCCGCATCGAGCTGGGTCAGAGCCGACCGGACCTCGCCGACGTGCTGGACCTGCTGGACGTCTACCAGGTGCCGTCGCCGGACCGCGACGCGTTGATCGTGATCGCCCGGGACGCGGCCACCAGCCGTGGCTGGTGGAAGACCTTGGGCGAGATGAGCGAGCGGCAGCGCACGTACGCCGAGTTGGAGGCCGGTGCCGCCCAGATCGTGGAGTACCAGCCGGCGGTCGTGCCGGGGCTGCTCCAGACGCCGGCGTACGCCCGGTTGCGGGTCGCCGCCGGCGTTCTGCTCACGCCCGACGTCGACGTGGAGGTGGAGGTGCGCGCCCGGGCGTTGCGCCAGGAGGTGTTGCGTCGGGCCGACCCGCCGCGCTACACGGCGGTGCTCGCCGAGGCGGTGTGCGAGCCGGGCGACCTGCCGGTCGAGGTGTGGCGCGAACAGCTACGGCACCTGGTCGCCGTGACCGGTCTGGCCCACGTGACGGTGCGGCTGCTGCCGCGCGGCGCGGCCGGCGGCGGACTGCACCCGCTCACGCCGTACTCCTGCTATGCCTTTCCCGACCCGGCGGACCCGCGGACGGTGATGATCGAGGCCTTGACCACCGACGTCCGGTTGGCCACGGTGGTCGACGTCGACCGCTACGAGCGGATGACCGAGGCGCTGCTGGCGGCCGCGCTGTCACCGGAGGAGACGGTCACCACGCTGGCCCGCCGCGTCGGCGGGTGAGAGGGCGCCCGCGCGGCCACCGGGCCCGGCGCCCCCGAGCCCGTCGGGACCGGCGGCCGGCGCGTGCGCGGGCACGCTAACCGGGGGGTACGACAGGTCCACTCAGGCCGGTACGTCGAGGAAGTGTTCGACCACGGGCGGGCCGGCGAAGTGCGGGCCGATCAGGGCCCGCCACTGTTCGAACCGCTCGGTGGCCCGGAAGTTCTCCTCGTGCGCCTCGACGGAGTCCCACTCGACGAGCAGCACGAACCGGGTCGGGGACTCGATTCCCCGGGTCATCCGCACCGACCGGCAGCCGGTCGCGCCGGCCAGGATCGGGTGACCCTGGGCGTACGCGGCGGCGAACACGTCCTCGTGTCCGGGCAGTACGTCGATCAACGCGACCTCAAGCACCATGCCGCACAGCCTCCCACGGCCCGTGCGGACGACGGCGTCGTGGGGCCCGCAGTCACCCGTCACGCACTAGCCTCCTAGGACACGCGCGGGGGTGTGACGGGCCGCGGGATATTCCCGGCGGGCGGGTGGGCGGTGCCACCGGCCGCCCGGGGTGTGATCACGGCGCGTGGTGGGCAAGAATGGTCCCCGAGGAGGGGAGTATTCCCTCGCGTCGGAGTCGTCAGCACGGTCGATCGCCGCAACCCCGGGCGTCCCGACCCGGCTCCGTCGGTCACCACCCGGTTCCGGGCGGCGGCGGAAGAGACCTCCGACAGTCACCAGAGTGAGCGTCACCGGTACACCAGCCTCCGCGGAGGCGTACGGTGTGCCGGACGCCGCGTGTCTGCCGGAGGATTGAACGTTGGACGTGTCCGGATTGGTGTGGGCGGGGACTCTCGTCGCACTGACTGCGGTTCTGCTCGTCGATCTGCTGATCATCGGCCGGCGTCCGCACGAGCCGAGCGTGCGGGAGTCGAGCCTCTGGGTCGCGTTCTACGTCGGCCTGGCACTGCTCTTCGGTGTCGGCGTCTGGTTGGCCTCCGGGGCCAGCGCGGCCGGGCAGTTCTACACGGGCTGGCTCACCGAGTACAGCCTCTCGGTGGACAACCTCTTCGTCTTCGTGATCATCATGGCCCGCTTCGGGGTTCCCCGGCAGTACCAGCAGAAGGTGCTGCTCGTCGGCATCGTGCTGGCCCTGGTGATGCGCGGCGGGTTCATCGCCGCCGGTGCCGCGCTGATCTCGCAGTTCTCCTGGGTCTTCTACATCTTCGGCGCGTTCCTGATCTACACGGCGGTCAACCTGGCCCGCCAGGGTGAGCCGGACGAGGACGAGTTCTCCGAGAACGTGCTGATCCGGTGGAGCCGCCGGGCGCTGCCGATCTCCAAGGGCTACGACGACGCGAAGCTGATGACCCACGAGAACGGCCGGCGGCTGTTCACCCCGATGCTCATCGTGATGATCGCGATCGGCACCACCGACCTGATCTTCGCCCTGGACTCGATCCCGGCGATCTTCGGCATCACCCAGGAGCCGTACCTGGTCTTCACGGCGAACGTGTTCGCGTTGATGGGTCTGCGGCAGCTCTACTTCCTGCTCGGTGGCCTGCTGAACCGGCTGATCTACCTGAGCTACGGCCTGGCCGTCGTGCTCGGCTTCATCGGGGTCAAGCTCGTGCTGGAGGCGCTTGCCGACAACAACCTGCCGTTCATCAACGGTGGGGAGCACGTGGGCTGGGCGCCGCACATCCCGATCTGGCTCTCCCTGCTGGTCATCATCGGCACGCTGGGCATCGCCACCGCCGCCAGCCTGATCAAGTCCTCCCGGGACCGGCGCCGCGAGCTGGCCGACGCCCGACGCTGACGTCGTCGCCGGCCGGGCGCCCGAACGCGCCCGGCCGGTCAGACGCGGTGCGCGCCGACCAGGGTGGCGGTGCGGTCGTCCGGCAGGGCCTCCTCGATGACCCGCCGCCGCCGGTAGCAGGCGTGCAACATCCGACGCTGCTCCCCGCCGGGGGCCGCCGTGACGATCCCGATGTGGTGGATGCCGCGGCCGGGCCGCGCGAAGAAGTAGAGGTCGCCGGGGCGTTCCGCGCCCAGTGGCAGCGGAGTGGTGGCCACCGCCTGGTCGTCCGCGTCGCGGGGCAGCAGGACCCCGAAGCGCCGCCACGCCAGGTGCACCAGCCCCGAACAGTCGATGCCGTACGCGGACAGGCCGCCCCACACGTACGCCACGTCCAGGAGGCGCTGCGCCACCGCCAGCACCTGCTCGGCGTCCGGCGGCTCGGTGGACGGCGGGGCGAGGTCGCCGTCGGGTAGCCAGAGTGGCGTGGGCTGGCCGGGGACGTGCACCGGCTGCCAGCCGTCGCAGGCCGGGCCGGCGGGGACGAGGCGGGTCCCGACCACGACGCCGGGCACCACGACCGGCCCGTGCGGCTCGGCGCGCAACCCGGTGACCGTCGCGTCCACCACCAGCGGGTCACCGGCGAGGGTCGGGTCGACGGGGGTCAGGTGGTCGGCGGGGAGCCAGCCCGGGTAGCCGCGCGGGTCGAGTTTGGCGGCCGGCTGCTCCACGGCGACCACCCGCGCCCAGCCGTCCGGGCGCAGCTCGCTGACCAGGACCCGCTCACCGAGCAGGAGTTGGCTCAGCACACAGTCTCCGACCTGCTGGTCGGTGTCCATGCCGGAGATCCAGGCCGAGATGTCGGCGCCGGCCGCCAACGCCGGGCCGTCGACCGGGCGGACCGCCTCGGGCGAGGTCCACAGGGTGGCCACCGCGACCCGGACGAGGGCCTCGCGGCCCGTTTGCAGCTCCACGTCAACCCCCAGCTCGAGTCGGCTGTTCGGGGAAACTCTATGAAAGAAACCAACGGTCATCAACCGCGGGCTTGCACCTTAGCTTCAGTCAGGCCGGAGATGCCCAGGCCAGGGGCCTCCGGAAGCACCACCGTCGCCCCGTCGTACCGGATCCCACCCTGCACCGGCGACCAGGCCAGCCACCACGCGGCGTCCAGGTCCGCCACGGCCGTGGTGCCGTACGCCGCGACCAGGCTCGCCGCCGCGCCGATGCCGACCTGACTCTCCATCATCGACCCGACCACCGTGCCGAGGCCGTGCGCGGCGGCCAGCTCCAGCAGCGTGCGCGCCGGGCGCAGCCCGCCGCACTTGGCCAGCTTGACGTTCACCAGGTCGGCGGCCCGGCGACGGATCACCTCCACCAGGTCACGCACCCCGAAGACCGCCTCGTCGGCCAGGATCGGCACGGACACCCGGTCGCTGACCCACGCCAGACCGTCCAGGTCCCAGCGTGCCACCGGCTGCTCGACCAGCTCCACGTCGAGGCCGGCGTCCTCGATGCCGCGGATCACCCGCACCGCCTCGCGGGGCGTCCACCCCTGGTTGGCGTCCAGCCGGATCCGCACCCCGGCGCCGACCGCCGCGCGGACCGCCCGCACCCGGTCCAGGTCACCGGCGGCGTCGGTGCCCACCTTCAACTTGAGCACGCCGAAGCCGTCGGCCTGCCGCTGCCGCGCGGCCGCCGCCAGGTCGACCGCGTCGCCCGCGGCGAGCGTCACGTCCGTCGGGACCCGCAGCGCCGTGCCACCCAGCAGACGCACCAGGGGTACGCCCAAGCGCCGCGCGGCCAGGTCGTGCAGCGCCACGTCCACCGCCGCCTTCGCGGCCTCGTTGCCGGCCACCGCCCGCTGCACCTCCGCGCAGCGGGCCACCAGGTCGTCCGCGTCCCGGCCGATCAACAGCGGCCCGAGCAGCTCGTGGACGCACGCCTGGGAACCGGCGACCGACGCCCCGGTGACCTGCCAGACCTGCGGCGCCTCGCCGAAGCCGGACCGGCCGTCGGCGTCGACTAGTTCGACGACCACGGTGTCGACAGTGGTGGTGCGGCGCAGCGCGGTGACGAACGGGGTGTGTAAGGGGGCGGAAACCCGGTGGGTGCGTACCGCCGAGATCGTCATGTGGGGCACCCTATACGCAGACTCGCGACCGAGGGGGAGACCGATGACCGGGCGGGACTGGGAGCTGGTGGGCGCGCCGAACGCCCGTGACCTGGGCGGCCTGCGGGGCGCCGACGGCCGGCGGGTACGCGCCGGACTGTTGATCCGTACCCCCGCGCTGGGCCGCCTCACCGACGAGGACCTGCCGGTGCTCGCGAAGCTCTCACCGGCCTGCGTGCTGGACCTGCGGGACTCGTCCGAGGTCGCGGTCGCCCCGGCCGACCGGCTGACCGGCGAGCCGCGGGTGGTGCACCTGCCGGTGCACGACCCGGAACACCCCGTCTTCACGTACGTCTCGGCGGTGTTGCTCGGCCACGACCTCGACGCGTACGCGGAGCTGGCCCGACAGGGCACGGCGGGGGCGATGGCCGAGATCTACCGCTGGTTCGTCACCGGTGAGTCGGCGCGGGTCGGCTTCGCCGAGGCGGTCCGGCTGGCCACCCGGCCGGAGAACCTGCCGCTGGTCTACCACTGCTCCGCCGGCAAGGACCGCACCGGCTGGCTCACCGTCATCCTGTTGACCGCGCTGGGCGTCGACGAGGCCACGATCCGCGCCGAGTACCTGCGTAACAACGCGCTGACCGACAGCCTGCGCGCCGTGATCGTCGAGGCGATGCGCCGGCGGCAGCCGGAGCTGGACGTCGAGGCGGTGCTGCCGGTCCTGGAGGTCCGCGACGCGTACCTCGACGCCGGCTACGACGAGGTACGCCGGGTACACGGCTCGTTCGACGGCTACCTGCGCGACGGGCTCGGGCTGACCGACGACGTCCTCACGGCGCTGCGGGCGCAACTGCTGGAGTGACCGGTGCCCCCGGTGGCACCTGCGCGTGAGCCGCCCGGCCCGCGGCGATCAGCGCCTGACCGGCCGCGTACGTCGCCATGACCAGCACCGGCGCCCCCGGCGGCTGTGCCACGTCGGCCACCCCGGCGGCGATCAGCAGGTCGGAGCCGAGGAACAGCGCGGCGCCGACACCGACCCGCCAGCCCTGCGTGACGGCGGTGGTGGCCATCGCGGCCAACGCGAGCGCGTAGCCGGCCACCGGTACGGCCAGACCCGCGTCGGTCAGTCCCGGCCACATCCAGGCCAGCGCGAGGACGGTCAGGACCGCGTACCCCAGGGGGACCGCGACCAGCGGCGGGCGGCGCAGCGCGGTCGCCGCGCCACCCCGGGTGAACGCCGCGAGGTAGCACAGATGGGTGCCGAGGAAGGAGGCCATGCCGGCGATGAACCAGCCGGTGCCGTCGCCCAGCAGGGCCACGTCTCCGCCGGTGGCGAACGCCAGCCCGGCGAGCACCAGCCGGTCCGCCCGGGCGCCACGCTCGACGGTGGACCGCCACAGGTACGCCGCCAGCAGGGGCATGAGCAGCGGTTTGCTGAGGATCTCGGCCAGGCGGTTGTCGGTGGCGTTGGCCACCAGGTTCACCGCCGTGACGGCGAGGAAGACGACCAGGAGGGTACGGCTGCGGGGCATCGGCGGCTCCGGGGTGGGGGTGCGAGCAGCCTAGCGGTAGCGGCGGTCCCGGTCAGAGCCGGTGACGGGCGGCCCACACCTGCGCCGAGATGTGCGCGAGCAGCAGGCAGGCGTCGTCCTCGACCTCGTCGCCGGCGGCCAGGTCGGTGGTGGTGCAGACGGCGATCAGGTACGGCGGGGCGTCGTCGGGCAGCACCACGCCGGCGCCGTGCCGGACCCCGCGCACCCACCCGTTCTTGTGCGCGATCCGGGTGCCGTCGGGCAGGCCGGCCGCCAGGTCCTCGCGGTTCTCCTGGGCGAACAGGACGTCAAGCATGGCCGCGCAGGAGGCCGGCGACGCGAGGCTGCCGGCGGTGGTGGCTCCGGTGGCAAGCGCGCCGAGCAGGGCGGCCAGGTCGGCGGCGCTCACCACGTTGGTGATGCCGGCGTCGCGGGCGGCGAAGTCCTCGATACCCCGCCCGGTGACGCTGGTGAGGGCCCCGACCGCCGACCACACCCGCGCCACGGCGGGCAGCCCGACGTGCCCGATGACCAGGTTGGTGGCCAGGTTGCTGGACCGCACGATCATCCGGTCGGCGAGCCAGCGCAGCGGCGCGGTGCCGCCCACCCGGTCCCAGACCGCGTCGTCGTTGTCGTAGTGGCGGGCGCAGGAGAACCGGGGCGCGCCGGGCTGGGCCGAGTCGAACTCGTTGACCACCGGGACCTGCGCGTCCAGGTCCAGGACACCGGACTCGGCGGCGCGGTGCAGCGCGGCGAGCACCGCCACCTTCATGGTGCTCGCGGCGTAGTGGGCGGCGTCGGCGTGCCGGGTCCAGGTCGGTGGCGCATCGAGCCGGCCCGCGTACGCCGAGACGGTGCCGGGCACCCGGTCCAGGTGGGCGTCGAGATCATCCCAGGTCATGCCGGTGACCGTAGCCGATCATCGGCGGGGCGGGCCGCGTACCCGTGCCGGAAAGCGGACGGGCGCGCCGGCCGCGAACGGCCGACGCGCCCGGAAGCCGGGTGCTGGTCGTGATCAGCCGGCGTGCTTGCGGCGGGCGGCGGCCCGACCGCGCAGCTGCTGGTCGAGCACCACCTTGCGGATGCGCACCGCGGTCGGGGTGACCTCGACGCACTCGTCCTCGCGGCAGAACTCCAGCGCCTGCTCCAGCGACAGCTTGCGCGGCGGGATCAGCTTCTCGGTCTCGTCGGAGGTCGAGGCCCGCATGTTGGTGAGCTTCTTCTCCTTGGTGATGTTGACGTCCATGTCGTCGGAGCGGGAGTTCTCCCCGACGATCATGCCCTCGTACACCTCGGTGGTCGGCTCGACGAAGAGCTGACCGCGCTCCTGGAGATTGATCATCGCGAAGGCGGTGACCGCGCCGGCCCGGTCGGCTACCAGCGAGCCGTTGTTGCGGGTACGCAGCTCGCCGAACCACGGCTCGTACGACTCGAAGACGTGGTGCAGGATGCCGGTGCCACGGGTGTCGGTGAGGAACTCGGTGCGGAAGCCGATCAGGCCACGCGCCGGCACCAGCCACTCCATCCGGATCCAGCCGGTGCCGTGGTTGACCAGCTGCTCCATGCGGCCCTTGCGGGTCGCCAGGAGCTGGGTGATCGCGCCCAGGTACTCCTCCGGGGCGTCGATGGTCAGCCGCTCCACCGGCTCGCAGGTCTTACCGTCGATCACCCGGGTGACCACCTGCGGCTTGCCGACGGTCAGCTCGTAGCTCTCCCGGCGCATCTGCTCGACCAGGATGGCGAGCGCCAGCTCACCGCGGCCCTGCACCTCCCAGGCGTCCGGCCGCTCGGTGGGCAGCACCCGCAGCGACACGTTGCCGATCAGCTCCTTGTCGAGCCGGTCCTTGACCATCCGGGCGGTGACCTTGGAGCCCTTGACCCGGCCGACCAGCGGCGAGGTGTTGGTGCCGATGGTCATCGAGATGGCCGGCTCGTCGACGGTGATCAGCGGCAGCGCCACCGGGTTCTCCGCGTCGGCGAGGGTCTCACCGATCATGATGTCGGAGATGCCGGCGACGGCGATGATGTCGCCCGGGCCGGCGGTCTCGGCCGGCTTGCGCTCCAGACCCTCGGTCATCAGCATCTCGGAGATGCGGACCCGCTGGGTGCTGCCGTCGGTGCGGCACCAGGCCACCGTCTGACCCTTGCTGATGGTGCCCTGGCGGACCCGGCACAGCGCGAGCCGGCCGAGGAACGGCGAGGCGTCCAGGTTGGTGACGTGCGCCTGCAACGGCGCGCCGTCCTCGTACGCGGGGGCCGGGATGGTGTCCAGCAGGGTGCGGAACAGCGGCTCCAGGGAGGTGCTGTCGTCGGGCACCGAGCCGTCGGCGGGCTGGGTCAGCGAGGCGATGCCGTCGCGGGCGCAGGCGTAGACGATCGGGAAGTCGATCTGCTCCTCGTCGGCGTCCAGGTCGAGGAAGAGCTCGTAGGTGTCGTCCACGACCTCCTTGATCCGGGCGTCGGGACGGTCCACCTTGTTGATCACCAGGATGATCGGCATCCGGGCCCGCAGGGCCTTGCGCAGCACGAAGCGGGTCTGCGGCAGCGGGCCCTCACTGGCGTCCACCAGCAGCACCACACCGTCGACCATGGTCAGGCCGCGCTCCACCTCGCCACCGAAGTCGGCGTGGCCCGGGGTGTCGATGATGTTGATGGTGACCGGGTCCGACCCATCGGCGGGCAGGTAGCGCACGCCGGTGTTCTTGGCCAGGATGGTGATGCCCTTCTCCCGTTCCAGGTCACCGGAGTCCATCACCCGCTCGGTCGTCTCGCCTCGTGCGCCGTACGCGCCGGCCTGCCGCAACATGGCGTCGACCAGGGTGGTCTTGCCGTGGTCGACGTGAGCGATGATGGCGACGTTGCGGAGGTCGGTGCGAAGCTGCATACCCTCTATCCTTCCGCCTGCGCTCGCGCAGGCTGCGTCGGGGTCACCCCCAGGTGCCCCTGATCTCTGGTGAAACCGCTGTGCCGGTCGTTCCCCCGGCTGGCATGCTGGCTCCCGTGTCCCGGGGGCCTGAGTGCACGACCTGCTGACCACGGTGCAGGGTCTGCCCACTCTGTGGATCTACCTGGTCGCCGCGCTGATCGTGGCGGGCGAGACCGCGGTGATCTTCGGCCTGCTGGTGCCGGGTGAGGCTACCCTGCTGCTCGTCGGCTTCCTCACCTACAACGGTACCTTGCGGCTGGGCCCGGCGTTGCTCGCGATGATCGTCGCGGCTGTCCTCGGTGACGGGCTGGCGTTCCGCGCCGGGAGGCGGTACGGCCCGAAGCTGCGCGCCGGGCTGGGGCACCGGGTCGGGCCGGAGCGGTGGGGCCGGGCCGACGCCATGCTCGCCCGCCTCGGGGGGCGGGGCGTGTTCGCCGCCCGCTGGGTGGCCTTCGCCCGCACCCTGGTGCCCCGGCTGGCCGGGGCGGCCGACATGCCGTACCGGCGGTTCGCCCCGTGGAACCTCGCCGGTGTGGTGACCTGGGTGGGCGGTTCGGTGCTGCTCGGGCACCTCGCCGGTGAGTCGTACGACACGGTCTCCGCCTTCCTCGGCCGGGCCACCGGCGCGGCGCTGGTGCTGCTGGCGGGCCTGCTGGGCGTGGTGCTCGCAGGCCGCTGGCTGGGCCGCAACCCCGACCCGGTCCGCGCGCTGCTCTCCCGAGCCGGCGCGCTGCCCCCGGTGCGCTGGCTCAGCGCCCGGTACGGGCTGCTGTTCTTCCTGGTCGCCATGCGGGTCGGACCGGCCTGGACGCTGCTGCTCAACCTCGCGGCGGGGCTGCTGCTGCTCTTCGCCGCCGGGTTCGCCATCGCCGGCCTGCTCGCCGTGGTGGTACGCAACAGCGGGCTCAGCGCGCTGGACGGGGCCATCGAGGGCTGGTTCGCGGTCCGCCGGACCCCGGACGCCGCCGACGCCACGATGATCGTGGTGTCGCTGGTGCGCGGGTGGGTGCTGATCGTGCTGGTGGCGCTGGTGGCGGCGGTGCTGGCGTGGCGCGCGTTCGTGCCGCTGCTGGTGCTGGCCGTGGTGGCGGAGCTGACCGGGTCGCCCGCGGCGGGGCCGGGCGGGCGCGAGTCGGTCCCGTTCCCCACCCAGAACGCGGTGGTCGCGGCGAGCTTCTGCACCCTGGCCTGGCTGGTGTCGCGCAGCGCCCGCTGGCCGGTGGCGGTGGCCGCCTGGACGGCCGCCGCCGCGGGCGTGGTGGGCGTTGGCGGCGCGCGGCTCTACCTCGGGTTGGACACGGCGAGCGGGACCGCGGCGGCGGTGCTGCTCGGGGTGCTGTGGACCGTGGTGTTCGTCGTCGCCTGGGCCACAAGGGACCGGGCGATCAGGGATCGGGAGCAGCCCGCGGAGCCGGTCCGGACGCCGCCGCAGGGGCCTCGTCGGCCGGTCGAACCTTGCTAGGGTGCGGCGACAGTCTCACGGGGGAGGCACGGCGATGGTTCGATGGACAGGTCGGTTGAGCGCCGCGGGGCTCGCCGGGCTCCTGCTGGCGGGCACACTGGCCGGCTGCGCGGACAGGGGCGACAGCCCGGCGGCGGACCTGGGCGCGCCGGTCGCGGTCACCGACGCCCCGACCGAGGCTCCCCTCGACGAGGTCACCGGCGAGCCGACCCCGTCGGCGAGTGCCGTGGAGTCGATGGGCGTCGCGCCGAGCCGCACCGCGTCCCCGACCACCAGGCCGACGAAGAAGCCGACAGGCACGACCGGGTCGGCGCCGAAGCCGCGCGCCGTGGCCAAGCCGCCCAGCGAGACGAAGGTCCCGCCCGCCCCACCGAAGCCGGCTCCGGCCTCCTGCAAGCCGAGTTACAAGGGCACCCAGGCGAGCCGGTCCGCCGTGAAGGCGGCGCTGACCGACGCCGCCGGGCGCACCTACTGGCCGACCTCGGCACCCGACATCAAGATCCCGCTCGACCTGGTTAAGGCCACCGCCTGGCAGGAGAGCGGCTGGCAGTCCAACATCTACGCCTGCGACGGCGGCGTCGGCCTGATGCAGGTGATGTCGGGCACCGCCACCTGGATGAACCAGCGGTTCGAGCAGAGCTACGACATCGACGACTACCGGGACAACGCGTACCTGGGGGCCAACTACCTGGCCTGGCTGACCAAGTACATCGGCGACATGTACTTCGAGTCCGACTTCCGCCTCGACGCCGCCCTGTGCACCTCCGAGCTGAACTCCTGCCTGCTCAACGCCGTCATCGCCGCGTACAACTACGGGCACGCGGCGGTGGCGGAGGAGGGCGAGCCGTTGACCATCCCCAACCCTTCGTACGTGCGCAACGTGCGGGCGTTGATGACCGAGTGCGTCTGCCTGACGTACTGACCGACGACGGCGGGGCCGTGGCAGTCGCGCCACGGCCCCGCCGTCGGGTTGGTACGCCGGTCAGTCGCCGGCGGCGACCGGCTCGGCTGCGGCCGGGGTGTCCGCGTCGTGGTCCCGCTTGATCCGGCCGGGCCACCAGAAGCGGTCGCCGAGCAGGAACGCCAGCGCAGGCACCAGGACCGTGCGGACCAGCAGGGTGTCGAGCAGGACGCCGATGCAGACGATGATCCCGATCTGGGTCAGCGTGATCAGCGGTAGCACACCGAGGACGGCGAAGACCGCGGCGAGCAGCACGCCGGCGCTGGTGATCACGCCGCCGGTGACCCGCAGGGCGGAGAGCATCCCGTCCCGGGTGCCGGCCGTGCGGGCGTCCTCCCGGGCCCTGGTGACCAGGAAGATGTTGTAGTCCACGCCGAGCGCCACCAGGAACACGAACGCGAGCAGCAGCACCCCGCTGTCCAGCGCCGGGAAGTCCAGCACGTGGTCGAAGAGCAGCCACGCGGCGCCGAGGCTGGCGAAGAACGACGCGATGACGGTGAGCACGAGCAGCAGCGGCGCGAGCAGGCCACGCAGCAGCAGCACGAGGACCGCGCCGACCAGCAGCAGGATGATCGGGATGATCAGCCGCAGGTCCCGGTCGTTGGCCTCGTCGGAGTCGTACGTGGCCGCCACGGTGCCGCCGACGATCGCCCCGGTCGGCGCGTCGGCGCCGTCCACGGCGGGAGGCGCGGAGTCGGGGACGGCGGCGACGGCGTCGCGCAGCGCCTCGATCGCCCGGTCCGAGGCGGCGGTGCCGGGTTCGGCCTCCAGCACCACGTCGACCTGGGCGACGGCCTCGCCGGCGTCGCCGGGGCGGGCCGAGGAGACGCCGGGCACGCCGGTGGCGGCGTCGGTGACCGCCCGCACCGCGGCCGGGGTGGTGAGCACGGCCACCGGCTGGGTGGTGCCGGCGGGGAACGCCCGGGCCAGGGTCTGTGCCCCGGTGACCGCCTCGGGCTGCGCCCGGAACTGCTCGGTCTCGGACAGGCCGGTGCGGATCCCGAGCCCACCCAGCGCCAGGCCGGCGAGCAGCAGGGTGGCGAGCACGGCGACCGGCAGGGGGCGGCGCTCCACGGCGGCGCCGAGCCGACCCCAGAGCCGGCCCTCGCGGGCCGGGCCGCCGACCTTCGGCACGAACGGCCAGAACAGGCCACGGCCGAAGAGCACGAGCACGGCGGGCAGCACGAACAGCGCCGAGAGCATGGCGAAGACCACACCCGTGGCACAGGCCACGGCCAGCGCCCGGTTCGTCTCCTGCTCGCTGAGCAGGAGGGTCAGCACACCGAGGACCACGGTGCCGCCGCTGGCCAGGATGGGTTCGGCCGTACGGCGCAACGCGGCGCGCATCGCCGCGAATCGGTTCTCCTCGCGGCGCAACTCCTCGCGGTAGCGGGCGATGAGCAGCAGGGCGTAGTCGGTGGCGGCGCCGAAGACCAGCACGCTGGCGATGCCGGTGACCTGCCCGGACTGCAGGGTGATCCCGAACGCCGGCACGATCGTGTCGACCGCGCGCAGGGTGATCTGCTCGGTCGCCGCGACCACGACCAGCGGCACGATCCACAGGAACGGGCTGCGGTAGGTGATCAGCAACAGCAGCGCCACCACGGCGGCGGTCACCGCGAGCAGGGTGATGTCGGCGCCCTCGAACACCGAGGCGAGGTCGGCGGTGAAGGCGGGAGCGCCGGTCACCTCGACGGCGAGCCCATCGGGCAGTGCCTCCAGTGCGCTGCGGACCTCGCCGACCTTTCCGGTGACCTCCTCCTGGCCGCCGGCGGTGCTCAGCGGTACGGCAACCAGCGCCACAGTGCCGTCCGGGGACAGCTGTGGGGGACTGACCTGCCCGCCCACCGCGAGGTTGCCCAGCTCGCCGGAGCGGGCGGCGAGGGCGCCTCGGTCGGCCTCGCTCAGCGGGCCGCCGTCGTCACGGCTGACCACCACGATTGCCGGCTGCACCTCGCTTGACGGAAGCTGGTCCTGCAGGCGTTCCACCTGCGTCGACTGCCACTGCACGGACAGCCCGCTGGCGGAGACCGGTGCCGGATTGTCCGGCCGAGGTAGCCCGAAGACGGCCGCGCCGACGACGATCGCGGCGGCCACGGTCAGCCAGGCGGCCAACCGGCCGCGGGCGACTCTGGTGAAGACGGACATCAGGTGACCTCATGTGTTTCGAGCGCCGAGTATCTTGGTTATCGAGATTATCGGCGGCTGCTCTATGCTGCAACCGGAGGTCGGGACGACGGGGAGAAGCGGCACGAGGTGGCGACTCACGGCATGTATCGGCGGCGTGACACACGCCGCGCCCAACTGGTCGGGGAGATCACCAACAACCTCCGGCGGTACTCGGTGGACGCCCAGCAGGTCGGCCACGCCTTCGCCAACCTGCACGGGCTCAACCCGACCGACCTCCAGGCGCTGATCGCCGTCATGGAGGCCGAGATGCTCGGCGACCCCATCACCCCCGGGCGCCTCGGTGAACAGCTCAACCTCTCCTCCGGCTCGGTCACCGCCCTGATCGACCGACTGGAACGGGCCGGGCACATCCGCCGGGACCGGGACACCGCCGACCGGCGCAAGGTCCTGCTGCACTACGCCGACCAGGGCGCCGCACTCGCCATGGAGTTCTTCCGGCCGCTCGGCACCCGTACCGACACCGTGATGGACCGGTTCAGCGAGGACGAGCTCGAGGTGGTGCAGCGGTTCATGGCGGCGATGAGCGAGTCGATTCGTACGCACCGCGACTCGGTGCGCGCCGCCCGACCCGAGCCGCCCCGCCGCCCGACGAGCTGACCGTGCCGCCCCCGTTCGTCGCCCGCCTGGCCAGCGCCGCGTTGCGGCTGCCGGCGATCCGCACCGGACCGGTACGGATCACCCGCGACATCCCGGTGCGCGCCCGCGACGGTGTGGTGCTGCGCACCGACCACTACGCCCCGACCGTCCCCGACGCGCCGACCGTGCTGATCCGCACCCCGTACGGGCGGGGTGGACCGCTCCGCCTGCTCGGGCGGCTGCTCGCCGCACGCGGCCAGCACGCCGTCATCCAGTCCTGCCGGGGCACCGGCGGATCCGGTGGGACCTTCGCCCCGCTGGTGCACGAGCGCGACGACGGGTTGGACACCCTCGACTGGCTGCGCCGCCAACCCTGGTGGGCGGCCGGGGCGCTCGGCATGTTCGGGATCAGCTACCAGGGTTTCGCGCAGTGGGCGCTGGCCGCCGACGCCGACGACGACCTGCGGGCGATGGTCGCGGTGGTCACCGCCTCGGCCACCCGCGACTCGACGTACGCGGGGGAGTCCTTCGCCCTGGACACGGTGCTGACCTGGGCGGAGCTGCTGCACGCGCAGACCGTGCCGTGGCTGGCCCGGCAGTGGGAGCTCAAGCGGGGGCAGCCCCGACTGGCCGCCGCCCTGGAGCACCTGCCGCTGGCCGACGCCGACCGGGTGGCCACCGGTGTGACCATCCCCTTCTTCCAGGAGTGGCTGCGCCACCACACCCCGGACGCCCCGTACTGGCGCACCCGGGTCTTCGCCGACCGGGTCGCGCGCGTGCGGGCGCCGGTGCTGATGGTCACCGGCTGGCACGACATCTTCCTGCCCGCCCAGCTCGACGACCACGCCACGCTGCGCGCTGCCGGCACCCGAGGGCGCCTCGTGATCGGGCCGTGGACCCACGGCAGTCCCGGTCTGTTCATCGGCGCCCTCCGCGAGGGGCTGGCCTGGCTCGACACGCACCTGACCCCGCGGGCTCGGCGTCCGGGCGGGTCGACGGCGCCGGTCCGGCTGTACGTCGGAGGCCGGGGCGGCGGCTGGCGGGACCTGCCGGACTGGCCGCCGCCCGCGACGGACACCGCGTGGCACCTGCACCCGGGCGGCGAGCTGGCCACGCGCCCACCGGTGCCGTCGACGCCTGACGGGTTCCGTTACGACCCGGCCGATCCCACCCCGTCGCTCGGCGGGCCGCTGCTCGTCGCGAAGCGCGCCGGCGCGGCCGACAACCGACGCGTCGAGGCCCGCCCCGACGTGCTGACGTACACGAGCGCCCCGCTGACCCGGCCGCTGGAGGTCATCGGGCCGGTACGCGCCGACATCCACGTCCGGGGCGAGCTGCCGTACCTGGACGTTTTCGTGCGACTGTGCGACGTGGACCGTCGGGGCCGGTCGTGGAACATCTGCGACGGGCTGGTGCGGGTCGCGCCCGGCCGGTTTGCGGTCGACGCGTCCGGCGCGATGCGGGTGCCGGTGCCGCTCTGGCCGACGGCGCACCGGTTCGCGGCCGGGCACCGGCTGCGGTTGCAGGTCAGCGGAGGCGCCCACCCGCGCTGGGCGCGCAACCCGGGCAGCGGCGAATCCCTCGGTACGGCGGTGACGCTGCGTGCCGGATGGCGGCAGGTCTTCCACGACCCCGAGCGTCCTTCCGCGCTGGTGCTTCCGGTCGTCCACTCTGGCCATCCGCAACCGTAACGCCCCTGAGCTGGGCATTCGTCCATTTAGCGGGCTATGGTTGGGTCAACGCCCGGCGCCGTGCACCAGTAGGCCGGGCTCGCCCGCAAGCCCACACCGCGTACGCGGCGTGACGTCGTGCCCGGCCCCCGTTCGTTCGGAAAGGGGGACCCCATGACCCGGGCCCCGGCGAATCTGTTGGCCCTTCGAACCCTGCTCCTCACCCACCTCGACAACGCCCCCGGACCGGACGACCTGGAGCCGGCGGAGGTCGGCATCGTCGGCGACCCGGCGCACCGGGGCGGGTACCACTGCGGATCCGATCGGGTGGTCACCAACGACTACTCGGTGGTGGAGTCACCCCGGGACCGGTCCGGCCTGACCCTCGACGCGGCGGCGCTGGACGTCGGCGGTTTCGAGGTCCGCTCCGCCGGCCGTACGCACACACTGGCCAGCTTCTCGCTCTGGTGTGTGGGGCAGTGCGCCGCGAAGGCGGCGGACACCAGGGACATTCGCGAGATCATCTACAGCCCCGACGGTAAGACCGTGAAGCGTTGGGACCGTCTCGGCAAGCGCACCAGCGGCGACAGTTCGCACCGCTGGCACACCCACGTCAGCTTCTTCCGCGACGCGATCAAGGCGGGTCGTGACCAGCGACCCCTGTTCCGCCGTTACCTCAGCTCCATCGGACTCCTGGAGGAGAACGACATGACCCCCGAAGAGCACAACTGGCTTGCCGCCGTCCACAAGAACCTGACGGTGCTCGACGGCCGTAACCCGATCGGCCAGATCTACACCCGGATGGCGATGGGCGAGGACGCCACGGCCACCAACTACGTGCCGGCGCACCCGACGCTCAAGACGCTCGGCGCGCAGTTGAACGCCCTGGAGTCCGCGTTGGCCGCGCTGTCCGGTCGGGACTTCACCGACGAGCCCGCCATCATCCAGGGCGTGCTGGCGGGGCTGACCCCGGAGCGGATCGCCGCGGCGATCCCGCCCACCATGGCCAAGCAGGTGGCCGACGAGTTGGCGCGCCGCCTGGTCTCCTGATTCAGCGATCCGCAACAACTCTTGGGCAAAACTTATTGCGCAAGAGTTGTTGCGGATGTCAGGCTGGGTGGCATGGAGAGCCCAGACGTACGCCAGGTCACCGACTCCCGGGTCCTCGCGGCCATGGCCCACCCGCTACGCCGGCGGCTGATGGACGTCCTCAAGGTCCACGGGCCGTCCACGGTCGGCATGCTCGCCGACCGCACCGACCAGGCGCCCGCGAACGTCAGCCACCACCTCAAGGTCCTCGCCGCCGCCGAACTGGCCACCGAGGCCCCCGAGCTGGCCCGCGACCGACGGGAACGGTGGTGGCGGCTCGTCACCAGGGGAGTGCGCTGGTCCAACAGCGACTTCGACGGCGACCCCGGCGCCCGAGCCGTCGCCGACGCGGCCACCTCGCTCAACCTCGACCGGCACGTCGCCCTGGCCCGGGCCTGGCACGCCGCCGACGAGTCGACGCAGGCCGCCTGGCACGACGGCCCGTTCTCCGCCAACAAGTGGCTGCACCTCACCCCCGACGAACTGGTCGAACTGAGCCGCGAAATGATCGACCTGCTGGCCCGCTGGGCCGACCGGCCGCTGCCCGACGACGGCCGCGACCGCCAGCCCGTGTTCGTGTTCGCCCACGGCATCCCGGCCCGGCCGTGACCGCGACCGCCCACGCCGGCCCCGACCGTGCCCGGGCACGCGGCGGGCTGCTGCGGCACCGGGACTTCCGGCTGCTCTGGGCCGGCCAGACCGTCAGCAGCATCGGCAGCAACGTCACCACCGTGGCACTGCCGCTGGTCGCCGTGGCCGTCCTCGACGCCGGCACCTTCCAGGTGGCGGTGCTCACCGCCGCGGCCTGGCTACCGTGGCTGCTGATCGGCCTCCCGGCCGGCGCGTGGGTGGACCGACTGCCCCGCCGGCCGGTGATGGTGATCTGCGACCTGCTCTGCGCGCTCGCCTTCCTCAGCGTGCCCGTGGCCGCCGCGCTCGACCAGCTCACCGTCGGGCACCTGCTGCTCGTCGCACTCGGCGCCGGCGCCGCGCGGGTCTTCTTCGAAACCGCCGACCAGGTCTACCTGCCCGTCGTGCTGCGACCCGAGCAACTACCCGAGGGCAACGCGAAGCTCCAGGCCACCCAGACCGTCAGCTACGTCGTCGGGCCGGGCCTCGCCGGTCTGATCGCCCAACTCACCGGGGCCGTCGCGGCGCTGCTGCTGGACGCCGTCACATTCCTGCTCTCGGCGGCCTTCCTGCTGCGCATTCGCACCGTCGAGCCACGCGCCGGCCGAACCGACCGCTCCCGGTCGCTGCGCCGCGACATCGCCGAAGGGCTGCGCTTCGTCATCCGCGACCCGTACCTGCGGGTACTCACGGTCTTCGGCGCGGCCAGCAACATCGGACTGACCGGTTACCAGGCCGTCCTGGTGGTCTTCCTCGTCCGCGAACTGCGACTCGCGCCAGGCATGGTGGGCGCGCTGGTCGCGGTCATGAGCGTCGGAGGGATCGTCGGCGCGCTGCTGGCCACCACACTGGCACGCCGCTGCGGCACCGCACGGGCCATGCTGATCGGGGCGGCCCTGACCGGCCCGCCCGCGCTGCTCATCCCACTCGCCGCACCCGGCGTGGGCCTGATCTGGCCCGCCCTCGGCGGAGTGCTGATCGGCCTCGGAGTGGCCGTCGGCAACGTGGTCAAGGGCGCCTTCCGGCAGACGTACACCCCGCACCACCTGCTCGGGCGCGTGACCGTGAGCATGCATCTGCTCAACTTCGGCGCCATTCCGCTGGCGGCCCTACTGGCCGGCGCCGTCGGCGCGCGCTACGGCGTCGGGACAGCGATCACGGTGATGACCGCCTGGCTGGCCCTCACGCCGATGATTCTGTTGCTCGGACCGCTCCGGCGGCGGCGGGACCTGCCCGCCGCCCCGGCAGCGTCTTGAGTGCGCTGCGACGGCGGCCGGAGACCCGGCCGCCGTCACCGGCACGGAGCTACATCGGGCGGACGTTGTCCGCCTGCGGACCCTTCTGCCCCTGGGTCACCTCGAACTCGACCTTCTGGCCCTCGTTGAGCTCCCGGTAGCCGCTCGTCGCGATGGCGGAGTAGTGGACGAACACGTCCGGCCCTCCACCGTCCTGCTCGATGAAGCCGAAGCCCTTTTCCGAGTTGAACCACTTAACCGTGCCGGTTGCCATGCATCTCTCCCTGTTCAAAGCGGCTGACCCTCGGCCGTTGGCCGATGATCGCCCGTACCTGTTCGACAGTAACGGGCAAACGCGGGATCCGCCGGCCGAAGTGCCGTAGGTCTTTGTGCGAACTCGGGTGAACTCTGCGCGGCGGCACGTGAAACACGCCCCGCCGACCCTCCGCTGGGGCATGCTTGCGCCGATGAAGGGTGCCACAGCCGCCGCGCTGTCCGTGCTGGAGCGCGAGATCGACGCGCCCGGCGCCGGGCTGGACCGGCTCCGGCTGGTGCCCACCCCCTTCGTCCCGGAGGTACGACTGCACCTGGCCGAGGACGCGATCGTCTGGTGGGCCCGGATGGAGGCGGCCGCCGGGCACACCCTCCCGCCGCCGTACTGGGCCTCCGTCTGGGCCGGCGGTCAGGCCCTGGCCCGTCACCTGCTGGACCATCCGGAACTCGTCGCCGGCCGCCGGGTGCTCGACCTGGCCGCCGGATCGGGCCTGGTGGCCATCGCCGCCGCGCTGTCCGGCGCCGCGCGGGTCGTCGCCAACGACATCGACCCGTACGCCGTGGCCGCCGTCACCATCAACGCGCGGGTCAACCACGTCACCGTCGACACCACCGGGGACGACCTGCTCGACCAGGCCGGCGCGGAGGCGGACCTGGTGGTCGCCGGAGACGTCTTCTACAGCCGCGCCCTGGCCGACCGGGTGCTGCCCTTCCTGCAACGGGCCGCCGCCGGCGGCGCCGAGGTCCTGGTCGGCGACCCGGACCGGGGGCACCTGCCCGAGGACCGGCTGACGGTGCTGGCCGACTACCCGGTGCCCACCACCGAACCGTCGGTCGACTCCGCGCTACGCCAGGTGCGGGTGCTGCGACCGGTCTGAGGCCGAGGCCACCTCAGGGGCGACCCCGAGGCCGATACCAGGGGACGCTGGGGGACGCGACCGGATGTCCACCGTGGCCCGCCGGCCATAGCGTACGGGGCATGACGCAATGGCTTGCCCAGGTCGGAGAGCTGCCCATCCTGCTGCTGATGGGGGCGCTCGGGGTCGTCATGCTCTTCGACGCCGTACCGCTGCTCGGGGTCCTCATCCCCGGCGACGTGGCGATCCTCGCCGCGGTCGGGGTGGGCCGTCCCACCACCGGGCTCGCCACCTTCGCCGCGGTGCTCGCCGGCTGCCTCGGCGGCTGGTCGCTGAGCTTCCTCGTCGGCCGCCGGTACGCCGAACGGCTGCGTCACAGCCGGGTCGGCGACTGGATCGGCGAGGCCCGCTGGAGCGCGGCGGAAGGAATCCTGCGTCGCGGCGGCGGCCGGATGATGGTGGTCGCGCCGTTCCTGCCGGTGTTCAACGCGCTGCTGCCGCTGGCCGCCGGTGGGCTGCGCATGTCGTACCGCAGGTTCCTCGGCTGCGCGACTGTCGGCGCCGCCGCCTGGGCCGGTCTCTACCTCGCGCTGGGCACCGCGTCGCGGTCCCTGGCCGGCCTGCTCCCCGGCCAGCCGAGCCCCCTGCTGGTCACGATGGGGGTGGGCCTGGTGCTGGCCTCGGTCGTGCTGCTGGGGGCTCGGCGTCGGTTGTTCGCTGTCGCTGGCTGAGCCTCTGGTCGCGGTGGGGGCGGGGGCCGCGCCGGGCTGGCTGGAGTGGTTCCGTGGTGGCCGGCCGGCGCCCGAGTGGCTGCGCCGCGTC
>NZ_JBEXGP010000012.1:0-150035 GCF_040607375.1 Micromonospora sp. NPDC005298
CTGGGGGGGTGGGGGGGTGGGGCTTGGCGCGGTCGGGGGGGGTGTGGTGTTGGGTGTTTGTGTTTGGTGGTTTGGGGGGGGGGGGGGCCGAGGCGGCCCCCGACCCCACCCGAGAATTAGCAGTACAGACGACGACATAGGGGACATAGTGCTCGACGTCAACTTCTTCGACGAGCTGCGCATTGGTCTCGCCACCGCCGACGACATCCGTCAGTGGTCGCACGGCGAGGTCAAGAAGCCTGAGACCATCAACTACCGCACCCTGAAGCCGGAAAAGGACGGGCTCTTCTGCGAGAAGATCTTCGGTCCGCAGCGGGACTGGGAGTGCTACTGCGGTAAGTACAAGCGCGTTCGGTTCAAGGGCATCATCTGTGAGCGCTGCGGCGTCGAGGTGACCCGCTCCAAGGTCCGTCGTGAGCGGATGGGGCACATCGAGCTCGCCGCTCCGGTGACCCACATCTGGTACTTCAAGGGCGTTCCGAGCCGGCTGGGCTACCTGCTGGACCTCGCCCCCAAGGACCTCGAAAAGATCATCTACTTCGCCTCGTACGTCGTGACGAGCGTGGACGCCGAGTCGCGTCACCGTGACCTCTCGACGATCGAGAACGAGATCCTCGCCGAGAAGCGGCAGTCTGAGAACAGCCGCGACTCGGAGATCGAGAAGCGGGCCGCCAAGCTGGAGGCCGACCTGGCCGAGCTGGAGGCCGAGGGTGCCAAGGCGGACGTCCGGCGCAAGGTCAAGGAGGGCGGAGAGCGCGAGATGCGCCAGATCCGCGACCGGGCCCAGCGCGAGATCGACCGCCTGGACGAGGTGCTGGACACCTTCCGCAAGCTGGAGCCGAAGCAGCTGGTCACCGACGAGCTGCTCTACCGCGAGCTGCGCGACCGGTTCGGTGAGTACTTCACCGGCTCGATGGGCGCCGAGGCGATCAAGGCGCTGGTCCAGAACATGGACCTCGACGCCGAGGCCGAGAGCCTGCGCGAGACCATCCGGTCCGGCAAGGGCCAGCGGAAGATCCGGGCGCTCAAGCGGCTCAAGGTCGTGGCGGCGTTCCTGAACACCCGCAACTCGCCGCTCGGCATGGTGCTGGACTGCGTCCCGGTCATCCCGCCGGACCTGCGCCCGATGGTGCAGCTCGACGGTGGCCGCTTCGCGACCTCGGACCTGAACGACCTGTACCGCCGCGTGATCAACCGGAACAACCGCCTCAAGCGGCTGATCGACCTCGGCGCGCCCGAGATCATCGTCAACAACGAGAAGCGGATGCTCCAGGAGGCCGTCGACGCGCTGTTCGACAACGGCCGCCGCGGCCGGCCGGTCACCGGTCCGGGTAACCGCCCGCTCAAGTCGCTGTCCGACATGCTCAAGGGCAAGCAGGGCCGGTTCCGCCAGAACCTGCTGGGCAAGCGCGTCGACTACTCCGGCCGTTCGGTCATCGTGGTCGGCCCGAAGCTCAAGCTGCACCAGTGCGGTCTGCCCAAGCAGATGGCGCTGGAGCTGTTCAAGCCGTTCGTGATGAAGCGGCTGGTGGACCTCAACCACGCGCAGAACATCAAGTCCGCCAAGCGGATGGTCGAGCGTCAGCGCCCGGTCGTGTGGGACGTGCTGGAAGAGGTCATCGGCGAGCACCCGGTGCTGCTGAACCGCGCGCCGACCCTGCACCGTCTGGGCATCCAGGCCTTCGAGCCGCAGCTGGTCGAGGGCAAGGCGATCCAGATCCACCCGCTGGTCTGCACCGCGTTCAACGCCGACTTCGACGGTGACCAGATGGCGGTGCACGTGCCGCTGTCCGCCGAGGCCCAGGCCGAGGCGCGGATCCTGATGCTGTCGTCGAACAACATCCTCAAGCCGGCCGACGGCAAGCCGGTCACCATGCCCACCCAGGACATGGTCATCGGCCTGTACCACCTCACCCACCTCACCGCCGGTGAGAAGGGCGAGGGCCGGGCGTTCAGCTCGGACGCCGAGGCGCGGATGGCGTTCGACAACGGCGAGCTGCACCTGCAGGCTCCGGTGAAGATCCGTCTGCGCGGCGTGGTCGGTGTCGACAACGGCTCCGGCGCCGAGGCGTGGACCGCCCCGGAGGGCTGGGTCGAGGGTGAGCCGCTGACCGTGGAGACCACCCTCGGTCGGGTGCTGTTCAACGAGACGCTGCCGCAGGGCTACCGCTTCGTGAACTACGAGATCCGCAAGGGTCAGCTCTCCGCGATCGTCAACGACCTCGCCGAGCGCTTCCCCAAGGTGGCCCTGGCTGCCACCCTGGACGGGCTCAAGGAGGCCGGTTTCCACTGGGCCACCTGGTCCGGCGTGACGATCGGCATGGAGGACGTCATCGCTCCGCCGCGCAAGGCGGAGATCCTGGCGAAGTACGAGAAGGAAGCTGACCGGATCGACAAGCAGTACCAGCGTGGTCTGATGACCGCCGAGGAGCGTCGCGGCGAACTCATCGAGATCTGGACCAAGGCGACCAACGAGGTCGCCAAGGAGATGGACACCGCGCTGCCGCAGGAGAACCCACTGTGGAAGATGATCAACTCGGGTGCCCGCGGTAACCTGCTCCAGCTCCGGCAGATCGCGGCGATCCGTGGTCTGGTGGCCAACCCCAAGGGCGAGATCATCCCGCGGCCGATCAAGGCCAGCTACCGGGAGGGTCTGTCCGTGCTGGAGTACTTCATCTCCACGCACGGTGCCCGTAAGGGTCTCGCCGACACCGCGCTGCGGACCGCCGACTCGGGTTACCTGACCCGTCGTCTGGTGGACGTCTCCCAGGACGTGATCATCCGCGAGGAGGACTGCGGCACCGACCGGGCGATCCCGATGCAGATCGGCGAGCGCCTGGAGGACGGCAGGCTGGTCGTGCACGAGCACGCCGAGACCAGCGTGCACGCCCGGACCCTGGCCGACGACATCAAGGGGCCGGACGGCACCGTCGTCGCCGAGCGGGGTCAGGACATCAACTCCATCGGGGTCGACAAGATCGTCGCCGCCGGCGTGGAGACGGTCCGGGTGCGCAGCGTGCTCACCTGCGAGTCGAAGCTGGGCGTCTGCGGTGCCTGCTACGGGCGTTCGCTGCCGACCGGCAAGACCGTGGACGTCGGCGAGGCGGTCGGCATCATCGCCGCCCAGTCGATCGGTGAGCCGGGTACGCAGCTGACGATGCGTACCTTCCACACCGGTGGTGTCGCGGGTGAGGACATCACCCAGGGTCTGCCGCGTGTCCAGGAAATCTTCGAGGCCCGGGTCCCGAAGGGTAAGGCGCCCATCGCCGACACCCCCGGCCGGATCCGGATCGAGGACGGCGAGCGCTCGCGGAAGATCATCGTGGTGCCGGACGACGGCAGCGACGAGATCGTCTACGACAAGATCTCCAAGCGGGTGCGTCTGCGTACCCACGACGGCGGTCACGTCGCGGTCGGCGAGAAGCTCACCGAGGGCACCATCGACCCGCACGAGCTTCTGCGGATCATGGGTCCGCGGGCGGTCCAGGTCCACCTGACCCAGGAGGTCCAGGAGGTCTACCGCTCGCAGGGCGTGCTCATCCACGACAAGCACATCGAGATCATCATCCGCCAGATGCTCAAGCGGGTGACGGTCATCGACTCCGGCTCGACCGAGTTCCTGCCGGGTGTGCTCGTCGACCGGGCGCTGTTCGAGTCGGAGAACCGCCGGCTCGTGTCGGAGGGCGGCGAGCCCGCCGCCGGCCGTCCGGTGCTGATGGGTATCACCAAGGCCTCGCTGGCCACCGACTCCTGGCTCTCGGCTGCCTCCTTCCAGGAGACCACCCGGGTGCTGACCGACGCTGCGATCAACTCGCGCAGCGACTCGTTGGTCGGCCTCAAGGAGAACGTGATCATCGGTAAGCTCATTCCGGCCGGTACCGGCATCAGCAAGTACCGCAACGTCCGGGTGGAGCCGACCGAGGAGGCCAAGGCCAAGGTCTACTCGATGACCGGTTACCCGGAGTCCGACTACGGTTTCGGGCCGGCGAGCGGCCAGGCTGTGCCGCTTGACGACTTCGACTTCGGGTCGTACCGCTAAGCACCACCACCGACGAGGCCCCCGGCACCTGCCGGGGGCCTCGTCGTGTCCGGACCCGCCCAACCGCGCACCAGGTTCGGCAGAATGGGGGCATGACCACCGCAGCCGGCCAGGTGTCCAGCGCGCAGCAGGCTCCACGTCACCCGCTGGATCCCGACCCGGCCCGTGCCACGAAGGCGCGGGCGGTCTTCGCGCTGGGCCTGCTCGGGATGCTCACCGGCCTGTTCATCGGTGGGGTGGTGCCGGCGACCGTGGCGCTTCTGCTGTCCCGGCAGGCGCGCCGTGAGGCGTACGCGTCGGGGGGTTTCCTCACCGGCGGCGCCTGGCTGCGACGGGGGGAGCGGATGGCCTGGATCGGCCTGGTGCTGGTGGCCGTCAGCGTGGTGATCGCGGTGGTGATCGGCGTGGTCCGGTTGGCGGGCTCGCCGTTCGGCCACGACTACCCGACGAACATGGACTGACCCGACCAGCGGTCGCGCCGGGCGTGGGCGGCGGGACCCCCGGCGGTAGCCTGGCCGGTGTCCGCCGCACGGCGGTGGTGGCCTGTCGACAGGAGGACCTCGTGACGGAACCGGCGCGGCCCCCGGCGGACGGACCGGCCGGGCATCCTGGCGCGCCGGCCCCGCCGCCGACCCCACCCCAGGCAGCGGATCAGCCCGCGGATCAGACGGCCGAGCCCGGTCCGACGGCCCAGACTCCGGTCACGCCCAGCGCCTGGGCGCGGCCCGACGGGAACGGGCAGCCGGACACGCCCGCCGCCGACGCGCCGCCGACGGCCACCCCGCAGGGGGACGCCCCTCGCCCCGACGCGCCGGGTTGGGGCGCCCCGCCGCAGCCGGGCTGGGGCACGCCTCCGCCCGGCTGGGGCACGCCGGCGCCCGCCGAGGGGACGCCGGTCTCCGGAGGCCAGCCGGCGCCCGCCGAGGGGATGCCGGCCTCCGGGGGCCCGCCGGCGCCCGCCGAGGGCGCGACGTCGCCCGGCTGGGGTGTTCCGGCGGCTTCCGGGGGCACGCCAGCTTCCGGGGGTCCGACGTCGCCCGGCTGGGGCGCGGCGCCCGGCTCCGGCCAGCCGTACGCGGTGTCCGGTACTCCGTCCCCGCCGCCCGGCTGGGGGCAGCCTCCGTTCGGGTACGGCCCTCCGCCGGGTTGGGGTCAGCCGGGGCACGCTCCGGGCTGGGGTCCTCCGGGGCACGCTCCCGGCCCGGGTCAGTCGGGGCGCGCTCCCGGCTGGGGTCCTCCGGTGCCGCCACCGACCGACGAGCAGCGTCGCCCGCCGAAGCGGGTGGAGGCGGTGCCCGGCACGCCGTACGGCGTCGTGTACCTGGACGTGCCCCCGGTCACCTCGGGCCTGGCGGTCGGTGCGCTGGTGGCCGGGATCGCGTCGGTCCTGGTCTCGTTGCTGGTGATCTGCTTCGGGGTGGCCTTCGCGAACGAGGGTGGGGTCTGGGCGTCCGGGGCCTTCGCGGTGCTGGGCGTGCTGTCCGGGGTGGGCGCGGTCGTGGCCGGTCTGCTCGGCCGGCGGCAGATCCGCCGACCGTCGGGGCCGCCGGCGGTCCGGTTCACCGGTCGAGGGCTCGCGGTGGCCGGTGTCAGCTGTGGGGGCGCGGGAGCGCTGCTCAGCCTGTTGGCGCTCGGCCTGTCCCTGCTGATCTCCCTGACGTGAGGCCGGTCACCCCCCGAACCGGCCGTGCGGCCTGGTCGCCCGAGGCCCCGGATCCGGGTCGGTGCCTCCCGCTGCGGGGGCGACGGGTGGCCCGGTGGGGAAGCCGGTACACTTGTGTCCGTAGGTGCCCATCGCGGGCGACGGGCTGAGCGGGATTCGACTGGCGGGCGTGAGACGGCCGCCGGGCCGTTCCGTTTTGACCTGGCCGGCTGTGGTAGGTACTCTTTCCTCTTGTGCCCGGGCCTGCCCGGGCAACTCGTGCGTGCGCTGGTTCCGGTGACGGGCAGCGGGCACGACAAGCCAATGACCCGGTGCGGGGCGACCCGCGTGCCGGTGACACAACCCGGTGGGTCCGCGAAAGCGTCCGTACCGGGACCGTGAGCTGGGCGACACGCCCGACCGCGGGTACCGGGGCCTCCGCGAGGTGGCCCTGGTCGGAATGTAGGAGAGCCGGTCATCAGGCCGGCTAACGAGCAGACGGCGCGGCCGCGACAGTGCGGCCGAAGGGAGCGGAGAAACCCGGTGCCCACCATTCAGCAGTTGGTCCGAAAGGGCCGTCAGGCCAAGACGACCAAGACCAAGACCCCTGCGCTGAAGGGGTCTCCCCAGCGGCGCGGCGTGTGCACCCGCGTGTACACCACGACCCCGAAGAAGCCGAACTCGGCGCTGCGCAAGGTCGCTCGTGTCAAGCTCAGCAGCCAGATCGAGGTGACCGCCTACATCCCGGGCGTCGGCCACAACCTCCAGGAGCACTCGATCGTGCTCGTGCGTGGCGGCCGTGTGAAGGACCTCCCCGGCGTGCGTTACAAGATCGTCCGCGGCTCGCTCGACACCCAGGGTGTCCGTAACCGCAAGCAGGCGCGCAGCCGTTACGGCGCGAAGAAGGAGAAGAGCTGACATGCCGCGTAAGGGACCCGCTCCGCGGCGGCCGCTGGTCGCTGACCCGGTGTACAACTCGCCGCTGGTCACCCAGTTGGTGAACAAGATCCTGCTCCGCGGCAAGCGTCAGCTCGCCGAGTCCATCGTGTACGCGGCCCTCGAGGGCTGCCGCGAGAAGTCCGGCACCGACCCGGTCGTCACCCTCAAGCGGGCGATGGACAACGTCAAGCCGACTCTCGAGGTGCGCAGCCGTCGTGTCGGTGGCGCCACCTACCAGGTTCCGGTCGAGGTCCGCCCCGCCCGGGCGACCACGCTGGGCCTGCGTTGGCTGGTCACCTACTCCCGCGCCCGCCGCGAGAAGACCATGGTCGAGCGGCTCATGAACGAGCTGCTGGACGCGAGCAACGGCCTCGGTGCCGCCGTCAAGCGGCGCGAGGACACGCACAAGATGGCCGAGTCCAACAAGGCCTTCGCGCACTACCGCTGGTAACACCCTGGTTCCGGCGCTCTCGGGCGCCGGAACCGCCACCAGTTGAGTCGAGACGACGATAAGTAGGGATTGAAGTGGCCGCCGCAGACGCGCTCGCCAACGTACGCAACATCGGCATCATGGCGCACATCGATGCCGGTAAGACCACGACCACCGAGCGGATCCTGTTCTACACCGGCATCACGTACAAGATCGGTGAGGTCCACGAGGGCGCTGCCGTCATGGACTGGATGGAGCAGGAGCAGGAGCGTGGTATCACCATCACCTCCGCTGCTACCAAGTGTGAGTGGAAGGGCCACACGATCCAGATCATCGACACGCCCGGTCACGTCGACTTCACGGTCGAGGTCGAGCGGTCGCTGCGGGTGCTGGATGGTGCGGTCGCGGTCTACGACGGTGTCGCCGGCGTGGAGCCGCAGACGGAGAACGTCTGGCGGCAGGCCGACAAGTACAACGTCCCGCGGATGTGCTTCGTCAACAAGCTCGACCGGACCGGCGCCGACTTCTTCCGCTGCGTGCAGATGATGATCGACCGGCTGAACGCCACCCCGCTGGTGCTCCAGATCCCGATCGGGCTCGAGGGCGACCACATCGGCGTCGTGGACCTGATCGGCATGCGCGCCCTCACCTGGCGCGGGGAGACCCAGAAGGGTGAGGACTACGCGGTTGAGGAGATCCCGGCCGAGCTGGCCGACTCCGCTGCCGAGTGGCGCGAGAAGCTGATGGAGACCCTGGCCGACGTCGACGACGCGGTGATGGAGAAGTACCTGGAGGGCGAGGAGATCTCCGTCGAGGAGATCAAGGCCGCCATCCGGCGTGCCACCATCGCCGGCAAGGCCAACCCGGTGCTGTGCGGCTCGGCGTTCAAGAACAAGGGCGTCCAGCCCATGCTCGACGCCGTGGTCGACTTCCTGCCGTCGCCGCTTGACGTTCCGGCCATCGAGGGTACGGCTACCGACGGCGAGACCCCGCTGCTGCGTAAGCCGTCCAACTCGGAGCCCTTCTCCGGCCTGGCCTTCAAGATCCAGACGGACAAGCACCTGGGCAAGCTCACCTACGTGCGGGTCTACTCCGGCACGCTCGATTCCGGTTCCCAGGTGGTCAACTCCACCAAGGACCGCAAGGAGCGGATCGGCAAGATCTACCAGATGCACGCCAACAAGCGGGAAGAGCGTCCGTCGGCGCAGGCTGGCGACATCATCGCCGTGCAGGGTCTCAAGCAGACCACCACCGGCGACACTCTCTCCGACCCGGCGAACCCGGTAATCCTGGAGTCGATGACCTTCCCGGAGCCGGTCATCTCGGTGGCGATCGAGCCGAAGACCAAGTCCGACCAGGAGAAGCTGGGCACGGCCATCCAGCGCCTGGCCGAGGAGGACCCGACCTTCCGCGTCCAGCTGGACGAGGAGACCGGTCAGACGGTCATCTCCGGCATGGGTGAGCTGCACCTGGACATCCTGGTCGACCGGATGCGCCGCGAGTTCAACGTCGAGGCGAACGTCGGCAAGCCGCAGGTGGCGTACCGCGAGACCATCCGCCGCAAGGTGGACAAGGTCGAGTACACCCACAAGAAGCAGACCGGTGGTTCCGGCCAGTACGCCCGCGTGATCGTGAGCGTCGAGCCGCTTCCGCTGGACAACGACTCGCCGACCTACGAGTTCGCGAACGCCGTCAGCGGCGGCCGCATCCCCCGGGAGTTCATCCCCTCGGTGGACGCCGGTGCGCAGGACGCCATGCAGTACGGCATCCTGGCGGGCTTCCCGCTCGTCGGCGTGAAGCTGACGCTGCTGGACGGCCAGTACCACGAGGTCGACTCCTCGGAAATGGCATTCAAGATCGCCGGCTCGATGGTGATGAAGGACGCGGCCCGCAAGGCCGATCCGGCACTGCTCGAGCCGATGATGGCCGTTGAAGTCACCACTCCTGAGGAGAACATGGGTGACGTCATCGGCGACCTCAACTCCCGCCGCGGCATCATCCAGGCGATGGAGGAGCGCAGCGGCGCCCGCATCGTCCGGGCTCTGGTGCCGTTGTCGGAGATGTTCGGCTACGTCGGCGACCTGCGGTCGAAGACCCAGGGCCGGGCTAGCTACAGCATGCAGTTCGACTCCTACGCCGAGGTTCCGCAGAGCGTGGCGAAGGAGATCATCGCCAAGGCGACGGGCGAGTAACGTCGCTGAGCAGGTGATTCGTGGGTGGTCGCGGGAGGGTTCTCCCGCCCGCGGCCACCACGATCGGATCGCGTGAGACCGGGCCTGTAGGCTTCATCGCCGCAGAACCCACAAAAGCTCTCCGGCCGTTCAGGCCGGAAAGGCTGTCGACAGAGTCCTAAGCGCCGACCGGCGCGCCGGGCGTACGAACCAAGAAGTCCACAGGAGGACACCAGTGGCGAAGGCTAAGTTCGAGCGGACTAAGCCGCACGTCAACATCGGCACCATTGGTCACATCGACCACGGTAAGACGACGCTGACGGCGGCCATCACCAAGGTCCTGCACGACCAGTACCCGGACCTGAACCCTTACACGCCGTTCGACGAGATCGACAAGGCGCCGGAGGAGAAGGCCCGCGGCATCACGATCTCGATCGCGCACGTCGAGTACCAGACCGAGGCGCGGCACTACGCGCACGTCGACTGCCCCGGCCACGCGGACTACATCAAGAACATGATCACCGGTGCCGCGCAGATGGACGGCGCGATCCTGGTGGTCGCGGCGACCGACGGTCCGATGCCGCAGACCCGCGAGCACGTGCTGCTGGCCCGCCAGGTTGGCGTGCCGTACATCGTCGTGGCGCTCAACAAGAGCGACATGGTCGACGACGAGGAGCTCCTGGAGCTCGTCGAGCTCGAGGTGCGCGAGCTGCTCTCCTCGCAGGAGTACCCGGGTGACGACCTGCCGGTCGTTCGGGTGTCGGCGCTGAAGGCCCTCGAGGGTGACCCCGAGTGGACCGGCAAGCTGCTGGACCTGATGACCGCGGTCGACACCGCGATCCCGCAGCCGGAGCGCGAGACCGAGAAGCCGTTCCTCATGCCGATCGAGGACGTCTTCACGATCACCGGTCGTGGCACCGTCGTCACCGGTCGCGCCGAGCGCGGCATCCTCAAGCCGAACGAGGAGGTGGAGATCGTCGGTATCCGCGAGAAGTCGCAGAAGACGGTCTGCACCGGTATCGAGATGTTCCGCAAGCTGCTCGACGAGGCCCGCGCGGGCGAGAACGTCGGTCTGCTGCTGCGTGGCATCAAGCGCGAGGACGTCGAGCGCGGCATGGTGGTCGTCAAGCCGGGCACCACGACCCCGCACACGGAGTTCGAGGCGACGGTCTACATCCTCTCCAAGGAGGAGGGCGGCCGGCACACCCCGTTCTTCCAGAACTACCGTCCGCAGTTCTACTTCCGGACCACGGACGTCACCGGTGTCGTCACCCTTCCCGAGGGCACCGAGATGGTCATGCCGGGTGACAACACCACCATGTCGGTGAAGCTGATCC
The DNA here is from genome assembly GCF_040607375.1 of Micromonospora sp. NPDC005298. Lineage (NCBI taxonomy): Bacteria > Bacillati > Actinomycetota > Actinomycetes > Micromonosporales > Micromonosporaceae > Micromonospora > Micromonospora sp. NPDC005298. The sequence goes on from NZ_JBEXGP010000012.1 coordinate 10,559, forward strand.
AGCCCATCGCCATGGAGGAGAACCTCAAGTTCGCGATCCGCGAGGGTGGCCGCACCGTCGGCGCCGGGTTCGTCACCAAGATCGTCAAGTGAGCTAGGTAACCCCGATTAGACCCGCCGCCGGTCGTGCGGCATACTAGTCAGGTTGCGTAACGACAGTTCGTCGCCTGTGTTCGGCTTTCGCTGAACCTCCGGGTGGCGGCACAGTCGAGCGTAGGGTGGTTGGCGGCCCAGTCGCCAACCACCCTCGCACGGCGTTCAGGTCGCGGTAATGCGATCGGCGCCTTGACCCACCGCGCGGTCAGGACCGCTCCGGAGTCCCGGGGCGGAGCCCGGCCCGAGGGCGCGACACGCCCGACCGCGGGGGTCGGCGAAGTGGGCCTGTACCAGCCGGTACAGGCGCCCGCAACACAGCGGCATCGAGAGAAGGAACAGAAGCCACCATGGCGGGACAGAAGATCCGCATCCGGCTCAAGGCCTATGACCACGAGGTCGTCGACTCCTCGGCTCGGAAGATCGTCGAGACGGTGACGCGTACCGGGGCGCAGGTCGCGGGCCCGGTGCCGCTGCCCACGGAGATCAACCGTTTCTGCGTTATCCGCTCGCCGCACAAGTACAAGGACTCGCGCGAGCACTTCGAGATGCGCACGCACAAGCGGCTGATCGACATCATCGACCCGACCCCGAAGACGGTCGACTCGCTCATGCGCCTCGACCTGCCGGCTGGCGTCGACATCGAGATCAAGCTGTAGGGACCGGACAAATGGACAGGCAAGTCAAGGGGATCCTGGGCGCCAAGCTCGGCATGACCCAGGTCTGGGACAACAACAAGGTTGTTCCCGTGACCGTGGTCGAGGCCGGCCCGTGCGTCATCAGCCAGGTTCGTAGCGCCGAGAAGGACGGTTACTCCGCGGTCCAGCTGGCCTACGGCACCATCGACCCGCGCAAGGTCAAGAAGCCGATCAGCGGGCACTACGCGAAGGCGGACGTGGCGCCGCGCCGGCACATCGTCGAGCTGCGCACCACGGACGCCGGTGAGTACTCGCTCGGCCAGGAGGTCACGGTCGAGGAGTTCCCGGCCGGCGTCACCATCGACGTCACCGGAAAGACCAAGGGCAAGGGCTACGCCGGCCCGATGAAGCGGCACGGCTTCCACGGTCTGGGCGCCGGTCACGGCGTCGAGCGCAAGCACCGCTCGCCCGGCTCCATCGGCGCCTGCGCCACCCCGGGTCGTGTCTTCAAGGGCACCCGGATGGCCGGACGCATGGGTGGCGTGCGCTACACCGTGCAGAACCTCACCGTCCAGGCGGTCGACACCGAGAACAACCTCCTGCTCGTCCGTGGTGCCATTCCCGGCCCCAAGGGCGCGCTGGTTCTGGTCCGTACCGCGGCCAAGAGCAAGGTGAAGAAGGGCGGTGCGGCCAAGTGACCACCGTTGACGTGCGCACCGTCGAAGGCACCACCAGCAGCTCCGTCGAGCTGCCGGCGGACATCTTCGACGTGCAGGCCAACGTCGCGCTGATGCACCAGGTCGTGGTGGCCCAGCTCGCGGCGGCCCGACAGGGCACGCACAAGACCAAGACCCGCGCCGAGGTTTCCGGCGGCGGCAAGAAGCCGTACAAGCAGAAGGGCACCGGTCGCGCCCGGCAGGGCTCGATCCGCGCGCCGCAGTTCGCCGGCGGTGGCGTGGTGCACGGTCCCGTGCCGCGTGACTACAGCCAGCGGACCCCGAAGAAGATGAAGGCCGCCGCGCTGCGGGGTGCCCTCTCCGACCGGGCCCGCGCCGGGCAGGTGCACGTTGTCGAGGCGTTCGTCTCGGGCGAGAAGCCGTCGACCAAGGCCGCCCTGGCCACGCTGACCAAGCTCACCGAGGCCCGTCGGGTCCTCGTCGTGCTGAGCAGCACCGACGAGCTGAACTGGGTGTCGCTGCGCAACGAGCCGCGGGTGCACCTGATCGAGTCCGGCCAGCTGAACACGTACGACGTGCTCGTGGCCGACGACGTGGTCTTCACCAAGGACGCCCTGGACGAGTTCCTGGGCGTGCCCGCCGAGACCACCGAGGAGGGTGGCAAGTGAGCACGATCGCCGACCCGCGCGACATCATCGTGGCGCCGGTCGTCTCGGAGAAGAGCTACAGCGAGCTGAACCGGAACTGGTACACCTTCCTGGTGCACCCGGACGCGAACAAGACCGAGATCAAGATCGCTATCCAGCAGATCTTCAACGTCCGCGTCCTGACGGTCAACACGCTCAACCGCCAGGGGAAGCGCAAGCGCACCAAGACCGGTTTCGGTCAGCGCAAGGCGACCAAGCGGGCGATCGTGAAGCTGGCTGACGGTGACCGTATCGAGGCCTTCGGCGGCCCGGTCAGCTGAGGGGTGTAGACAATGGCTATCCGTAAGTACAAGCCGACGACGCCGGGCCGACGTGGCTCGAGTGTCGCCGACTTCGCCGAGATCACCCGGTCCACGCCGGAGAAGTCGCTGCTGGCTCCGCTGCCGAAGAAGGGCGGGCGTAACGCCCACGGCCGGATCACCACGCGGCACCACGGTGGAGGTCACAAGCGCCAGTACCGTCTGATCGACTTCAAGCGGGTCGACAAGGACGGCGTGCCGGCGAAGGTCGCTCACATCGAGTACGACCCCAACCGCACGGCGCGCATCGCGCTGCTGCACTACGCCGACGGCGAGAAGCGGTACATCATCGCGCCGAAGGACATGAAGCAGGGCGACCGCGTCGAGTCCGGTCCGGGCGCCGACATCAAGCCGGGCAACAACCTGCCGCTGCGCAACATCCCGGTCGGTACCACGATCCACAACGTGGAGCTGCGTCCGGGTGGCGGGGCCAAGCTGGCCCGTTCCGCCGGCGTCGGCATCCAGCTGCTCGGCCGTGAGGGCGCGTACGCGACCCTGCGTATGCCGTCCGGCGAGATCCGGCGTGTGGACGTGCGCTGCCGCGCGAGCGTCGGCGAGATCGGCAACGCCGACCAGTCGAACATCAACTGGGGTAAGGCCGGCCGGATGCGGTGGAAGGGCAAGCGCCCGACCGTCCGTGGTGTCGCCATGAACCCGGTCGACCACCCGCACGGTGGTGGTGAGGGTAAGACCTCCGGTGGTCGCCACCCGGTCAACCCGCAGGGTAAGCCCGAGGGCCGTACCCGGCGTAAGGGCCAGCCGAGTGACAAGCTGATCGTCCGCCGTCGCTACGCCACGCGTAAGCGCGGCTGAGGGAGATAAGACATGCCTCGCAGCCTGAAGAAGGGCCCGTTCGTCGACGACCACCTGCTCAAGAAGGTGGAAGTTCAGAACGACAAGGGCTCCAAGAACGTGATCAAGACCTGGTCGCGGCGCTCGACGATCATCCCCGAGATGCTGGGGCACACGATCGCCGTGCATGACGGACGCAAGCACGTCCCGGTGTTCGTGACCGAGGCGATGGTCGGGCACAAGCTCGGCGAGTTCGCGCTGACCCGCACGTTCAAGGGTCACGAGAAGGACGACCGGAAGAGCCGTCGGCGCTGACGCCGCGGGCATACGGATAGAGGGAACAAGGGGTTACAGCGATGCCAGGAAAGGGCGACGCTCCGGTGCTTCCGGGCGCGCGGGCGGTTGCGCGGCACGTGCGCATCTCGCCGATGAAGGCGCGCCGGGTGGTCAACCTCGTCCGCGGCCTGCCCGCGAAGGAGGCGCTCACGGTGCTGCAGTTCGCGCCGCAGGCTGCGAGCGAGCAGGTGTACAAGGTGCTCGCTAGCGCGATCGCCAACGCGGAGAACAACGAGCGGCTGGACCCCGACGCGCTGCTCGTCAGCGAGGCGTTCGTGGACGAGGGCCCGACGATGAAGCGGTTCCAGCCTCGGGCGCAGGGTCGGGCGTACCGGATCCGCAAGCGGACCTGTCACATCACCGTGGCGGTCGAGGCGGTCGCGCCGGCAGCGCCGAGGAAGGCCGCGGCCAAGAAGGCCGCTCCGGCCACGGAGGCCGCACCGGCCGAAGCGCAGAGCAAGACGGAGGGCGCCGAGTAATGGGTCAGAAGGTTCACCCCACTGGGTTCCGGCTCGGCATCTCGACCGACTGGAAGTCCCGCTGGTTCGCGGACAAGCTCTACAAGGACTACATCGGCGAGGATGTCAAGATCCGCCGCATGATGTCCAAGGGCCTGGAGCGCGCCGGGATTTCCAAGGTCGACATCGAGCGCACCCGCGACCGGGTCCGGGTCGACATCCACACCGCCCGGCCGGGCATCGTCATCGGCCGTAAGGGTGCGGAGGCCGACCGGATCCGCGGCGAGCTGGAGAAGCTCACCGGCAAGCAGGTCCAGCTGAACATCATCGAGGTGAAGAACCCCGAGTCGGACGCTCAGCTCGTCGCGCAGGGCGTGGCCGAGCAGCTGTCCAGCCGGGTCAGCTTCCGTCGGGCGATGCGCAAGGCCATGCAGTCGGCGATGAAGAACCCGGTCTGCAAGGGCATCCGGGTTCAGGTTTCGGGCCGCCTCGGCGGCGCCGAGATGAGCCGGACCGAGTTCTACCGTGAGGGCCGGGTTCCGCTGCACACGCTGCGGGCCAACATCGAGTACGGCTTCTTCGAGGCCCGTACCACGTTCGGCCGGATCGGTGTGAAGGTCTGGATCTACAAGGGCGACGCCGTCCCGGGCCGGGAGGCTCCGGCCGAGGCCGGTCCGTCCCGCCCGCGTCGTGGTGAGCGTGGCGACCGTCCCGAGCGTCCGCGCCGTGGCCGGTCGGGTTCGTCCGGCACGACGGCTGGCGGCACCGAGGCCGGCCGGGCTGCTGCGACCACCATCGCGCAGCAGGCCGAGACGCCGAGTGGCGAGCCGGTCGACAGCGCTGCTGTCGCGGCCGCGGCTGCTCCGGCAGAAACGCAGCAGGAGGGCTGACAGATGCTGATGCCGCGCAAGCCCCCGAAGGGCTTCCGCAAGCCGCACCACCCGGACCGCAGTGGCGCGTCCAAGGGTGGTAACCGGGTGGTGTTCGGCGAGTTCGGGATCCAGGCTCTCGAGCCGGCGTACGTGACCAACCGCCAGATCGAGTCGGCGCGTATCGCGATGACCCGTCACATCAAGCGTGGCGGCAAGGTCTGGATCACGATCTTCCCGGACCAGGCCCTCACCAAGAAGCCTGCCGAGACCCGGATGGGTTCCGGTAAGGGTTCGCCGGAGTGGTGGGTCTCCAACGTCAAGCCGGGTCGGATTCTCTTCGAGATGTCCTTCCCCAACGAGCAGATCGCGCGAGAGGCCATGCGTCGCGCGATCCACAAGCTCCCGATGAAGTGCCGCATTGTTACGCGCGAAGTGGGTGAATCCTGATGGCAGCGGGCGTTAAGGCGACCGAGCTGCGTGAGCTCTCCGAGGAGGAGCTGGTCACGAAGCTGCGGGAGGCCAAGGCGGAGCTGTTCAACCTCCGCGTGCAGGCCGCGACCGGGCAGCTGGACAACAACCGGCGGTTGCAGGTCATCCGTCGGGAGATCGCCCGGATCTACACGATCATGCGCGAGCGCGAGCTGGGGCTCTCGGCCGCGCCGACTGAGGTGACTGCATCATGACCGAAGACACCGCCACCGCCGCCGCGCGGTCCCGCCGCAAGGTCCGTGAGGGCCTGGTGGTCAGCGACAAGATGGACAAGACCGTCGTGGTCGAGGTCGAGGACCGGGTTCGGCACGCTCTCTACGGCAAGATCATGCGCCGTACGAGCAAGCTGAAGGTGCACGACGAGCAGAACGCCGCTGGCACCGGCGACCGGGTCCTGATCATGGAGACCCGGCCGCTGAGCGCCACCAAGCGTTGGCGGATCGTGGAGATCCTGGAAAAGGCCAAGTAGCGAAGGCTCGAGCTCGCCCGGCGTTGCGTCGGGCGTTGGTTCCGCCAGGCTCCGGCCGCCACGGCGGCCGGAGAACCGGCAGACATAGGAGATAGACGTGATTCAGCAGGAGTCGCGACTGCGCGTCGCCGACAACACGGGTGCTCGGGAGATCCTGTGCATCCGGGTTCTCGGTGGCTCCGGTCGGCGCTACGCGAGTATCGGCGACGTCATCGTGGCCACCGTCAAGGACGCCATCCCGGGTGCCGGTGTGAAGAAGGGCGACGTCGTCAAGGCTGTCGTCGTTCGCACCGCCAAGGAGAAGCGGCGGCCGGACGGCTCGTACATCCGCTTCGACGAGAACGCCGCCGTCATCATCAAGGACGGCGGGGACCCGCGCGGTACCCGTATCTTCGGCCCGGTGGGCCGGGAGCTGCGGGACAAGCGGTTCATGAAGATTATTTCCCTCGCGCCGGAGGTGTTGTGACCGTGAAGGTCAAGAAGGGCGACACGGTCGTCGTCATCGCCGGCAAGGACAAGGGTGCCAAGGGCAAGGTCATCGCGGCCTACCCGCGGCAGGACAAGGTCCTGGTCGAGGGCGTGAACCGGGTCAAGAAGCACACCCGCATCAGCACCACCCAGCGTGGCGCCAAGACCGGCGGCATCGTCACTCAGGAGGCCCCGATCCACGTCTCGAACGTGCAGGTCCTGGACTCCGACGGCAAGCCGACCCGCGTCGGTTACCGGATCGACGACAACGGCCAGAAGGTCCGCATCGCGCGTAGCACCGGTAAGGACCTGTGATGACCACGGCTACCGAAAAGACCATGCCGCGCCTCAAGGAGCGGTACCGCAACGAGATCGTGGCCCAGCTGCGTGAGCAGCACAGCTACGGCAACCCCATGCAGGTGCCGCGGCTGGTCAAGATCGTCGTCAACATGGGTGTCGGCGAGGCTGCTCGCGACGCCAAGCTGATCGACGGCGCGGTCCGTGACCTCGCCACGATCACCGGCCAGAAGCCGCAGGTGCGGCGGGCGACCAAGTCCATCGCGCAGTTCAAGCTCCGCGAGGGCATGCCGATCGGTGCGAAGGTCACCCTTCGCGGCGACCGGATGTGGGAGTTCCTGGACCGGCTGCTGTCCATCTCGCTGCCGCGTATCCGCGACTTCCGCGGTCTGGACGGGCGCAAGCTGGACGGGCACGGCAACTACACGTTCGGTCTGACCGAGCAGTCGGTGTTCCACGAGATCGACCAGGACAGGATCGATCGCCAGCGGGGCATGGACATCACGGTGGTCACCACCGCCACGACCGACGACGAGGGCCGGGCGCTGCTCAAGCTCCTGGGCTTCCCGTTCAAGGAGAACTGAGATGGCCAAGAAGGCGCTGATCATCAAGGCGGCCGCGAAGCCGAAGTTCTCGGTTCGCGCGTACACCCGCTGCCAGCGGTGCGGGCGTCCGAAGGCGGTCTACCGCAAGTTCGGTCTCTGCCGGGTCTGCATCCGGGAGATGGCCCACCGCGGTGAGCTGCCGGGCGTGTCCAAGGCTTCCTGGTAAGGGCGACCGCGTCCCGGCTGTCAGTCGGGAACTCCTGCACCGATTAGGTATTGCTCTTCGCCGTAGGCCCGGGGCTGATGCCCCGGGAACCCCGGCGAGAAAGGCTGACGAAATCCATGACGATGACCGACCCGATCGCAGACATGCTCACGCGTCTGCGTAACGCCAACCAGGCGTACCACGATCAGGTGAAGATGCCCTACTCCAAGATCAAGGCGAACATCGCCGAGGTCCTGAAGGCCGAGGGTTACATCGCCACCTGGTCGGTCGAGGAGCCCGAGGAGGGCGCCGTCGGCAAGCGACTGGTCGTCGAGCTGAAGTACGGCCAGAACCGCGAGCGGAGCCTGGCCGGCATCAAGCGCGTGTCCAAGCCCGGTCTCCGGGTGTACGCCAAGTCGGACGGGCTCCCGCGGGTGCTCGGTGGGCTGGGCGTGGCGATCATTTCGACGTCCCAGGGGCTGCTGACCGACCGGCAGGCCCGCAAGCGGAGTGTTGGCGGGGAAGTCCTCGCCTTCGTCTGGTAACGGGAGACAGGTAGAAATGTCGCGAATTGGACGTAAGTCGATCCCCGTTCCGACGGGCGTCGACATCACGATCGACGGACAGACCGTCAAGGTCAAGGGCCCCAAGGGCCAGCTCCAGCACACCCTCGCCGAGCCGATCACCATCGAGCGGGCGGACAACGGGGAGCTGAGCGTCAACCGGCCGAACGACGAGCGCAAGGCCAAGGAGCTCCACGGCCTGAGCCGTACGCTGATCGCCAACATGATCGTCGGGGTCACCGAGGGCTACCGCAAGAGCCTGGAGATCGCCGGCACCGGTTACCGGGTCACCGCCAAGGGTTCGGACCTCGAGTTCGCGCTCGGGTTCTCGCACCCGGTGGTCGTTCCCGCCCCGGCGGGCATCACCTTCACGGTGGAGCGGCCGACCCTGTTCCACGTGGCCGGCATCGACAAGCAGCAGGTCGGTGAGGTCGCCGCCAACATCCGGAAGATCCGTCCGCCGGAGCCCTACAAGGGCAAGGGCGTGAAGTACCAGGGCGAGGTCATCCGCCGCAAGGCTGGAAAGGCAGGTAAGAAGTGAGCGCCACGCTGCTCAAGCGCCGCCGCGGCGTCGCCGCCAAGCGCGCCGTTGGGCGTGCGCGTCGGCACTTCCGCGTCCGCAAGAACGTCACCGGTACGGCCGAGCGTCCGCGCCTGGTCGTCACCCGTTCGCTGCGGCACATGGTCGCCCAGATCGTCGACGACTCCAAGGGTCACACCCTGGCGTCGGCGTCGACCCTGGACGCCTCGCTGCGCGGCACGGAGGGCGACAAGAGCGCCCTCGCCGGCAAGGTGGGCGCCCTGCTCGCCGAGCGGGCCAAGGCCGCCGGCGTCTCCAAGGTCGTCTTCGACCGCGGTGGCAACCGGTACGCGGGGCGGGTCGCCGCGCTTGCCGATGCCGCCCGCGAAGCCGGGCTCGAGTTCTAACAACCCCGTCACGAGAGATAAGGAAGGCTGCTGATGCCAGGTCAACAGCGCCGTGGCGGCGGGTCCGGTGGCAACGAGGGTGGTCGCCGCGACAACCGCCGTGAGGGCGGCCGCGGAAACGCGCCCGTCGAGAAGACCCCGCACCTTGAGCGGGTCGTCGCGATCAACCGCGTCGCCAAGGTCGTGAAGGGTGGTCGTCGCTTCAGCTTCACCGCCCTGGTGATCGTGGGCGACGGCGACGGCACGGTCGGCGTGGGCTACGGAAAGGCCAAGGAGGTGCCCGCGGCCATCGCCAAGGGTGTCGAGGAGGCCAAGAAGCACTTCTTCAAGGTTCCGCGTATCGGCCAGTCGATCCCGCACCCGGTGACGGGTGAGGACGCCGCTGGCGTGGTGCTGCTCAAGCCGGCCTCGGCCGGTACGGGTGTCATCGCCGGTGGTCCGGTGCGTGCCGTGCTGGAGTGCGCCGGGATCCACGACGTGCTCTCCAAGAGCCTCGGTTCGTCGAACCCGATCAACATCGTGCACGCCACCGTGGCGGCCCTGAAGGGGCTCGAGTCCCCCGAGCAGGTCGCGGCGCGTCGTGGCCTGCCGGTGGAGGACGTCGCGCCGGCCGCCATGCTGGCGTCGCGTGCGGGGGTGGCGCACTGATGGCACGTCTGAAGGTCACCCAGCTCCGGTCCGGCATCGGGACCAAGCAGAACCAGCGTGACTCGCTGCGTTCGCTCGGTCTCAAGCGGATCAACGACGTGGTGGTCAAGGAGGACCGGCCCGAGATCCGCGGCATGATCTTCACGGTCAACCACCTCGTGAAGGTCGAGGAGGTCGAGTAATGACGATCAAGGTTCACCACCTGCGTCCGGCGCCCGGTTCCAAGACCGCGAAGACCCGTGTGGGTCGCGGTGAGGGTTCCAAGGGCAAGACCGCTGGTCGCGGTACGAAGGGCTCCAAGGCCCGCAAGAACATCTCGGCGGCGTTCGAGGGTGGGCAGATGCCCATCCACATGCGCCTGCCGAAGATGAAGGGCTTCAAGAACAGGTTCAAGGTGGTCTTCCAGGTGGTCAACCTGGACCGGCTCGCCGAGCTGTTCCCGAACGGTGGCCAGGTTGGCCCGCTGGAGCTGATCGAGGCCGGTGCGGTCCGTAAGGGCCACCCGGTCAAGGTCCTCGGCACCGGGGATCTCGGCGGGGTGGCGCTCCAGGTGTCGGCGCACGCGTTCAGCGCGTCGGCCAAGGAGAAGATCGCTGCCGCCGGTGGCTCCGTCACCGAGCTGTAAGGCGTACGACCATGGCGTCCGTCCAGTTGTGAGCAACTGGACGGACGCCATGGTCATCCTGGGCCGTGTGCGCCCGGTAATATCGGAATCGGTTTATGTAGCCGGGCACACCTGCCCGGACCGGGATAGGGCTGTTAGAGTCCCATCCCAGCCATGGATTGCGGGCGCTCGCCCGTGATCCACCCCGACCCGCCAGGGATCACCGGCGGCCCGCCTCGCGCAGGAGGAAGAAGTTGCTGTCCGCCTTTCTCAGTGCGTTCCGTACGCCTGACCTGCGCAAGAAGCTGCTGTTCACAGTAGGCATCATCGCGGTCTACCGGCTGGGTGCCACGCTCCCCAGCCCGGGCGTCTCGTACGGCAACGTGCAGAAGTGCCTCGACACCATCCAGGGTGACACCACCGGGGTGGTGAACCTGCTCAACCTCTTCTCCGGCGGGGCGCTGCTCCAGCTCTCGGTCTTCGCGCTGGGCATCATGCCCTACATCACGGCGTCGATCATCCTGCAGCTGCTGACCGTCGTGATCCCGCGCCTGGAGCAGCTCCGCAAGGAGGGCCAGGCCGGTCAGGCGAAGATCACCCAGTACACGCGGTACCTGACTCTCGGTCTCGGTGTGCTCCAGGCCTCGGCGTTCGTGGCCCTGGCCCGGTCCGGGCAGCTCTTCCAGAACAAGTGCGACCAGTTCCCGATCATCCCCACCGGCACCGGCATCCCGGACTGGCTGACCCTGACCATCCTGGTGATGACGATGACCGCCGGCACCGGCATGGTCATGTGGCTCGGTGAGCTGATCACCGACCGGGGCGTCGGCAACGGCATGTCCGTCCTGATCTTCACCTCGATCGCGGCGCGGCTGCCCAGCGAGGGTTGGCAGATCAAGACCAGCAAGGGCTGGGACATGTTCGCCCTGGTCATCGCGCTGGTCCTGGTGGTCATCACGGCTGTCACGTTCATCGAGCAGGCGCAGCGCCGGATCCCGGTGCAGTACGCCAAGCGGATGATCGGCCGGCGGATGTACGGCGGCACCTCGACCTACATCCCGTTGAAGGTCAACCAGGCCGGTGTCATCCCGGTCATCTTCGGCTCGTCGCTGCTCTACCTGCCGCAGCTGGCCCTGCAGTTCTTCGACCAGAACGACCCGGGCAAGACCCAGGCGTGGATCCAGAACAACCTGGTCAACCCGAGTAGCCCGATCTACATCACGGTCTACTTCCTGATGATCATCTTCTTCACGTACTTCTACGTCTCGATCACGTTCAACCCGACCGAGGTCGCGGACAACATGAAGAAGTACGGCGGGTTCGTGCCGGGTATCCGCCCGGGCAAGCCGACCGCCGACTACCTGGACTTCATCCTCAGCCGGATCACCCTGCCGGGCGCGCTGTACCTGGGCGTCATCTCGATCCTGCCGAACTTCTTCTTCATCTGGCTGGACAACCAGCAGTACCAGAACTTCCCGTTCGGCGGCACCGCTGTGCTCATCATGGTCGGCGTCGGTCTGGAGACCGTGAAGCAGATCGAGAGCCAACTCATGCAGCGGAACTACGAAGGGTTCCTGCGGTAGATGAGACTCGTTCTGGTTGGCCCGCCGGGCGCGGGCAAGGGCACTCAGGCCGAGTTCATCGCCGCGCACCTCTCGGTGCCGAAGATCTCGACCGGGGACATCTTCCGGTCGAACGTCACCCAGGGCACGCCCCTCGGTGTCGAGGCGAAGCGGTACATGGACGCGGGCGAGCTGGTTCCGGACGAGGTCACCATCAACATGGTCCGGGACCGGCTGGCCGAGCCCGACGCCAGTGAGGGCTTCCTACTGGACGGCTTCCCGCGGACGACTCCGCAGGCCGCCGCCCTGGACAAGCTCCTCGCCGATCTGGGCACGGCCCTCGATCTGGTCCTGGAACTGGTCGTCGACGACGACGAGGTGATCCGGCGGCTCTCCGGTCGGCGTACCTGCCGGGGTTGCGGCAAGATCTGGCACGTCGAGTTCGACGCCACCAGCCGGGACGGCATCTGTGACCGGTGTGGCGCCGAGCTGTTCCAGCGCGACGACGACAAGCCGGAGACGATCGCCACGCGGCTCCGTGAGTACAGCGAGAAGACCGCGCCCCTGGTCGACTACTACGGCGCCCAGGGCAAGCTGGTCGGGATCGACGCCACCGGACCGGTGGAGGACGTCACCACCCGGGCCATCGACGCACTGCGGTCGTACGGCGGCTGAGGTCCTCCCCGGGCCACGGCGGATAGAGTGCGAACAGCGGGGTACGCGAGACGTGCCCCGCTGTTCGGCAACGAAAGGTAATCGCTCCATGCGTCGTCCCCAGCTGGACATCCAGCTGAAGACCCCTGACCAGATCGAGAAGATGCGGGCCGCCGGGCTGGTGGTGGCGGAGGCGCTGCGTCGCATGCGGGAGGCTGTGGCCCCCGGTGTGAGCACCGCCGATCTGGACGCCATCGCCGAGTCGACCATCCGCGAGGCGGGTGCGGTTCCGTCGTTCAAGGGCTACCACGGCTTTCCGGCGTCGATCTGCTCCTCGGTGAACGAGCAGATCGTTCACGCCATCCCGTCGGCGAAGCAGGTGCTCGCCGAGGGCGATCTCATCTCGATCGACTGCGGGGCGGTGCTGAACGGCTGGCACGGCGACTCGGCGATCACGGTCGGGGTGGGCGAGGTCGACCCGGCGCTGCTCAAGATGGCCGACGTGGCCGAGGACGCGATGTGGGCCGGTATCGCAGCCGCCGCGCGGGGTGCCGCCAGCGGCAAGGGGCGACTCACCGACATCTCCCACGCGGTGGAGTCGGCCGTCCGCAAGGGCGGTCGGTACGGGATCGTCGACGGCTACGGCGGGCACGGCATCGGCACCGAGATGCACCAGGACCCGCACGTGCTCAACCACGGACGCCCGGGTAAGGGGCCGCGGCTGGTGCCCGGCATGGCGCTCGCCATCGAGCCGATGATCACCATGGCGTCGCCGCGGACGGTCGAGCTGGCCGATGGCTGGACGGTCGTCACCCGGGACGGGTCGGTGGCGGCGCACGTCGAGCACTCGATGGCACTGCTGCCCGACGGCGTCTGGGTGCTCACCGCCTTCGACGGCGGCCGTGCCCGCCTGGGCGACCTGGTCACCGCACGCCAACCGGCAGCCTCCACCACTCCCTGAGCCTCTCGCGCCGACGTCAGGATTCGCGGGCGTCCGGGGGTGGGGCGGGAATGGCATGCTTGCCGGCATGGACGGGCGCGACGGGATGCGAGCGGCGGACGCGGACCGGGAGGCGGTGGCCGACCGGCTGCGGGTCGCTCTCGGCGAGGGTCGGCTCGACCTGCACGAGTACGACGAGCGCTTGCAGCGGGCGTACGCGGCACGTACGTACGCCGAGTTGGACGCCCTACTGACCGACCTGCCCCCGGTGACGCCCACCGAGAGTGCGACGCTCGCGTCTGTCGACCCGGCGGTCCCGCCCAGCGCCGGCCCGGGTGACCGGCCCCGCCCGGTGAGCGGCGGCGTGACGGCCCGCTGGCTGGCCGAGGTGTGGCTGCCGTACCTCCGGGTGATCGCCATCGTGGTGACGATCTGGGCGGTGACCTCGCTGGTCAGCGGGGAGCTGCTCTACTTCTGGCCGATCTGGGTGGCCGGGCCGTGGGGTGCGGTGCTGGCGGTCCGGACGGTGACCGGGCTGGCTGGGGGAGAGCCTCGGCGCCGCGCCGTCGAGCGGGAACGCCGGCGGCAGCGCAAGCGGATGAAGCGGGAGCGCCGCCGTGAGCTGCGGTCCAGCGAACCGGACGAACGGGACGATGCCGCCGGCTGACCGACCGGTGGTCGTCGGCTCCGCCAAGGTCATCCGGCGCCCGGACAGGGGTTTGGCGCCCGCCACGGCGACGTGGGGGGTGGCCGGTTTGGCGACGGCCCGCAGGCCGGCGTACACTTTCTGATCGGCGCACAGCGTCCACTCCGGCATGCCCACCCTGCGCTTCGGTGGGTCCTGGAGCCGCGGCTGGCGCGGGCATCTGATCAAGGTCAGTTCCCGTGTAAGACGTTGTGGGCCGCCCGGAGCAATCGACGTCAGGACAGCGGAGGACATGCCGAAAAAAGACGGAGCCATTGAGATCGAGGGTCGGGTCATCGAGCCCCTGCCGAACGCTATGTTCCGGGTGGAGCTCGCGAACGGCCACAAGGTGCTGGCTCACATCAGCGGCAAGATGCGGCAGCACTACATCCGCATCCTTCCGGAGGACCGGGTCGTCGTCGAACTCTCGCCGTACGACCTGACCCGCGGGCGCATCGTCTACCGCTACAAGTAGTCCTGACGACGGCCGGGAAGTCCCGTGTCCGTCTTCGACGTCCGGTCTCGCGTACTCCGCGTCGCCGGGCCAGATGGGAAGTAAGGCAACCGTGAAGGTCAAGCCGAGCGTCAAGAGGATCTGCAACAAGTGCCGGGTTATCCGCCGGCACGGCCGGGTCATGGTCATCTGCAGCGACCCGCGCCACAAGCAGCGCCAGGGCTGACTCAGCCCGTCCGGCCGTACCTCGGCCGGGTGGCGTTGGTCCGGGCAGATCCCCAGCGACACACATCACACATGCTCGTCCCAGCCGCGAGCGGTACGTGAAGACGTACTCCTTGCGTGGCTGACCCCCGGTCGGAGGCCGGGGCCCGCTCGGGCAGCGACCGATCCCGGTCGCCGGCGCTCACCGCGTCGGAAAGACGGGACGGCCGGTAGCGGGATGGGACGGGTCCACACCTCCGCCACACATCACGAGGAGTACGCCCGCACATGGCACGTCTAGTCGGCGTGGATCTCCCCCGCGAGAAGCGGATGGAGATCGCGCTCACCTACATCTTCGGGGTCGGTCGCACCCGCGCCCTGGAGACACTCGCCGCCACCGGCATCTCGCCGGACAAGCGCGCTCGGGACCTCACGGACGAGGAGCTCGTGCAGCTCCGCGACCACATCGAGGGCAACTACAAGGTTGAAGGCGACCTGCGCCGCGAGGTCGCCGCTGACATCCGCCGCAAGGTTGAGATCGGCTGCTACGCCGGCATCCGGCACCGCCGGGGCCTGCCCGTGCGTGGCCAGCGGACCAAGACCAACGCCCGGACCCGCAAGGGCCCGAAGCGGACCGTCGCCGGCAAGAAGAAGCCCGGCAAGAAGTAGTTCTTAACCGGATGACGGGGTCGGCCGCCGCTAGGGCGGGCCAGGCCGGGACCCAGTCCGGAAAGTCAACTAGGAGCGCACAGACTTATGCCACCGAAGGCTCGTGCCGGAGCCGCTGTCAAGAAGGTCCGGCGCAAGGAACGCAAGAACGTCGCCCACGGGCAGGCGCACATCAAGAGCACCTTCAACAACACCATCGTGTCCATCACGGACCCGACCGGTGCGGTCATCTCCTGGGCCTCCGCTGGCCAGGTGGGCTTCAAGGGCTCCCGCAAGTCGACTCCGTTCGCCGCGCAGCTGGCCGCCGAGGCCGCCGCGCGTCGGGCCATGGAGCACGGCATGCGCAAGGTCGACGTGTTCGTCAAGGGCCCCGGCTCCGGCCGGGAGACCGCGATCCGTTCGCTGCAGGCCGTCGGGCTGGAGGTCGGCCAGATCGCCGACGTCACCCCGCAGCCGCACAACGGATGCCGTCCGCCTAAGCGTCGTCGGGTCTGAGAGGTAGAGAGAGATGGCTCGTTACACCGGTGCTGACTGCCGCCGTTGCCGGCGGGAGAAGATGAAGCTGTTCCTCAAGGGCAGCAAGTGCGATGGACCGAAGTGCCCGTTCGAGTCCCGGCCGTTCCCGCCCGGGCAGCACGGCCGCGGCCGCACGAAGGAGACGGAGTACCTGCTCCAGCTCCGTGAGAAGCAGAAGGCCCGTCGTGTCTACGGCGTGCTGGAGAAGCAGTTCCGCGGTTACTACGAGGAAGCCGTCGGCAAGCAGGCCAAGACCGGTGAGGTCCTCCTGCAGATCCTCGAGTCGCGGCTGGACAACGTCGTTTACCGGGCCGGCTACGCCCACTCGCGGGACATGGCCCGCCAGCTGGTCAAGCACGGTCACTTCACGGTGAACGGCAAGAAGGTCGACATCCCGTCGTACCGCGTCAAGGAGCACGACATCATCGAGGTCCGGGGCAAGAGCAAGGAGCTCACCCCGTTCATCGTCGCGCAGGCTCAGGCCGGCTCGAAGACGGTTCCGGCGTGGCTCGAGGCCATCCCGAGCCAGATGAAGGTGCTCGTGCACTCCCTCCCGGCCCGGCAGGTCATCGACACGCAGGTCCAGGAGCAGCTGATCGTCGAGCTCTACTCCAAGTAGTCCGAGCTCGTTCGGTGGCCCGCCCCTCGGGGCGGGCCACCGGAACAGTTTGTGTCGTGGACGTCAAATAGCGGGCGTCCCGGAAGAGAAGAGAAAAGATGCTCATCAGCCAGCGACCCTCCCTCTCCGAGGAGTCGATCAACGAGACCCGTTCCCGGTTCGCCATCGAGCCGCTGGAGCCGGGCTTCGGCTACACCCTGGGCAACTCGCTGCGGCGTACGCTGCTGTCGTCGATCCCGGGCGCGGCCGTCACCTCGATCAAGATCGACGGTGTGCTGCACGAGTTCACCACGATCCCCGGTGTCAAGGAGGACGTGGTCGAGCTCGTCATGAACATCAAGGAGCTGTGCGTCAGCTCCGAGCACGACGAGCCGGTCAGCATGTACCTGCGCAAGCAGGGCCCGGGCGACGTGACCGCGGGGGACATCCAGCCCCCGGCCGGCGTCTCGGTGCACAACCCGGACCTGAAGCTCGCGACCCTCAACGGCAAGGGCCGGCTCGACATGGAGCTGACCGTCGAGCGGGGCCGGGGCTACGTGACGGCCGCGCAGAACAAGCAGTCCGGCGCCGAGATCGGCCGGATCCCGGTCGACTCGATCTACTCGCCGGTGCTGAAGGTGACCTACCGCGTCGAGGCGACCCGTGTCGAGCAGCGCACCGACTTCGACCGGCTGATCATCGACGTCGAGACCAAGCCGTCGATGGGTCCGCGTACCGCGCTGGCCTCCGCCGGTTCGACGCTCGTGGAGCTGTTCGGGCTGGCCCGGGAGCTGGACGAGACCGCCGAGGGCATCGACATCGGGCCGTCCCCGCAGGACGCCCAGCTGGCGGCGGACCTGGCCCTGCCGATCGAGGAGCTGGACCTCACCGTCCGCTCCTACAACTGCCTCAAGCGCGAGGGCATCAACTCCGTTGGTGAGCTCATCGGGCGTACCGAGGCCGACCTCCTCGACATCCGCAACTTCGGGCAGAAGTCGATCGACGAGGTCAAGATGAAGCTCGCCGGGATGGGTCTCGGGCTGAAGGACTCGGCTCCGAACTTCGACCCGGCGCACGTCGTGGACACCTTCGGCGAGGCCGACTACGACACCGACGACTACCGCGAGACCGAGCAGCTCTAGTCCGCGCTGCCGCCACAACTGAGGAGCACCAAAAATGCCCACGCCCACCAAGGGCCCCCGCCTCGGCGGCAGCCCCTCGCACGAGCGGCTGATGCTCGCCAACCTGGCGACCGCGCTGTTCCAGCACGGCAAGATCCAGACCACCGAGACGAAGGCCCGGCGGCTGCGTCCGCTGGCCGAGCAGCTCATCACCAAGGCCAAGCGCGGTGACCTCGCCTCGCGGCGGCGGGTGCTGGGTGTCGTCAAGGACAAGGACGTGGTCTACGCCCTGTTCGACCAGATCGCGCCCCGGTACGCCAACCGTCCCGGCGGTTACACCCGGATCGTGAAGACCGGTCCGCGCAAGGGTGACAACGCTCCGATGGCCATCATCGAGCTGGTGGAGGAGCTTCAGGTCGCCGAGCCGAAGGCGAACAAGAAGACCGCCGCCCGCAAGGCCGCGCAGCAGGACAAGGTCGAGGCCCTCGCCCCGGCCGACGAGACCCCGAAGTCGGCCGACGCCGACCAGGACTCCGAGGCTCCGGTGTCGGCTTCCGGTGACACCGACGCCGCCCGCGAGGACAGCGACGAGGCCACCGAGAACAAGGCCTGATCAAGGGCAACGTCGGGCCCGGCACCCCATCGGGGTGTCGGGCCCGACCCGTGACAGGAGGTACGAGGTGGACGAGCGGATCCGGCTACGGCTGGACGTCTCGTACGACGGCGCCGGTTTCTCCGGTTGGGCACCCCAGCCGACCCGGCGGACCGTCGCGGGGGTGCTCGTCGAGACCCTGGACCTGGTCCTCGGCGCCGGTACGGTCACCGGGTTGACCGTGGCCGGCCGGACCGACGCGGGCGTGCACGCCACCGGGCAGGTCTGCCACCTGGATCTGCCCGTCGACGTGTGGCGGCAGCACGAGGGACGGTTGCTGCGCCGACTGGCCCGCCTGCTCCCCACCGATGTGCGCGTCCGGGCGATGACCGAGGTGCCGGCCGAGTTCGACGCCCGGTTCTCGGCCACCTTCCGGCGGTACGAGTACCGGGTGACCGATGCGCCGTTCGGCGCGGAGCCGCTGCGCCGGCACGAGGTGCTGGCCTGGCCGCGACCGCTGGACCTGGCCGCGTTGAACGCCGCTGCCGCCGGCCTGGTCGGCGAGCACGACTTCGCCGCGTACTGCCGGCGCAAGGAGAACGCGACGACGCTGCGCGAGGTGACGCGGCTGGACTGGCGCCGGGACCCCGACGGCGTCCTGGTCGCCACCGTGCAGGCGGACGCGTTCTGTCAGGCCATGGTGCGCAGCCTGGTGGGAGCCATGCTGGTGGCCGGGGACGGCCGCCGCCCGGTGCGGTGGCCGGGCAGTCTGCTCGTCCACCGGGAGCGGTCCAGCGAGGTGACCGTGGCGCCGGCGCACGGGCTGACCCTCGTCGCGGTGGGCTACCCGCAGGACCCGGCCGAGTACGCCCGTCGCGCCGAGCTGACCCGCCGGCTGCGGGTGACCGTCGAGGGCTGACCACGGCCGGCGGGTCGTCGCCGTCGTCAGTCGCCCGGCAGTTCTCCGTCGCCGCTCTGGGTGCCGCTGCTCTCCGCCGGTGCGGCGGTCGGTTGCCCGGCTGTGCCGCCGTCCGCGCGCCGCTGGAGCACGCCCTTGCTGAGATGCAGCTCGAGCACGTCGAACATGATCTCCCGGATCCTGGGGTCGCCGGCCTTCACGGCGGCGCCGTCCGCGCGGACCACCAGCGCGTACGCCAGGTAGTGGCCGCGCACCTGCCAGCCGACCCGGGCGGGGGCGGTGCCCAGCACATCGGTGTCGTCGCCGGCGGTGAGACCCCGGAAGCGGCCCTGCCGTTCGTCGAGGAGCTGCCGGATCCGCTCCCGGGTCCGCTCGGCGCTGGCCTTGTCGGTGAGGTTGAACAGGCCGGTGGTGACCAGGTGGTCGCCGTCGGGGGTCCGCAGGGTGGCCCGTACGACCTGGTTGCAGCCGAGCCGGACCAGCATGTCGGCCACCTCACCGGTGGCGGCGACGGCGCAACTGCCGCTGGAGTGTGTCTTGAGCACCTCATAGGGGGCCTGGCCGCCAGCGAGCTTCAGTTCCTTGCCCGGGAAGACCTCCCGGGCGGTGAGCGGGGACTGGTCGGTGTCCCGGGAGTCGAGGTCCTGGCGTTCGGCGGGGGCGGACGCGACGGCGTTCGGCTGGTAGGTGGGGCTGGTGTCCGGCTGCGGCTTGTCGCGATCGGAGAGGAGCGCGGCGGCGCCCAGGCCGCAGAGTGCGAGCAGGACCAGGACGGCCGCGCCGCCGATCACCACCTGCCAGAGTCGGCCCCCGCCGCGCCGGTTGGTCTGCTCGATCGGCTGTGCCGAGGTGTAGACCTGCTCGCGTGGTGCGGCCAGCGGAATCTCGGCACGGGCCGGCGGCGGCTGCGTCGAGGGCAGGACGAGCTGGTTCGGCCTGGGCAGCGACGGCGCGGGGAAGCGCGACGGAGAGGGCCCGGCCGGCGGGGGTGGGCCGTCGAACTCGGCCACGTCGGACCCGGGCTCCGGGTACTCCTCGAAAGCGTCCTGATCGGACTCGTACCGATACACCATGTCGCCCAGAGTAAGAGGCATTGTCCCTTTAGGGGGTAATAACGGGAAATGTATGCGTGGGCCGTGTCGGCACGTGTCCCTGCCGGTGCGAGAATTGCCGACGTGACCGGCGACCACTACTTCACCGCTCAACCCGCAAGCGACGCCCCGCCGCGCGAGGTCGAGTTCTCCGTCGCCGACCGCGACTACCGGCTCGCCTCGGCCGGCGGGGTCTTCTCCGCCAGCCGGCTCGACCCGGGCACCGCCGTGCTGCTGCGCAAAGCCGAGCTGCCCACCGCCGACACCACAGGCGACCTGCTCGACCTCGGCTGCGGGTTCGGCCCCATCGCGTGCGTCCTGGCCGACATGGCGCCGGCGAGCACCGTCTGGGCCGTCGACGTCAACGCGCGCGCCCGCGACCTCACCGCCGCCAACGCGGCGAGGATCGGCGCCGCCGACCGGGTCCGGGTGAGCGCGCCGGACGACATACCGGCGGACCTGACGTTCGCCGAGCTGTGGTCGAACCCGCCGATCCGGATCGGCAAGGAGGAGCTGCACGAGCTGCTGCTGCGCTGGCTGCCCCGGCTCGCCCCGGACGGCGTCGGCTGGCTGGTTGTCGCCCGGCACCTCGGCGGTGACTCGCTCCAGCGCTGGCTCACCGAGCAGGGCTGGCAGGTCGAGCGGCACGCCAGCCAGAAGGGCTTCCGGGTGCTGCGGGTCACCCGGTAAATGGATATGCCCCCGCCGCCGTCTGCGGCAGGATCCCGGCGTGGGATACGTGGACGTGGCAGGAGTCGGGCACATCCTGCCCGACGGTCGGGAACTCTTCGCCGACGTGTCGTTCCGGGTCGGCGAGGGCGCCAAGGTCGCCCTCGTCGGGCCGAACGGCGCGGGTAAGACGACGCTGCTGCGGATGGTCGCCGGCGACCTGCCGGTGCGTACCGGAGTCGTCGCGCGAGCCGGCGGCCTGGGCGTGATGCGCCAGTTCATCGGCATGATCGGAGACGAGTCGACACTCGCCGACCTGGCCCTGTCGCTGGCTCCGCCGGCGCTGCGCGACGCCGGCCTCCGACTGGCCGAGACCGAGGCGGACATGCGGGCCGCCGAGGTCCGCGGCAAGTACAGCACCGCCGCCGGCAAGGCCCAGCTGGCGTACGCCGACGCGCTGGGCGCCTGGGGCGAGGTCGGCGGGTACGACGCCGAGGTGCTCTTCGACACCGTCTCGACAATCGTGCTCGACAAGCCCTGGGACGCCACCCGGGTCCGTCCGGTGCGCACGCTCTCCGGCGGCCAGCAGAAACGCTTCGCCCTGGAGCTGCTGCTGCGCGGCCCCGACGAGGTGCTGCTGCTCGACGAACCGGACAACTTCCTCGACGTGCCCGGCAAACGCTGGCTGGAGGCGCGGCTGCGCGAGTCGACCAAGTCGGTGCTCTACGTCTCGCACGACCGTGAGCTGCTGGCCCAGAGCGCCGACCGGGTGGTCGCCGTGGAGGGCGGCAGCGCCTGGGTGCACCCGGGCGGCTTCGCCAGCTGGCACGAGGCGCGGGTCGCCCGGCACGCCCGCCTCGACGAGCTGCGCCGACGCTGGGACGAGGAGCATCAGAAGCTCCGCGAGCTGATGCTGATGTACAAGCAGAAGGCGGCGTACAACGACGGGTTGGCCTCGCGGTACCAGGCCGCGCAGACCCGGCTGCGCAAGTTCGAGGAGGCCGGGCCGCCGCCCGTACCCCCGAAGGACCAGGACATCCGGATGCGGCTGAGCGGCGGGCGGACCGGCAAGCGCGCGGTCGTCTGCGAGCAGCTGGAGCTGGACGGCCTGACCTTCCCCTTCGACCTGGAGATCTGGTACGGCGACCGCGTCGCCGTGCTCGGTGCCAACGGCACCGGCAAGTCGCACTTCCTGCGGCTGCTGGCCCGGGGCGGCACCGACCCGGACCCGGCCAACGGGCCGGTCGACGGGGCGGGCGCGCTCGCCCCGGTGGCGCACGACGGCACGGCCCGGCTCGGCGCGCGGGTCCGTCCCGGGCACTTCTCGCAGACCCACGACCGGCCGGAGCTGATGTCCAGGACCCTCGTCGAGATCCTCTGGCGGGGTGACGACCACCGCACCGGGATGGACCGGCACGCGGCGATGGGGGTGCTCAGCCGGTACGAGCTCGCCGGGCAGGGCGACCAGCGCTTCGGCACGCTCTCCGGTGGCCAGCAGGCCCGGTTCCTGGTGCTGCTGCTGGAGCTGTCCGGGGCGACCCTGCTGCTGCTCGACGAGCCCACCGACAACCTCGACCTGGCCAGTGCCGAGGCGTTGGAGGCCGGGCTGAACGCGTTCGAGGGAACGGTGATCGCGGTCACCCACGACCGCTGGTTCACCCGGTCCTTCGACCGGTTCGTGCTGTTCCGGGGCGACAACGAGGTGGTGGAGACCCCGGAGCCGGTCTGGGACGTCGGCTGAGCGCGAAGGAAGGGCACCTTACTAGCGCCTAGGCGCTAGTAAGGTGCCCTTCCTTCGCTGGGCATAGGGTGGATCTCGTGACTGAGATGACCTATCGCCGGCTGGGCGACTCCGGGCTCGTGGTGTCCGTGGTCGGCATCGGCTGCAACAACTTCGGCCGGAAGCTCGACCTCGACGGCACCCGCGCGGTGGTCGACGCGGCCCTGGACGCCGGAATCAACCTGTTCGACACCGCCGACATTTACGGCGAACCGCAGGGCGGCTCCGAGGAACTGCTCGGGCAGGCCCTCAAGGGTCGCCGCGACGACGTGGTGGTGGCCACCAAGTTCGGCATGGACATGAACGGCCTGAACGGGCCGGACTTCGGCGCGCGTGGCGCGCGGCGCTACATCGCCCGTGCTGTCGAGGCGTCGCTGCGCCGGCTCGGCACCGACCACATCGACCTGTACCAGATGCACGAGCCCGACCCGGGCACCCCGATCGACGAGACCCTCGCCGCCCTGGACGACCTGGTCCGCGACGGCAAGGTGCGCTACCTGGGCAACTCCAACTTCGCCGGCTGGCAGATCGCCGACGCTGACTGGGTGGCCTCGTCCAACGGGCGGTCCCGCTTCATCAGCGCGCAGAACCACTACAGCCTGCTGGAACGCTCGGTGGAGACCGAGGTGATCCCGGCGTGCGAGCGGTTCGGCCTCGGCATGCTGCCGTTCTTCCCGCTCGCCAATGGCCTGCTCACCGGCAAGTACAAGCGCAGCGAGCAGCCGCCCGCCGGCAGCCGGCTCTCCGGCGGTGGCCGGTACGCCGATCGGCTCGCCGCCGCCGACTGGGACACCATCGAGGCGATCGAGGCGTACGCGGCCGAGCGGGGTCTGACGATGCTCCAGGTGGCGATCGGTGGGCTGGCCGCCCAGCCGGCGGTGACCTCGGTGATCGCCGGGGCCACCACGCCCGAGCAGGTGGTGGCGAACGCCGCCGCCGGCACCTGGGAGCCCAGCGACGAGGATCTGGCCGCGCTGCGCGCCGTTCTCTGAGCCCTCGGGGTCGGGGTCGCGACAGCGATCAGCGGTATGTGGCGCACATCACACGGAGTGGGCCTGAGGTCGATCCGGGCTGATCGCCCTTCCTTTGTGGAAGGTCCGCACCGAGGTCCCTGACGCGGCTCTGGACGGGGGTGCGGCGTCCCCCTCTACGTCGCCCAGGGGCGGTGACTGTCTCGGCGCGATCGGCCTCTGAGCACTGTTTATCGTGCGATCGGACCGCTCGCCCGACCGCCGGGGCCGGTAATACGGTCGGCCGCATGGTGGATCTGACGCCCTACCGGGACGCGCTCGCGCTGCCAGGGTTGCGACCACTGCTGCTGGTCGCGATCCTGGCCCGGGTGCCGGTGGCGGCCACTGCCGTGGCGGTCACGCTGCACGTACTCGATCTCGGTCGCGGCTACTTCGCCGCCGGACTCGTCGGGGCCGCGCTGACGGTCGGTTCGGCGCTCGGTGCCCCACTGCTCGGGCGGCTTGTCGACAGGCGTGGCCTGCGGCCGATGCTGCTGCTGACCACGGTCGCAGAGGCGCTGTTCTGGGGTACGGCACCGGTCCTGCCGTACCCGCTCCTGCTCGGCGCCGCGTTCGTTGGCGGGCTGCTCACCCTCCCGGTCTTCTCCGTCGTTCGGCAGTCGATCGCCGCGCTGGTCCCGCCGGCCCAACGCCGTCAGGCGTACGCGCTGGACTCGATGTCGGTGGAGCTCAGCTTCATGATCGGGCCGGCGGCGGCTGTGGCCCTGGCCACCACGGTCTCGCCCACCCTGGCCATGTACGCGGTGGGCGGTGGCATCGTGCTGACCGGACTCGCGCTGCTGGTGCTCAACCCACCAACGCGGGCACGGGACGAGGAGACGACGACGGAGCCGCCGCCGCCCCGTCGACGGTGGCTGACCGCACGGCTGGTCGGGCTGCTCGTCGGTGGCGCGGCCGGCACTCTGGTGATCGCCGGCACCGATGTGACAGTGGTGGCGGTGCTGCGTGACGCCGGTCAGGTCGACTGGAGCGGTGTGGTGCTGGCGCTCTGGGCCTCGTACTCGTTGGTCGGCGGCTTCACCTACGGCGCGCTGTCCCGGCCGGTGTCGTCGGTGGGCCTCGCCGTGGTGCTTGGCCTGGTCACCATTCCGGCCTGTCTGGGCAGCGGCGAGTGGTGGCTGCTGGCGCTGGTGCTGCTGCCGTCCGGGGCGCTCACCGCGCCGACCGTAGCCGCCACCGCCGACGCGGTGAGTCGCCTGGTGCCGGCCAACGTCCGAGGTGAGGCGATGGGCCTGCACGGCTCGGCCATGACGGTGGGGGTGGCCCTCGGAGCCCCCCTGGCCGGAGCGGTGATCGATGCCTCCGCACCGGCGTGGGGCTTCGCCGCGACGGGCCTGGTCGGCGCGCTTGTCGCGCTGGCGGTGCTACCGACCGAGGTGCGTCACCGGCGCTCCGACACCGCCGACGCCACCAGCACCTCCACCGCCGCCTCCACTCCCGAACGACAGTCGATCTGAAGAGGGCATCCGGCACGGCGTTCGCCTGTTTCTCTGATGCCGGGCCGATCAGTCGTCCGGCGTACCGCGCCGCCTGCCGAACAGCATGGCCACCCCCATCGCCGCGGCGACGAGCACCAGACCGGCCGCCGCGAACGGCCACCAGTTCGCGCCGCCCGTGTCGTCCGTTGGCGTGGTCACCGCGACCGGCGCGGGTGCCGGTGGCGTCTGCGCGGGCCGCGCCCGCACGGTGGCGGTGGCCTCGCCGGGCAGCGGAGCGGGGGAGGTCACCGTCACCCTCCAGGCGCCGGCGGAGAGCACCGGACCGCTGCTGTAGAAGCCCTGCCCCTCGGGCTGCGGTTCCAGTTGCAGCGGGCCGACCTTCTGCCCGTCCGGGCCGGTGGCGGTGAGGACCAGCCGTACCAGCTTGTCGAGTCGACGACCGTCGGCGTAGGTGGCCTGGATGGTGACCCCCTCGGCCCCGTCGCCGGCCACCGTCAGCTTGAGTTTGTCGGCCCGAGCCGCGGCCGGGGTCGCGGCGAACAGGGTCAGGGCCAGCCCCACGAACACGGCGGCGGCCAGCTTGCGGATACCCGTCACGGACATCTCCCCACTACCGATGAGGGAGGCCCCTCCCCGGCGCCGCAGCGCCGGGGAGGGGCCTCGTCGGATCAGAGCTGGCGACCGGGCGCCAACCGGGTGGCGTCGCCACCGAGCCGTCCCGCGCCCTTGACCGGTTCGCCGTCGTTCGCCTTGACTCCGGCCTTGCTGGCCGTGCCCCCAAGCCGGACGATCATGGCGTCGGCGTCCCGGACCAGGACGTCCCGGACCTCCGCCTCGGCCACCAGGGTGGCGTCGGCGGCGAGCGTCCGGAACTGCGTCAACTGCTTGATCGCCTTGGCGTCGTTGCCGGCCGCCTCGGCCTGGCGGGCCGCGTCGAGCTTCGCCGTCAACTGCTTGTGCGCCTTGGCCGAGAGCCGCCCCGTCGCCTTGAACCGGTCTAGCAGGTTCTGCATGTCCCGGAACGAGGTGGTGACGAAGAACCGGACCGTCGAGGTGGTCGTGTTGCCCGCCTTGTCGGTCGCGGTGACGGTCAGCTCGTGCAGGCCGAGCGGCAGCTCGTACATGGCCTGCAGGGTGCCGCTGGCGTACGCCCTGCCGTTCAACGTGCCGACCACGGACGCGATGCCCGAGGTCGGGTCGACGGCCTGCCAGGACACCCGGACGTCCTGGCTGTCACCGTAGAGCTGGCCGTCGGCGATACCGGAGACCAGCAGCGTCGGCTTCGTGCCGTCGATGCGCAGCACCGCCGACTTGAGCGTCTCGACGTTGCCGGCCCTGTCGGTGGACCGGAACAGCAGCTCGTGCTGCCCGTCACCGGTCACCTCGACCGGCTCCGTGTACGGCGTCCAGGTGCCACCGTCCAGCGACCACTCCACCGTCCTGACCCCGGAGCCGGCGTCGGTCGAGGTCAGCACCACCGGGATGGTCCCGTTGTGCCAACCGGCGTCGTTCGCCGGAGCGAACGTGACGGTGGTGACCGGCGCGGTGGTGTCGATCTTGACTGTGACGGTCTTCGTCGCCTCCACGTTGCCCGCCTCGTCGGTCGAGCGGAACCGCAGCTCGTGCTCGCCGTCCCCGCTGACCGTCACCGGAGCGGTGTACGCCGTCCACGTGGTGGCACCGTCCAGCTGGTACTCGGTGCTGGCGAGCCCGCTGCCGCCGGCCTCGTCGGCGGCGGTGAGGGTCACCGTCACCGGCCCGGTGTACCACCCCTCGGTCGGGGTGCCGGACACCGTCGCCGTGGTGACCGGCGCGGTCTCGTCGGCGACAGTCGTGCTCAACCGGAAGTAGTCGAACGCGACGGTCTTCGAGGCCGTCTGGTTGGCGCCCAGGGTGAACAACCCGACCTTCGGGGTGGCACCCACCGCGCTGTTGGTCAACGTCTCCAACGCGGTCCAGGTCGTCCCGTCGGCCGAGTACGACGCGGTGAACGTGTCACCGGTGCGGGCCAGCCGCAGGTGCCACACCGCCGAGGTGAGGTTGGCCGCCTCCGGCTGCGGGTTCTGCACCGCCCCGGCGATCTCGCTGCGGAACTCGATCCGCCGCGTCACCGCCTGGCCGGCCTGGTTGTCCGCGATGAAGTCGAACTTCAGGTAGTTGTCGTCGTCGGCCTGCACGAGCAGACCGGCCTGCTGGTACTGCTCGTTCAGCAGGCTGCCGTCGACCTTCGTCTCCAGGGTCCAGTCGCCGGACGGCGCGGTCTGGAGGATGAAGTTCTTCGGCCCGGTGTTGTCGGTGCCGTAGATGTCACCGTTCGGCACGTCGATCCGCAGCGCGCCACCGATGACCCGGTAACCGTTCGGGTCCTCCCGCGTGATGGCGTCCCACCGGCACTTGTCCAGCGTGTCGCCGGTGAACTCGTCCGACGGGTCGACCGGGCCGGCCGGGGCGTCCGGCGTGACCTGGAACGAGTCGAACGCGGCGTCGACCACCGGTGCCTCGGTGCCTCCGTTGAGCGCGAAGACCCCGATCCGCGGGTTGGTGATGCCGGCGAGCGCGGCCGAGCGGCCGACCGGGGTGAAGGTCTGTCCGTCGCCCGAGGCGGCGGCGGTCAGGTTCGTCCCGTCGCTGGTGATCCGCAGGTACACGGTGTCACCGGCCGGTGCATTGGTGGCGTCGGCGGCCTCGTTGCGTGGCGTGGCCGCCGTCTCCCGGATGAACTCCACCCGACGGCTGCCGTTGTACAGCAGGTCCACCTTGGCGTAGTTGTCGTCGTCGCCGTACACCAGCAGGCCGGCCTGCTGGTAGTTGGCCGTGACGGGGAGGGTGACCTTGGTGGTCATCTGCCACGCGCCGGTCGGTGCCGGCTGGAGCACCAGGTTCGTGGCGTCGTTGCGGGCGCCGTAGAGGTCACCCACGCCGGTGGGCAGCCGCAGCGCGCCGCCACCGACCGAGTAGAGCTGGTTCTCGCGGATGACGCTGGACCAGCGAGCCTTGTCGAGGCTGTTGCCGTTGAAGTCGTCCGAACGCGCCCCGAAGCAGGACGTGTCCGGGGCGTCGACCCGCACCGGCACTGTGGCGTACGACCTGGCGCCCTTGCTGTCGGTCACCGTGAGGGTGGCCGTGAAGGTGCCCGGGCTGGCGTAGGTGTGGCTGGCGTCCAACGTGGACGCCGTGCCGCCGTCACCGAAGTCCCAGGCGTACGTCAGCGGGGTGTCGCCCTCGGCGTCGGTGGCCGTGCCGTCGAACGCCACGGTGACCGGCGCGGTGCCGGTGGCCGGGGTGGCGGTGGCGGTGACCACCGGCGGCGCGTTCTCGGTGACGCCCCGACCGACGAAGTCCATCCAGTTGACGTTGAACAGCGAACCCGTTCCGCCGCTCGGGTCCCGGGCCACGAAGTACAGCGAGCCGCTCGCGGCGCCGGTGACCGGTGCGCTCACGTCCGTGTACGTCTGCCACGCGCCGGTCGCCGGCACGGTCGCCGTGGCGACCACCGGCCCGTCCACCGCGCCCGCCCGGACCTCGATCCGACCGCCGGCGGCGGCCGAGGCGGCCCGGAACCGAATCTCGGTGATGTTGGTGAGGTCCGCCGGGGCGACCGACCACCAGTCGCCGTCCTCGATGAACGCGATGTTCTGGCCGCCACCGGCGGTGTCGGCGCCGGTCTCCCGCTGCACGCCGGCGTCGCCGCCGCCGGTGCTCACCGGGGCGCGCCCGGTGGCGGTGAAGTACTCGGCCTGCTTCTGCTTGGGCTGGAGGATCTCGATCTGCCGGCCGGTCAGCGCGCCGGACCCGCCGGCACCACCCTCGTCGGTGTAGGTGGCCTCGAAGACCGCGAACACGTTCGCCTCGGCGCCGTGCCCGGAGGCGAGTGACGTCTGGACGGTGCCGGTGCAGCCGGTGTGCTGCTCCAGCGGGTGGGCGTGCTCGTCGTGGCCGAGCAGCACCTGGAGCTGCACCCGGTCACAGTCGATCTGACCGTCCTCGGGGTCGGTCACCGTGATCGAGTAGCGGACCTGGTCGCCCCAGTTGAAGAAGCCGCCGTCCGGCGGGAACTCGATGGTCACCGTCGGCGCGGTGTTGCCCACGGTGACCGGTACGTTCGCCACCGCCGTACGGCCCTTGGGGTTGGTGACGGTGAGCTGGGCGGTGTAGTTGCCAGCCGTGGCGTACGTGTGCGTCGGGTTCGCCTCGGTGGACGTCTGCCCGTCGCCGAAGGCCCAGGCGTAGGTGAGCGTCCCACCGTCCGGGTCCCGGGATCCGGCGCTGGAGAAGGCCACGGTCAACGGTGCCGGACCCGAGGTCGGGTTGGCGGACGCCGCCGCGATCGGCGCGCGGTCACCGGCGGTGTAGTCGATCCGGTAGACGCCCGAGTTGTCGTTGTTGCCGCCGAAGCCGCTGCCCCACTCGATCAGGTACAACGCGCCGTCCGGGCCGAACTCGAAGTCCATCGGCCGGACCATCGTCATGCCGGTGAGCAGCTGGTTGATGTCCACAAGCGACTTGCCGTCGGCGGTCACCTGCATGGTGTACATCTTGTTCTGGTTCCACTCGCCGAGCAGCGCCTTGCCGTCGTAGTACGCCGGCCACTTGCGGGTCGAGTTGAGGTCGGCGTCGTACCGGTAGACCGGGCCGCCCATCGGTGCGCCGCCGCCGCCGATCTCCGGGTACCGGGCGTCACCGGCGTAGCCGTAGTCGACGGTGGCCGGGACGACCGGCGGGAGGTTGGTCAGGCCGGTGTTGTTCGGCGAGTTGTTCACCGGTGCCGCGCAGTCGAACTTCGGGCCGCTCGGTCCGGACGGGAACGTGTAGTCGTTGTACGCCTCGTTCGTGCCCGTGCAGTACGGCCAGCCGTAGTTGCCGGGGGTGACGATGTTCCACTCGACCAGGCCGCGGGGGCCCCGGTTCGGGTTGTCCGCGTTGGCGTCCGGCCCGTAGTCCGCCACGTACAGCGTGTTGGTCTTCGGGTCGGTGCCGATCCGGAACGGGTTGCGGAAGCCCATCGCGTAGATCTCGGGACGGGTCTTCTCGGTGCCCGGCGCGAAGAGGTTGCCCGCCGGGACGGTGTACGTCCCGTCGTCCTCCGGGTGGATCCGGATCACCTTGCCGCGCAGGTCGTTGGTGTTGGCCGAGGTGCGCTGCGAGTCGTAGTCCTGGCGGCCCGGACGCTCGTCGAGCGGCGCGTACGCGCTCGACTCGAACGGGTTGGTGTTGTCGCCGGTGGCCAGGTAGAGGTTGCCGGCGCTGTCGAACGCCATGCTGCCGCCGGCGTGGCAGCAGGTGTTGCGCTGGGTGTCCACCCGCAGCACCTGCTTCTCGCTTGCCAGGTCGATGGTGTCGCCGGTCACCGTGAACCGGGACAGCAGGTTGCGGGTGACGCCGTCGTTGGGGGCGTAGTACAGGTACACCCACTTGTTGGTGGCGAAGTCCGGGTCGAGCCGGATGCCGATCAGGCCGTCCTCGTTTCCGGTGAAGACGTCCAGGTCGACGGCGGTGACGGTGTTGCCGGTGTCCGGCTTGATGATCTGCACCCGGCCGTCGCGCTCGATGTAGAAGACCCGCCCGTCGGGGGCGATGTCCAGTTCCATCGGGTTGCTGGTGTTGCTGTCCAGGGCGACCTTCTCGAAGTTCGAGGTCTTCGACGCGCCGCAGTCGGCGTCGACCACGCCGGCCGCTGTCTGGATGCCACCGAGCAGGTGGCCCAGGAACTCGGGCTCGGCGTACGACTCGCGGGTGTGCCCGCCGCCGGTGTACCAGGAGCGACCGCCGTCGAAGTCCTGACACCAGGCGGTCGGGTGGTCGGCGCCCATCGCGCCGGCGCCCGGGGTGTAGCTCTTCTCGTCGAGGCTGGCCAGCACGTGCACGTCCGGCCGCGGGTTGGTCTGGAAGTTGTACCACTCGTCGAACCGGGACCAGCGGTCCGGAAGTTCGGCGGTGGACGGGTGGGCGTGGTCCTCCACCTTGACGGTGGCCTGCTGGTTCTGCGGGTGGTTGGCGAAGTACGCGCCGACCAGGTCGCCGTACCAGGCCCAGCTGTACTCGGTGTCGGACGCGGCGTGGATGCCGACGTAGCCGCCGCCGGCCTTCACGTAACGCTCGAACGCGGCCTGCTGCTCGGCGTTGAGCACGTCACCGGTGGTGGAGAGCCAGACCACCGCCTTGTACTTCGCCAGGTTGGCGTCGGTGAATACGGCGCCGTCCTCGGAGTTGTCCACGGTGAATCCGTTGGCGGCGCCGAGCTGTTGAATGGCGGCGATGCCGGTGGGGATGGAGTCGTGCCGGAAGCCGGCGGTCTTGGAGAAGACCAGCACGGAGTAGGGGTCGGCGGCTGCGGCCTTCGGCGCCTTCGGCACCACCTGGGTGACCGGGGCAGCGGCCTGCGCGTCGCGCGGGGGGATCTGGGCTGCGGCGGGAGCCGCCTGCACCGGCGACCCGAGCAGGGTCGTCGAGGCGAGGGCCAGGGAGATGAGGGTCGCGGTGATGGGTACGCGGGCACGACGAGAACGGGACACGCCGCCTCCAATGTCGCAAGTGGACAGGAATACGCGGGGGTCGGCTCGCCGAAGACCGTCCCGGATGGAGCCGGTGGGGATGCCGTGCCAGGGCGTCCACGCCGGCATTTTGTCGAATCGCTGAACAAATTAATTCGGCTCGCTCGATGTCCGGCAAGATGCCGGCGGGTAACGGTTCTGCAACGGGGGGCGACATTCCGAACAGGACCGGGAGAAAGCGCCCGGTCGATTTGGTCGCGCAGGCCCGTCGACCCCTCCCTTGGCAGGCTGGCGGATCTGTCGTACGGTGACACGCAAGTAACCCACGGGAGCCCGGTGTACCGGGCTGAGAGGGGGGCTGACAGCCCCCGACCGTCGAACCTGATCCGGGTAATGCCGGCGCAGGGAGGAGCGTTGCCGTGCCGTCCCTGGGACGACTGCATCTGATCACCGACACCCGAGCCGGGTGCAACCCGCTCGGCGTGGTCCGCGCCGCCCTCACGGCGGCCCGCGCCGACCTGGTGGTGCAGGTCCGCGTCGAGGACTCCGCCACCGACCGCGCGGCGTACGAGCTGACCCGTGCCGTGCTGGCCCTCTGCGCGCCGTACGGGGCGACCTGCCTGGTCAACGACCGCCTGCACGTGGCGCTCGCGGCCGGTGCCGCCGGCGGTCACGTCGGAGCCGACGACCTGCCGGTCACCGCCGCCCGACACGTGCTCGGCCCCACCGGCGTGCTGGGCGCCACCGCCCGCGAGCCGGGGACCGCGGTCGACGCGGTCGTCGCCGGGGCCAACTACCTGGGCGTCGGGCCGTGCCACACCACGAGCACCAAACCGGGACTGCCCGACCCCATCGGCCCCGAGGGAGTACGCGCGGTCACCGACGCGGTCGACGTCCCGGTCATCGCGATCGGCGGAGTGACAGCCGCCCGCGTACCGGCGCTGCGCGCGGCCGGGGCGTACGGGGTGGCCGTGGTCGGTGCGCTCTCCACCGCCGCCGATCCGGCCCGCGCCACCGCCGAACTGCTGCGGGCACTGGCGTGACGGGCGAGGACACCGCCACCGACGTGGCGGTGGTGGGGGCCGGGCCGATCGGGCTGGCCGTCGCCTGGCGGTTGGCGGCCCAAGGCCTGCGGGTGGCGGTGCACGACCAGGCGTCCGGGTCGGGAGCCTCGGCGGTGGCCGCCGGCATGCTCTCCCCGGTCGCCGAGGCGTACTTCGGTGAGCGGCAGCTGACCGGGCTGCTGCTGGCGTCCGCGGCCCGGTGGCCGGCGTTCACCGCCGAGCTGACCGAGGCGACAGGCGTCGAGTTCGGCTACCGGACCGAGGGCACCCTGATGGTCGGCCTGACCGGTGACGACCTGGCTGAGGCGCGGCGGCTGTGGGCGTACCAGCAGGGTCTCGGTCTGCCGGTGACCCCGCTGCTGCCCAGCGGGCTGCGCGACCGCGAGCCGGCGCTCGCGCCGAGGGTGCGCGGCGGCGCGCTCGCGCCCACCGACCATCAGGTCGACCCCCGGCTGCTGGTGCCGGCTCTGCGCACGGCCGCGCGGCGGGCCGGCGCGGTGCTCGTGCCGCGACCGGTCCGCCGACTGTCCGACCTGGACGCCCGCGTCACTGTCGTCGCGGCCGGCTGCGGCGCCGCCGCCCTCACCGGGCTGCCGGTGCGGCCGGTGAAGGGCCAGATCCTCCGGCTGCGCGCACCCGGCGGCGTCGCGCCGGGCTTCCGGCACGTCATCCGGGGGTACGCCGACGGCGAGCACGTGTACGCGGTGCCCCGCGTCGACGGCGAGGTGGTGCTCGGCGCGACGGTCGAGGAACGCACGGACACCACGGTCACCGCCGGTGCCGTGCTGCGACTGCTCCGCGCCGGCGTCGACCTGCTGCCCGAGCTGGCCGAGTACGACCTCGTCGAGGCGGTCGCGGGGCTCCGACCGGGCACCCCGGACAACGCGCCGATCCTCGGACCGCTGCCCGGCCGGCCGGACGTGCTGGCCGCCACCGGACACCACCGGCACGGCATCGTGCTCACCCCGGTCACCGCCGACCTGATGGCCGACCTGGTGCTCACCGGCGTACCCGACCCGCTGCTCGCGCCCTTTCGGCCCGACCGGTTCCCCGGCACGGCCCGCACCGACCAGGAGGACCCATGCAGTTGACGGTGAACGGGACCGGGCGCAACGTCCCCGGCGGCGCCTCGGTGGCCGACCTCGTACGGGACGTGGCCCCGCAGCACCGGGGAGTGGCCGTGGCGGTCAACGGCGAGGTGGTGCCCCGGGCCGGCTGGCCGGTCACGGTGCTGCACGACGGTGACCGGGTCGAGGTGCTCACCGCCGCGCAGGGCGGGTGAGCGGCGTGTCGTTGGAGCTGGGTGGGGAGACGTTCGGATCGCGGTTGATCCTCGGCACCGGCGGTGCCGCGAACCTGCACGTGCTGGAGCAGGCGATCCGCGCGTCCGGGACCGAGCTGGTCACCCTCGCCCTGCGCCGCGTGGACACCGCCCCCGGCACCGGCGGTGGGCTGCTGGAGCTGCTGGACCGCTGCGGCGTACGACTGTTGCCGAACACCGCCGGCTGCCACACCGCCACCGAGGCGGTGAAGGTGGCCCGACTGGCCCGGGACGCGTTCGACACCGACTGGGTCAAGCTGGAGGTGATCGGCGACGAGCGGACCCTCCTGCCCGACGGGGTGGAACTGCTCCGCGCCGCCGAGGAGCTGGTCGCCGACGGGTTCACCGTCCTGCCGTACACCAGTGACGACCCGGTGCTCGCCCGCCGGCTCGCCGACGTGGGCTGCGCCGCCGTGATGCCGGCCGGCGCGCCCATCGGCTCCGGGCTCGGCATCGGCAACCCGCACCACATCCGGCTCATCCGGCAGAGCGTCGACGTGCCGGTGATCCTGGACGCCGGCATCGGCACCGCGTCCGACGCGGCCCTGGCCATGGAGCTGGGCTGCGACGCGGTGCTGCTGGCCAGCGCGGTCACCCGGGCCGCCGATCCGGTGGCGATGGCCACGGCGATGCGGTACGCCGTCGAGGCCGGCCGCCTGGCCGCCGGCGCCGGACGGATCGCCCGCCGCTTCCACGCCCTGGCATCCAGCCCCGACGAGGGAAGACCGGACCTGTGACCCCGCCGTCCGGGGTTGTCGTGCTCACCGATCGGCTCGCCGCGCGGGCCGGGCTCGACCGGGTGGTGGCGGGGGCCGTGGCCGGGGGAGTGCGGTGGGTGGTGCTGCGGGAGAAGGACCTGCCCCGCGCCGAGCGCGCCGCCCTCGCCGCCGACCTGCGCGCGATCCTCGCCGACGTCGGCGGAACCCTCGTCGTGGCCGGCCCGGACCCGCTCGGCGGCGACGCCGTCCACCTGCCCGCCGCCGGCCCGTACCCGCCACCGGTCCACGGGCTGGTCGGCCGCTCCTGCCACGACCGGGCCGAGCTGGACCGACTGACCACCGAGCACTACGCCACCCTCTCGCCCGTGCATCCCACGAGGACGAAACCCGGCTACGGCCCGCCCCTGGGCGCTGCGGGGCTGCGCAGTCTGGTCGAGGCGAGCCCGGTGCCCGTCCTGGCCCTCGGGGGAGTGGAGACCCCGGAGCAGGTGACCGCCTGCGTCGAGGCGGGAGCCGTCGGAGTGGCGGTGCTGGGCGCACTCATGCGCGCGGAAGACCCAGCCGAGGTAGCCACCACCCTGACCAGCGCCTGTGCCGAGGCGGTCGTTCGCAGGCACGGTCGGCCGCAGCCTTCAACCGCAACCAAGGAAAGACGATGACCCCAAGCACCGTGCTGACCATCGCCGGTTCCGACTCAGGTGCCGGCGCGGGTATCCAGGCCGACCTCAAGGTCTTCGCCGCGCTCGGGGCGTACGGCACGAGCGTCCTCACGGCGGTCACCGCGCAGAACACGCGGGGTGTCGACGCCGTGCTGCCGTTGCCGCCGCGAACCGTCGCCGAACAGCTCGACAGCGTGCTCGACGACTTCACGGTCGGCGCGGTCAAGACGGGAATGCTCGGCACACCGGCGGTCGCCGACGTGGTGGCCGAGGCCGCCCGGGACGGCCGGCTGCCACGCCTCGTCGTCGACCCGGTACTGGTCGCCACGAGCGGCCACCGGCTCGGCGTGGTGAGCGCGGTGGAGCGGCTGCTGCCGTACGCCATGGTGGCGACGCCGAACTGCGCGGAGGCCGCGGCCATCACCGGACGCGGAGTGGACGACGTGGCCGGGATGGTCGTGGCCGCCGAGGCGCTCGCGGCCGGCGGCCCGGAGTTCGTCGTGGTCACCGGTGGTGACGTGGACGGCGACGAAGCGGTCGACGTGCTGTGCGGCGGTGGCGTCACCACCCTGCTGCGCGCACCCCGGGTGGACACCCGGCACACCCACGGCACCGGGTGTTCGTTCTCGGCGGCGATCGCGGTGCGGCTCGCGTCGGGCGATCCGGTGCCGGCGGCGGTGGAGGCCGCCAAGGAGTACGTGCTCCGCGCGCTGACCGGTGCGCGGAGCTGGGAGCTGGGTGCGGGACGTGGACCGCTGGACCACTTCGGCTGGTCCTCTTGATCACCAGGGAGGTTGTCGTGCAGGCACGAGGCAAGGTGTACGTCGAGGGTTCGCGGCCGGATGTGCGGGTGCCGTTCGCGGAGGTGGCGTTGACCCGTGACCATCCGCCGGTGCGGCTCTACGACACGTCCGGCCCGGGATCGGACCCGGAGGTGGGGTTGCCCGCGTTGCGGGGGCCGTGGATCGCCGAGCGGGGTGACGTGGCGCCCGTGCGGGGCGCCGGCACGCCGCTGGCCGGCAGGGACGGTCGCCGTCCGACGCAGCTCGCCTACGCGCGGGCCGGTGTGGTGACGCCGGAGATGGAGTTCGTGGCGATCCGGGAGAACGTCGACCCGGAGCTGGTCCGGACGGAGATCGCCGCCGGCCGGGCGGTGCTGCCGCTCAACGTCAACCACCCGGAGTGCGAACCGGCGATCATCGGCAAGGCGTTCCTGGTGAAGGTGAACGCCAACATCGGCACCTCGGCGGTCAGCTCGTCGGTCGCCGAGGAGGTGGAGAAGCTCACCTGGGCGACCCGCTGGGGCGCGGACACCGTGATGGACCTGTCCACCGGCAAGCGCATCCACGAGACCCGCGAGGCGATCGTGCGGAACTCGCCGGTGCCCATCGGCACCGTGCCGATCTACCAGGCGCTGGAGAAGGTCGGCGGCGACCCGGTGAAGCTGAGCTGGGAGGTGTTCCGTGAGACGGTCATCGAGCAGGCCGAACAGGGCGTCGACTACATGACCGTGCACGCCGGCGTGCTGCTGCCGTACGTGCCGTTGGCCGTGGACCGGGTCACCGGGATCGTCTCCCGGGGCGGCTCGATCATGGCCGCGTGGTGCCTGGCCCACCACGAGGAGAACTTCCTCTACACCAACTTCGCCGAGCTGTGCGCGCTGCTCGCGCGGTACGACGTGACGTTCTCGCTCGGCGACGGGCTGCGCCCCGGCTCCATCGCGGACGCCAACGACGAGGCGCAGTTCGCCGAGCTGCGCACCCTCGGCGAGTTGACGACGGTCGCCTGGGAACACGACGTGCAGGTGATGATCGAGGGCCCCGGTCACGTGCCCATGCACAAGATCAAGGAGAACGTGGACCTCCAGCAGGAGTGGTGCCACGAGGCGCCCTTCTACACCCTCGGTCCGCTGACCACCGACATCGCGCCCGCGTACGACCACATCACCTCGGCCATCGGCGCCGCGATGATCGGCATGTTCGGCACCGCCATGCTCTGCTACGTCACCCCGAAGGAACACCTCGGACTGCCCGACCGCGACGACGTGAAGGCGGGCGTGATCGCGTACAAGATCGCCGCCCACGCGGCGGACCTGGCCAAGGGACACCCCGGCGCGCAGGCGTGGGACGACGCGCTGTCGAAGGCGCGGTTCGAGTTCCGCTGGGAGGACCAGTTCAACCTCTCACTCGACCCGGAGACCGCGCGCTCGTACCACGACGCGACGCTCCCGGCCGAGCCGGCGAAGACGGCCCACTTCTGCTCGATGTGCGGACCGAAGTTCTGCTCCATGAAGATCACCCAGGAACTCAAGGAGTACGCGGCCCGCGGCATGAAGGACAAGTCGGAGGAGTTCGTCTCCGGCGGGGGTCGGGTCTACCTGCCGCTGGCCTGATCCGTCCACACCGTTTGCCGGCTCGCACCGTTTGCCGGCCCGCACCGTTTGCCGGCTCGCACCGTTTGCCGGCTCGCACCGTTGCCGGCCCGCCTTCGTGCGGGTCGGGCCGGCAACGGCGGGGCGGGCCGGTCAGTCGCGGTGGTGCCGCCCGGTTGAGCGCAGCGAGCGGCGGCCGTTCTCCTGCTCCGGCTCGTTGTCGGCGACCGGCTTGCCCAGACCGGCGACCCAGTCGACGAACTCCTCGTCCTGCGCCGGCAGCGGCTCCTCGGCCTCCGACACGGGCCGGGTCTCCTCATCCGCCCGGGAGCGGTTGCGGCGGAACAGGCCGCCGAGCCGTCCACGCCGAGCCGGCTGCTCCGCCTCGTCGTCGGGCGTCGGCTCGACGTTCGCCGGGCTGTCGGGCACCGACTCCACCTGCCCCGCCACCACCGGGGGCGCCGGGATCGGCTCCGCCTCGGAGGACGGGGTTCCGCTGGTGCGGGTCGACGTACCGGTCGCCCGGCGCCAGCGGGCAGCCGCCCGGTCCACCGCGCTGCGGCTGCCGCCACGCTCGGTCGACGCGGTCGAACCCTCCGCCGTGCCGTTCCCCGTAGTGCCGTTCCCCGCTGTGCCGTTCTCCGTAGTGCCGTTCTCCGTGGTGTCGGTCGACGGCGCGGTGTCGGTCGGGGTCGTGTCGGTCGACGGCTTGCGGGGCGTCGGGCTGTTCTGCGCGCCAGCCGGGCCAGCGCGACGGCTGGTGTTG
Organism: Micromonospora sp. NPDC005298; assembly: GCF_040607375.1. Taxonomy (NCBI): domain Bacteria; kingdom Bacillati; phylum Actinomycetota; class Actinomycetes; order Micromonosporales; family Micromonosporaceae; genus Micromonospora; species Micromonospora sp. NPDC005298. Next base: position 48,960 of record NZ_JBEXGP010000012.1, read on the forward strand.
AAGGCGTCCCAGGTGCTGGCCCGGCTCAGGTCCGGCAGGGATGCCCGGTGACGGGGGCGGGGCGTCCACTCGGCCGGGTCCGAGGAGGTCTCGACGTCCGGCGTCGCCGACCTGGCGTCCCTGGTCTGCGCCGCTGTCGTACGCCCCGAGGTGACCGGCCAGGCCACCGGGGTCGGTGTCCACCGGTCCGGCTGCGCGTCGCCGACGGGCTCCCCGGCGAACAGGGGAGCGGCGGAGTCGTCCTCGAACCGTTCGGCGTCGGTGGGGTCGGTCCGGCGGCCGGCGCGTACCGGACCGGACGCGACGGCCGGCGTGGCATCCGTCGCCGGAGCGGTCACGGCTTCCCGACCAGCCGCGCCGTGCTCACCTACCGCGTCGCGCTCCGGGGCGTCCTCGGCGCGCGGGGCGGCCGGGGCTTCCGCAGCGGCCGGGCTGTCCGGACCGGTGGGAGTGTCCGAGGCGGTGGGGGTGGCGGGAGTGTCCGGGCCGGTCGGGGTGGCCGGGTTGGTGGGTCGGGCGTCGTCGGTGGCGCTGCCGGGCCGGGTGGCCTTCCTGGCCCGTCCCGTACCCGCGCCCGCCGCCGGCTTGCCGGCGGCACCGGCGGCGGTGATTTCGCCGGCACCGGACGTCGTGGTCGCCTCGGAGCCGGTGGATACGAGCGTCGCGGGCGCCGCGGAGCCCGTGGATACCGGCGTCGCGGGCGCCTCGGAGCCGCTGGCGTCGGGCGCCTCGGAGCTGCTGGCGTCGGGCGCCGTGGCCGCTTTGACTCCGATGGATGCGGACTCGGTGGCCGACGGTGTGGGATCGGCGTCCGACGTGGAGGGGGTGGACTTCGCCTTGCGGGTCCGGCGCGGCTTGGGCGTCGGCGTCGCCGTGGTGGCGGCACCGCCCGTCGCGCTCGCGCCGTCGGAGCTGCTCGCGCCGGTCGTATCCCGGTCGGTCGTGGCCGGGTCGGTCGTGGCCCGGTCGCTGGCGTCCGTGTCGGGGTCCGTCCGCTCGGCGGCCCCGCCCTCGCTCGTCGGGAGGTCGTCCGTGGGCGGGAGCGTGCGGCCAGCGGTGCTGCCCAGCGGATGGTCCGACACCTCGGCGCCCAGCGACGAGTCGAGCCCGGCGAGGGGAGAGGCGGCGGCCGGGCCGTGCTGGCCGCTCGCCGTGGTCCCCGGCCAGTCCCAGTGCGCCGGAACGGTACGTACCGCGCCGTCGGTGGTGACCGGGCCGGACCCCGTCCGCCCCGGGGTGGTGGTCGTGCCGGCGAACGTCGCGAGTGCGGTGCGCCCGGTGGCGGTTGGCTCGTCCGCCGGGTGACCGGTGGCGTCGAGGTCGTCCGCCGCACCGGCCGACCTGGCACCGGGCAGGGCTGGGCCGGCGGGCAGTGGACGCAGGATGGTGGTCGGCTCGACCACCTGCGGGTCGGTGCCACGGGCGCGTACCGGCCAGCGCAGCAGGGCTGCCGCCGCCGCGCCGAGCGCACCGGCGAGGACCGCGATCAGCGCGCCGTAGTAGGGGGTGGTCTGGTAGCGGTCCACCGCGTCCCCGGGGCCGGCGGTCAGGTAGGCGATCGCCACCAGGACCGGACCGGCCACGCCGGTGGCACCGCTGACCAGGGGGACCTGACCCCGCCAGCGGGAGAGCCCGGCGGTCGCCGCGCCGGCGAGCAGCGCTGTGATGGGCAGCAGCAGCAGCGCGAGCCGCTGGGCGGCGTCGTCGTCGAGCCAGCTCGGCTCCAGTACGCCGAGCCGCACCGTGGGCAGTGGGCCGGCCGTGCCGAGCGACGGCAGGACGGAGATCAGCGCCAGCAGCCAGACCGCGCCGGCCACGGCCGCCATGTTCCAGCCCAGCTCGGGCCGGAGCAGGACGGCGATGGCCGCGCCCGCTCCGATGATCGCGCCGAGGATGGCGCAGATGCCCACCGCCCAGACCGGGTCGACCGAGATCAACTCGGCGGCCCGGGCGGGTTGCATGCAGAGCGGCGCGACGGCGGTGGCGCCCAGCGCGGCGGCGCCACCGATGGCCAGCTGCCGGCCAGTGCCGGCCGCCGGGGTGTCCCGGCGGGCCAGTCGTCCGGTCAGGACGGCGCCGGCGACGGCGGCGTTCGCGGCGAACCAGCCCACCCAGACGAGCTGGGCCGGCCACTGGTTGACGGTCGTGCCGGTGAAAGCGCCGGTGAGCCGGACGATGCCGAAGCCGTACGCGACACCGAGCTGACCGGCCCCGGCCAGCACGCTCACCCCGAGCGCCGTGAGCAGCAGTCTGCCCCAGGTCCGAAAGGCCATGTCCGGCACGTTACGCACCTGGTACACCGGATCGCCACCGGCGCGCCGCGCGGCACGCCGGACCGCGCCCGGCGGGTCTACTTGAGTTCGACCAGCCGGGCCAGGTAAGTCGTGTCTCCGACATTGGTGAGCATGTGCACCGCTCCCGGGTCCCGGTAGACCACGCCACCGGTGGGCTCGTCGGCGTCGATCAGGGTGCCGTCGACGGTCTGAACGACGTTCTTCGCGCCCTCGATCGCCACCACCAGGTAGGGGTGGTCGTGGCGGTGCAGAGGCTGCCGCTCACCCGGTTCGAGCCGGATGTGCCAGACCCGGACCCGGTCGTTCTCGTACACGATCTCCTGGCCCACCGGCCCGAGTTCGGTTCCGTCGATCACGTTGGTCATCGTTCTCCGTCCAGTTGCGGGAGCACCTCGGCGGCGATCAGCTCGAGGTGGTCGAGGTCGGCGAGGTCGGTCATCCGCAGGTGCACCCGGGTCGCGCCGATCTCGGCGAACTCGCCGAGCCGCTGCACGAGTTGCGCGGGCGACCCGACCACCGGGTCCTCCGGTGGCAGTGCGCTCTTCTCGTGCAGGGGCGCGGCTCGCCGCTGCGCCTCCGCGTCAGTCCGGCCGATGGCCACCACGATCCCGGCGGAGAGCACCAGCGGCGCACGCCCGGACCCGGCCCGGCCGGCGCGGTCACACGCCTCCCGCACCCGGTCGTACGCCGTGGCGGTCTCCGCCACGGACTTGAACGGCATGTTGAACTCCGTGGCGTACCGGGCGGCCAGGTCGGGGGTGCGCTTGGGGCCGCGTCCGCCCACGATGATCGGTGGTCCGGGCACCTGCACGGGCTTGGGCAGGGCGGGCGCGTCCACCAGCCGGTAGTGGTCGCCGGTGAAGCTGTACGTCTCGCCCGACGGCGTCGCCCACAGACCGGTGATCACCTCAAGTTGCTCGGCCAGCCGGTCGAAGCGTTCGCCGACGGCCGGGAACGGGATGCCGTACGAGAGGTGTTCGCGCTCGTACCAGCCCGCGCCGATGCCCAACTCGACCCGGCCGCCACTCATCTGGTCGACCTGCGCGACCATCACGGCCAGGGGGCCCGGCAACCGGAAGGTGGCCGACGTCACCAGGGTGCCGAGCCGGATGCGTTCGGTCTCCCGGGCCAGCGCGGCGAGGGTCAGCCAGGCGTCGGTCGGGCCGGGCAGGCCGGGGTCGGCGCCCATCGACTGGTAGTGGTCGGCGCGCAGGAAGCCCTCGTACCCGCCGGCCTCGGCCAGCTTGGCGAAGCGGAGCTGGTCGTCGTAGCTGGCGCCCCGGTGCGGCTCGGTGAAGACCGACACCCGCATGGTCATCGTCCTTCCGCGCCGGCCACGGCCGGCTGGTCGCGTTCCATCAACAGCTCGTGCAGGTCGGCGCTGACCTGGGCCACGTCGGCCAGGTGGGCGTTGCGCCCCAGGGTGCGGGGGCGGGGGATGGTCACCTCGACGACCTTGCGGATCCGGCCGGGGCGGGGGCTCAGGACGACCACCCGGTCGGCGAGCAGCACCGCCTCGTCGATCGAGTGGGTGACGAAGACGATGGTCGGCTTGTTCTCCATGTGCACCCGCTGAAGTTCACCGGAGAGTTCCTCGCGGGTGAGCGCGTCCAGCGCGGAGAACGGCTCGTCCATCAGCATCACCCGGGGTTCGCCGATCAGCGAACGGCACAGCGAGACGCGCTGCTGCATGCCGCCGGAGAGTTCGTGCGGCAGCCGCTTCTCGAAACCGGACAGCCCGGCGACGTCGAGCAGCTCGCGGGCGCGCCCGCGGTGCTTGGCGCGGCTCCAGCCGAAGACCTCGACCGGCAGCAGGACGTTGTCGAGGACGCTGCGCCAGGGCAGCAGCGCCGGTTTCTGGAAGAGCATGGCGATGTCGCGGCGGGGCCGCGTGATCGGCGTACCGGCGACGGTGATCTCGCCGGCGGTCAGCGGGAGAAGCCCGGCGATCAGCCGGAGCAGGGTGGACTTGCCGCAGCCCGAGCGGCCGAGGACGGCGACGAACTCACCCTCGGTGACGTCGAGGTCGATGCCGCGCAGGGCTTCGACCCGGCCGGACCGGCCCTCGAAGGTACGCGACACCCCGGACAGTCGGATCATCTCCGGCGGACCTCCGCTGAGTGGACGGTCAGGAATCCGACAAAGGCTAGCGGGCGTGTCTGTGTAACGCACCGTCCGGGGTGCTCGTCATGTTGTTTCCGTTCCGCAACCCGATACGCCTGGCGTCGCAACTGTGGGTTTCTCGTACGCTGTGCCCGCGAAGAGTCCCCTCACGATGGCGGTGCCGGCTTCCACCCCTCTCGCCGGTTCCGCCGCGACAACCCCCTCCGGTGGCCTGCCGGCCCCGGTCGGAAAGGACATGGTGCTACTGATGAGAAGGCTGACCCGTACGGTCGCTACGGCCGCGCTGGCCACTGCCCTCGCCTTCGTCTCCGCGTGCAGCAGCGGGTCGGATTCGGGTGACGACGCCAAGGGCGGCAGCGGAGGGACGCCGGAGAAGGTGACCTACCTCACCTCCTTCGGCAACTTCGGTCGTGACTCCTACGCCTGGGTGGCGAAGGAGAAGGGCTTCTTCAAGGAGGCCGGGTTCGACGTCGAGATCAAGGCGGGCCAGGGCACCGGCGGCGTCATCCAGACGGTCGTCGGCGGACAGGCCGACTTCGGGCCGATCGACCTCACCGGCGGTCTGCTCCAGCTCGGCAACGGCCAGGCGAAGGACTTCGTCGCGGTGGCCGCGATCCAGCAGCGCACGATGGCCGGCATCGCCACCGTCGAGGGCAAGAACATCGCCTCCCCGAAGGACCTCGAGGGCAAGAAGCTCGCCGACACCCCCGGCTCCGTCGTCCGCAACCTGTTCCCGACGTACGCCCGGCTCGCCGGTGTGGACGCCAGCAAGGTGACCTGGGTCAACGGTGAGGCGCAGGCACTGATCGGCACGCTGGCCTCCGGCTCGGTGGACGGCATCGGCCAGTTCGTCGTCGGTCAGCCGACGATCGAGGCCGTGGCCAAGAAGAAGGCTGTCATGCTGCCGTACAGCAACGTGATGCAGGACCTCTACGGCAACGTGCTGATCACCTCCTCCAAGATCGCCAAGGAGAAGCCCGAGATGGTGAAGCGGTTCACCGCGGCGCTGCTCAAGGGCCTGGAGTACAGCCTGGCGAACCCGAAGGAGGCCGCCGACCTGCTGAAGAAGAACGTCGACGCCACCAACACCGCGTCCGCCGCCGCCGAGCTCGAGCTGATGGCCGCGTACGTCCGCTCCGGCAACTCGGGCACCGCCATCGGCACGCTCGACAGCGGCCGGGTCGCCAAGAGCATCGCGATCCTGCAGGGCGCCGGCGCGTTGAAGCAGAACATCACCCCCGAGCAGATCATCGACTTCAGCCTCGCGCCGAAGGCCTGATCGTCCGGTCGTCACCAGGGGGTACGTTCCGCCGGTTCCGGCGGGACGTACCCCCGTCGCTCGTCGGCCCCCGCGGGCCGTGGGATATCGAGGAGAAGAAGATGACCGACGTCCGCTCAGCAGAGCCGGCCGTGGCGGCGACCCCGCCTCCGGGCCCCGGCCGCGAGGCGGGTCGGGGCGCCGGCCTGCGCGCCGGGACCGGGGCGACGCTGCTGCCCGTGGCCGGCATCCTCGTCGCCCTGGCGGCGTGGTGGCTCATCGCCCGGCTGGAGCTGGTCCACCCGGCCGCCCTGCCACCGCCGGGTGACGTGCTCACCGCGTTCGTCGACAAGCCCGCCCGGATGTTGGAACACACCTGGGACACGCTGCTGGAGATCCTGTTCGGGTTCGCCCTGTCGGCGGCCGCCGGTGTCCTGATCGGACTCTCCCTGGCCAGCTCCCGCACTGTGGAGCGGATGTTCACCCCGCTGCTCGTCGCGGTGAACGCGGTGCCGAAGATCACGCTGGGCCCGCTGCTGGTGGTGGCGCTGGGCTGGGGTCAGAAGCCCATCCTGACCATGGTGTTCCTGCTGTGCTTCTTCCCGATCGTGCTCTCCACCGCGACCGGGTTGACCACCACCCCGGCCGACCTGGCGGAGCTGGTGCGGTCCTGGAACGCCTCCCGCTGGCAGGCGTTCCGCAAGGTGCGTTTCCCGGCGGCGCTGCCGCAGATCTTCGTCGGTCTCAAGGTGGCCATGCCGCTTGCCGCGATTGGCGCGGTGATCGGTGAGTTCCAGGCCGGCGAGAGCGGCCTGGGTTACGTCATCCTCCAGTACGCGGGCGTCGGCGACACCGCCACCGCCTGGGCGGCGATCATGCTGGTGGCGCTGGTGAGCATCCTGCTCTACTCGGCGCTCCTGCTCATCGAGCGGATCGCCCTGCCCTGGGTGCGCGAGACCACCAGCAGCCGCTGACGGCTCCACCCCCCGAACAACGGCGAGGGCCGGCCCCCCGACAGGAGGCCGGCCCTCGCCGTTCGTGGTGGGGTTCAGCCCGCCAGCCGCCACCGGCCGTTGCGGGCCACCAGCGTGGTGAGAGCCTGCGGCATCAGCCCGGAGTGGTTGTCCGGCGTCATCCGGATCGGGCCGGAGAGGCCGTCCATCTGGGACGTCTCCAGCACGTCCCGGATGCCGCCGCGGTCGACCTTGCCGGGCTCGCCGCCGGCGCGCAGTTCGGCGTCGGCGATCAGCTGCACGGCGTCGGCCGCGAACGACGACGATCCGTTGTACCCGCCGTAGCGCGCGGTGTAGTCCTGGAACCACTGCCGCCGGGCCGCCTTCGCCGGCGTGGTGGCGATCACGTCGTCGATCACCATCGTCTGCGTGAAGATCAGCGTGGCCTGTTCGGTGGCGCGGGCCGCGGCGCCGAGGAACAGGTCACCGGCCGCTGCCGCGTCGAAGAAGAGCGACCCACGGAAGGCGGCCTGCTGGGCTGTCGTGGCGGCCAGCGTCGCCTGCTCCGGCGGCGTCCAGATGACCAGCGCGTCCGGCTTCTTCGAGGTGAGCTGGCCGATCTGCTGGCTGACCTCGGTGTCGGTGGTCTTCACCACCTGCTCAGCGGACGCCTTGATGTTGGCCTTGGCCAGCTCGCGGCGCAGTGCGGTCGCGCCCTCCCGGCCGTAGTCGTCGTCGCTGTAGAGCAGACCCACCTTGCGGACCGCCTTGCGGCGCAGTTCGGTGGTGAGTGCGGCGGCGCTGTCGGCGGCGTTCGGGCCCAGCTTGAACACGTAGCGCCGTTCGGCGACCGGGGAGGCGATCGCACCGGAAGCGGCGAGCGCAATGGTGGGAATCCGCTTCTCGTTGATGGTACCGACCGCACCCACCGCGCATTCGTTACAGCCGCCCATGATGATGGCGCTGACTTGGGAATCGCTGCTGAAGTCGGCGATGTTGCGCAGTGACTCGGCGGCGTCGGAACGGTTGTCCTTGACCTTCAGCTCGACCTTCCGGCCGTTCAGTGCTCCGGACGAGTTCAACTGGTCCCGCTTGAGTTCCAGCGCGCGCTGGTATGCCCGCCCGACGGGGGCGGCGGCGCCGGAGAGTTCGAGGTCCGCGGCGATCACGATCGGACTCGTGTCCTTGTCGTCCCCGCCGAACTGGCAGCCGGTGAGCGTGGTGGCAACTACGGCCGATGCGAGCGCCGCGATGGTCGCGGAGCGGATGGGGCTCAACTCAGTCCTCCAGGTGCGGGCGCGGGCGCTGCCCGGTCACCGCCGCTAATCCGTCCTCAGTGGAGGACGGTATCTCCTCTGCCGTACGGTGTGCGCGAAGCCTGCAAAACCTTGCCAATGGCCGGCGCTGTGGTCAAGCGCGGACCCCGGTTGCATTTTCGGGACGGCCATCCCACATGCTGGGGTAACGCAATGTTTGCAAAAGCTCACTTTGCATACACGCGTGACCACTCTGGAGTTACATGCCCTGTTCAGGGGCTTGCGGAAATGAAGGTATCAGTTGACCGGATCACGGGTTCCGCGCCGTCCGACCCTTTCCTACCTCGCTGCGGCTTCCCAAACAGGATCTTCTCTGATGAAATCGCGGCCGTGCCGCGCGTGGTCCCCTCCGCTTACGGCACGGTTCGGCGGGTCAGGCGGGGAAGAAACGACGGAGGCGATGTCGTGAGCACCGGACCGACGACCCTGCCCGCACTCGGGGACGCCACGCGACGTCCACGCCGGGGGCTGCCGAGGCTGCGTGACGCCCGGATCCGGTCCAAGCTGGCGCTGATCCTGGTCGTCCCCGTGGCGGCGGTGATCGCCCTTGCCACGGTCCGGCTGATCTCGGTCGGCGAGGGCGCCTTCGACGCCACCCGGGCACGGTCACTCACCGCGCTCTCCATCGACGTCAGCGCGCTCACGCAGGACCTCCAGTCCGAGCGGATGGCCGCCGCCGCCTACCTGGCCACCCCGCAGCAGCCGGCCGACGCGTTCAACCTGCGGGTCCGGCAGACCCAGCAGCGGATCGACGAGTACCGCGCCGAGCGGGGCCGGATCGGCGAGGTGCCGGCGGCACTGCGGGACCGGCTGGCGGCGATCGACGAGCACCTGTCCACCCTGGACGGCACCCGGCAGGAGGTGCTCGACCGCCGTCAGATGGCGGTCGCCGAGGCGGTACTGCGGTACGGCGTCATCCTCACCGACCTGGTCGCGTACGGGGACGGGCTTGCCCAACTGCCCGGCGACGAGAGCCTGTCGGACAGCCGCCGCGCCGTCGCCGCGTTCGCCCGGGCGAAGGCTTCGGTGGCCGAGGAGCAGGCGGTGGCCTTCACCGCGCTGACCGCCGGCCAGCTCGACGAGGAACAGTTCTCCTCCTTCGTGGCCACCCTGACCAGCCAGCAGGAGGCCCTGGTCGCCTTCTCGCTCGCCGCCGACCCGGTGCAGCGGGCGCTCGTCGACAGCACCGTCTCCGGTGACGCCGTCGGCCTCTCCGACCGGGTCGCCACCGACCTCGTCCGCTCCGTCGGGCAGCGTCCGCTGGTCAGCGCGCAGGACGCCACAGCCGCCATCGGCGCCGTCAACGACCTGATGCGCTGGGCCGAGGTCCAACTCCAGAACCGCCTGCTCGACCAGGCCGACCAGGCGCGATCGGACGTCATCCAGCAGGCCGTGGTCGAGTCGGTGCTGGTGCTGCTCACCCTGATCATCGCCGTGACGCTGGCCGTGGTGCTGGCCCGTTCGCTGAACCATTCGCTGCGCCGACTGCGCGAGGGTGCCCTGTCGGTGGCCAACCACGACCTGCCCGACGCCGTGCAGCGGCTGCAGAACATGGGCAGCGTGGGCGACGGCGGGGTGGACGAGATCGTCCGGCAGGTCCGGGATCCGATCCAGCTCAACACCCGCGACGAGGTCGGTCAGGTGGCCCTGGCCTTCAACGTCGTACACCGCGAGGCGGTACGCGTCGCGGCCGAGCAGGCCGCACTGCGTACCAGCGTCTCCGCGATGTTCCTCAACCTGGCCCGCCGCAGTCAGACCCTCGTCGACCGGATGATCGGCGAACTGGACGCGATCGAGCGCGGCGAGGAGGACCCGAAGCGGCTCGCGCAGCTCTTCGAGCTGGACCACCTGGCCACCCGAATGCGGCGCAACGACGAGAACCTGCTGGTCCTGGCCGGCGCCGACTCCGCCGTACCGCGTCGCGACGACGCGCTCGTGGTGGACGTGCTGCGCGCCGCGCAGTCCGAGGTGGAGCTGTACAACCGCATCGAGTTCGGCACCGTGGACACCGACATCTCGGTGGCCGCGCACGCGGTCAACGACGTGGTACGCCTCGTCGCCGAGCTGCTCGACAACGCGACCCGGTTCTCGCCGCCGAACACGACGGTGGTCGCCGACGGCCGCCGGATCCGCGACTACGTGCTGATCCAGATCGAGGACCGCGGCCTGGGCCTCACCGACGACCAGCTCGACTCGCTCAACCGGCGCCTCGCCGCGCCGCCGAGCGTGGACGTCGCCGCGTTCCGGCTGATGGGTCTGGCCGTGGTGAGCCGGCTCGCCTCCCGCTACGGCATCCGGGTGGAGTTGCGCCGCAACGTGGAGGGCGGCACCGTCGCCCAGGTGACGCTCCCCGCCACCACCGTGGTGCTGCCCAGCAACCGTGGTCGCGAGCAGGTGCTGACCCGGCCGCGCCAGCCGATGGCTGTCGAGCAGGCGCCGCTCACCCCGGCCGGTCACGCCGAGTCGTACGCCGGTGCCGGCACCGCCGCGGCGACGCTGCCCGACCAGTGGCGCAGCAGCCCGCCCGCGCCGACGCAGTGGCAGTCGCCGTTGGATTCGCGGGACACCACCCCGGCCGTGCAGGCGGGCGGCTTCACCGGAGCGCAGCCGGCGTCGCCACCCGTGCCGTCCCCGGCCGCCCCGGTCCCGCCGGCCCGACCCGCCTACAGCAACGGCGTGGGCGCCTCGGTGGGCAGCCCGACCGTGGCGTACCCGACCGTCGCCCCGCTGCCCCGGCGCGGCTCGGGGGCGGACGGCGCCGACGGGCGTACCGCGCCGGTGCTGCCGGTCGGACCGGTCGCCGGCCCCGGGGCTGTCGCACCGCCGCCCGCGCCATCGGTGGCCCCGCCGCCGGCGCCGTCGGTGCCCGCCCCGGTCAGCACCCGCCCCGACTTCCCCGCCGAGGCGCCGATCTTCCGGGAGATGGAGGCGGTCTGGTTCCGGTCGCACGGCGACGACGCCACCGCGATCTTCACCCGGCCGCAGTTCGACACACCACCGGCGGCTACCGCCACGGCCGACGCCGGTCTGCGCACGGGCGTCGGCAGCCAGCCGACCGCGACGTCCGCGCCGGCCGCCGCGCCGGCCCGGCCGCCGCTGCCGACCCGTACGCCGGGCAGCTCGGGCGACGGCACCGGAGGACAGAGCACGGGGAGCATGGACGGATTCAGCAACGGAGGCGGCAGCAGCAGGGGTGCCTCGGCGCCCACGCCGCCACCGTCGTACACGCCCCCGCCGGTGCCGCGTAGCACGGCTCCGGCAACGCCCACGGCTCCGAGCGCGCCCACCGCGCCGCCCGTGGACCCGAGCGCCTGGCGGACCGCGGCTGACGAAGGCTGGTCGCGGGCCAGTCGGGCCGCAGAACCGGCCGCCGCCGGCACGACCCGCTCGGGCCTGCCCAAGCGGGTGCCGCAGGCGCAGCTCGTGCCCGGCGGCATCGAGCCGAAGAGCGGCCGGGACCGCAGCCGGCGCACGCCCGATGAAGTACGCGGCCTGTTGTCGGCCTACCACCGCGGCGTGCAGCGCGGCCGGACGGCCGGGACGGACCAGAACAGCACCTCGACCAAGGAGAGCCGATGAACAGGCCAGCTGCCATGCAGGACATGGGTTGGCTGCTCACCAACTTCGCCGACAGCGTGGCGGGTATCGCCCACGTGGTGGCGGTGTCCGCCGACGGGCTGCTGCTCGCGTCCTCCCGGGACCTGCCGGGGGACCGGGCGGACCAGCTCGCCGCGATCACCTCCGGCGTGGTGAGCCTGACCGAGGGCGCGGCCCGGATGTTCAGCGCGGGCGGGGTGTTGCAGACAGTCATCGAGATGGACAGCGGATACCTCTTCCTCATGTCGATCAGCGACGGCTCGTCGATGGCCGTGCTGGCCGCCCGCAGCTGTGACGTGGGCCAGGTCGGTTACGAGATGGCGTTGCTGGTCGAGCGGGTCGGTGCCGCGTTGGTGCCGCTGCCGCGGGACGCGGTGCGTTCGTAGCACCGGGCCCGGCGCGTGGACCGCGCTCCGGGCAGGGAACGGGAGGCGGCGTACGCCGCCTCCGGACGGGGACGAGGAGGTGACCGAGGATGGACCAACGACGCGTTGACCCGCGTGGTGCTCTGGTGCGTCCGTACGCGGTCACCCGTGGTCGGACGGAACCCCGGCAGGACATCGCTCTCGAGGCGGTCCTCACGGCTTCGCTCACCCAGGTCGCCGAGTCCCGCTTCGCCGGGCACGACAAGCACCGAATCGCCACGGTCTGTGAAGGCCGGGCACAGTCGCTGGCGGAGATCGCCGCGTACACCCGGATGCCGCTGGGCGTCGCCCGGGTGTTGGTCGCCGACATGGTGGCCGAGAGCCTGCTGACGTTACACACTGCTGCTCCCGCCGAGGGGTTCGAGGAGCGGATGGAACTGCTTGGAAGGGTGCTAAGTGGACTTCGCAGGCTATGACCCCGCTGGGGGGCGGCAGAGCCGGGGAATCGTCTCCGCGAAGATCGTCGTCGCGGGCGGTTTCGGCGTCGGTAAGACGACGCTGGTCGGCTCGATCTCCGAGATCACGCCGTTGACCACCGAGGCGGTGATGACCGCGGCCGGTGTCGGCATCGACGATCCGTCCAAGGTGCCGGGCAAGGAGACCACCACGGTCGCCATGGACTTCGGCCGGATCACGATGGCCCAGGACCTGATCCTGTACCTCTTCGGTACACCCGGTCAGACCCGGTTCTGGTTCATGTGGGACGAGATCATCAGGGGTGCGGTGGGTGCCGCAGTGCTGGTGGACACCCGCCGGATCACCGACGCGTTCGCACCGCTGGACTACTTCGAGAACCGCAACCTGCCGTACGTGGTGGCGCTGAACCGGTTCGACGGCGCCCCGCAGTACGAGGCGGACGAGGTCCGTGAGGCCCTGGCCATCTCGCCGCAGGTGCCGCTGGTGATGACCGACGCCCGGCACCGGGACTCGGTCAAGCAGGTGCTGGTGACGGTGGTCGAGCACGCCATGCTGCGGCTCCAGGCCGAGCACGGTCGGGGTTTCCCCACGCCTGTCGGCTGAGCCCGTCGCGGTCGGCCGGTCCCGTACCGGCCGGCCGCGACGCGTCAGTCCACCCGGAGCCGGTAGCCCCGCTTGACCACGGTCTGCACCACGCGCGGGGCGCGCAGGCCGGCCCGGAGGCGGGCGACGGCCATCTCCACGGCGTGTTCGTCCGCGCCCCGGGGCAGCGTCCGCAGCAGGGCGGTACGCGACAGCACCCGGCCGGGCGACTGGGCCAACGCCCGCAGCACCGCCATCGGGGCGGGTGCGAGCGGGCGCAGTTCGCCGTCGATCACGGCGGCGTGCCCGCGCAGGGTGAGCAGGTGCCCGGCGGCCTTCAACGTCACGGTCCGGCGGGGCAGCTCGTCGACGATTGTGCGCACGAGCGCGCCGAGCCGGGCCCGGCCGGGTGCGCTCACCGGTATCCCGTGCCGGAGCAGTGGCTCGGCGGTGACCGCGCCCACGCAGCTGGCCAGCACGTCGGCGCGGAACGCGGACAGCACGGCCTCGCTGCGGTCCCCGGCCGCGCGCAGCAGGGCCTCGGCCGCCGGCGCCGAGGTGAACGTGACCGCGTCCACCAGCCGTCCGGCGATCAGGTCGATCAGTCGGTGCAGCGGCGCCGGGTCGGTGGGTGGCGCCCACCGGTAGACCGGCACCTCGATCACCGTGGCGCCGGCGGCCTCCAGCGCGAGCGTGCACTCCGGTTGCCGCTCGCCGTGCAGCTGCATGGCGATCACCTGCCCGGCCACGCCCCGCCGCCGCAGATGGTCGACCACCTCGTCGCAGCTCTCCGAGGCCGGCGACCACTGGTCGTGCAGCCCTGCCGCCCGGATCGCGCCACGCGCCTTGGGACCCCGGGCCACCACGTACGACCCGGCCAGCACCGAGCGCAGCGGCTCGGCGAGCCCCCACCCCTCGGCCGCCTCCAGCCACCCGCGCATGCCGATGCCCGTGTTGGCCATCAGGATGTCCGGCGGTTGGTCCAGGCAGGCGCGGGTCGCCTCGCGCAGTTCGGTGTCGTCGGACAGCGGCACGATCCGCAGGGCCGGGGCGAGCACCACCCGCGCGCCCCGGCGTTCCAGCAGCGCGGCCAGCTCGTCGCGCCGCCGGTCGGCGGTCACCCCGATGGTGAAGCCGGCCAGTTCGTCCCGCATCAACCCTCCTGTCGCAGCCGCACTTCGACCAGCCCGTCGCGGCACCGCGCGTCGTGTCGGGCCACGGCGACGCCGGGCAGGTCGAGGCAGTGCCCGGTGCGCAGGTCGTACACCTGCTTGTGCAGCGGTGAGGCGACCGTGGGGACCCCGCCCCGGCTGCCGACGATGCCCCGGGACAGGACGTACGCCCCGGAGACGGGATCGCGGTTGTCGATGGCGAACAGCCCGTCGGCGGTCCGGAAGAGGGCGACCTGTACGCCGTCGACCAGGGCGGCGACGCCCCGATCGGGTTCGAGCCGGTCGACGGGGCAGATCGCGGTCCAGTCCAGGGTGATGGTGGGGTTCATCGCCGTACCTCCGGTAGGCCCAGCGCGACCGGTTGCCGACGGCGACCTTCGGCCGGGGTGTCACCGCGCGCGGGCACCGGTTGCCCGCGCTCGAGCGCGAAGGTGATCGACGGGTCGGGCACGTCGGGAGCGTTGACGAACGAGGTGTAGCGGCGCAGCCGGTCCGGGTCCTCCAGCACGTCACGCCACTCGTCGGAGTACGACTCCACGTGTCGGGCCATCGCCGCGTCGAGGTCGGCGCAGAGGCCCAGGGAGTCGTCCACGATCACGGCGCGCAGGTGGTCCAGGCCGCCGTCGAGCGCCTCGATCCAGCCAGCGGTGCGTTGCAGCCGGTCGGCGGTGCGGATGTAGTAGATCAGGAACCTGTCGATGAGGGTGATCAGCGCCTCGGTGGACAGGTCGGTGGCGAACAGGTCGGCGTGCCGGGGCCGGAAACCGCCGTTGCCGCCGACGTACAGGTTCCAGCCGGTCTCGGTGGCGATGATGCCGAAGTCCTTGCTGCGGGCCTCGGCGCACTCGCGGGCGCAGCCGGAGACCGCCGACTTGAGCTTGTGCGGTGCGCGCAGCCCCCGGTAGCGCAGCTCCAGCGCCACGGCCAACCCCACCGAGTCCTGTACGCCGTACCGGCACCAGGTCTCGCCGACGCAGGACTTCACCGTGCGCAGTGCCTTGCCGTACGCGTGACCGGACTCGAAGCCGGCGTCCACGAGTCGCCGCCAGATCTGCGGCAGCTGCTCCACCCGCGCGCCGAACAGGTCGATCCGCTGCCCACCGGTGATCTTCGTGTAGAGCTGGAAGTCCCGGGCGACCTCACCGATGACGATGAGCTTCTCCGGGGTGATCTCGCCGCCGGGGATCCGGGGCACCACCGAGTAGCTGCCGTCGCGTTGCAGGTTGGCGAGGAAGTGGTCGTTGGTGTCCTGCAACGACGCCTGCTCGCCGTCGAGCACGTGTCCGCTGCCCAGCGACGCGAGGATGGATGCCACCACCGGCTTGCAGATGTCGCAGCCGCGCCCCCGGCCGTGCTCGGCGACCAGCCGGGAGAAGGTGCGGATGCCGCGTACCCGGACGATCTCGAACAGCTCCCGCCGGCTGACGTCGAAGTGCTCGCACAGCGCGCTGGACTGGGCCACCCCGGCCGCGTCCAGCAGCTGCTTCAGCATCGGCACACAGGAACCGCAGCTCGTGCCCGCCCGGGTGCACGCCTTCAACGCCGGCACGTCCGCGCAGCCGTCGGCGATGGCGGCGTCCACGTCGCCCCGGGTCACCGCGTTGCAGGAGCAGACCTGCGCGGTGGCGGGCAGCGCGCCGGCGTCCGCGCCGCCACCGTCGGGGGCGAGCAGCGCCAGCGGCGCGGCCGGCAGGGGACCGCCGACACTGGCCCGCAACGTCGGGTACGCGCTGGCGTCGCCGACCAGCACCCCGCCGAGCAGGGTGTGCGCGTCGTCGGAGAGGACCAGCTTCGCGTACACCCGGGTCGCCGGATCGGTGAACGTGACGTCCAGGCAGCCCGGGGTCGTGCCGTGCGCGTCGCCGAACGAGGCCACGTCGACGCCGAGCAGCTTGAGTTTGGTGGCGGTGTCCGCGCCCGGGAAGGTCGCCGCGCCGCCGACCAGCCGGTCGGCGACCACCTCGGCCGTCGCGTACCCGGGCGCGACCAGGCCGTGGCAGGTGCCGTCGACGGCCGCGCACTCGCCGACCGCCCAGATCCGCTCGTCGGCGCTGCGGCACGCCTCGTCGACAAGCACCCCGCCGCGCGGCCCCACCGGCAGTCCGGCGGTACGGGCCAGCTCGTCGCGCGGGCGGATGCCGGCGGCCACCACCACCAGGTCGGCGTCGACGGTGCTGCCGTCGGAGAGTTCCAGGGCGGAGACGGCGCCGTCCGGACCGGACCGGATCGCGGTGGTGGCCACCCCCAGGTGGGTACGCACGCCCAACTCCTCGACGTAGCGCCGCAGCATCGCCCCGCCGGCCTGGTCCACCTGCACCGGCATCAGGCGGGGCGCGAACTCGACCACGTCGGTGCTCAGGCCCAGCAGGCGCAGGGCGTTCGCCGCCTCCAACCCGAGCAGCCCGCCGCCGATCACCGCGCCGACCCGCCGGCCCCGCGCGTACGCCCGGATCGCCGTCAGGTCGTCGAGGGTCCGGTAGACGAAGACGCCTGGCAGTTCCGTGCCGGGCACCGGCGGCACGAACGCGTACGAGCCGGTGGCCAGCACCAGCGCGTCGTAGGGGTACTCGCCGCCGGCGGTGGTCACCACCCGCCGGTCCCGGTCGATGGCGGTGGCCGGCTCGCCCAGGCGCACCCGGACACCGTCGTGCGGGGTGTGCAGGTTGAGGTCGTCCTCGCTCACCCCGTCGAAGAACGCCGAGAGCCGCACCCGGTCGTACGCCGCTCGCCGCTCCTCGCCCAGCACGGTCACCCGCCAGGTCCCCAGCGGGTCCCGGGCGCGCAGCGCGTCGACGAAACGTTGCCCGACCATGCCGTTGCCGATGACCACCAGGTCGCCGCTCATCGCGTCACCTCCACCGATTCCGCTTCGGACAGCCAGTCGACGATGCCGCCCACCGCGTCGCGGCAGCCGCCGCATCCGGTGCCGGCGCGGGTCGCCGCCACCACCGCGTCGACAGTCCGGGCGCCGGAGCGCCAACACCGCACCAGCGCGCCCTTGGTCACCGTGTTGCACTGGCAGACGGTGGCCGCGTCCGGCATCAGCGCCGGCGAGGCGGCCGGTGCGGCGGCGGTCCCGCCCAGCGCCCGGCCCAGCAGCAGCGCCCGCCGGTCGGCCGGCACCGGATGGCCACGGTCGAACAGTTGGATCACCGTGCCGACCGCCGGGTTGTCGCCGAGCAGGATCGCGCCGACCAGACGCTCGTCGCGGATCCGCAACCGGGCGTACGTTCCCC
This sequence comes from Micromonospora sp. NPDC005298, assembly GCF_040607375.1. Lineage (NCBI taxonomy): Bacteria > Bacillati > Actinomycetota > Actinomycetes > Micromonosporales > Micromonosporaceae > Micromonospora > Micromonospora sp. NPDC005298. Next base: position 66,334 of record NZ_JBEXGP010000012.1, read on the forward strand.
GTGCCGGGTCGGTGAACGTCAGCTCCTCGCCCGGTTCGCCGCCCACCGCGTCACCCATGGCGGCCAGGTCGATCCCGGCCGCCTTCAGCCGGGTCACCACCGGCCGGGGCCGGTAGCGGGCCAGCGGGTCGGTGCCGGTCAGCACGTCGGCGAGCACCCGGGCCTGCGCCCAGGCGGGTGCCACCAGGCCGGTGAGCGTGCCGTCGTGCTCGGCGCAGTCGCCGATTGCCGAGATGGACCTGTCGTCGGTGCGCAGCCGGTCGTCCACCACCACACCGCGCCGCACGGTCAACCCGGCGGCCCGCGCGAGGGCGGTGTCCGGGCGTACCCCGCAGGAGAGCACCAGCAGGTCGGCGCGCAACGACCGGCCGTCGGCCAGGTCGAGGCGTACGCCGGTGTCGTCCGCGACCACGCCGGTGGCCGGTACGGCGAGTTGGCTGGTGACGCCGAGGCCGGCGAGCGTGCCGGCGAGCACGGCGCTGGCCGCCGGGTCGAGCTGGCGTTCCATCAGGTGCCCGGTGTGGTGCACCACGGTCGTGGTCAGCCCTCGGGTGGCCAGCCCTCGGGCGGCCTCCAGGCCGAGCAGCCCGCCGCCGAGCACGAGGGCGCTGCGGGCGCCGTCCGCCGCCGCGATGATCCGCCGGCAGTCGTCCAGGGTCCGGAACGGGACGACCCTCGGCGGCAGGTCGGTCGGGTCGAGGCCGGGCAGGGACGGCACCACGGCCCGGGCGCCGGTGGCGAGGACGAGGTGGTCGTAGGCGATGCGTTCGCCGTCGGCGGTGCGGACCTCCCGGGCGGACCGGTCCACCGTGGTCACGGGTACGCCGGTGCGCGTGTCGATGCCGTGCCCGGCGGCCTCGGTCAACTCCACGTCCGGCTCGCCGATCCGGCCGGCCAGCAGGGTGGACAGCAGGATCCGGTTGTACGCGCGGTGCGGCTCGGCCCCGAGGACCGTGACCTTCCGGTCCCCCTCGCGGGCGTGCAGCTCGCCCGCGAGGCGGGCGCCCGCCATCCCGTTGCCGACGATCACGATCCGGGTGCTCATGCCTTCTCCACCCGGACCGCGCAGATCTTGAACTCGGGCATCCCGGAGATCGGGTCCACCGCGTCGTTGGTCACCGAGTTGGCCCGGGCGGCCCCGGCCCAGTGGAACGGCGCGAAGACGGTGTCCGGTCGGATGCCCGTGCTCAGTCGTGCCGGAGCGCGCAGTTCACCCCGGCGGGACGTGACCAGCACCGGGTCGCCGTCGTCGATGCCGAGCCGGGCCGCCAGGTCGGGGTGCAGCTCGACGAACGCGTCGGGCGCGGCGCGGCGCAGCGCGGCCACCCGGCGGGTCTGCGTGCCGGACTGGTACTGGGCCAGCACCCGGCCGGTGGTGAAGTGCAGCGGGTACGTGGCGCACACCTCCTCGGCGGCCGGCCGGTGGTCGACGGGGTGGAAGCGGGCCCGGCCGTCCGGGGTGGCGAAGCGGTCGGCGAAGAGCCGTGGTGTGTCCGGCCCGTCCTCGTTGGGGCAGGGCCAGTGGACGCCGTCGGCGGCGTCGATCCGGTCCCAGCTGATGCCGGCGTAGTCGGCCAGCCCACCGGCGGACGCGCGGCGCAGCTCGGTGAAGACGGCGGCCGGGTCGGTGGGGAATCGCGCGGCGGCCGTCTCGGCGCCGTCCAGCCGTTCCGCCAGGTCGGCGATGATGGCCAGGTCGGTCCGGACCCCGGGTGGGGGTGGGCGCAGCGCGCGGCGACGCAGCACCCGACCCTCCAGGTTGGTCATCGTGCCGTCCTCCTCGGCCCACTGGGCGGTGGGCAGCACCACGTCCGCCAGCGCGGCCGTCTCGGAGAGCAGCAGGTCGGCGACGACCAGCAGGTCGAGATCGCGCAGCCGGCGTTCGATCCGGGCCGCCCGGGGCGCCGAGACCACCGGGTTCGAGCCGAACACCAGCAGTGCGTGCGGGCCGTGCGGGGTGCCGAGCGAGTCGAGCAGTTGGTACGCCGGAACCCCCGGGCCGGGCAGCTCGTCCGCAGGCACGCCCCAGACCCCGGCGACGTGTTCCCGGGCCGCCGGGTCGTCGATCCGCCGGTAGCCGGGGAGCTGGTCGGCCTTCTGCCCGTGCTCCCGTCCGCCCTGGCCGTTGCCCTGGCCGGTGAGACAGCCGTACCCCGAACCGTCCCGGCCGGGCAGCCCGAGGGCCAGGGCCAGATTGACGTACGCGGTGACGGTGTCCACGCCCTTGGCGTGCTGCTCGGCACCGCGCGCGGTCAGGATGATCACCCGACCGTCGGTGCCCAACGCCCGGGCGGTCGCCTCCAGGTCGGCCACCGGCACCCCGGAGAGCTGTTCGGCGCGGGCCGGCCACCAGGCGGCGACGCTGCGGCGGACCGCCTCGAAGCCGGTGGTCCGCCCGGCCACGTACGCCTCGTCGACCCAACCCTCGGTGAGCGCGATGTGCAGCAGCGCGTTGGCCACCGCGAGGTCGGTGCCGGGCAGCGGTTGCAGGTGCAGGTCGGCCTGCCGGGCGGTGGCGGTGACCCGGGGGTCGACGACGATCAGCCGACCGCCGGCCTGGCGTTGCTCGGTGAGCCAGCGCACCAGCGGCGGCATGGTCTCCGCCGGGTTGGCGCCGACCAGCAGCAGGGTGTCGGCGCGACCCAGGTCGGCGAGCGGGAACGGCAGCCCTCGGTCGATGCCGAAGGCGCGCATCCCGGCTGCCGCCGCCGAGGACATGCAGAACCGTCCGTTGTAGTCGATGTGCCGGGTGCGCAGCCCGATCCGGGCGAACTTCCCGAGGGCGTACGCCTTCTCGTTGGTCAGGCCGCCGCCGCCGAACACGGCGACGGCGTCCCGGCCGGCGCTGTCCTGGACGGCGCGGATGCCGGCGGCGATCCGGTCCAGCGCGGCGTCCCAACTGGCCGGACGCAGCTCGCCGGTGGCCGCGTCGCGCAGGAGGGGAGTGGTCAGCCGGTCCGGGTGGTCGAGCAGGTCGGCGGCGGTCCAGCCCTTCTGGCAGAGTCCGCCGCGGTTGGTGGGGAACTGGCGCGGGAGCACGGTCACCCCGCCGTCGTCGGCGCGCAGGGTCATGCCGCACTGGAGGGCGCAGTACGGGCAGTGCGTCGCCACCTCCCGGGGCGCCCGCCCCGGTCGAGTCGCCGACCGTGCACCGTCTGTCATGTCGGGAAAGCGTGCCGGCGGGCGGTTTCCGGTCCGGGTCTCCTCTGTTTCGGTCCTGTCAAGTGGGGCTCACACCGCACCGGGGCAGCGGGCGCGATGGAGGGTCGGGTGGACGCTGTGGAGCCGAATCGTCGACGGCATCGTCGCCGCCTCCGTCCCAGTCACTGGTCGAGGACGTGCCCACGTCCGGTGCGGCGTCTATCATGTGGGAAATCTGTCTCATTAAATGGGAGATCGCGATGAGTGTGACGGACGTCTTCGACGCGGTGGCCGGCACCTACGACGAGTCGCGCAGGCGGCTGGTGCCGTGCTTCGACGCCTTCTACGGCACCGCCGTCCAGGTGGCCGCGCCGCCGCTGCGCGCCGCGCTCGCCGCCGGGCGTACCCCCGAGGTGTTGGACCTGGGCGCGGGCACCGGGCTGCTCTCGCTGCTGCTGTCCGCCGCGGTGCCCGGGGTACGGCTGACCCTGGTGGACGGAGCGCCCGCGATGCTCGCCCGGGCCACCGACCAGTTGGCCGCGCGGTCCGTGCCACACCGGACGGTCCAGGCCGACCTGGCCGACGAACTGCCGCCGGGCCCGTACGACGCGGTGGTCAGCGCGCTCGCGATCCACCACCTGGACGACGCCGGCAAGCGCGCGCTCTACCGGCGGGCCGCCGACGCGCTGGCGCCGGGCGGGGTGTTCGTCAACGCCGAGCAGGTCGCCGGTCCGACCCCGGAGCTGGACCGGCGCTACGACGAGGTGTGGCTGGAGCGGATCGCCGAGCTGGGCGCGTCCCCCGCCGAGATCGGGGCCTCCCAGGCGCGGATGCGCCACGACCGGCCGGCGACCGTCGACGACCAGTGCCGGTGGCTCGCCGAGGCCGGTCTGGTCGACGTCGACTGCTACTTCAAGGAGTGGCGCTTCGCGGTGTTCGGCGGTCGCGTCCGGTGACGGTCGGCGGAATGTGCGTTTCGCCGTCCGGCCGCGAGCCGGTGAGCAGGGGGATGACTGTTGGTCATACCGCTGGGTAGTCTGCTCGACATGACTGCCAAGGTGACTCTGTCGTTCACCGACGAGACGATCGAGGAGGCGCGGCGGTTCGCCAAGCGCGAAGGGCTGTCGCTCTCCGCATGGATGGACCAGGCCGCCCGGGAGAAGGCGCTGCGCGAGGTCTTCACCGCGCACGCCGCCGCCGTGGGCCGCGCCGGCCTCGACCTGGAGTCCGCCGCCCTCGCCGACGCCCGCGAGGCGGGCATGGTCAACGACCTGCTCTCCGGCGGACGGCCGCGTGCTGCGTAGAGGCGAGGTCTGGCGCATCGAGGGCGCCCGCGAACGCCTCGGCCTCGTGATCAGCTCGGATGTCTACAACTCCACCGACGTACCCATCGTGATCGTGGTCGAGGTCGTCGAGGAATCGCTGCTGCGCGACTCCCCGCTCGCCGTCGCGATGGGCCGGTACGTGGTGATGCCCGACCGGATCTCCTCACCGATGAAGAAGTGGTTCACCGACTGCGTGGACGTCGCCGACACCGACACCATGCTCCGGGTCGGCCGCGCCCTGCGCATCCTCCAGCAACTCTGACCGTCGACCTCACCATCGCCGCCGGGCCCCGGTGCGCTGCCCGTTTCCGGCCCGACCCGCGACGGGCACCGCCGGGTAACCGGGCGTTCCTAGCGTCTCACCTCGTCACACCGACGAGGAGGAGCCGCCGTGAGCACGCTCACCAGCACCGCAGTCACCGCCGGACCCCCGACCGTCACCGGCCGCCGGCACACGCTCGACGACTGGCGTCCCGAGGACCCCGACTTCTGGCGGACGACCGGTGCGCCCATCGCCCGGCGCAACCTCTGGGTGTCGATCTTCGCCGAGCACGTCGGCTTCTCGGTGTGGAGCCTCTGGTCGGTGACCGTGCTCTTCCTCGGCCCCGCGTACGGCATCGACCCGGCCGGGAAGTTCCTGCTCACCGCCGTGCCGGCCGCCCTGGGCGCGGTGCTGCGACTGCCGTACACGCTCGCCGTGGCCCGCTTCGGTGGCCGCCGCTGGACGATCGTGAGCGCGCTGCTGCTGCTGGTGCCAGCGGTGCCGATGACGGTGCTGCTGGAACCAGGGGTGTCCTACTCCACGCTGATGGTGCTCGCCTGCCTCACCGGGGTCGGCGGCGGCAACTTCGCCTCCTCGATGGCGAACATCAACCTCTTCTACCCGCAGCGGCTCAAGGGGCGCGCCCTGGGCCTCAACGCCGGTGGCGGCAACCTGGGCGTACCGGCGGTGCAGCTGGTCGGGCTGGCGGTGCTGGCCACCGCCGGCGCCGCGTACCCCCGGCTGGTCCCGGCTGTCTACCTGCCGCTGATCGTGGTGGCCGCGCTCGCGGCGGCCCGCTGGCTGGACACCGTGCCCGGCGCGCGCAACGAGCCGGGAGCGCTGCGCGAGGCCGCCCGTGACCCGCACACCTGGATCATGTCGCTGCTCTACATCGGCACCTTCGGCTCGTTCATCGGCTTCGGGTTCGCGTTCGGCCAGGTGCTCCAGCTCCAGTTCGCCGACCGGTTCCCCACCCCCGTCGACGCCGCCTGGCTGACCTTCCTCGGTCCGCTGACCGGCTCGCTGGTCCGGCCGCTGGGCGGGCACCTCGCCGACCGGCTCGGCGGAGCCCGGGTGACCTTCTGGAACTTCGTGGCGATGGCCGCCGGCGCCACAGTCGTGCTGTACGCCGCCCGGGAACGCTCGTTCGGGCTCTACCTGACCGGTTTCCTCGCCCTGTTCGTCTTCTCCGGCGTCGGCAACGGCTCGACGTACAAGATGATCCCGGCGATCTTCCGGGCCCGGTCGGCGGACGCGGTGACGACCGGCCGGCACGCCCCGGAGGCCGCCGAGCGGTGGGCGCGACGGATGACCGGCGCGTTGATCGGCATCGCCGGCGCGGTGGGCGCGTCCGGCGGGGTGCTGGTCAACATCGCCTTCCGGCAGTCGTTCCTCGGCTCGGGCAACGCCGACGCCGCCTACCTGGCGTTCATCGGCTGGTACGCGCTGTGCTTCGTGGTGACCTGGGTCGTCTACCGTCGTCCGAGGGCCGGACGGCTCGTCGGCGTGTGAGCTGGGCCATTCCCGGCGTGCCGCCGCGCGGGGCCGCACCCCCGTTTTGACCTGCCGATGGGGCGCCGGGTATCGTTGCCTGCTGTTGTACGACATCCAGAGGCGTGCCCCATCAGGTACGCTTGGTCGTTCGTGCGCGCTGGTCCGGCCTGCAAGATCTGGTCACCTCGGCGCGCGACCCCAGACCGACGACGAGACAAGGTAGACCTGTGCGTACGTACAGCCCGAAGCCGGGTGAGATCGAGCGTCAGTGGCACGTCATCGACGCCTCTGATGTCGTGCTGGGCCGCCTGGCCACCCACGCCGCCACGTTGCTGCGTGGTAAGCACAAGCCGACTTTCGCGCCGCACGTCGACACGGGCGACTTCGTCGTCATCGTGAACGCGGGCAAGGTTGCGCTGACCGGCAACAAGCGCCAGACCAAGGTCGCTTACCGCCACTCCGGCTACCCGGGTGGCCTGAAGCAGATCGGCTACGACGAGCTGCTGACCAAGCGCCCCGAGCGGGCCATCGAGCTGGCTGTGAAGGGGATGCTCCCGCACAACAAGCTCGGCCGTCAGCTGATCAAGAAGCTGAAGGTCTACGCCGGTGCCGAGCACCCGCACCTCGCGCAGCAGCCGGTGCCGTTCGAGATCAAGCAGATCGCGCAGTGAGCGCGGGCGAAGGAAGCAGCATGACCGACATCACCGAGACCGAGGTTGCCCCGGAAGCCCCCGAGGCCACCGAGGCGCCGGCGCCCGTCGCCCGCGCGCCCCGTGGTGACCGGCCGATCCAGACCGTGGGTCGGCGCAAGGAGGCCATCGTCCGGGTCCGTATCGTCCCGGGCACCGGCAAGATCACCTGCAACGGCCAGGACCTCGAGGCCTACTTCCCGAGCAAGGTGCACCAGCAGCTCATCAAGGACCCGCTGGTCACCGCCGAGAAGCTCGACCAGTTCGACGTCATCGCCAACCTGCGTGGCGGCGGCACCACCGGCCAGGCCGGTGCGCTCCGTCTCGGCATCGCCCGCGCGCTGATCGTCAGCGAGCCGGACGACCGCCCGGCCCTCAAGAAGGCCGGCTTCCTCACCCGGGACGCCCGGGTCAAGGAGAGCAAGAAGTACGGCCTCAAGAAGGCCCGTAAGGCTCCCCAGTACTCGAAGCGCTGATCTTTCCCAGCGCGTTGTACTTCTGACGGACGGCCGGTCCGCCTCCCCTCGACCGGGGAGGTGGGCCGGCCGTTCCGCTTTCTCCTCATCGGCAGTGCTCATCGGAGGTTGGCGGGTATGGGTCGGTTGTTCGGCACGGACGGCGTACGCGGGCGCGCGAACGCGGATCTCACACCCGAATTGGCGCTCGCGCTCGCCGTGGCCGCCGCGCACACGCTCGCCGAGACGGATCGCAGCCATCCGCCGCTCGCGGTCGTCGGCCGGGACACCCGCGCCAGCGGCGAGATGCTGGAGGCGGCCGTGGTGGCCGGCCTGACCAGCGCCGGCGCGAACGTGGTGCGGGTCGGCGTGCTGCCCACCCCGGCGGTGGCGTTCCTCACCGCGGAGGCGAAGGCCGACCTCGGGGTGGTGCTCTCCGCGTCGCACAACCCGATGCCGGACAACGGCATCAAGCTCTTCGCCGCAGGCGGTCACAAGCTGCCCGACGAGATCGAGATGAAGATCGAGGCCGCCGTGGAGGCGAACGCCACCACCGCCTGGGACCGTCCGATCGGCGCCGGCGTCGGCCGGGTGCACGACCTTCTCGACGGCGCGGACCACTACGTGCAGCACCTGGTCGGCGCGCTGCCGCACCGGCTGGACGGGATCAAGGTCGTCGTCGACTGCGCCAACGGCGCGGCCAGCGAGGTGGCCCCGGTCGCCTACCGGGAGGCCGGCGCGGAGGTCGTGGCGATCCACGCCGAGCCCGACGGGCTGAACATCAACGACGACTGCGGCTCCAACCACATCGAGGCCCTGCGTGAGGCCGTGGTGCAGCACGGCGCCCACCTGGGCATCGCCCACGACGGCGACGCCGACCGGATCGTGGCGGTCAGCGCCGACGGCGACGAGGTCGACGGCGACCAGGTCATGGCGATCCTCGCGCTCGCCATGCGCGACGCCGGCACGCTCACCCAGGACACCCTGGTCGCCACCGTGATGAGCAACCTCGGCCTCCGGCTGGCCATGTCCGCGCAGGGCATCCGGCTGATCGAGACGAAGGTCGGCGACCGGTACGTGCTTGAGGAGCTGCGTGCCTCCGGGCTGGCGCTCGGCGGCGAGCAGAGCGGTCACATCGTCATGCCCGCCCACGCCACCACCGGCGACGGCGTGCTCACCGGCCTGCACCTGATGGCCCGGATGGCGGCCACCGGCCGGACCCTCGCCGAGCTGGCCTCGGTGGTCACCAAGCTGCCCCAGGTGCTGATCAACGTGCCGGTCGGCGACCGTACCGTGGGTGCCGCCGCACCGGCCGTCCGTGCCGAGGTCGAGCGGGCCGAGGCGGAGCTGGGCGAGACCGGTCGGGTGCTGCTGCGCCCGTCCGGCACCGAACCGCTGGTCCGGGTGATGGTCGAGGCGGCCACCGAGACGACGGCCCGCGAGGTCGCCGAGCGCATCGCCGCGCTGGTCCGGACCGCGAGCCCCGCGACGTCCTAGTGGGTCGCGCTGTGGAGCTGAACCGTCTACGACATCGGCTCCACAGCGCCAGCCCGACGACCCGGCGACCCGGCCGGCCCGGCCCGGTCGGCCGTTCGGGGCCGTTTCGCCGTTCGGAGCCCGTTCAGCCGTTCGGAGTCAGGGCGCGCAGCCGGGTGACCGCCTCGGTCAGCACCTCCGGGCGCTTGCAGAAGGCGAACCGGACCAGCCGCCGGCCCGCGTCGACGTCGTCGTAGAAGACCTGCGTGGGCACCGCCACCACGCCGCAACGCTCCGGCAGCCCGCGGCAGAACTCCATGCCGTCCCGGCCGCCGAGGGGCGTGATGTCGGCGGTCACGAAGTACGTCCCCTCCGGGGCGAGTACGTCGAAACCGGCGTCGGTGAGACCGCCGACGAGCTGGTCGCGGCGCCGCTGGAGACCGTCCCGGAAACCGGTGTAGTAGTCGTCGGGCAGAGCCAGCGCCACCGCGACCGCCGGTTGCAGCGGCGCGGCGTTGGTGAAGGTCAGGAACTGCTTCACCCGCAGCACCGCCGACACCAGCGCCGCCGGGCCGCTCACCCAGCCGACCTTCCAGCCCGTGCAGGAGAACGTCTTGCCGGCCGAGGAGATGCGCAACGTCCGCTCCCGCATCCCGGGCAGGCCGGCCAGCGGCACGTGCGGGCTCGACGCGTCGCTGAACACCAGGTGCTCGTACACCTCGTCGGTGACCGCGTACGCGCCGAACTCCTGGCACAGCTCCGCGACGAGCGTCAGCTCGGCCCGCGTGAACACCTTGCCGGTCGGGTTGTGTGGCGAGTTGAGCAGCACCAGACGGGTACGCGGGCCGAACGCCGCGCGCAGCGCCGCCGGGTCGAAGGCGTACCGGCCGCCGTCGGCGGGACGCAGCGTGACCGGCCGCCGGACCGCTCCGGCCAGGGCGATCGAGGCGGCGTACGAGTCGTAGTACGGCTCGAAGCAGACCACCTCGTCGCCCGGCTCGCAGAGAGCGAGGATGCTCGCCGCCACCGCCTCCGTCGCGCCCGCCGTGATCACGATCTCGCCGTCGGGGTCGTACTCCAGATCGTGGAACCGCCGCTGGTGGGCCGCGACGGCCGCGCGCAGGGCGGGGATCCCCGGACCGGGCGGGTACTGGTTCTGCCCGCCGCGCAGCGCCTCGGCGGCGGCGGCCAGCATCTCCGGCGGGCCGTCGGTGTCCGGGAAGCCCTGGCCGAGGTTGACCGCCCCGGTGCGCACGGCGAGGGCGGACATCTCGGCGAAGATCGTCGTACCGAACGGCCGCATCCGGGCCACCAGCGGGTCGACATCGGTGCTCGTCGTCACCTGCGCCAGCCTACGACCCCGGCACCCGCGCGGCCCCCTCCCCAGGCGCGCCGATCTTGCGGTAGCTGCCCCGACAAAAATCGCGTACAGGTCGAATCGACCCACCAGGACCGCAAGATCACGGGGGAAGGTGGTGGACGGGGCTCCTGTAATGGACTGATCGCTCAGATTCGGTGATTGATTAGCCGACTTTCGAGCATCCACGGTGAGCGAATCTGGGTTAGGCTGCGGGCCATGTGTGGAATCGTGGGATACGCGGGCGCGCGCCCCGCACTCGGCATCGTGCTCGACGGGCTGCGGCGACTGGAGTATCGCGGCTACGACTCGGCGGGCGTGGCGATCGTCTGCGAAGACCGGCTGCTGACCGAGAAGAAGGCCGGCAAGCTGGCCAACCTGGAGAAGGTGCTCTCCGAGCGGGCCGCCAACGACCCCGACGACTGCGCCGCCAGCCCGCTCGGCATCGGCGACGGCACCACGGGCATCGGGCACACCCGCTGGGCCACCCACGGCGGGCCCACCGACCGCAACGCCCACCCGCACGTCGCCCCCGACGGCCGGGTCGCGGTCATCCACAACGGCATCATCGAAAACTTCGCCAAGCTGCGCGCCGAGCTGGAGGCCGACGGCGTCCAGTTCACCAGCGACACCGACACCGAGTGCGCCGCCCACCTGCTCTCCGCCGCACTTGCCGACCTGCGCGCCGCCGGCCAGCCGGACGGCCCGCAGCTGCTCGCCGCCGGCATGCGGGTGGTCTGCCAGCGGCTGGAGGGCGCGTTCACGCTCCTCGCCGTGGACGCCGCCGTGCCCGGCGCGGTCGTCGGCGCCCGGCGCAACTCGCCGCTCGTGGTCGGTCGTGGCGACGGGGAGAACTACCTGGCCAGCGACGTGGCCGCGTTCATCGAGCACACCCGCGACGCGGTCGAGCTGGGCCAGGACCAGATCGTGCTGATCACCGGCGAGAGCATCGAGATCACCGACTTCGACGGCCAGCCCGCCACCGGCAAGGACTTCCACATCGACTGGGACTCCTCGGCTGCGGAGAAGGGCGGCTACGACTGGTTCATGCTCAAGGAGATCGAGGAGCAGCCGCAGGCCATCGCCGACACACTGCTCGGCCGGCTCACCGACACCGGTGAGATCGCCCTCGACGAGGTCCGCCTCAGCGACCAGGACCTGCGCGACGTCGACAAAATCTTCATCGTGGCCTGCGGCACGGCGTACCACTCCGGCATGGTCGCCAAGTACGCCATCGAGCACTGGACCCGGATCCCCTGCGAGGTCGAACTGGCGAGCGAGTTCCGCTACCGCGACCCGGTCCTCGACCGGTCCACCCTGATCGTGGTGATCTCGCAGTCCGGCGAGACGATGGACACCCTGATGGCGCTGCGCCACGCCAAGGAGCAGAAGGCCCGCGTGCTGGCCATCTGCAACACCAACGGCTCGACGATCCCCCGCGAGTCCGACGCCGTGCTCTACACCCACGGCGGGCCGGAGATCGCCGTCGCCTCCACCAAGGCGTTCCTCACCCAGCTCGTCGCCTGCTACCTGATCGGCCTGCACCTGGCCCAGGTGCGCGGCATCAAGTTCGCCGACGAGGTCGGCGCGGTCGTCGCCCAGCTCCAGGAGATGCCGGGCAAGCTGCGTGAGCTGCTGGACCGCATCGAGCCCGTCCGTGAGCTGGCCCGGGAGCTGAAGTCCGAGCCCACCGTGTTGTTCATCGGCCGGCACGTCGGCTACCCGGTGGCCCTGGAGGGCGCGCTGAAGCTCAAGGAGTTGGCGTACATGCACGCCGAGGGCTTCGCCGCCGGCGAGCTGAAGCACGGCCCGATCGCCCTGATCGACAAGGGCACCCCGGTGATCTGCGTGGTGCCCTCGCCGGTGGGTCGGGGGATGCTGCACGACAAGGTCGTCTCCAACATCCAGGAGGTACGGGCGCGCGGCGCCCGCACCATCGTGATCGCGGAGGAGGGCGACGAGGCCGTCGTCCGGTACGCCGACCACCTGATCTACGTGCCGCGTACGCCCACCCTGCTGGCCCCGCTGGTCACCACTGTGCCGTTGCAGGTGCTCGCCGCCGAGATCGCCGCCGCCCGGGGGCACGACGTGGACCAGCCCCGCAACCTGGCCAAGTCGGTAACCGTCGAATAAACCGCCGTTCACGTCCGGAGCCCCGGTCACCGCACCAGCGGTGGCCGGGGCTCGGCCGTCAGCGGCCCAACACGACACGGGCCATCCCGTCCAGCGCCGGGTTGCCCGGATCCCAGTAACCGGCGTGCCCACCGCGACCGCTGGGGAACACCCGCCCGCCGAAGCCGGGGTCGGCCGGATCGTGGCCGAACCACAGCTCGTGCCCCGTCCGATCGGGCCAGCCCAGCACCGCCGCGAGCGGGGCCGCACCGAGCAGGACACGCCTGCCCACCTCGTCGACGGGTCGCGCCAGCCGGATCACGTCGTCGGGTGCGCTGCTCGCCCAGACCTGCCCGGGCGGCACACCCAGCTCGGCGGCGTGCGCGGCACCGACCCCGGGTGAGCCGACGAACATCAGCGCGTCGGCGGCCAGACCGTGCTCCCGCGCCGCCATGCCCACCACCAGCGACCCGTAGCTGTGCCCGAGCACTGTCTGCCGGGCGGCCGGACCCTCATGGCTGGCCCGCAGTCCCTCCTGGAACCGGTGCAGCGCCCCGCCCGCGTCCCGGGCCTGACCCGTCGAGGCGGCCTCGGTCAGGAAGTCCGGTGCGTCGTAGTCCAACCACAGCACCGCCGCGCCGCGCTCCGACGGCGCGAGGGCCGCGCAGCGCTCCAGCACCCGGGCCGCCCGCCCCAGCTCGCCGGCGGCGTCGTCCAGGCCGGCGGTCATCCCCGGCACGTAGGTCAGCACCCGGTCGGCGTGGTCCGGGTCGCCGAGCGCCACCACCACCCGGCCCTCACCGGCCGGATCCAACCCCAGCAGGTACGCCCGTGGCTCCCCGGCCGCCAGCCGATCGGTGAGCGCGTCCAGGCCGGCCAGCTTCGCGGCGACCGCCCGCAGCCGCAGCGACGCGACCGGCCCCGGTGGCACCCGGGCAAGCAACCGTTGGCGCTCGGCCAGCAGCTCCCCGCGCCGGGCGCCGAGCAGCAGGCGGTTGGCCTGGTCACGGGCGGCCACCGGCACCCCGTCCAGGACACCGACCAGGGCCGGCTCGTGCCCCACCAGCCACCGTCGCTGCGCCGGGGTCAACCCGGCCCACCAGGCGTGGACCAGCCCCGGTGCGGCGCCGGGTGCCGGCCGACCGGGCGGTGGCGGCGACGCCCAGCCGGAGCGGGCGACCCCGGCCAGCTCGTCCAACCGGTCGGCGGCAGCCCGGTCCGCCGCGTCGGCGCCGTCGAGCGCCACGCGCAGCGCCTCCGTCACCCCGGCCACCGCCTCCGCCGCACCGGGCCGCGCCTCGGCGACCCGCACACCGCCGGACCGGTCCACCACCACACCGGCCCGCTCGGCCCGGACCACCGCCTCGGTGAGCCGCGCCTTCGCCACCACGAGGCGTCCGGCCAGCTCGGACAGCACCTGGTCCGCCTCGATCAGCGCGGGCGCGATCGACGTCAGCTCGCCCCGCAGACCACCCAGCCGTACGTCCGCCGCGGTGGCAGCCACACCGGACCAGTCGCCCCGCAGCCGTCCGGCCGCCCCGGACAGCTCACCGGCGCGCCGGTCGACCGGCCCGGTCAACCCCGCCCAGGCCGCCCCGGCCACCCGCCAGCCACCCGGGTCGGCGGCCCAGAGCTGCCGGTAGCCGACGGCGGTCACCGCGGCAGGGAGGCGAACCGACCGGCGGCGCGGTCGTCCACCGACTCGTACGCCTCCGCCGCCGCCCGTACCCCGCCGGCCGTGGCCGCCACCAGCGCGCCCAGCCGGCCGAACCAGGCGTGCCCGGCGGCCTCCAGCTCCACCAGGGACGCGGCGGCCCGCCAACCCGGGGCCGGCACCAGCAGGCCGGGCACCCCGGCCAGACCCGACGCCAACCCGTACGCCGCGTTGTCGAGCGCGGCGGCCACCACCCGCAGCGCCTCCGGCTGGACCGTCAACGGTTCCTCGGTCATGACCCCACCCCCACAGATCGGCATCGACGCCCCGACGCTAGGTGGGAGCCGGGCGCCCGGTCGTGCCCTGTGGACGGCGTCGACGGTCGTACGCCGGGGCTGTCCACAGGCGTTGCCCACGGCGGACCCGACGGCTAATCTGCCGCCGTCCCCGCCGGTAGGGTGAACTGGTGATCGTCGCGGTCGGCAGTCGACGTCGTCCTGGCCGACCCGCACACCCGCGAGCGGAACGGGGCACGGTGACATGAGACCGGTGTGGCGGGTGGCCGACGTACGGGCGGCCGAGGCGGGACTGATGGGCACGCTGCCCGAGGGCACGCTGATGCAGCGGGCCGCAGCCGGGCTGGCCCGCAGGGCGGCGCTGCTGCTCGCCGAGCGGGGCGGGGTGTACGGCGGCCGGGTGCTGCTGCTGGTGGGTTCCGGCGACAACGGCGGCGACGCGCTCTACGCGGGGGAGCGGCTGGCTCGGCGGGGCGTACGGGTGTCCGCCCTGCTGCTCACCCCCGGGCGGGCGCACGCGGCGGGGCTGGCGGCTCTGCGCGCCGCCGGTGGCCGGCTGGTGGACCACCCGGACGGCCCGGTCGACCTGGTCGTCGACGGCATCGTGGGGATCGGCGGCACCGGCGGGCTGCGGGCGAACGCCGACGACCTGGTCCGGCGCCTCGGTGACCTGCGCGGGCGCGACGGCGGTCGGGCGACCGTGCTGGCGGTCGACGTCCCCAGCGGCGTCGCGGTGGACACCGGGCACGTGCCGCTGTCCGCGTCCGGCCGACCCACGGCCGTCCGCGCCGACGTGACGGTGGCCTTCGGCGCGTTGAAGCCCGCACACGTGGTGGGGCCGGCCGCTGCCCTGGCCGGGCAGGTGGAGCTTGTCGACATCGGGCTGCGGCCGTGGCTGCGGGGCACCCCCGCGCTGCGGGTCACGGAGTGGTCCGACCTGGTCGACTGGTGGCCCCGGCTGGGTGCCTCGTCGGAGAAGTACACCCGGGGCGTGGTCGGTGTCGCGACCGGCTCGGCGACGTACCCGGGCGCGGCCGTGCTCTCCGTCGGTGGAGCCCTCGCCGGGCCGACCGGCCTGGTCCGGTACGCCGGCGGCGCCCGGGCCGAGGTGCTGCACCAGCACCCGTCGGTGATCGCCACCGGCCGGGTCGCCGACGCGGGCCGGGTGCAGGCCTGGGTGTGCGGCTCCGGGCTGGGCACCGGCGACGACGCGGCTGCCGAGTTGCGGGCCGTCCTGGCCGCCCCGGTGCCGGTGGTGCTCGACGCCGACGCGCTGACCCTGCTGGTGGACGGGTCGCTCGCCGACCGGCTGCGCGGCCGGGACGCCCCGATCGTGGTCACACCGCACGACCGCGAGTTCACCAGGCTCTGCGGCGAGGAGCCGGGCGCCGACCGGGTCGGCTCGGCGTTGCGACTGGCCGCCTGGATGAACGCGGTGGTGCTGCTCAAGGGCGACCGCACGGTGATCGGCACGCCGGACGGCCGGGCGTACGTCAACCCGACCGGCACCCCGGCGCTGGCCACCGGCGGCACCGGTGACGTGCTGGCCGGGCTGCTCGGCTCGCTGCTGGCGTCCGGGTTGCCCGCCGATCAGGCGGCGGCCTCGGCCGCGTACCTGCACGGGCTCGCCGGGCGGGAGGCGGCCCGGGGTGGGCCGGTGACCGCCCCCGACGTGGCGACGGCACTGCGTCCGGTCCTCGCCCGGCTGGGCTGATTGTCCCGTCCCGACCGGTTCGGTGTGTCGGGGCGTGCGTCGCCGCCCACGGTGATCACGGCGGAAAGTAGGCTGGGCGCATGTGGCAGGCCGAGGTACGCGTCGATCTTGATGCGATCCGTGCGAACGTGAGCCGACTCCGCTCCGGCACCACCGCCGAGCTGATGGCGGTGGTGAAGGCCGACGGGTACGGCCACGGCATGCTCCCGGCCGCCCGGGCCGCGCTCGACGCCGGGGCGGACTGGCTCGGGGTCTGCACCCTCGACGAGGCGCTCACGCTGCGCCGGGCCGGTGTGACAGTGCCGGTGCTCGCCTGGCTGCTCGCTCCGGGGCTGCCGCTGCACGAGGGTGTCGCCGCCGGGGTGGACCTCGCGGCGGCGAGCCTTCCGCAGCTGGACGAGATGATCGAGGCGAGTCGGCTCGCCGGGCGTCCCGCCCGGCTGCACCTGAAGATCGACACTGGGCTCTCCCGGGGTGGTGCGACGGTCGCCGACTGGCCGGCCCTGCTGGACGCCGCCGCGAAGGCGCAGGCCGACGGCCTGGTCGAGGTGGTCGGCGTGTGGAGCCACTTCGTGTACGCGGACATGCCGGGTCACCCGACGACCGACCGCCAGCTGGCCGTCTTCCACGAGGGGCTGGCGATGGTCGAGCGGGCCGGGTTGCGCCCCCGCTGGCGGCACCTGGCGAACTCGGCGGCCACCCTGACCCGCCCGGACACCCACTTC
This sequence comes from Micromonospora sp. NPDC005298, assembly GCF_040607375.1. Taxonomy (NCBI): domain Bacteria; kingdom Bacillati; phylum Actinomycetota; class Actinomycetes; order Micromonosporales; family Micromonosporaceae; genus Micromonospora; species Micromonospora sp. NPDC005298. The sequence continues at coordinate 83,034 of NZ_JBEXGP010000012.1, forward strand.
GACCTGGTCCGCCCCGGGCTGGCCATCTACGGCCTGTCCCCGGTGGCCGGCGAGACGTACGGGCTGAAGCCGGCGATGACCGCGCGCGCCCGGGTGATGCTCACCAAGCGGGTGCCCGCCGGGACCGGGGTGTCGTACGGCCACACCTACACGACGCCGGCGGACGCGAACCTGGCCGTGGTGCCGCTCGGGTACGCCGACGGGGTGCCCCGGCACGCCTCCAACAGCGGCCCGGTGCAGCTCGCCGGCAAGCGGCGCACCATCTCCGGGCGGGTCTGCATGGACCAGTTCGTGCTCGACTGCGGCGACGACCCGGTGGCCGACGGGGACGTGGCGACGCTCTTCGGCAGCGGCGCCGAGGGGGAGCCGACGGCCGACGACTGGGCCGAGGCGGTCGGCACGATCAACTACGAGATCGTCACCCGGTTCGGGGGGACCCGGGTGCCGCGCGTCTACGACGGCGAGACGCCGTGACTTCGTTCCGCGTTCCGCGCCCGCGTACGGCGGTCGGCCGGGTCGCCGGGATCGTCGGCGCGGCGGTCGGGGTGGCGGCGGCCGGCCTGGCCGCCGGTGTCGCGACCGAGCGCACCCTGGTCCGCCGGCTCAAGGCCGACCCGTCCGACCGCTACGCGCACGAGAGGTTCGGCGAGCAGCGGTACGACGAGGCGTTCCGGCTGGAGTTGCCGGACGGCACGGACATCCACGTCGAGGTGGTCGAGCCGACCCGGCCGGTGCCGGGGCACCCGACGGTGGTGCTGGTGCACGGCTTCTGCCTGGACATGGGCACGTTCCACTTCCAGCGCCAGATGCTGGCCGCCCGGGGTGACTACCGGGTCGTGGCGTACGACCAGCCCGGTCACGGCCGCTCGGGCCGGTTGGAGACCGGGGAGTACGACCTCGCGGTGCTCGGGCGGACGTTGCGTCGCGTCATCGACCGGACCGCCCCGGAGGGGCCGTTGGTGCTTGTCGGGCACTCGATGGGCGGCATGACGATCATGGCGTTCGCCGAGCTGTTCCCGGAGCTGTTCGGTGACCGGGTGGTGGGCACCGTCCTGATGGCCACGTCGGGCGGTCTGATCGCGGAGACCAAGCTGGTCGCGCCGGCGCTGCTCGGCCGGGTCGGCGGCCCGGTGCTGTACATGGTCAGCAACGCCACCCGGTACGGCGGCCCGGTGATCGACAAGGCCCGCAAGTCGACGTCGAACGTGGCCTGGCTGTTGACCCGCAAGTACGGCTTCGGCACCCGCAAGCCGAGCCCGGCGCTGGTGTCCTACGTGGAGACGATGAACTCCCGGACGTCGGCCGACACGGTGACCCGCTACCTGCGGACCCTGGCCACCCATTCGCGTTTCCCGGCGCTCGCGGCGCTGGCCGCGACTCCGGTGCTGGTGGTGGTCGGCGACAAGGACATGATCACTCCGGTGACCCACTCCGAGGAGATCGTCCGGCGGTTGCCGCACGCCGAGTTCGTGACGATCGAGGACAGCGGGCACGTGGTGATGTTGGAGCACGCCGACGAGGTCAACGCCGCGCTGTCGCGGTTCCTGGAGTCATTGCAGAGCGTGGAGGAACGGTGAGTCACGTCGTCAAGCTGCCGACCGTCGAGGACACCCGGGACTTCGGGCGGCGGCTGGCCGGGCTGCTGCGCGCCGGTGACCTCGTGCTGCTGACGGGTCCGCTGGGCGCCGGCAAGACCGCGCTCACGCAGGGCGTCGGCGCCGGGCTCGGTGTCCTCGGGGACATCACCTCGCCGACGTTCGTGATCGCCCGGGTGCACCGGCCCGATCCGGCCAGAGGCGGACGGGTGGCGTTGGTGCACGCCGACGCGTACCGGCTGGGTGACGCCACCGACCCGCGCGCCGAGATCGACGACCTGGACCTGGACGCCTCGGTGGACGATTCGGTGACCGTTGTGGAGTGGGGCGAGGGCCTGGTGGAGCAGTTGGTCGACGCGCACCTGCGGGTCCGTATCGACCGCCGCGACGACGACACCCGGGTCGTCGAGCTGGATCCGGTGGGGGGAGACTGGGCGCGGCGATTGGCCGACCTGAGAGGTTTCTGATGCCCGACGACGCCCCCACCCTGGATCTGCTGGCCCTGCTGCCGGAGCCGTGGCGTGCCGTGCTCACCCCGCACCTCGACCCGGCGCGCACCGCCGCGCTTGGCGAGTTCGTCGCCCGGGAGTACGCCACACAGACCGTCTTCCCGCCGCTCGACGACCTGTTCTCGGCGTACCGCCTCTGCCCGCCGCAGGGCACCCGGGTGCTGATCCTCGGGCAGGATCCCTACCACCGGGCCGGCCAGGCGCACGGGCTGAGTTTCAGCGTCCGCGACGGGGTGGCCGTGCCGCCGTCGCTGCGCAACGTCTTCAAGGAGCTGGGCGAGGACGTGGGCGTGCCCAAGCCGCGCAGTGGCAACCTCGACGGCTGGGCCGCGCAGGGCGTGTTGCTGCTCAACGCGGTGCTGACGGTCCGTCAGGCCACGCCGGGCTCGCACGCGAACGCCGGGTGGGAAGAGTTCACCGACGCCACCATCCGGGCGTTGGACGCGTCGCCGCAGCGGGTGGTCTTCCTGCTCTGGGGCGGGTACGCGCGGAAGAAGGCAGCCCTGGTCACCAACCCGCAGCACGTGGTGCTGGAGGCGGGGCACCCCAGCCCGATGAATCCGCGCGGCTTCCTGGGCAGCCGCCCGTTCAGCGCCGCCAACAAGGCTCTCGCCGACGCCGGTCTGCCCACCGTCGACTGGGAGCGCACCGCAGGCTGACCGCCGGTCCACCGGGCTGCCGACCGGTGGGTCAACCCCTGCCGGCCGGCTGCCGGGCCCGGTAGCGGCGCAGCAGCTCGGCCGCGCGTGGTTCGGTCAGTTCCAGCTCGACCAGCGGCACCACCCGGTAGCCGCGCCCGCCGTGGCGGACCTCGATGGTGTCGGGCAGCTCGTCTCCAGCCAGCGGGTGAACTGTTTCGAGTCCTGCCAGCGCAGGGCGATCTCGAGCGCGTCGACCGGCACCGGCGCGCCCTGTAGCAGCGCCGCGGTGCAACCGGTGAGCACCTGGGGGATGTCGGTGAGCCGGTCCAGCAGCCGGTCCAGGCCCAGCTCGTCGATCCGCTCGGCGATCGGCCGGGCGGCCAGCTCGTCGATCCGGGCGTCGAGGTGCGCGTCGAGCGGTTCCACCCCGACCACCAACTGCACGTCCATCGCGGCGAGCAGCGTCTCGAGGACGGCCAGGCTGGGCGCGCGGCTGCCGCTCTCGATGCGGGCCACCGCCGCCTGGCTGATCCCGGCCGCCTCGGCCAGCTCGCACTGGGTCAGCTCGCGCAGGTGTCGTTGCTGGCGGACGGTGTTGCCGAGAGCGGTGACAAGGCGTGTGGGCGACATCCCGGCATGGTGGACCACGCCAGGCCGCAGCGGATACCGCTGAGCCGGATTCGCGACTGCCGGGCACAGCCGGCTGGGCCCCGACTTTTACGCGATATACCTGTGAGTCATATCTATGACTCACAGGTATATCGCTCATCGGCGGATGCGGGACCAGGGCGTGGGCCTGCGCGACCGCGGTGGCGTACCCGACGTCCCACAGGCTGCGGGGGCGGGGCGGCCGCTGCGGCCCGCGAGGTGCCGCGACCGGGCGCGGCGGGCAGGCGCGGAACGAACGGGTCGGGTACGCGGGCGTGACGAGGCATCGGGGCGGGGCGTGGCCCGGAGGTCGAGGCGGGGCCGCTAGGCTGGCTTACCGTGCTCGTACTCGTGGTGGACAGCTCGACCCCTGCGGTGACCGCGGCGCTGGTGGAGGTCTCGGCGGACGGCGTCGCGTCCCGGGCGCACCGGTGCACCGTCGATGCCCGCGCGCACGGCGAACTGCTGGCGCCCCAGGTCGACGCGGTGCTCGCCGACGTCGACGCGCGTCCACGCGACCTGGCCGCCATCGTCGCCGGGCTCGGCCCGGGGCCGTTCACCGGGCTGCGGGTCGGCCTGGTCACCGCCGCCACGATGGGCCAGGTGCTCGGCATCCCCACGTACGGCGTCTGTTCGCTCGACGCCATCGGCCACCCGGCGGCGGCCGGCGAACCGGTGCTGGCCGCCAGCGACGCCCGCCGCAAGGAGCTCTACTGGGCCGTCTACGACGGTGCCGGCCAGCGCCTAGTCGGGCCCGAGGTCTCCACGCCCGCGGTGGCGGCAGCCCGCGCCCGCGAGCTGGGCGCGTTGGTCGCGGTCGGCGACGGGGCGCACCGGTACGCCGAGGTCCTGGATCTTCCGGTCCGGGTGGAGCCGCGCTACCCGGACGCGACGGTGCTGGCGCTGCTCGCCGGCGAGCGGATCCGGGCCGGGGCCCCCAGCGAGCGGCTCACCCCGCTCTACCTGCGCCGCCCGGACGCCGTGGCGGCCACCGGCCGCAAACCGGTCCTCCCGTGACGGCGGTACGGATCGAACCGTTCCGCTGGTGGCACATCGACGAGGTGCTGCCGACCGAGGCGGACCTGTTCGGCGCCGGAAAGTGGTCGGCGGCCATGTTCTGGAACGAGCTGGCCAACCGACACCACTACCGGGTCGCCACCGACGACGGCGGCACGGTGCTCGGTTACGCCGGGCTGGCCGGAGCACCACCCGACGAGGTGTGGGTACAGGTCATCGCCGTCCGGCGGGACGTGCAGCGGCGCGGCATCGGCCGCCTCCTGCTGGAGGACCTGCTCGCCGAGGCGGACCGACGCCACGCCCGCAGCACCCTGCTGGAGGTGGCCGTGGACAACGCCCCCGCCCAACGGCTCTACGCGACCTACGGGTTCGAGCCGATCGGGGTGCGACGCGGCTACTACCAAGCGACGAACACCGACGCGCTGGTCATGCAGCGCGACGCCGAACCGACCGGGGACGGACCACACGACCATGGCTGACGAACCGCTGATCCTGGGTATCGAGACCTCCTGCGACGAGACCGGAGTCGGCATCGTCCGGGGGCACACCCTGCTGGCCGACGCGCTCGCCTCAAGCGTCGAGGAGCACGCCCGGTTCGGAGGCGTGGTGCCCGAGGTGGCCAGCCGTGCCCACCTGGAAGCCATCGTGCCGACCATGCAGCGGGCGCTGACCGAGGCCGGCGTCACGCTCGCCGACATCGACGCGATAGCGGTCACCTCCGGACCCGGACTGGCCGGCGCGCTGCTGGTCGGTGTCGCCGCCGCCAAGGGGTACGCGCTCGCCGCCGAGAAACCCGTGTACGGCGTCAACCACCTGGCCGCGCACGTCGCCGTGGACACCCTGGAGCACGGCCCGCTGCCGGAACCCGCAATCGCGCTGCTGGTCTCCGGCGGGCACTCGTCGCTCCTGCTCGTCGACGACCTGGCGCGGGGCGTCACCCCGCTCGGCGCCACCATCGACGACGCGGCCGGCGAGGCGTTCGACAAGGTCGCCCGGCTGCTCGGCCTGCCGTTCCCCGGCGGCCCGCCCATCGACCGGGAAGCCCGCGCCGGCGACGCCGCCTCGATTGCCTTCCCGCGCGGCCTGACCGCCGCCAAGGACCTCGCGGCGCACCGGTACGACTTCTCGTTCTCCGGCCTGAAGACCGCAGTGGCCCGCTGGGTCGAGGCCCGTCAACGTGCCGGCGAGCCGGTGCCGGTGGCCGACGTGGCCGCGTCCTTCCAGGAGGCGGTCTGCGACGTGCTGACCAGCAAGGCGCTCGCCGCCTGCCGCGCACAGGGCATCGATACCCTGGTGATCGGCGGGGGAGTGGCCGCGAACTCGCGGCTGCGGGCGCTGGCCGAGCAGCGGGCCGAGAAGTACGGCATCCGGGTCCGGGTGCCCCGGCCGAAGCTGTGCACCGACAACGGGGCGATGGTGGCCGCGCTCGGTTCGCACCTGGTCGCCGCCGGCGTCGCCCCGAGCCGACTGGACCTGCCGGCCGACTCGGCGCTGCCGCTGACCACGGTCAGCGTGTGACGGGGGCGACGGACATGATCGTGCGGATGTGGGAGGCGCGGGCCGAGGCGTACGGGGTGGCCGACCTGATCACCTGGGTGTGTGACACCGCCCTGCCCGAGGTGGAACACGACCCGCTGCACGTGTCCAGCGAGGTCTTCTCCTCCACCGACCATCGGGTCGTGGTCATCTCCAAGTGGCGCAGCAACCCGCGCCCACTGCCCGATCCGCCCGCGCTGCTGGTGGCCCGCGCCCCGCACTCCTGGGACTTCACCCAGGTGGACCGCTGACCCGGGCCACCGACGACGCCGATGCTCAGTTGCGGCGCAGCATCCGGTAGGTGGCGATCCCGCCGGTGCCGAGCGCGGCGAGGAAGACCAGCCACACGACCGTGCTGCTGACCCCGACCTGAGGACCGGAGTTCGCACCGGCGGCGGCCAACAGGCCGTCCTTGCCCGGGGCGGGAAGCGCGGCCGGCGGCAGCTCCGGCCAGCGGACCAGCCCGGTGCTCTCCAGCATCTGCATGTGGTGCATCACGAAGCCGTTGGCGTCGTCGCAGAGCTTGCGGACTGTCGCGTCCCGGGTGCTGGCCCGCACCGCGCCGATCACCGGGAAGATCTTGCCGTGGGCAACCCGCAGCCGGGTCACGAAGATCTGGTCGAACCGGGCGCCGGAGGCGTTCTGCATCTCCGCCAGCCAGCCCTTCTGCTCGGCCGTCGGCTCGGAGGGGATTGTCGCGCCGAGCCTGTTGGCCGCCGTCACGACGAGTTCGTCGAGCTTCTGGTGCTCGTTGGCGATGCCGGCGCCGATCTCCCGGACCTTCGCCGACTGCCCCTTCTCGGCGGCCATCTGACCAGCCGGCATCTCCCAGAGCCCGGCCAGCCGCACACCGTTGAGCAGGGTCATGTCGGCGGCGTTGAGCTGCTGCCCGCCGGGCGCGGCGACCGCCACGCCGGGCAGGACGCCGACCCCGGCGATGATCGCGATGAGCAGCATCGCCGTCCGGTGGGTCCGGTTGCCCAGCCAGCGACGGGCGGATCTGAGCGGTGCCATGTCTGCGGTGCCTCCTCGGTCCGGACCGAAACGCGTCGGGACCGGGCAGCCGTACCCGCCGGCTGCCCGCCCGCCCACTGGTACGGACTGATCGTGTGATCAGTTCACCGTCGGCGACGCGGATCAGCGGGTGACGGCGAGGAAACCACCGAGCAGCAGCAGGGTGAGCGCGGCGACGGCGAAGAGCACCAGCAGCTCGCGGCGGCCGTGCCCGACGGCGGCGGCCCCGGTGGCCGCGTCGTCGGGCAGGGCCGGCAGGTCGCGGGTCAGCGCGGCCAGGTCACCGAGGGTACGGGCCGTCCACACCGCACCGACCCGGTCGGAGAACTCGTCAAGGGTGAGCCGGCCGGCCGTGGTGTGCCGGTGCAGCTCGGCGACCACCCGGTTGCGGTCGTCGTCGGAGGCACGCAGCTCGACATCCACGCCGGACAGGGTACGCGGATCAGCCCACGTCGAGGGGGTCGGCGAGGAGCCGTTCGAAGGCCAGTTCGGCGGCGCCGATCAGGGGCGCGTCCTCGCCCAGTTTGGGGGTGCGCAGCCGGACGTGTTCCAGGCAGGCGCCGAGCGCGTTGGAGTTGAGCCGGCTGCGGATCTGGGCGGCGGCGGCCAGATAGAGGTCACGCATGGTGCCGCCGAAGATGACCATCTCCGGGTTGAAGACGTTCACCAGGTTGGCGACCCCGAAGCCGAGCCAGTCACCCGCCTGCCGGACCGCCGTCTGGGCGCGGGCGTCGCCCCGGTCGGCGGCGTCGAAGACGGCCAGCAGCGCGTCGCGTCCCCGCGCGTCGGAGCGTCCCGCCGCCCGGAGCAGCCCGTGCTCGCCGATCTCGGTCTCCCAGCAACCCCGGGCGCCGCACTCGCAGGGCATCCCGTCGCGGACCACCTTCATGTGGCCGACCTCGCCGCCGTACCCGCCGTGCCCGGTGAGCCGGCGACCACCGGCGATGATGCCGGCGCCGACACCGACATCGCCGTACAGGTAGATGACGTTGTCGCAGCCGGCGGCCACTCCCCGGGCGTGTTCGGCGAACGCGGCAACGTCTGCCACGTTGCCGACCGTGATCGGTACGTCGAGGCCCAGTTCGGCGCCGAGAGCCGCGCCGATCGGCTCGTCCACCCAGCCGGTGGTCGGGCCGAGCCGCACCAGGCCGTCCTCGCGGCGGACCATGCCGCAGACCGCCACGCCGGTCCCGACACAGATCGCGTCGGGCGGCACCACCTGCTGCATCTCCTTGACCGCACCGGCCAGCAGCGGCGCCGCCTCGGCGGCCAGCAGGCCACGTGGCCGGTCCAGATCCCGCCGGTCCAGGACCGCGCCACCCAGCCCGATCCGGGCGGCGCGCAGCCGGTCCACCTCGACGGAGTACGCGTACGCGTAGACCCGCGCGGACTCGGGCCGGACGACGAGTGACGGTCGTCCGGCCCGCCCGGTCTCCTTCGGTGCCCCCTCGCTGACCAGTCCCACCGAGGACAGGTCGGCGGTGAGCGCGCCGATGGTGCTGCGGTTGAGGCCCAGCGTGGTGGTCAGTTCGGCACGCGTGGTCGCACCGTGGACGTGTACGTGCCGTAGCAGGGCACCGAGGTTCTGCCGTCGGACATCGTCCTGGCTCGGTCCTGCGCGCATGGCGGTGCTACCTCCTGCGCGGTCAACGGGTACCGGTGGCTGCCGCGCGGCGGCGGGAGAGCGCGTCGACGCTCGCGGCGAGCAACAGTACGACACCGGTGACCACGTACTTGACTCCCGCGGTGTATCCCATCAGGCCCATTCCGTTCTCGATGACCGCGACCACCGCGCCGCCGAGCACGGCGTCGAAGACGCGGCCCTTGCCACCGAACAGGCTGGTGCCGCCGATCACCGCTGCGCCGACCGCATAGAGCAGTACGTTACTGCCCCCGGTGTTCGGGTCGACCGAGTTGGCCCGGCTGGCCGCCACGATGCCACCAATGGCGGCCATGGACGAGCAGATCACGAAGACGGAGATCCGGATCCGGTCGACTCCGATGCCGGCCCGGCGGGCCGCTTCCCGGTTGCCGCCCACGGCGTAGATGTGCCGGCCGTAGCTGGTGCGCTGCAGCACGAAGGTCCAGATGACCAGCAGCACCGCGATGATCGGCACCACGATCGGCACACCCTTGAGCGAGACGATGAGGACGTTGCGGCTGCGCTCCAGGTTGAGCACGTACACTGCGGTGCCGAGGATGACGGCGAGCCCGGCGATCCGCAGCGCCACCACCGCGATCGGGTCGGTGATCAGACCACGTGCCGCCCGGTTGCGGTGGCGTAGCAGTTGCACCGCCGCGTAGCCCACGACGGCGACGGCGGTCAGCGCCCAGCCCAGCGCGGGGGCGAGGTTGCGGTTGGCGATGGCGACCAGCACCTCGTCGCGGACGGAGATGTTGGTGCCCTCCTGCACGAGCAGCAACACGACGCCCTGGAAGGCGAGGAAGCCGGCGAGGGTGACCACGAAGGACGGAACACCGATCTTCGCGACGAGCAGGCCGAGCGTGGTGCCGATGACCACACCGGTGGCGACCGCGGCGAGCACCGCGACCCACCAGGGGTAGCCGAGCACTGTGACCACATTGGCCAGCACCGCCGCGCAGACGCCGCTGGCGAAGCCGGCGGAGAGGTCGATCTCGCCGAGCAGCAGCACGAAGACCAGGCCCATCGCGATCAGCGTGACCGCCGCGCCCTGGGTGAAGAGGTTGGCAAAGTTGCCGGCCGACAGGAACGACGACGGCCGCATGATCGCGAAGACGGTGCAGAGCACGATCAGGCCGAGCACGGCCGGCAACGCGCCGACGTCGCCACCGCGTACCCGACTCAGGTAGTTGCGGACGTGGCCCCCGACGGTCGGCGTCGGTGTGACGGCCGCCGGGCCGTCCTTGCGCACGGCGGTGGTGGTCATCGGAGACCTCCTGAGGTCGAGTCGGCCGGCTGCGCGCCGTCGCCGTTGCTGCCCGGGTCGGTGGCGAGGCCGAGCCCGCCCGAGCGCCCGGCGGTGATCAGCTCGACCACCTGGGCGTGGGTGATGTCGGTGGTCTTCACCTGGGCGACCATCTGGCCGAGGTACAGCGCGGCGATCCGGTCGGAGACGGCGAAGACGTCGTTCATGTTGTGTGAGATGAGCACCACGGCCAGGCCGTTGTCGGCGAGTCGGCGGACCAGCTCGAGCACCTGCGCGGTCTGTGCCACGCCGAGGGCCGCGGTGGGCTCGTCCAGGATGACCAGCTTGCTGTTCCACAGCACCGCCTTGGCGATGGCCACGGTCTGGCGCTGGCCGCCGGAGAGGCTGGACACATGCTGACGCAGCGAGGTGACGGTGCGGATGGAGAGCCCTGCCAGCGTCTCGGCGGCGAGCTGTTCCATGGTCGGCTCGTCCAGGACGATGCCGCTGCGCCTCTCCCGACCGAGGAACATGTTCTGCACGATGTCCAGGTTGTCGCAGAGCGCGAGGTCCTGGTAGACGACCTCGATGCCGAGCGTGGCGGCGTCGCGGGGGCTGCCGATGTGCACAGGTTCACCGTTGAACAGGAACTCTCCGGCGTCGGTGGGGTGGATGCCGCTGATGCACTTCACCAGGGTCGACTTTCCGGCGCCGTTGTCGCCGACCAGTGCGGTCACCTCGCCTGGGTGGACGGTCAGGGCGACGTCGCGGAGCACCTGGACGGGACCGAAGCTCTTGTCGATCCCGCGGAGTTCCAGCAGGGGGGTCGCGGACACGGGGTCTCCTTCTTAAGGGAGGGTCGGGGCCCGTCCGGCGGGCGCCGCCCGGCACGGGAGGGTGCTCCCGTGCCGGGCGGCGGTGGTCGTTCCGGCGGGTACTGCGGCGTCGGTCAGCTGATGCCGGCTTCGGCGCAGAACTTGGCGTACGCCGCGGTGCAGACCTGTTCCTTGGTCGCGTAGCCGTCGGCGATGACGTCCTTGACGTTGTCCTTGTAGATGGCCTTCGGGGTGAGCAGCACCGAGGGGACGTCGCGGTCACCGTCCTTCACCGACTGGCCGGTGTCCTTCTTCTCGCCCTTGGCCAGCGCGATGGCCAGGTCCGCGGCGGCCTTGGCCTCTTCCCGGACTGCCTTGTAGACGGTCATGCACTGGTCACCGGCGAGGATGTTCTGCAGGCCCTCCACGCTGGCGTCCTGCCCGGTCACCGGCACCTTGCCGTTGATCTTGTTCTTCTTCAGGATCGAGATGGCGGCGTTGCCGAGAGTGTCGTTGGCGGCCAGCACGCCGTCGATCTTGCCCTTGGTCGCGGTGAGCTGCTGCTCGAAGATGGTCGCGGCGGTGGGGCCGTCCCAGCCCGGCACGGCGTCGTCCGGGCCCTTGGTGTATTCCTTGCTGTCGAACTTCGGCTTGAGCACCGAGTCGTAGCCGTTCTTGAACAGGGTGGCGTTGTTGTCGGTGGGGGAGCCGTTCAGGTACGCCACGACCGGGTTCTTGGCGTTCTTCTCGGTCAGGCACTTCGCCAGACCCTCGCCCTGGAGCTTGCCGACGGTCTCGTTGTCGAAGCTGACGTAGTACTGGGCGGAGCCGCCGAGGGTGAGCCGGTCGTAGTCGATGGTGGCGATGCCCTGCGACTTGGCCTTGTCGAGCACGGCCTTGCCGGTGCCGGAGTCCAGGTTGACGATCATCAGGGCGGTGACGCCGCCGGTGATCATCTGGTCGGCGATGGTCTGGAAGGCGGCCTTGTCGTTCTGGGCGTTCTGAATGTCGGACTGGACGCCGGCGGCCTTGAACGCCTCCTCCAGGAAGCGGCGGTCCGCCGTCTCCCAGCGGGGGGAGGACTTGCTGTCCGGAAGGATCACGCCGATCTTGGGGGTCTTTTTGGAGTCGGTCGAGCCGGTGCCGGAGTCGTCGCTACAGGCGGTCAAGCCGCCGGTCGCGAGCAGGCCCACGGCGGCGATGGTGAGGATCCCCTTACGCATGTGCAGGGTCCTTTCGGAGGTGGGGGAGGTGTTGTTTTGTTGTGCCCGGCAACGTATTTCGCGTCACACCGGCTCCACAAGACCGCGCAGGTGCATAGTTTGTTGGGAGCGATAACAATTCAGCAACGCGACTGTTACTCCCCGGGTATCCCACGGGGGAGTAGACGTAACGAAGACCGTCAGTGGGTCTGCAACGGCGCGGTGCGGGCGTCGGTCAGCGCCACCAGATCCGCCGCGGCCAGTTCGAGTTGCAGACCGCGCCGACCAGCCGAGACGTAGATCGTCGGGAATGCCAGCGCGGAGTCGTCCAGCACGGTGGGCAGCCGCTTGCGCTGCCCGAGCGGGCTGATCCCGCCGCGTACGTAGCCGGTTGCCCGCTCGGCGACCGCCCGGTCGGCCAGCACCGCCCGCTTGCCACCCACGGCCGACGCGAGCGCCTTCAGATCCAGCTCGCCGGTGACCGGAACGACCGCCACGGTCAGTGCACCGTCGACCTCGGTCACCAGCGACTTGAACACGCGCTCCGGTGGCACGCCGAGCGCCGCCGCCACCAGGGCGCCGTAGTTCGGGGCGTCCGGTGCCACCCGGTACGGATGGGTGCGATGCGCCACCCCATGCTTGACCACCAGTGCCGTCGCCGGAGTGCCCTGTCCTGCCACACCGGCGACGCTAGTCGACCGGTCGACCGACCAGCACTGTCGGTGCGCCGGCGATCCGGGTGAGCACCAGACTCGCCGCCTGGTCGCCGGCCAGCCGCAGGTCCCGCCGTAGCTGCTCGGGGGTGAGCGCGGAACCCCGCTTGAGGATCTCCACCCGGCCCACCCGGCGGTCCCGCAGCAGTGCGCGCAGTCGCTTGAGCGAGAACGGCAGCACGTCGGTGATCTCCAGGCAGCGCGCGTACGGGGTGCGGGTCGGCTGGTCGGCGTAGAGGTAGGCGATGCTCGGGTCGCCGAGGGTGGCGTCCAGCTCACCGGCCAGTTCGGCGACGAGGTGCGCGCGGACCACCGCCGGGTCCGGGTCGTACAGGTAGCGGCGCGGCGGCCCGACCGGCGCCTCGCTGGCGCCCGAGCCGGTGAGCTGGTGGCGGCGGGTACCGCCGTCCTCCCGGCGGTACAGGGTGGCGCGACGGGGCACCTCGGCCAGGTCGCCGCACCAGAGGGCGGCCTCGACCAGGTCGCCGTCCACGCCGACCCACTCGGCCTCCGCGCCGGCCGGGATGAGCGCGTGGTCCAGGCCCGGCGCCACCTTCACCACGGTGCGTGGCACCCGCTCGGCCAGTCCGGTGACGAAGTCCCACGGTGGCGAGTAGGCGCGCGGGTCGAAGATCCGTCGACCGGTGCCTGTGGTGCGCCGGGCCGGGTCGCAGAACACGCCGTCGACCCGGGAGACGTCGAACGAGGTGGCGTCACCGCACTCGACCGTGAACAGGTCCGCCAGCCCGGCAGCCTCGGCGTTGGCGGCGGCCATCGCGGCGGTCACCGGGTCGGCTTCCACCCCGTACACCCGGATGCCGGCGCGGGCGGCGGCCAGCGCGTCCGCGCCGAGACCGCAGCCGAGGTCGGCCAGGGTGCGGACGCCGCCCGCGGCGAGCCGGGCGGCCCGGCGGTCGGCGACCACCCGGCGGGTGGCCTGCTCCAGTCCGGCGCGGGTGAGGAACATCCCGGCGGCGACCGGCCCGAACTTGCCGACCGCCCGGTGGCGCAGCTCGGCCTGGGTGAGCGCCGCCGAGGCCAGCGCCGGAGGCACCCCGGCCGCGCGCAGCGCCGACGCCGCGGTCAGCGGGTCGCCGCCGGCCAGTCCGGCCGCCGCCGTGAGCGCGGCCGACCCCTCGGGGGTACGCAGCGCCGCCAGCTGGTCGAGATCCACCCCGACATTCTCCCGGTCGACGCGGAAATCCGGCCTGCCGGGGCGCGACTCGCTGGCACTCTCCTTGACGGAGTGCTAGCCACGGAATAACCTGCGATTAGCACTCTCACCCTGAGGGTGCCAGCTTCCGGGTCTCGCGACCCGGGCGCGCACGCCAGGCGGACCGGCACCCGCGACGACGGCCCCGCCCGGTGGCATGAGGCAGATTGACGCTGGTCAGCCCCGCTGGTCAGCAACGAAACCAGTACCCCAGGAGGGTATGCCCGTGACTACCGCGACCAAGGTTGCGATCAAGCCGCTCGAGGACCGCATCGTGGTCCAGGCGAACGAGGCTGAGACCACCACGGCGTCGGGCATCGTGATCCCCGACACCGCCAAGGAGAAGCCGCAGGAGGGCACCGTCCTCGCTGTGGGCCCGGGGCGCGTCGACGACAACGGCAACCGGGTTCCGGTTGACGTGCAGGTCGGCGACACCGTCCTCTACTCGAAGTACGGCGGCACCGAGGTCAAGTACGCCGGCGAGGAGTACCTGGTGCTCTCCGCCCGCGACGTCCTCGCGGTCATCGAGAAGTAAGCAACCGATCAGTGTCGTCGCCCCGGTCCGGCTCGCCGGGCCGGGGCGACGTCGCTTCGAAGGGACATACATGGCGAAGATCCTCAGCTTCTCGGACGACGCCCGGCACCTGCTGGAGCATGGTGTCAACGCCCTTGCTGACGCGGTCAAGGTCACCCTCGGCCCGCGCGGGCGCAACGTCGTCCTGGACAAGAAGTTCGGTGCGCCGACGATCACCAACGATGGTGTGACCATCGCCAAGGAGATCGAGCTCACCAATCCCTACGAGAACCTCGGCGCGCAGCTGGTCAAGGAGGTGGCGACCAAGACCAACGACGTCGCCGGCGACGGGACCACCACCGCGACCGTGCTGGCGCAGGCGATGGTCCGTGAGGGCCTGCGCAACGTCACCGCCGGGACCAACCCGGCCGGCATCAAGCGGGGCATCGACGCGGCTGCCGCCAAGGTCTCCGAGGCGCTGCTCGGCCGGGCCGTCGAGGTCGCCGACAAGAAGTCGATCGCGAACGTGGCGACGATCTCCGCGCAGGACGCCACGATCGGCGAGCTGATCGCCGAGGCGATGGAGCGGGTCGGACGCGACGGTGTCATCACCGTCGAGGAGGGCTCGATGCTCACCACCGAGCTGGAGGTGACCGAGGGTCTCCAGTTCGACAAGGGCTTCATCTCGCCGAACTTCGTCACCGACCTGGAGGGTCAGGAGTCCGTCCTCGAGGACGCGTACATCCTGGTCACCACCCAGAAGATCTCGGCGATCGAGGAGCTGCTGCCGCTGCTGGAGAAGGTCCTGCAGAACAGCAAGCCGCTGCTGATCATCGCCGAGGACGTGGAGGGCCAGGCGCTCTCGACCCTCGTGGTCAACTCGCTGCGCAAGACGCTCAAGGTCTGCGCGGTGAAGGCGCCCGGCTTCGGCGACCGGCGCAAGGCGATGCTCCAGGACATCGCCATCTCCACGGGCGCCGAGTTGGTCGCCCCGGAGCTGGGCTACAAGATCGACCAGGTCGGCCTGGAGGTGCTCGGCACCGCCCGGCGCGTCGTGGTCGACAAGGAGAACACCACGATCGTCGACGGTGGCGGCCAGAAGGCCGACGTCGAGGACCGGGTCTCCCAGATCCGCAAGGAGATCGAGGCCTCCGACTCCGACTGGGACCGGGAGAAGCTGGCCGAGCGGCTGGCGAAGCTCTCCGGCGGCATCGCCGTGATCAAGGTGGGTGCGGCGACCGAGGTCGAGATGAAGGAGCGCAAGCACCGCATCGAGGACGCCATCGCGGCGACCAAGGCCGCGGTCGAGGAGGGCACCGTGCCCGGCGGCGGCGCCGCCCTGGTGCAGATCCTCCCGGTGCTCGACGACGACCTGGGTTTCACCGGTGACGAGAAGGTCGGCGTCTCGGTCGTGCGCAAGTCGCTCGTCGAGCCGCTGCGCTGGATCGCGCAGAACGCCGGTCACGACGGCTACGTCGTGACCCAGAAGGTCACCGACATGAAGTGGGGTCACGGCCTCGACGCCGCCACCGGCGAGTACGGCGACCTGGTCAAGGCCGGCATCATCGACCCGGTGAAGGTGACCCGCAACGCGGTCACCAACGCCGCCTCGATCGCCGGTCTGCTGCTCACCACGGAGAGCCTCGTGGTCGAGAAGCCGGAGCAGGCCGAGCCGGCCGCCGCCGGCGGGCACGGCCACGGGCACAGCCACCAGCACGGCCCGGGCTTCTGACCCGGTAGCACACCCGTTCCGGGGCACACCGTCGTACGGCGGTGTGCCCCGGTTCGTCGTGCGAGGTCATTACCGAGCGCTGACGTGGTTGGCGACGCGGCGGAATGATCGCGCACACTGGGCCGATGAGCACCACGTCACGGCGGTACGCCGCGCTCGCCGGAGTGACCGCTGCCGCCGTCGCGATCGGAACCGCCGAGCCGGTCGCGGTGCTGACCGGTCCCCGGTCCGCGCCACTGGTCGCGGTCGGCGGGGTGGTCGTCGACGCCGTTCCCGAGTCGGTGAAGCAGTTCGCCATCGACCTCTTCGGCACCGCCGACAAGATCGCCCTGCTGGTCGGTACGGCGGTGCTGCTCGGCGCGTTCGCCGCGCTGTTCGGGATGCTGGCGGTACGCCGCTTGGCGTTCGGGCTGGCCGGGATCGCGGCGTTCGCCGCCGTCGGGGTGGCCGCCGCGTTGACCCGTCCCGGGGCGGACGTCCTCGACGCGCTGCCGTCGCTGGTCGGCGGTGGCCTCGGTGCCCTGGTGCTCTGGCTGTTCGTCGCCGGCCCCCTGGAGCTGAACCCCTGGCCCTGGTCCCCGCCGGCGCCGACCACCCCGCCGGCGCCCGTGTCACCGGCCGGCCCGACGACGTCGGACGAGCTGCCGGTGCCGGTCACCCCCGCCGCTCCGCCGGAGTCGGACGCGCCCGGGAAGGAGGTCGACCCGGAGTCGCGTCGACGGTTCCTCACCAGCGCCGGCGTGCTGCTCGGCACGGCCACGGTGGCCGGTCTCGGCGGTCGTTGGCTGGCCGGTCGACGGGGCGTGTCCGCCGCCCGGGACGCGATCCGGCTGCCCCCTCCGGTCGCCCCCGCACCGGCCGTGCCGGCCGGGGCGGACCTGTCGCTGACCCAGCTCGCGCCGTACGTCACCCCGAACTTCGGGTTCTACCGGATCGACACCGCGCTGGTGGTGCCCCAGGTGGACCCGGACACCTGGCGGCTGCGGATCCACGGCCGGGTCCGTACCGAACGCACCTACAGCTACGCCGATCTGCTGGCCCGGCCGCTGGTCGAGCGGTACATCACGCTGGCCTGCGTCTCCAACGAGGTGGGCGGGGACCTGATCGGCAACGCCCGCTGGCTCGGCGTACCCCTGCGGGAACTGCTTGACGAGGTCGAGCCGGAGGAGGGCGCCGACCAGGTCGTCGGCCGGTCCGTCGACGGCTGGACCTGCGGCACCCCCACGGCCGCGCTGCGCGACGGGCGGGACGCCCTGCTGGCGATCGGCATGAACGGTGAGCCGCTGCCGGTCGAGCACGGCTTCCCGGTGCGGGTGGTGGTGCCCGGCCTCTACGGCTACGTGTCGGCCTGCAAATGGGTGAGCGAGCTGGAGCTGACCCGGTTCGCGGACTTCGACGCGTACTGGGTGCCGCGGGGCTGGTCCGTCGAGGGGCCGATCAAGACCCAGTCCCGGATCGACGCGCCCCGGGGGCGCAACCGGCTGACCGCCGGCCCGGTGACCGTGGCCGGGGTGGCGTGGGCGCAGCAGCGGGGCATCAGTCGGGTCGAGGTACGCGTCGACGGCGGGCCCTGGCAGGAGGCCGACCTGGCTCCGACGGTGTCGGTGGACACCTGGGTGCAGTGGTCGTGGCGCTGGGACGCCACGCCGGGTGAGCACCGTCTCCAGGTCCGGGCGACCGACGCGACAGGTGAGACGCAGACCGAGCGTCGGCAGGACGTCGTCCCGGACGGCGCCACCGGCTGGCACACGGTCACGGTCACCGTGCGCTGAGCACGAAACCGCGCCTCCCTTCTTCGGGAGGCGCGGTTCGCGGGTTGTTCGAGAGGGTGTGCCGGTCAGGCGACGTTGCGCTGGGCCGGGACGGTGGACTTGTGCGGGCGGCCCAGTCGGGCCTCCAGCCGGGCGACGTCCACCCGGGCGTGCCGGCGGTCGGCGAGGTCCTCCCAGCCGACGGCGAGCAGCCGCAGCCGTTCGGACTCGCTGAAGCCACCCCACACGCCGTACGGCTCGCGCACCGACAGCGCGTGCGCGGCGCACTCGGCCCGGACGGGGCAGGCGCGGCAGACGGCCTTGGCGGAGGATTCGCGACGGAGCCGGGAGGAGCCCCGCTCGCCGTCGGGGTGGAAGAACTGGGCGCTGTCGCGCCCTCGACAGGCACCGAGCCGCTGCCAGTCCCAGAGATCGACGATGGGTCCGGGCAGTCTACGTACGTTCGACATCAGCACCCCTCCTCCCGCGCGGCACCGCGAGATCTTGTGGCCGGCTTCCGGGCGGCGGGCCGCGCAGGCGCACCGTTCCCGGCCTGGATCTCCGGTACCCGGGTCGCCGACGACTCACACGTGTGTGATCGAGAACGCCCCGAAAATTGCGGCTTTTGCCCTATCTGTCGGAAAAGTTCGAAGGATTGCCCGGAACCCCCTCCCCAGGCGACCCCGTCATGGTCTGCTCGTGGGCGGAGAGGAGACCACAGTGCGTACCGTTCTTGTGTGCGTTCGGACACCACTCGCGGCCCAGCATCTGACTTCTGCTGCCGCGCGACTGGGGTTGTCCGCGATCGTTCGTACCGCCGTCTCCGATCCCGAGGTGATGCTGCGGCTCGCCGAGCGACCGGCCGACGTCGTGCTTGCCGACACGGCCCTCACCCGGCCGGACAGCGCGGGC
The DNA here is from genome assembly GCF_040607375.1 of Micromonospora sp. NPDC005298. NCBI lineage: Bacteria > Bacillati > Actinomycetota > Actinomycetes > Micromonosporales > Micromonosporaceae > Micromonospora > Micromonospora sp. NPDC005298. Next base: position 101,734 of record NZ_JBEXGP010000012.1, read on the forward strand.
TTCGTCCGCCGGGTGCTGGCCCGCGCGCCGCAGGCCGCGGTGGTGCTGCTCGGCACCGAGGAGTCGGAGGCCGCGGCGGCCACCATCAGCGCCGGCGCCCGGGGCCTGATCCAGAACGCCGACCACGACCTGACCAGCGCGGTGGCCAAGGCCCTGCTGCTGCTCACCGCCCCCGGACGGGCGAACCGGCAACGGATCACCGACCCGGCCCGGGACACCGCGGCCGTCGGCGGCTCCGGCCGTTCGACGCCGTCGCTGCGCGGATCCGGCGAGCCCGGCCGACCCGCCACCGGCGACGGCCCGGCGGGTCTGCCGTCGGTGCCCGTGCAGCGGGGCGACGACGAGGTCGAGCCGGCGGGCGGTGAGACGCCTGACGAGCAGGCCCGCCCCGCCCCGAGCGCCCGCCCCGCACGATCATCGATCGGGCTCACCGAGCGGGAGCTTCAGGTGCTGCTGGGAATGGCCGAGGGCAAGAGCAACGCCGAGATCGGCCGGGAGCTGTTCGTGTCGGAGGACACGGTCAAGACCCACGCCCGCAGGCTGTTTCGCAAGCTCGGCGCCCGAGACCGCGCGCACGCGGTGGCCGCCGGGTTCCGCGCCGGCCTGGTCGCCTGACCCGGATCCGCACGCCGGACCCCTGGCGCGCGGGCAGGAGGCGGGCTCAGTCGGTCGCGGTGGCGGTGCCCGGCTCGTCCTCGGTGCCCTCGGTCAGGGTGTCGTGCACCCCGTCGGCGTACCCGCGGGCGTAGTCCCAGGTCACGTAGTGGTCCGGGTCCGGGTCGTACGCGGGCTCGTGCACGCGGGGGCGCCCCGAGTTGAGCAGGTGCCGCAGGTTGCCCCGCAGCAGGTCCCAGTCGAAGTAGTGCGGCTCCCGGCAGTCTTCGCATTCGATCACCAGCCCGCGCACCCCGATCGGCGCCAGCAGGGCCTGGTAGATCTCCAGGTCGGCGAGGTCCTCCAACACGTCCTGCCGCTCGACGTCGGTCAGCGGATCCGGCGTCGCGTCGTCGCCGGGGTCGTCCAGCCCCGCTGTCGGGTCGGCCGGGTCACCGTTGAACGGGTCGATGGGCTCGTCGTGCACCCCCTCACCGTAGACCCAACGCGACGGGGACGTCCGCCCCCGGGCGCGCGACGGGCCGGCCCGCCACCGCAGGAGTCGCCCAGCTCACTGGGTACGATGGGACGACGTGCCGGCATCGTGGCCCGCTCCGGTGCCCGCCCGCGCCACCTCGCTGAAGCCCATCCGAGCAGCTCAGGGGAGCAATCGTGGAAAATTCGCCCAGCACCGATCTTCCGGCCGGCGCCGAGCGCGCCGACCTGGGCGGCCACCTGCCCGAGCTGCCGGCCGGTTCGGCCCGGGTCGTTCCGCTCGGGCTCACCTTCGACGACGTGCTGTTGCAGCCGGGCGAGTCGGACGTGGTGCCCAGCCGGGTCAACACCCGTACGAAGCTCACCCGCAGCATCGAGCTGACCATCCCGCTGCTGTCCAGCGCGATGGACACCGTCACCGAGGCGCGGATGGCGATCGCCATGGCCCGCCAGGGCGGCATCGGCGTGCTGCACCGCAACCTCTCGGTGGACGACCAGGCGCTCCAGGTCGACCTGGTGAAGCGGTCCGAGTCCGGCATGATCACCAACCCGGTGACGGCCAGCCCCGACGACACGCTGCGCGAGGTCGACGAGCTGTGCGGCAGGTACCGGATCTCCGGTGTGCCGGTGGTGGACGGCGACGGGCAGCTGGTCGGCATCGTCACCAACCGGGACATGCGGTTCGTCTCCGAGCCGGACACTCCGGTCCGCGAGATCATGACCCGGACCCCGCTGATCACCGCCCAGGTCGGGGTGAGCAAGGACGACGCGCTGGCGCTGCTGCGCCAGCACAAGGTCGAGAAGCTGCCGATCGTCGACGACTCGGGTCGGCTGCGCGGGCTGATCACCGTCAAGGACTTCACCAAGAGCGAGCAGTACCCGGAGGCCACCAAGGACGGGGCGGGCCGGCTCCGGGTGGCCGCCGCGATCGGCGTCGGCGAGGACTCGTACAAGCGGGCGCGCACCCTTGTCGACGCGGGCGTGGACGTGCTGATCGTGGACACCGCGCACGGCCACCAGCGGGCCGTGCTGGACATGGTCCGCCGGCTCAAGAAGGACGTGGGCATCGACATCGTCGGCGGCAACGTGGCCACGTACGCGGGCGCGAAGGCGCTCGTCGACGCTGGCGCCGACGGGGTCAAGGTGGGCGTCGGCCCGGGTGCGATCTGCACCACCCGCATCGTCGCCGGGGTCGGCGTCCCGCAGATCACCGCGATCATGGAGGCGGCCCGCGCCGCCCGTCCGGCCGGCGTGCCGGTGATCGGTGACGGCGGCATCCAGTATTCGGGCGACATCGCCAAGGCGCTCGTCGCCGGCGCCGACACGGTGATGCTCGGCAGCCTGCTGGCCGGCTGCGAGGAGAGCCCTGGCGAGCTGATCTTCGTCAACGGCAAGCAGTTCAAGGCGTACCGGGGGATGGGCTCGCTGGGCGCGATGCAGTCCCGGGGCCAGGCCAAGTCGTACTCGAAGGACCGCTACTTCCAGCAGGACGTGCTCAGCGACGACAAGCTGGTCCCCGAGGGCGTCGAGGGTCAGGTGCCCTACCGGGGGCCGCTCTCCCGGGTGGCCCACCAGCTGGTCGGCGGGCTGCGGCTGGCGATGGGGTACGCCGGTGCGGAGAACATCCCCGATCTGCACGACCGGGGCCAGCTCATCCGGATCACCGCGGCCGGCCTCAAGGAGAGCCACCCGCACGACATCCAGATGACCGTCGAGGCGCCCAATTACCACACCCGCTGACCCACCACCCCCAACCACCTGGAGTCCCCCATGCGTGACGTGGTCGAGATCGGGCTGGGCAAGACCGCGCAGCGCGGTTACCACCTGGACGACATCGCCATCGTGCCGAGCCGCCGGACCCGGGACGTCGACGACGTCTCCACCGCCTGGCAGCTCGACGCGTACCCCTTCGGCATCCCCTGTGTCGGGCACCCCTCGGACGCCACGATGAGCCCGTCGTCGGCGGTGCGGCTCGGCCAGCTCGGCGGCCTCGGCGTGCTCAACGTCGAGGGGCTGTGGACCCGCTACGAGAACCCGACGAAGGTGCTGGAGGAGCTGGCCGGCCTCGACGAGGACGCCCGCGCCACCAAGCGGCTCCAGGAGGTGTACGCGGAGCCGATCCGCCCCGACCTGATCGCGGAGCGGGTGCGTGAGCTGCGCGCCGGTGGCAGCACGGTGGCGGTGCGGGTCTCCCCGCAGCACACCCTCGCGTTGGCGCCGGTGATCCTGGACGCCGGGGTGGACATCCTGGTCATCCAGGGCACCATCGTGTCGGCCGAGCACGTGTCGACGACCGACGAGCCGCTGAACCTCAAGGAGTTCATCGCCGACCTGGACCTGCCGGTGATCGTGGGCGGCTGCACCGACTACAAGACGGCGCTGCACCTGATGCGTACCGGCGCGGCCGGTGTGATCGTGGGCATCGGCGGCGACGAGTGGTCGACGACCGAGTCGGTGCTGGGGATCCGGGTGCCGATGGCGACCGCGATCGCCGACGCGGCGGCTGCCCGTCGGGACTACCTCGACGAGACCGGCGGCCGGTACGTGCACCTGATCGCCGACGGTGACATCCAGACGTCCGGCGACATCGCCAAGGCGCTCGGCTGCGGCGCGGACGCGGTGATGCTCGGCGAGCCGCTGTCGCTCTGCGACGAGGCGCCCGCCGGTGGTGCCTGGTGGCATTCGGCGGCGAGCCACCCGTCGCTGCCCCGTGGGGCGTTCGAGACGGCCGGCGAGCCGCTCGGGTCGATGGAGGAGTTGCTCTTCGGCCCGGCCGACGAGGCCGACGGTCAGCTCAACCTGTTCGGTGGGCTGCGTCGGGCGATGGCCAAGTGCGGCTACCGGGACCTCAAGGAGTTCCAGAAGGTCGGCCTGGTCCTGGACCGCTGACCTGCCCCAGCAGACGCCGAGGAGGCCGGCCCCGCATGGCGGGGCCGGCCTTCTCCGCTACTTCTTGAGGTAGATGGTCAGGTCGGACATGTTGCGGTAGCTCAGCGCCGCGAAGTCAAGCGACTGCGCGCGGTTGGCGGTGCCGCCGGGGGCGGTGTCCATCTCCCAGTTGGCGTGGTGGAAGTCCCGCTCGCCGATGGTCTGGAAGAACTGCTGGAAGTTGATGTCGCCCTCGCCGAGCGGGGTCATCTGGTGGCCGTTGGGCACGCTGGTGTCCCGGTCGCCGTCCTTGGCGTGGAAGAGCGGGAACCGGGTGGTCCGGTCCGCCACGTTGAGGATCGGGTCGAACAGGTCGGTCTGTTCGCGGCCGGCCGGGTCGACGTACTTCTGGTGCTTGTAGCGCGCGACGTAACCCCAGTAGATGTCGAACTCGAAGAAGACGTACCGGGGGTCGGTCCGGCCGAAGAAGTACTCCAGCCGCCGGATGCCGGACGAGCGGGTGGGGCGGCCCTGCTCGTCGAGGGGCCCGGAGTCGAGCAGGAAGCTGTACGCGACGTCGTGGTTGTGCGTGTAGAGCCGCATGCCCCGGGCCCGGGCCTGCCGGCCCAGCTCGTTCCAGGTGTCGGCGGCGGCGTCCCAGTCGGCCTTGTACGCGCTGTTGGTCGGGTCGCTGCCGGTGCCGATGTTCTTCATGCCGAGTTCCTCGGCGATGTCGAGCTGCTGTTGGAAGGTGGCCGCCTGGATTGAGGCGTGGGTGCCGTTGGCGACCAGACCGTTGTCGTCGAGGATCTTGCGGATCTCGCGCGGGGTGATCTGCCGGCCCAGGATCTCGGTGCTCTGGGTGTAGCCGGCGAACTCGATCTCCTTGTAGCCGATCTCGGCGAGTCGGGCGAGGACGCGCTCGAAGCCGTACGGCACGCCGCTGTCGTCGGGCGCGGCGGTGATCCGGTCCCGGACGCTGTAGAGGATGATGCCGCGGTTCTTCGACGGGATCAGCGGCTCGACCCGCAGCCTGCTCCGGCCCTTGTCCTTGGGGTGGGCGAGCGCGGGGGTGCCGGTGGCGAGGACGGGCAGGCCGGCCGCGCCGAGTGCGGCGGCGGCGCCGGCGGAGGCGGCGAGCAGGGACCGGCGGCTGAGCCGGCCGGCGGGGGAGGCGTCGGGTGCGGTCTGGTCTGGCATCGTTCCACCTTTCGCGACGGTGGTTGCCGTCGATGACGATCAGCAGAGGTGCGACGAGGGTCCGGTCGCGGGGCGCCGCCGAGCGCCCGTACGCGTCCGATTGTTCCGAACGCGTTACATCTTGGAGTCAGACACTAACGACGGTCGAAGCCAAAAGAAAGGATCGATCAAGGCCAACTTTTGTTTGATTCGACGAAAGTAACTGATGATCGTCGATACGGGCCGCGCGCCGCTCGGCGCTGACTACGCTCGTCCTGACCGTGGTTCGTCGCTGGAGGAGTGTGCATGGTCCGCACCGGACGGACACCGAACGGCGGCCGCCTGGCCGCCATCGTCACCGCGTCGGCCTGCGCGCTCGCGCTGACCGCGTCCGGCTGCACCGGCGCCGACACCGACGGGTTCCGGCCCGGAGCAGCCGACGCCGGCGACCCGTACGTGCCCGGACGCGGCAACGGCGGCTACGACGTCACGCACTACGGTCTCGACGTCCGCTACGACCCGGCGAGCGACCGGCTCACCGGCCGCGCCGCCATCACGGCCACCGCCACCCAGAACCTGTCCCGGTTCAACCTGGACCTGCACGGCCTGACCGTCGACGCGGTCCGCGTCGGTGGCGCCCGGGCCGACCACCGCCGGGACGACGACGAACTGGTGGTGACCCCGCGCGACGGCCTGCCCCGGGGCCGGCCGTTCACGGTGACCGTCGACTACGCCGGAGTGCCCGACGCCGTCACCGACGGCGAACTCGGCAGCGGTGGCTTCCTGCACACCGCCGACGGCGGGGTAGCGCTCGGCCAACCCGACTCCGCCGCCACCTGGTTCCCCGTCAACGACCACCCGTCGGACAAGGCCAGCTACGACATCGCGGTGACCGTCCCGGACGGACTGTCGGCGCTGAGTAACGGAGTGCCAGGCCCGAGGAGCAGCGCCGACGGCTGGACCACCTGGCGCTGGGCCGAGCGCGCCCCGATGGCCAGTTACCTGAGCACCCTGGTGATCGGGAACTACCGGGTGACGACCGGCACCCACGACGGCCGGCCGATGGTCACCGCCGTCGCGGCGAGCCTGCCGACGACCGGCGGCGCGGCCCGCTCGGTGGCCCGCACCGGGGAGATCGTCGACTTTCTGGCCAGTCGCTTCGGCCCGTACCCCTTCGACTCGTACGGCGGGATCGTCGTCGCCGACGACCGGATCGGCTACGCCCTGGAGACCCAGTCCCGGCCGGTCTACGGGCCGGCCTTCTTCACCGACGACCGACCCGATCCGGGGGTCGTGGCGCACGAACTGGCCCACCAGTGGTTCGGCGACAGCGTGTCGCTGGCCCGCTGGGGTGACATCTGGCTGAACGAGGGCTTCGCCAGCTACGCGGAGTGGCTGTGGGAGGAGCACGACGGCGGGCGTACCGCGCAGCGCAACTTCGAACTCCAGTACGCCGCCACCGACTGGACGCAGCCGTCGGTCGAGCCGGGCCGCGAGCGCATGTTTGGCACCGCCGTCTACAAGCGGGGCGCACTCACCGTGCACGCGCTGCGGCGCACCGTCGGCGACGACGTGTTCTTCCGCATCCTGCGTACCTGGACCACCGAGCGGGCGGCCGGCAACGCCACCACGTCGGACTTCGTCGCGCTCGCCGAGCGGGTGTCGAACCGGCAGCTACGGCCGCTTCTCGACGCCTGGTTGGTGGGCGGCTCGGCGCCCACCCTGCCGTGACGGGGTCGTGATCGCCGGTCGCTAGGCTGCCGGCTGCGACCGGTGGGACACGCCCGCCGCGCGGGGCGGCCCGGCCGCCACCGCACCGGTACGGGAGGGCTCGTGATGACTGTGACGCGGCGCGGGCTGCGGGTGGGCGCGGGCCTGATGGTGACCGCGGCGCTCGCACTGTCCGGATGTGACTCGACCGCACCGGCGGCGGCGCCCTCGGCCAGCGCGTCCCCCACCCAGGCGCGGACGTTCACCCCCGGCGCCGCCGGGGTCGGCGACGCCTACTTCCCGAGCTACGGCAACGGCGGGTACGACGTCGGCCGGTACACCGTCAAGGTGCGCTACGACCCGGCGAAGGACCGGCTGACCGGCACCGCCACGGTGCAGGCCACCGCGACGGCCGACCTGTCGTCGTTCAACCTCGACCTCGCCGGCCTGACCGTCGAGCGGGTCACCGTGGACGGCGTCCCGGCCACCCACAGCAGGGACAGGAACGAGCTGGTGGTCAAGCCCGCGACCGGCCTGATCAACGGCAACGGGTTCCTCGCGGAGGTCACCTACTCGGGGGTGCCGAAGCCGCTGCGCAACGAGGTGCTCGGCGACGGCGGGTTCCTGCACACCACCGACGGCGCCATCGCGCTGGGCCAGCCCGAGTCGGCGAGCACCTGGTTCCCGGTCAACGACCACCCGTCCGACAAGGCCGCCTACGACGTCGAGATCACCGTCCCGGACGGCCTCACCGCGGTCAGTAACGGCGTACCCGGCGGCCGGAGCAGCAAGGACGGGTGGACCACCTGGAAGTGGTCGGAGAAGTCGCCGATGGCCAGCTACCTGAGCACGCTGGTGATCGGGAAGTTCCGGGTCACCACGGGTGAGCACAAGGGCCGGCCGGTGTACAGCGCGGTCACCACCAAACTCGCCAAGGGGGCCGCGGACGCGTCGATCGCGCAGACCGTCACGGTCGCCGACTACCTGGAGAGCGTCTTCGGGCCGTACCCGTTCGACGCGTACGGCGGTGTGGTCGTCTCCGACAGCCGCATCGGGTACGCCCTCGAGACGCAGAGCCGTCCCGTCTACTCCGGCGGGTTCTTCCGGCAGGGCGAGAACACCGAGGTGGTCGCCCACGAGCTGGCCCACCAGTGGTTCGGCGACAGCGTGGCGCTGGCGAAGTGGGAGGACATCTGGCTCAACGAGGGCTTCGCGACGTACGCGGAGTGGCTGTGGGCCGAGCACACCGGCAAGGACACCGCCAAGGAGGCGTTCGACGACCGGTACGCCCGGATGTCCGCCTCGGTGTGGAGGACGCCGCCGGGCCGGCCGGGGGTGAAGGACCTGTTCAGCGAGTCGGTCTACCAGCGTGGCGGGATGACCCTGCACGCGCTGCGGGTGGCCGTCGGCGACAAGGCGTTCTTCGAGATCGTCAGGACCTGGGCCGCGGACAAGCGCGACGGCACCGCCACGACCGCCGAGTTCGTGGCCCTGGCCGAACGCGTCTCCGGAAAGCAGCTCGACGCGCTCTTCGACGCGTGGCTCTACGGCACCAAAAAGCCCGCCCAGCCCAAGCGACTCTGACCGGGTCAGTTTCTGACCACCAGCTTGGGGTGGGCGGCCAGGTACTGGTCGGCATGGCCGGCACGCAGCTCGGTGATGAACGTGCGGCCCTCGGTGGTGAGCTGTTCGCCACGGTAGGCGCTGCCCTTTCCGACCCCGGCGCCGGGCAGCCCGACCAGCACGAAGCGGTCCTGCGGGACCCCGCTCAGCGCGTACGCCAGGTCGACGATCCGGTTGCCGCCCACGTACACGAGGGTGTCGCCGAGCGCGGCGACCACCTGGTCGACCCGCTCGGGTTGCCGGGCCAGGCCCTCGTCGAGGATCTTGCGGGTCAGTGCGCGGATGAGCTGCTGCTGGTGGCGCTGCCGGGCGTAGTCGCCGCCGGTGATGTAGCGCTGCCGCGCGTAGTCCAGCGCCTGCCAGCCGTTGAGGTGCCGCTCGCCCTTCTCGTAGACCTGCTGCGGCCCGGTGTACCCGCCGGGCGCGCTCTCCCGGTACCTGCCGTCCGGCCGGCGGTGCAGTGAGGCGACCCGCTGGTCGACGTAGATGTCCACACCGCCGAGGGCGTCCACGAGCCGGTCGAAACCGTTGAAGGTGAGCACCGCGCCCGCGTCGATGCGCAGCCCGGTGTAGCCGCTGACCGTGCTGCGCAGCAGCTCGTACCCCTGGGCGGTGCTCGGCTGTTTGGGTTTGCCCGGCACCCGGCTGCCGTAGCTCATCGCGTGGGTGAGCTTGGTCCTGCCGCCCTTGTAGCCGGCCTTGGGGAACGCGGGGATGTCCACCAGCAGGTCGCGGGGGAGCGAGAAGAGGTACGCCCGACCGAGCCCCTTGGGCACGTGCAGCACCAGCACGGCGTCGGAGTGCGGCTCCCAGCCGGGGACGCTCACCCGGGTGTCCACGCCGACCAGCAGCAGGGTCAGCGGGCCGGTGATGTTCGCGCCCGGCGGCGGCCCGCTGGGGCTGGGGCTGGGGGTGGGCGTGCCGATGGGCGACGGGCTCGGCGCGCCGGCGACCGGGGTGCCGTCGGGCCCGCTGTCGCCGGTGAGCCGGGTGACCACCGCCGCCCCGGCGACGATCAGCGCGACTGCGACGAAGGCCGCCAGGCCCAGCAGTAGCCACCGTCGGCGTGGTGCCATCGACCCGAGGAGCATGTTGATTCCTTCCACCCTCTGCTGAACAACGCTCCGACGGGTGCCCCGGGTTGCGGCCGGGGCGCCGCCGGGTCGGTCGGCCGGTGCATGATTGCGCGAAAACTGGCGCTGGCGCGAGCGCTACTCACGAGTAATGATGCCTTCATGCGGTATGACGTGCTCGTCATCGGGTCCGGCTTCGGCGGCAGTGTCACCGCGCTGCGACTGGCGGAGAAGGGCTGGTCGGTGGGCGTCCTGGAGGCCGGCCGGCGGTTCGCCGACGACGAGTTCCCGCAGACGTCGTGGCGGGCGCGGCGGTTCCTGTGGGCGCCGAAACTCGGGTGCTACGGCATCCAGCGGCTCACCCTGCTCCGCCCCGCCGACCGGAGGTCCGGCAGTGGGGTGCTGGTGCTGTCCGGGGCGGGGGTGGGCGGCGGCTCGCTCGTCTACGCGAACACCCTCTACGAACCGCTGCCGGCCTTCTACACCGACCCGCAGTGGCGGGACATCACCGACTGGCGCGACGAGCTGGCCCGCCACTACGACCAGGCGAAGCGGATGCTCGGCGTCACCACGTACCCGATGGACACCGGCGCGGACCGCGCGATGCGGGCGGTGGCCGACCGGATGGGGGTGGGCCATACCTTCCACGCCACCCCGGTGGGCGTGCACATCGGCCGCCCCGGTCAGCGCGTCGCCGACCCGTACTTCGGCGGCGCCGGCCCGGAGCGCACCGGCTGTCTGCACTGCGGCTCGTGCATGACCGGCTGCCGGCACGGGGCCAAGAACACGCTTGTCAAGAACTACCTCTGGCTCGCCGAGCGGCAGGGCGCGGTCGTGCACCCGTTGACCACGGTGACCGCCGTGCGGCCCGCGTCCGGCGGTGGGTACGACGTGCACACCGTGCGCACCGGCTCGTGGGTGCGGGGGCGGCGACAGGTGATCCACGCCGACCAGGTGGTGTTCGCCGCCGGTGCGCTCGGCACCCAACGACTGCTGCACGCGATGCGGGCGGACGGGGCACTGCCGGCGCTCTCGCCCCGCCTCGGCGAGCTGACCCGGACCAACTCCGAGGCCATCCTCGGCGCGTCGGTGGACCGCCAGCGGGCCCGGGCCGAGGCGATGGACTTCAGCGAGGGGGTGGCCATCACCAGTTCGTTCCACCCCGACGCGCAGACCCACATCGAGCCGGTCCGCTACGGGCGCGGATCCAACGCGATGGGGCTGCTCCAGTCGCTGCTCGTCGACGGCGGCCCGCGCCGGGTGCGGCGCTGGCTGGGCAGCATCGTGCGGCAGCCGGGGCTGGCGGCCCGGATGCTCTCGGTCCGGGGCTGGTCGGAGCGGACGGTCATCGCCCTGGTGATGCAGTCGGTGGACAACTCGTTGACCACCCGGTGGCGGCGCGGGCTGTTCGGTCGTCGACTGGTGACCGGCCCGGGGCACGGCACCCCGAGCCCGACCTGGATCCCGGCCGGCAACACCGCGGCCCGGCTGCTCGCCGAGGAGATCGGTGGCACCCCGGGCGGCTCGGTCACCGAGCCGTTCGACATCCCGGTGACCGCGCACATCCTGGGCGGGGCGGTGATCGGCGCCACCCCGGCCGACGGGGTGATCGACCCCTGGCACCGGGTGTACGGCCACCCGGGGCTGCACGTGGTGGACGGCGCGGCGGTCTCGGCCAACCTCGGGGTCAACCCGTCGCTGACGATCACCGCGCAGGCGGAACGGGCGATGTCCTTCTGGCCCAACCGGGGCGACGAGGACCCCCGCCCGCCCCTGGGCACCCCGTACCGCCGCGTGCCAGCCGTACCCCCGAAGGCCCCCGCGGTAGCGCCAGACGCCCCCGGCGCCCTACGCCCCTGACCCGCGCCCCCGCGCCTCGGCGCGTCGATCTCGCGGTTTCGGTCGCCGGTGCGCGGCATTCGCGAACTCTTGTCGCGGCGGGAAGTGCAAGATCGCCGGAAAGGGGGTGGGGGGCGGGGCGGGGGTGGGGGTTGTCGTGACTGTCGGTAGGCTTTGTGCACATGAGCCTGCCTCGCCCAGTCCTCGTCGTGGACTTCGGAGCCCAGTACGCCCAGCTCATCGCGCGCCGGGTCCGCGAGGCGAAGGTCTACTCCGAGATCGTGCCGCACTCGATGCCGGTCGCCGAGATGTTGGCGAAGAACCCGGCCGCGATCATCCTCTCCGGTGGCCCGGCCAGCGTGTACGCGCCGGACGCCCCGCGGATCGACGCCGACGTGTTCACGTCGGACGTACCGGTCTTCGGCATCTGCTACGGCTTCCAGGCGATGGCCCAGGCGCTCGGCGGCACCGTCGCGAAGACCGGCAACCGCGAGTACGGCGGCACGCCGCTGCGCCCCCGCCTGACCGAGCCGGGCGTGCTGCTGCGTGACCTGCCAGCCGACCTGCCGGTCTGGATGAGCCACGGCGACTGCGTCACCGAGGCCCCGGAGGGCTTCACGGTCACCGCCGAGTCGGCGGGCGCGCCGGTGGCGGCGTTCGAGGACGTGGCCGGGCGTCGTGCGGGCGTGCAGTTCCACCCGGAGGTCGGGCACACCGCGCACGGTCAGGAGATGCTCAAGCGCTTCCTGTACGACATCGCCGGTATCGAGCCGACCTGGACGCCGGCGAACATCATCGACGAGCAGGTGGCCCGGATCCGCGCCCAGGTCGGCGACAAGGAGGTCATCTGCGGCCTGTCCGGCGGGGTTGACTCGGCGGTCGCCGCCGCGCTGGTGCACAAGGCCGTCGGTGACCAGCTCACCTGTGTCTTCGTCGACCACGGGCTGCTGCGCGCCGGTGAGGCCGAGCAGGTCGAGAAGGACTACGTGGCGGCCACCGGCATCAAGCTCAAGGTCGTCGACGCGGAGGAGCGGTTCCTCGGCGCGTTGGCCGGGGTGACCGACCCGGAGCAGAAGCGCAAGATCATCGGCCGGGAGTTCATCAGGGTCTTCGAGGCCGCCGCGCGTGAGATCGCCTCGCACGGCGACGTGGAGTACCTGGTCCAGGGCACCCTCTACCCGGACGTGGTGGAGTCCGGCGGCGGCACCGGCACCGCCAACATCAAGAGCCACCACAACGTCGGCGGCCTGCCGGAGGACCTGAAGTTCGCGCTGGTCGAGCCGCTGCGCACGCTGTTCAAGGACGAAGTCCGGGCGCTGGGTCTGGAGCTGGGCCTGCCCGAGGCGATGGTCTGGCGGCACCCGTTCCCCGGCCCCGGCCTGGCCATCCGGATCATCGGCGCGGTCGACCGGGAACGGCTCGACCTGCTGCGCCGGGCCGACCTGATCGCCCGCGAGGAGCTGACCGCCGCCGGCCTGGACCGGGGTGTCTGGCAGTTCCCGGTGGTGCTGCTGGCCGACGTGCGCAGCGTCGGCGTGCAGGGTGACGGGCGCAGCTACGGGCATCCCGTGGTGCTGCGCCCGGTCTCCAGCGAGGACGCGATGACCGCCGACTGGTCGCGGCTGCCCTACGAGGTGGTGGCCCGGATCTCCACCCGGATCACCAACGAGGTCGCCGAGGTCAACCGGGTGGTGCTCGACGTCACCAGCAAGCCGCCGGGCACCATCGAGTGGGAGTGAGCGCCGCTCAGGCCGCCGGCGGGGTCGTCGGCGGGTAGGGCGGCGTCGGGGCGTACCCCGGCACTGGTTGGCCGGGCGCGGGCCCGGCGGGGGGCTGCGGCGCGGCGCCCGCCGGGTGCGGCCAGGCGGGCGCGCCGGTGGGCTCCTCGGGCATCAGGAACCACATGATCGGGTACGCGAACAGCGCCAGCCCGCCGGTGAGCAGGCCGGTGACCGCGAAGACCACCCGGACCAGCGTGGGGTCGACGTCGAAGTAGCGGCCGAGGCCGCTGGCGACCCCGGCCACCATGCGGTCGGTGGTGGGGCGTCGGAGCTGCTTGTACGGGGCGTGGGGAGCGGCGGTCGATGTCATGCCTCCACGGTCCGCGCTCTGGCCCGGCCCGCCCTCGGTGACCGCCCGGATCCTTACCCTGACCGATCCCTGATCAGGGTCAGACAGTCAGGAATCCGACTCTTTTCCGTTCCGGTAACCCGGCCCGGGGAGAATTTGGTCCCGTGACCACCATGCTGGAGCCGCTCCGCAGGATCGCGGCATACGCAGTTTGTGCTGATTCAGACGGCCGAGTGTTGCTGGTCCGCGCATCGGAGCGCTCCGGCACCCCCGGCACCTGGTCGCTGCCCGGCGGGGCGGTCGACCACGGCGAGGACCCGAACCACACGGTGGTGCGGGAGACCGCCGCCGAGACGGGCCTCTCGGTCGCCGTCTCGGGGCTGGACGACGTGCTCGCCGACATGCGGGCCCTTCCCGAACGTGGCATCACCATCCACACCGACCGGCTGATCTACCGGGTCGCGGTGCGTGGCGGCACCCTCGCCGACCGGGTTGGCGAGCGCCCCACCGACCTGGCCCGGTGGTACACGCTCGACGAGGCGCGCCAGTTGCCGCTGCGCTCGTTCACCGCCCGTGCCCTCGGCCTGCCCGCCTCCTCGGCCGACGTGGTGCCCGACGAGGTGCCCGAGTTCCCCTCCTTCTACGCGGTGCCCGGCCCGGACGGGCTGCACCGGGCGCAGCGCTTCGCCGCGTACGCGGTGTGCACCGACCCGGCCGGTCGGGTGCTGCTCACCCGGATCTCCGACGGCTACCCGGGCGCCGGCTGCTGGCACCTGCCCGGTGGCGGCACCGACTACGGCGAGCAGCCCGGCGCGGCGCTGATCCGGGAGCTGGTCGAGGAGACCGGCCAGGCCGGCCGCCTCGTCGAGCTGCTGGGCGTGGCGAGCCACCGCGACGCCGCCTCGCTGGGCCCGGAGGGCTACCCGATCGACTGGCACGGCGTACGCGCCTTCTACCGGGTGGTGGTCGACCAGCCCAACCCGTTGACCGTGGCCGACGTCGGTGGCTCCACCTGCGAGGCCCGCTGGTTCGCCCGCGAGGAGCTGGGCGCCCTCCCCACCGACCGTCTGACCGAGGTGACCGCCGAAGCGGTCCAAGCAGCCCAACTCACCTGACCCCCCCGGCCCCATCCCTCGGCCCACCCGCCGCCGCCGGGGCGATCATGAAGTTATCGTCAGGACACGCCGAGACTGTCGGCGATAACTTCATGATCGACGGGTCGCGTCGGGGGTTGGGGGACCGGGTGGGTGCGGTGCGGGAGCGGCGACGGGTCGGGGCGTACGGGTTGCTGACGGACGGGCATGGGAGGGTGCTGCTGGCCCGCGGGTCGGAGACCGGCCCGTACCCGGGGGTGTGGCAGCTTCCCGGTGGCGGGCTCGCGCACGCCGAGCACCCCGCCCGGGCCGTCGAGCGCGGGTTCGCCGACCGGACCGGGCTGACCGTGGCGGTGGGCGCGATCCGGGCGGCGGTCGCCGACGTGGCCACCTTCCCCGACGCCGATGTCGCGGTGCACACCGACCGGTTGGTCTTCGAGGTCGAGGCGACCGGGGGTGACCTCCGGCCGGAGCCCGCCGGCGGCACCGACGAGCTGGGCTGGTTCAGCCCGGACGAGGCGGCGTCCGTGCTGCTGATGCCGTTCACCGCCGAGCTGCTCGGGCTGCCCGTGTCGCCCCTGCCGGCCGACCTGCCCCGGGCGCTGCCACCCGAGCCGGCCCCGCACCCCGACCGTCGCCTCCGCTTCGGGGCGTACGGGCTGGTCACCGATCCGGCCGGGCGGATCCTGCTCACCCAGATCGCCGACGGCTACCCCGGCGCCGGCAGGTGGCACCTGCCGGGCGGCGGCACCGACCACGGCGAACAGCCCACCACCGGGCTGCTGCGGGAGCTGGTCGAGGAGGGCGGGCAACTGGGCCGGGTGGTGGAGCTGCTCGGCGTGGACAACCTGCACAACCCGGCCGCGCTCGGCCCGGAGGGTCGTCCGCTGGACTGGCACGGCGTACGGGTGTTCTACCGGGTGCTGGTGGACGTACCCACGGAGGCGGTGGTCACCGAGTCCGCGGGCGGTTCGACGGCCCGTGCCGGCTGGTTCACCCGGGCCGAGACCGCTGACCTGCCGTTGACCGGCATCGCTGCCTCGGCAATCCGACAAGCGGCCCGATAGCACCCCGCTCACCGAGCCGGGATGGTGACCCTCCGGTACAGTCGGTGAAGGGATTGACGGAGGAAACGGGCGTTGATGCCCGGGATGGGAATAAGAGAGCGGTTCGCGCGGTTTAAGCCAGATGGAAGTACCGCCGGCAGCTATCGCCAAGTCCTGTTCCCCTATGCGATGGTGTACTCCGCAAAACGGCTGCCGGGCCATCGAAGGTCCGGCACGAGACAGCCGGACACCCGCCCCCGGCGGGCCAGCCGATCCGGTGATGGAGGAAACGTGCCGAGAGCCCCATGGCGCCGGCGTCGTACGACTGACAGTCCGCGCCCCGCAGGGCGTCGCTGGGCGGGCCCGTTGCGCCGCAGCAGCACGTTCGCCCGCCAGGTGCTCCTGGTCCGAGTGGGTCGCCGTGACGACGACCTGCGGACCACCGACCTGGCGCTGCCCGAGCACCGGTACGTCGACCGGCAGCGCCGCCGCTACGGTCTGGACCGGCTCAGCCGGCCGCCGATCGGCGGCAACCGGGCGGAGATCGAGGCGCTCATGCCGGTCAGCCCGGCGTTGCCGATGATGCACACCGACGAGGCCACGGCCGGGTCGATCCCCCTGCTCCCCGGTGAGCGCACGATGGCCCGCCGGATGAAGTTCGGCCTGGTCAACGCCTGCACGCTGGCGAGCCTCATGCTCGGCATGCTGGCCATCTTCCTGGCCATGCAGGGTGAGGTGCGCATCGCCGCCCTGTGCCTGATCGCCTGCGTCATCTTCGACGGGCTCGACGGCGCTCTGGCCCGGCGGCTCGGCGTGGCCAGCCCGTTCGGCGCACAGATGGACTCGCTCGCCGACATGTGCTCGTTCGGCCTCGCCGCGCCCGTCGTGGTGTACGCCTCGCTCGCCGGTTCCGTCTCGACGGCCGCCGCAGCGGTGGCGTGTGCCCTCGTCGCGGCCTGCGCCGCGATCCGACTGGCCCGCTTCAACGTCTCGCCGAAGGACGGCCGCTTCTTCTGCGGCGTGCCCACCACCATGGCCGCCGCGGTGCTCGCGTTGACCGTGGCGATCGGCCTGCCGGTGCCGGGTCCGGTGCTGGTCGCCGGGGTGGCGCTCCTCGCCTTCGCGATGGTCTCCAGCTTCCCGTACGCCAAGCTCGCCCGCCTGGTCAAGATGCCGCCGTGGCTGTGGCTGGCCCCGGTGATCGGCGCACTTGTCGACGTCCGGCTCACGTTCGCCCTGATCGTGGTGGGCTACCTGGTCAGCGGCCCGGTGCTCTGGTTGCGCCAGCGTCACACCGCCTGACAGAGCCACGCAGAAAGGGGGCGCCGCGACCAGCGGCGCCCCCTTTCTCGTTGCTGTGGGTCAGCGCCAGCGGGCGATGACCGTGGCGCCCCCGACGACCTTGTCGCCCGGCCCGACCAGCGGGTCGGCGGTGTCGGCCGGCAGGTACACGTCGGTGCGCGAGCCGAACCGGATCAGGCCGAAACGCTCGCCCTTCGCCAGCAACGCGCCGATCGGCGCGCGCTGCACGATCCGGCGGGCGATCAGCCCGGTCCGCTGTGCGACCACCACCGTGCCGCGGGCGGTGTCCAGCACCGTGTACGCCGCCACGTTGTGCTCGGCATCGGGCTTCATGGCGTTGACGAAGCCGCCGTCGGCGACGAAGTAGTCCACCACCTTGCCGGCGACCGGCGCCCGGTTGACGTGCACGTCGAGCACCGACAGGAAGACCGCGATCCGCAGCCACTCGCCGTCGCCGAAGCGCTCGTCGTGCAGCCGCTGCACCGACAGGACCTGCCCGTCGGCGCTGGCGACCACCGCACTCGGGTCCTCCGGCACGTCCCGCTCCGGGTCCCGGAAGAACGCGGCGACCGGGCCGGCGGCCAGCGCGGGCAGCAGCCACAGCTTCGACGACGGACGTGCCACCCGGGCCAGCGCGGCCAGGCCCAACGTGATGCCCGCAGCCGCCACGCCGTTCGAGTCGATGTGCATGCCACGGGTCAGCGGCACACTCGACGGTCGGTACGCCGGGGCCAGCCGGTCCGCCGTGGCCGGGTCGGCCGGGGTGAACCGCAGCCGGTAGACCCGCAGCGGCGGTGAGTTGCGCAGCACCAGGTCGGCGCCGACGCCGTGCAGGGCGTCCTGCCGGGCCAGCTCGGCGGCGGCGCCGGCCGTCCGGCCGGGAGTGGCGGTCGTCGCCACGCTCAGCACCGCACCGTCGGCGAGGTACTTGACCAGCCCTTCGACGCCGCTGCGGGTCTCCTCGACGGTGCCGGCGAACACCTCGCCGGCGATGACCACGGCAGCGGCCTCCGCCTCGGCGAGCGAGTCGACCACCCGCACCCGCTCGGACACCCAGCGACCCTGCGCGGTGACGTGCTCGCGGAGCTGGTCGGCGTCGGACGACTCGGAGGGCACCACGGTGAGCCGGTCGCCGGGGAGCAGCGCCTCGATCGCCGCGGCCAGCACCGCGGACTCCGGGCTCACCCCGACCAGCAGGGCAGCCTTGGGATCGTTGATCCGGGCCAGCTCGGTGACGAGCGTTCGGGCGGCTCGCTCGCCGATACGGACCGGACCGGACCGACCGGTGGTACGCACGGCGGGGGACTGGGTCATGTCGGACGGGCTCCTGACGGGGTAGCGACGGGAATCGCGGCGGGACCGCCATGGCGGGTCGGGCCGGCCGGCGGAGGCGAGATCTCCATTGGCCAGCATATGCGCCCGCCCGCGCCGGCCGCACCGCCGTGGCGGTGCGGTGGCCGACGCGGGCGGTGCCGCCGGGTCACGGCTCGGTACGCCGTCCCTCCCGCTCGTCCACCGGCCGGTCGTCGGCGACCGGTTGCTCCACCCGGGTCGGCTCGTCACCACCTGCCTGATCGGGGACCGGTGCGGTGTCCGGCTCCGGCGGTGAATGGGCCAGCCACGCCGGGTGGATCACCTCGCTGGTCGGCGCCCCGGGTGCCCGGAACTCCGCCGTCGGTGTCTCCGGTCCGCCGAACTCCGCGGTCGGCGTCTCCGGTGCCGGCGGGGCGTCCCAGGTGGAGCGTTCGGCCTCCCAGGTCGGCAGGGCCGCTCCGGAGGTCGGAACGCTGACCGCGGCGAGCGGCGCGGCCGCACCGGAGACCGGTTCGGCCGCTCCGGAGACCGGCGCGGTGGGGGCCGTCTCGACGGCCGGCTCCGGCTGCGCGGGCCGGCCGGAGCGCAGCGCGCCCACCAGACCGAAGACTCCGATCAGGATCAGCGCGCCGGCCAGGAACCAGCCCACCGGCGGGAGCGCGAGCCCGAGCAGCTGGGCGAGCAGCCACCAGGCGGACAGCGCCAGGAACACCAGCCCGAAGGCGAACGACACCAGGTCGGTGCGGTGAGCCTTCATCGGGTCACCTCCAGGTTTCCGGCATTGACGTGGATGTACAGACGCAGCGTCCCGCCGCCGGGGCCGTCCGCGCCGAGGTCGGTGGACTCCCGCAGCCGGCCGTCCAGCCCGCCGGAGTGGTTGCCGAAGACGGTGGCGTCGCCCGCGTTGACGTCGGCGACCGTGGTGACGTCCACGTTCGGCGGGACGACCACCGTGGCCTTGCCGAAGTTGATCGCCACGGTCACCTGGGTGTCCCGTTTCGCGAAGTCGATGCCCCGCAGGTCGAGTACGGCGTCCCCGAAGCTGTTCTCGTACCGGTCGGCGAGGTCGCGGTAGTCGGTGGGTGCCCAGGTGACCGCGCCGTCGACCCCTCGGATCCGGTCGTAGGACTCGGCGACCGTCGCCGTACCCAGCGCGGCGGCCGTCACCAGGCCGAGCGCGATCAGCCAGCGGGCTCGACCGAACCAGGTGCCGACCAGCAGACCCAGCCCGATGGTGGCGAGCGCGGCCGCGAAGTACGCCGAGGCGCCGATGTCGAAGACGTCGAGCAGGTCGAGCAGGGCGACCAGGCCGAGGGCCAGGAAGATCAGGGAGAAGGTCACCGCGCCGAGCGGCGAGCGCTCCTTGGGCCGCTTCGGCGGCTTCGGTGGCTTGGGCGGGGGGTACGCGGCCGGCGCCGGTGACGCGTACGGGCCGTGCGGGGCGAACGGGGGCCGGTAGCCGCCCGGAGCCGTCGGGGTGCCGGGGGCGGGTGCCCCGGTCACCGGTGCCGCCGGCCAGCCGGCGCTGGGCGCCCCGCTGGTCGGCCAGCTGGGCGCGGGTGCCGGCCAGCCCGCCTGCGCCGGGGGCGTCGCGACGGCCGGCTGCCCGGCGACCGCTCCGACTCCGGAGACCGGGCGCGGGTCGGCCACCGGCGGGGCGTACGGGGGGATCGGGGCGGTGGGTGGCGTCGCGTACGCCGGGTCGCCGCCGGCCAGGGGGGACGTCGCCGCCGGGCCGGTGGGCGGTACCGCGCTGTACGCCGGCGCCGGCCAGGTGACCGGCGGGACCGGGCCGGTCGGCGTACCGACAGGTGACGGTCCGACCGGCGCGCCGGGCTGCGGCCCCCGGCTGTCCCGGTTGAGCAGCAGCGCGCCGCCGATCAGGATCGCCGCGCCGAGCAGCACCGCGCGGAAGGCGTCGGTGACGATGTAGCCGAAGCTGGCCGCGACCAGGATGCCCAGGATGATCACGGTCACCGGCGACATGCTGGACCGGCCGCGACCGAGCATGGACTCGACCGGGGATGCCGTGTCGCCCTCGTTCGGGATGATCAGCCACGCGGCGACGTACACCAGGATGCCGATGCCGCCGAAGAACCCGAGCACGGCGAGCAGCACCCGCCAGAGCACCGGATCGGTGTTGGTGGCCCGGCCGATCGCCGCGCAGACCCCGGCCAGGTAGCGCCCCTCACGCGGCCGGACCAGCCCGTACCGCGAGGTGAAGCCGGCGCCGCCGAGCGGCGGCGGTGGCGCGGACGCACCGGGACCACCCGGACCGGGCGGAGTGCCCCCGGCCGCGCCGTAGCTGGCGTCCGGCCCGTAGCCGGTGCCGGGCGGGTAGCCCGTGCCCCCGCTGCCGGCGAAGGCCGCCGTCGGGTCGGTGCCGGACGGGCCGAACGTGGTGGGCTCGGCCCAGCCGGGCGGTGTGGCGGCTGGTGGGGGCGGTGATGAACCACCCGGCTGTGCCGACCCCGGGCGGGCCGGCTGGGCAGCTTCCTCGGTCATGCCTCGATCCTGCTGCCCGGCCCGCCCGAACGACCTCAGGAGCCGACCCTGACCCCACCCTGAGATATGGGCGGCCGGAATGTCGGGGACGTCCCCGTGGTCCCGGGCGCCGCAGCGTGTGACGATCGGAATCACCGATCCCGACCGACCCACCACCGTGACCAGGGAGCCCGCGATCAGCACCGTCATCCCGCCCCCGCGCCTCTACCGCGCCCCCGAGCATCGGATGGCCGCCGGTGTCGCCGCCGGCATCGCCGACCACCTCGGTATCTCGGTGCTGCGCGTCCGGGTCGCGTTCATGGTGCTGCTCGGCCTGAGTGGGCTGGGCCTGCTGCTGTACGCGGCCTTCTGGGCGGTGGTGCCGCTGCGTCCCGGAGACACCGCCGTCCCGCCCCGGCGGGACGTCGCCCAGCTCCTGCCGTTCGTGGGGATCGGGCTCGGCGTCCTGCTGATCCAGGTGATGGTGTTCGACTCGGTCGGGGCGGCGGGCACCGCCGGCTGGCTGGTGGCGATCATCGCGGTCGGCGCCGGCGTCATCTGGCACCAGTCCGCGCCCGAGCGGCGCCGGCGGTGGGGCGACACGCCGGTGCCCTGGCTCGGCGCGGTCGTCGAGGAGAGCGACCGGCGGGCCTTCGTGCTCCGGTTCATCGGCGGGGGGATCCTCGTCGCGGTCGGCATCATCGGTGTGGCGGCCGTCTACTCGCCGGCACAGAACTTCGACGCGGTGATCAACGGCGTGATCTTCGCGCTGGTGGGGCTGGCCGGGGTCGGCGTGGTCGCCGCGCCGGTGCTCTGGCGGACGTACAGCCAGCTCCGCTCGGAGCGGGAGGGGCGGATCCGCGAGCAGGAGCGCGCCGAACTGGCCGCGATGGTGCACGACCAGGTGCTGCACACGTTGGCCCTGATCCAGCGCAACGCCGGGGACGTCAAGACCGTCCAACGGTTGGCGCGGGGCCAGGAACGGTCGCTGCGCAACTGGCTCTACAAGCCCACCGCGTCGCCGCACGAGCGGTTCGCCGCCGCCCTGGAGCAGGCCGCCGCCGAGGTGGAGGACACGTTCGCGATCACCGTGGAGGCGGTGGTGGTGGGGGACCGGGAGACCGAGGAGAAGGTCGGGGCGCTGGTCGCGGCCGCGCGCGAGGCCCTGGTCAACGCGGCCCGGCACGCCGGGGTGCAGACCGTGTCGCTCTACGCCGAGGTGGAGCCGGATCAGGTCAGTGTCTTCGTCCGGGACCGGGGGAAGGGCTTCGATCCGGATACCGTTGAGGACCACCGGCACGGCGTGCGCGGCTCGATCATCGGGCGGATGAAGCGGCACGGCGGACGGGCCGAGATCCGGTCCGGACCGGGGGAGGGGACCGAGGTCCGGTTGATCCTGCCGATCTCCCGGGACTCGTCCGCAGCGGAGAGGAACAGATGACCATGGCCGAGCAGCCGACCGAGCACCTCGACCCGGCGGAGGCCCGCCCCGAGCGGCTGCGGGTGTTCCTGGTGGACGACCACGCCATGTTCCGAGCCGGAGTACGCGCGGAGTTGGGCGCCCACGTCGAGGTGGTGGGTGAGGCGAGCACGGTGGCCGAGGCGGTCACCCGGATCGCCGCCACCGTCCCGGACGTGGTGCTGCTCGACGTGCACATGCCCGACGGCGGTGGCCGTGCGGTGCTGGAGGCGATGCGTCGCGGTCACCCGCAGGTCAAGTTCCTGGCGTTGAGCGTCTCCGACGCGGCGGAGGACGTGATCGGGTTGATCCGGGCCGGCGCGCGGGGGTACGTGACCAAGACGATCTCGCCGGACGAGCTGGCGGCGGCGATCCGCCGGGTCGCCGACGGTGACGCGGTGTTCAGTCCGCGGCTGGCCGGGTTCGTGCTGGACGCCTTCGCGGCCCGACCGGACGCCCCGGTCGCCGATCCGGAGCTGGACCAGCTCACCAACCGTGAGCGGGAGGTGCTGCGGCTGCTCGCCCGGGGGTACGCGTACAAGGAGATCGCGAAGGAGCTCTTCATCTCGATCAAGACGGTGGAGACGCACGTGTCGAACGTGCTGCGCAAGCTTCAGATGTCCAACCGCTACGAACTTTCCCGCTGGGCGGCGGACCGTCGGCTCGTGTGACCCATTCCTCTTCCTCGACATTTAGGGCAGATGCCACGGATACCGCTGCCCGGGGCTGACAAACGATCAGGCGTGACTCCATACTGCCCCGGTCCCGTCTCCGCGCGCGGGTGCTCAGCATCCCGCGGAGGCTGCGGCTCACGTGTGTCCGCGCGAGCGGTCACCCCTGGGGGAGAGGTACGCGAATCTTGATGTTCGGACAACGAGGACGACGTTGGGCTCGGGTCGCGTTGGCGGCCGTGGCCGGTGGCGCGCTGGCGTTCGGTGTGGCGGGTGCCGCCTCCGCGGCCCCGGCCACCGGTGTGGCCAAGGCGGTCGAGGGCTCCGAGGTCACCCTGAAGCTCGACGGTAAGCAGCGCACCACGTCGGCGCTCGCGCTCAGGATCGACGGCAAGCTGGTGCCGGCGTTCTGCATCGACTACCGCACCGCGGTGAAGCTGGACGGCAAGTACGAGGAGGGCACCTGGGACGAGTCCCAGGTGAAGAACCTCGGCAAGGTGCAGTGGGTGCTCACCCACGGCTACCCGAACGCCGACTCCACCAAGTTGCTCGCCGCCGCGGGCGTCGACACGAAGATCAACAAGAAGCGGCTGGAGACGCTGCTCTACTTCGGCACCCAGACCGCCGTCTGGCACTTCAGCGACGGCATCGAGCTGGGCGCCTGGGAGAAGGGCCTGCTCGCCCGCGACCAGTACGAGGTGATCACGAAGGTCCGTGACTACCTGGTCAAGAACGCCACCGACCAGCCGGAGCCGCGCGCCGAGCTGTCCGTCGACCCGGCCAACGCCACCGCGACGGTCGGCGCCAAGGCCGGCCCGTTCACGGTGAAGGGCCCGGCGGGCGCCATCACCGTCGCCGCGACCGGCGGCGCTGCCGTCGACGCCGAGGGCAAGCCGGTCACCACGATCACCAACGGTGGTCAGTTCTGGCTGACCGCCGAGGGCGCCGGAACGGTCAATGTGACGCTGACCGCGCAGGACTCGGTGTCCTTCGGCCGGGTGTTCCTGTTCACCGGCACCAAGAAGGCGCAGAAGCTGATCCTCGGCGGCAGCACCGGTGCGACGGTCACCGCCAAGGCGGCGGCGTCGTTCACCGCCGTCCCGTCGTCCCCGACCCCCACCCCGAGCGTGTCGGCGTCGCCGACCCCGACCCCGACCGCCAGCTCGTCGACCACCCCGTCGCCGGCCAGCCCGGCGCCGTCCACCTCGCCGGCGAGCGGCGGCGGCGCCCTGCCGTTGACCGGTTCGCCGATCGCGGCGGCCGCCAGCGCGGGCGTTCTGCTGCTCGCCGCGGGCGCGGTGACCGTGCTGATGGTCCGCCGTCGTAAGGTCCGCTTCACCGCCTGATCCACCCCGGCTCCATCCGGCCCCGGCTCCGCTTCGCGCGGTGTCCGGGGCCGGTGCCGTTCGTGCCCGGTGCCGGTCGACGGCTTGCTCGCGCACCGCCCCCGAGGATCAGACGACCGGCCGCGATGCCCTCGGCCACCCAGCTGACGATCTTGGCCGTGCAGACGAAGCCGAGGTCAGCCGGACGGACAGATAACGAGAACGCTTCTCAGGCGTTGCCGGGCGCGGGAAACCTCACACGACGGGGCACCCTTACCCGCGCCGGCGCCGCCTCGGCTACGTATTTCCTGCTCAGAGACGTCCGACCCGACCCCTTTATGATCATTTTTCAAGTATCGGCAACGTGGCGAGCAACTAACGGCTTGATAACGGCACCTTCACGGAAGAGGCCAGTGGGTGTCACAGTGGCAGCACCTCACCCTCGGTGTGTGGCACCCCGTACGGCCCACGACCACGACCTTCGCTGTTTTCACGGCGGTTCGTGGCCGTGTCGCCTGCGTAGGTCACGCGTCGGCGGTGGGCAGCCCGGCGGATCGGAACATCAGGGGTGTCTCCAACTTCCCTGTGATCCCGACGACCCGCGCCCCCGGGGTGGTCGGGCGGTGTCACCCCCCAAAACGTGCGTGAAACCCACGACGAAACAGGTTAGAAAGAGGAGGCCCCTCGGAATGAGAGTCTCGAAGCGGGCGACGAGCGCGATCGCGCTCAGCGCGGCTGCCGCGCTTGTCGCGAGCGGTTGCTCGAGCGGTGACGGCGACGGCGACGCCGCCGCCAGCAAGGACGGCTCGATCGTTATCCACGGCGTCCAGCCGGAGAACCCGATGGTTCCGTCGAACACGACGGAGACCGGCGGCGGCAAGATCGTTGACTGGCTGTGGACCGGCCTGGTCGAGTACCCGAACGACGGTGGGGCCCCGCGCAACGCGCTGGCCGAGTCCATCGACACCAAGGACTCCAAGGTCTTCACGATCAAGATCAAGAAGGGTACCAAGTTCCACGACGGTACCGAGGTGAAGGCGAAGAACTTCGTCGACGCCTGGAACTGGGCCGCCTACTCGCCGAACGGTGCGCAGAACGGCACCTTCTTCTCGGACATCGCGGGCTTCGACCAGACCTACACCGAGGACCCGGACGGCCCGGACGGCCCGAAGAAGGCCCCGGAGCCGTCGGCCAAGGCGATGTCCGGCCTGAAGGTCGTCGACGACCAGACCTTCGAGGTCACCCTGGCGGCCCCGACCGCGGTCTTCCCGACCAAGCTCGGCTACAGCGCCTTCATGCCGCTTCCGGACGCCTTCTTCACCATGAAGCCCGAGGAGTTCGGCAAGAAGCCGATCGGCAACGGTCCGGTCAAGTTCGTGTCGTGGGAGGACAACGTCCTCATCAAGCTGACGCGCTTCGATGACTACAACCTGCGCGACAAGATGAAGATCAAGGACGTCGACGTCAAGCTGTACCAGGACGAGAACGCCGCGTACAACGACGTGCTCGCCAACAACCTCGACTTCCTCGAGACCATCCCGACCTCGGCTCTCGCCGGTGACAAGTGGAAGACCGACCTCGGTGACCGGGGCCTGTCGACCACCACGCCGTCGACCGCGTTCATCGCGTTCCCGATCTACGACAAGCGCTTCCAGGACCCCAAGCTGCGTCGCGCCGTGTCGCTGTCGATCAACCGGCAGGAGATCTCGGACAAGATCTTCTTCGGTACCCGCAAGCCGGCCGACAGCTGGGCGAACCCGCTGACCCCGGGCGCCAAGCCGGGTAACTGCACCGCCTGCAAGTTCGACCCGACGACCGCCAAGCAGCTGCTCACCGAGGCGGGCGGCTTCACCGGCGAGATGGTCCTCTACTACAACGCCGACTCCAGCCACAAGGACTGGATGGACGCCGTTGCTCAGCAGATCAAGACCAACCTCGGTATCGAGGCTCGGGCCGAGGGCGTGCCGACCTTCGCGGTCTTCCGCCAGAACATCAACGCCCACAAGATGACCGGTCTGTACCGCGCTGCCTGGCAGCAGGACTACCCGGACGTGGAGAACTGGGTCAACCCGCTCTTCGTCACCGGTGGTTCCTCGAACGACGGCCTCTACAGCAACAAGGAGGTCGACGCGCTCGCCAAGCAGGCCAGCGCCGCGCCGAGCCTGGAGGCCTCGCACGAGGCGTTCGCCAAGGCTGTCGAGCTGGTCGACAAGGACGTTCCGACCATCCCGATCTACTTCTACGGCCAGCAGTCCGGCCACTCGGAGAAGATCAAGAAGCTCGAGCTGAACAACGTCGGCGAACTCGACATCACCTCGGTCGAGCTCTGATCCGAACGGTCTGACCCCGGGTCGGGCTCGCCACATCCGGTGAGCCCGACCCGGGGCCGTTCCGCGAGTGGGTGTTACAACACTCCACTCGCCACGCTGTCACCACCGTGTCGGCCGTCCGACGCGCCCCCTGTCTGGAGGACCACCCCATGGGCCGTTATCTGTTGAGACGGCTGCTCCAACTCGTGCCGGTCTTCATCGGTACGACGTTCCTGATCTACGCCCTCGTCTGGGCCGTCCCGGGCGATCCGTTCGCCGGCAAGTGCGGTGAGCGTCGCTGCCCGGACCAGTACATCGCGTTCATGACCGAGAAGTACCACCTCGACCAGAACGTCTTCGTGCAGTACGCGAACTACATGAAGAACCTGGTCCAGGGCGACTTCGGTCAGACGTTCTCGCAGCGCGAGATCAGCGACATCATCCTGACGTCGTACCCGAACACCCTGAAGCTGGCCCTGGTGGCGCTCGCCATCGAGGCCGTCATCGGCCTCGGCGCCGGTGTGCTGACCGGTCTTCGGCGCAACGGCTTCCTGGACAACCTCGTCCTGGTCTCCACCCTCTTCCTGATCGCGCTGCCGGTCTTCGTTGTCGGCTTCCTGCTCCAGTGGCTGCTGGGCGTTCAGTGGGGCATCATCAAGCCGACCGTCTCCTCGGAGATGCGGTGGTCCGAGCTGATCGTGCCGGGCTTCGTGCTCGGTAGCGCGTCAGTGGCGTACATAGCCCGGGTCGCACGAACGAGCATCGCGGAGAACCGCCGTGCCGACTACGTGCGTACCGCCATCGCCAAGGGCCTCCCGATGCGCCGGGTGGTGGGTGTGCACCTGCTGCGCAACTCGCTCATCCCGGTGGTCACCCTGCTCGGCACCGACCTCGGTGCCCTGATGGGCGGCGCGATCGTCACCGAAGGCATCTTCGGGATCAACGGAATTGGCCGCCAGGTCTTCCGTGCGATCGTCACCAAGGAGAGCGCTACCGTGGTAGGGATCGTGG
Organism: Micromonospora sp. NPDC005298; assembly: GCF_040607375.1. Classification (NCBI taxonomy): domain Bacteria; kingdom Bacillati; phylum Actinomycetota; class Actinomycetes; order Micromonosporales; family Micromonosporaceae; genus Micromonospora; species Micromonospora sp. NPDC005298. The sequence continues at coordinate 129,200 of NZ_JBEXGP010000012.1, forward strand.
TCGTCCTGGTGCTGGTCTATCTCGTGATGAACCTGCTGGTTGACCTGCTCTACGCCGCCCTGGACCCGAGGATCCGCTATGAGTGACCCGAGTACCGCATCGATCGTCAGCACGCCCGCCGCGCAACCGACCGACACCCCCGCCCCCGCCACCGCGGGTCAGCAGGGCAACGAGAAGCCGCGCGGACTGCTCGGTGACGCCTGGCGGGACCTCCGGCGCAAGCCGCTGTTCTGGATCTCGGCCACGCTGATCGTCGTCTTCCTGCTGATGGCGGCCTTCCCGGCGCTGTTCGCCCCCGGGGACGCCGTCAACGGCGCTCTGTCCCGCAGCCTCGACAAGCCGTCGGCCAACGGCTGGTTCGGCTACGACGTGCAGGGCCGGGACGTCTACGCCCGGGTCATCTACGGCGCGCGGGCCTCCATCGTGGTGGCCGTGCTCTCCGTGCTGGGCACCCTGCTGGTCGGTGGCACCATGGGCATCATCGCCGGCTACCGCGGTGGCTGGGTGGACGGCCTGCTCAGCCGGATCGCCGACGTGTTCTTCGGTCTGCCGTTCGTGCTCGGCGCGATCGTCATCCTGACCACGTTCAACGGTTCGGGCACGAGCAACAGCAAGGCCGAGATCATGGGCCTCGTCATCGTCTCCCTGATCGTGCTGAGCTGGCCGGTCGTGATGCGGCTGATGCGCTCCTCGGTGCTCGCCACCAAGGAGGCCGACTACATCGTCGCGGCTCGGGCGCTGGGTGCCGGCACCGGCCGGATCATCCTCAAGCACCTGCTGCCGAACTGCCTGGCTCCGCTGCTGGTCTACGGCACGATCATGGTCGGCTCGTTCATCGGCGCGGAGGCGACGCTGTCGTTCCTCGGTGTCGGCCTGAAGTCGCCGGTGGTGTCCTGGGGCATCATGATCAGTGACGGGCAGCAGTTCATCCGGGTCGCGCCGGGGCTGGTGTTCTTCCCCGCCGCGTTCCTCGTCACCGCAGTGCTGAGCTTCGTGATGCTCGGTGAGGCGGTCCGCGAGGCCCTCGATCCGAAACTCCGCTAGGGGAGATCCAGTTGTCCGACATTCTCGTGTCCGAGCAGTCCGCGCCGGGACCCGGCGGGTCCGGACGTCCCTCCGGCCGGCTGCTCGAGGTCGACGACCTGCGGGTGGAGTTCCGCACCCGGGACGGCGTCGCAAAGGTCATCAACGGGGTCACGTACCACGTCGACGCGGGGGAGACCCTCGCCGTGCTCGGCGAGTCCGGCTCCGGCAAGAGCGTCACGGCGCAGACCATCATGGGCATCCTCGACACGCCCCCGGGGTTCGTCACCGGCGGCCAGGTCCGCTTCCACGGCAAGGACATGCTCCGCATGTCCAGCGAGGAACGCCGCCGCATCCGCGGCGAGGGCATCGCGATGATCTTCCAGGACGCGCTCTCCGCGCTGAACCCCGTCTTCACCGTCGGGTTCCAGATCGCCGAGCAGTTCCGCGTCCGGCGGGGCCTGGGCCGCGCCGAGGCCAAGAAGCGCGCGATCGAGATGCTCGACCAGGTCAAGATCCCGAACGCCAAGGGCCGGTTCAACAACTACCCGCACCAGTTCTCCGGCGGTATGCGGCAGCGCGCGATGATCGCGATGTCGCTGGCGCTCGACCCGGAGGTGCTGATCGCGGACGAGCCGACCACCGCGCTCGACGTGACCGTGCAGGCCCAGATCATGGACCTGCTCGCCGAGGTCCAGCGTGAGCGGCACATGGGCATGATCCTGATCACCCACGACCTCGGCGTGGTCGCCGACGTCGCGGACCGGATCGCGGTCATGTACGCGGGCCGGATCGTCGAGGAAGCCGACGTGTACGACCTGTACGCCAAGCCGGCGCACCCGTACACGATGGGTCTGATCGACTCGATCCCGCGCATGGACGAGAAGGGGCAGCAGCTCCGGACGATCAAGGGCCTCCCGCCGAACCTGATGAACATCCCGCCGGGCTGCCCGTTCAACCCGCGCTGCCCCATGGCCCAGCCGGTGTGTCGGGAGAAGATCCCGCCGCTGCTGCAGGTGGGTCACGCCCGGGCCAGCGCCTGCCACTTCGCCGAGGAGCTGGTGAACCGTGACTGAGAACATCATCGAGGTCCGTGACCTGGTCAAGCACTACCCCGTCACCCAGGGTGTGGTGTTCAAGAAGACCGTCGGTCAGGTCAAGGCCGTGGACGGGGTCTCGTTCGGCCTGCGCGCCGGTGAGACGCTCGGCGTGGTCGGCGAGTCCGGTTGCGGCAAGTCGACGCTGGCCCGGGTTCTGATGAACCTGGAGAAGCCGACCGCCGGCAGCGTGGTCTACAAGGGCCAGGACATCTCCAAGCTGTCCGGTGGCGCACTGCGGCGTCTGCGTCGACAGATCCAGCTGGTCATGCAGGATCCGTACACCTCGCTGAACCCGCGGATGACGGTCGGCGACCTGATCGGTGAGCCCTTCGAGATCCACCCGGAGGTGGCACCGAAGCGCAGCCGGCGCGGCAAGGTCAAGGAACTGCTCGACCTGGTGGGGCTCAACCCGGAGCACATCAACAGGTACCCGCACCAGTTCTCCGGCGGTCAGCGCCAGCGCATCGGCATCGCCCGCGCCCTCGCGCTCCGCCCGGAGATCATCGTCTGCGACGAGCCGGTCTCGGCGCTCGACGTCTCCATCCAGGCGCAGGTCATGAACCTGCTGGAGCAGTTGCAGAACGAGTTCGGGCTGTCCTACGTCTTCATCGCCCACGACCTGTCGGTGGTCCGGCACCTGTCGGACCGGGTCGCGGTCATGTATCTCGGCAAGATCGTCGAGATCGGCACCGAGGACGAGATCTACGAGCGGCCGACCCACCCGTACACCCAGGCACTGCTCTCCGCGGTGCCGGTGCCGGACCCGACGCAGCGGAACAACAAGACGATCATCCGGCTCACGGGTGACGTGCCGTCGCCGATCAGCCCGCCGTCGGGCTGCCGGTTCCGGACCCGCTGCTGGAAGGCGCAGGACGTCTGCGCCGAGAAGGTCCCGCTGCTTGAGGTCCGGCAGGGCTCGGACCACCCGAGCGCCTGCCACTTCGCCGAGAAGCGCGAGATCGTCGCCACGCACCAGGTGTGAGGTCCCCGGAACCGCCTGCCGACGTCACTACGACGACGGCAGGCGGTTCCGTCTGTATGGCGCCGTGGGCGACCGGGCCGCCGGGGTGGTCCCGGAGGTCGGGTCGCACACCCGTGGGCCGCCCGGGTCGCTCACAGCGGGCCGCGACCCGCCCGCAGCAGTAGCAGTGCCAGTTGGGTGCCGTCCGCGCCGAGCGCGGTCCGGAAGCGTTCCAGGATCTCCCGTTCCCGGGAGAGCACGAGCCGCGTCCCACCGGAGGCCATCCGGGTGACCCCGACCTCCTGGGACAGCGTCGCCCGCTCCTGCCAGAGCGAGATGAGCGCGTGGTCGATCTCGTCGATCCGTTCCCTGATCTGCACGATCCGGGCGGCGGCCGTGGGTTCCGCGGTGCCGGTGCGTGCCTCGCCCGGCCCGGCGTCCCCGCTCGGAGGCGCCACCGCCGGCTCGTTCCCGCTCGCCGGGGGCTGCTCGGCCACCGGTCGGCTCGGGTTGCCGCTCTGCTCCACCACGTCTGTCATCATCGGGTACCTCTCGCACTGTGGTGCCCGGTGCCCGGATCCCGGGACGAAAAAGCCCCGGACTCCAGGAGCCCGGGGCTTTTCGCAGGTCTGATCGATCAGGCGCGACCTACGGCAGCCGGACTCCCGGTGCCGTAGTAAAAGTAGTAGCGCGCAGCGATCACGCCGTCGAGTATGCCCACGACGGTGGTCGGTGCGCAAGGATTCGGCGCCAACAGGGGTCATCGGGCGCGGGACCGGCGGGCGTGAAGTGTCCGACTGGCGGCATAGACTTGCCGCGCGATGCATCCTCTCTTCGACATTCCCGCGTCCCCGCCTGCGCCGGAGTCCGCGCCGGCCCGCCCGGACCGGCCCCGGCCGTCCGCCGTCCGCCTCGACCCGCAGCAGTTGCTCGCCGGGCTGAACGGGCCGCAGCGTGACGCGGTCAGTCACGCCGGTTCGCCGCTGCTGATCGTCGCGGGTGCCGGGTCCGGCAAGACCCGGGTGCTCGCCCACCGGATCGCCTACCTGCTCGCCGCCCGGGACGTCCACCCCGGGGAGATCATCGCGATCACCTTCACCAACAAGGCGGCCGGCGAGATGAAGGAGCGTGTCGCCGCGCTCGTCGGCCCGCGGGCCCGCCTGATGTGGGTGTCGACGTTCCACTCCGCCTGCGTCCGGATCCTGCGCGCCGAGCACGAGCACGCCGGCCTCAAGTCGACCTTCTCGATCTACGACGCGGACGACTCCCGCCGACTCATGCAGCTGGTCGCCCGCGAGCTGGATCTCGACCCGAAGCGCTACCCGGCACGCGGGCTGGCCGCCCAGGTCTCCAACCTCAAGAACGAGCTGGTCGACCCGGAGCAGTTCGCCGCGCGGGCCAGCGGGCCCAACGAGCGGGCGCTCGCCGAGGCGTACACGCTGTACCAGCGTCGACTGCGCGAGGCCCACGCCCTCGACTTCGACGACCTGATCATGACGACGGTGCACCTGCTCCAGTCCCACCCGCACGTCGCGGAGAGCTACCGGCGGCGGTTCCGGCACGTGCTGGTCGACGAGTACCAGGACACCAACCACGCCCAGTACGTCCTGATCAAGGAGCTGGTCTCCGGCACCGACGGCCTGGAGCCGGCCGAGCTGTGCGTGGTCGGTGACGCCGACCAGTCGATCTACGCGTTCCGGGGCGCGACGATCCGCAACATCCTGGAGTTCGAACGGGACTTCACCGACGCGCGGACGATCCTGCTGGAGCAGAACTACCGCTCCACCCAGACCATCCTCAACGCCGCCAACGCGGTGATCGACCGGAACACCTCCCGCAAGCCGAAGCGGCTGTGGAGCGAGGCCGGCGCCGGTGAGCGGATCGTCGGGTACGTGGCCGACACCGAGCACGCCGAGGCCGACTGGGTGGCCCGCGAGATCGACCGGCTGGTCGACGCCGACGAGACCCGCCCCGGCGACGTCGCGGTCTTCTACCGCACCAACGCCCAGTCCCGCGTCTTCGAGGAGGTGTTCATCCGCGTCGGCCTGCCGTACAAGGTGGTCGGCGGGGTGCGCTTCTACGAGCGCAAGGAGGTCCGCGACGCCCTGGCGTACCTGCGGTCGGTGGTCAACGACGACGACACGGTGAGCCTGCGGCGGGTGCTCAACACCCCGCGCCGGGGCATCGGCGACCGCGCCGAGGCGTGCGTGGAGGCGCTCTCCAGCCGCGACCGGATCTCGTTCGGCGCGGCGCTGCGCCGGGCCCGGGAGGCGCCGGGCATCTCCAGCCGGGCGGCCAACGGCATCGCCGACTTCGTGGCGCTGCTCGACGGCGCCCGCGAGTTGGCCGAGACCGGCACCCCGGAGGAGGTCCTGGAGGCGCTGCTGACCCGCTCCGGCTACCTCACCGAGCTGGAGGAGAGCCTTGACCCGCAGGACGCCGGTCGGGTGGACAACCTCCAGGAGCTGGTCAGCGTCGCCCGGGAGTACACCGAGCGCATCGAGGCGACCGGCGAGGACGGTGAGCGGGCCACCCTGGCCGGCTTCCTGGAGCAGGTCGCGTTGGTCGCGGACGCCGACCAGATCCCGTCGGACGACCCCGACCACCAGGGCGTGGTCACCCTGATGACGCTGCACACCGCCAAGGGCCTGGAGTTCCCGGTGGTGTTCCTGACCGGGCTGGAGGACGGCGTCTTCCCGCACCTGCGCTCGCTCGGCGACACCCGCGAGCTGGAGGAGGAGCGCCGTCTGGCGTACGTGGGCATCACCCGCGCCCGGCAGCGGCTCTACCTGTCCCGGGCGGTGACCCGCTCGGCGTGGGGGCAGCCGTCGTACAACCCGCCGTCGCGGTTCCTGGAGGAGTTGCCGACGGAGCTGGTGCACTGGGAGCGCACCGAGGGGTCGTACACCTCGTGGGCCGGCGGGGGCGGCGGCGTCGGCGGGCGCGCGGACCGCGCGCCCGGCGTGCGTGGCACATTCACCGGGGGTACGCCGAAGGCGGCGCAGCTGGCCCAGCGGCTCGGCGTGGACGCCAGCCGGCTGACCACGGCCAGTGAGCTGCCGCAGGGCCCGAAGGTGTCCGCCGGTGACCGGGTCAACCACCAGCGGTACGGGTTGGGGCGCGTGCTCGCCGTCGAGGGCCATGGCCCGGGTGCCCGCGCGCAGATCGACTTCGGCGACCAGACCATGTGGCTGGTGTTGCGCCACGCGCCGATCGACAAGCTCTAACCCCCGCAGAACCGCGCCGATCTCGCACTTTCGGTCAGCGATAGGGGCGGGTACGCCCTTTGTGTCGCGGCAGAAAGTGCAAGATCGGCGCGCAGGGGAGTGGAGCGGGTCAGCAGCCCAGGTTCACGCCTCGGGTGCGCATGAAGGGCGCCGGGTCGATCTGGTTCCACATTCCCTGGTGCACCTCGAAGTGCAGGTGCGGGCCGGTCGCGTCGCCGGTGGCGCCCTCGTAGCCGATGACCTGGCCGGCCTTGACCTTCTGGCCGACGGTGACCGCGATCCGGCTCTGGTGGGCGTAGTGGGTGAGGTAGCCGTTGCCGTGGTCGACGAAGACGGAGTTGCCGTAACCGTCGGAGGCGTCGCCGGCCTGGGTGACCGTGCCGGCGGCGGCGGCGCGGATCGGCGTGCCGGAGGGCAGCGCCAGGTCGATGCCGGCGTGCAGGGTGCCCCAGCGCTGTCCGTAGCAGGACGTGACCGACGCGCCCGGCATCGGGTCGACCCACGCGGGCGTCGGCTTGGTGGTCTTCTTCGGCTTCGGCTTCGGCTTGGCGGTGACCGTCTTCGTCGGGGTCGGGCTGGCGCTGGCCGTTGACGGGCTCGCGCTGGGGCTGGCCGACGGGGTGGCCGGCGCGCTCGACTCGCGGGCCGAGCGGTCCGCCCGGTCGGCGGCCTCGGCGCGGGACTGCGCGTCGGCGGAGACAGCGGTGGGCGCCGGGCGCTCCGGCCCGGTGGTGGCGACGGCGACTCCGCCGATGCCGAGCGCGACCAGGGCTGCCGCACCGAGTACGACGAGGCGGTTCCGCCGGGCGGGGCGTCGCTGCGGCTGCTCGCCCGTGGTGTCGGGGGTGTTCTCGTTCTGGACGGGGCTGTCTTCCTGCACGGCGGACCTTCACAGTCGAGGGGGCACTTGACCTCGAAATACTGGTGTCGGGCCGGGTCGGGCCGGGTGCCGGGACCGGACCGCCGCCCGACGGGTCGGCGGGGCACTGCCCGGATACGTCCCGCATCGCTGCGGTCCGTCCGTATTTGTGATCATGGGGTGGGGTGCCGTCGGTCACAGTCGGTGCTGTGACCCAGCAGACATCGGCCCACGAAAAACCGCCCGGATCGACAGATCCGGGCGGTCAACGGTCGATACGCAGCGTCAGGACGCGGCTACCTCGCTGTAGATTGCCTCGACTTGCAGCTTGATGTCCACTCCGCGCTCCTGCAGGAACGGCACCGGGTCGATCGGCTGGCCCTTGACATGAAGCTCGAGGTGCAGGTGGACGCCGTAGGCGTGGCCCGTCTGACCCACCAGACCGAGCTGGTCGCCCGCCTTGACCTGCTGCCCCTCCTTGACGGTGACCGCCGAGGAGTGGCCGTAGATCGCTTCGGTGCCGTCGGCGTGCTGGACGATCACCGCGTTGCCGTACCCGCCGAACCAGCCGGCCTTGGTGACCAGGCCGTCGTGCACCGCCACGTACGGCGTGCCCTCCGGGACGACCAGGTCGACGCCGGTGTGCATCTTGCCCCAGCGCAGCCCGTAGGGGGAGTTGAAGTCGTAGCCCTGCAGCGGCAGCAGCCAGACCTCGCGCTCGGCCGCCTCCTTGCCCCGGCTGTCCCGGGAGGCGCGGTCGGCGTTGTCGGCGCGGGCCGCGGCGTCCTGACTGGTGACCGACGCCTGCTTGAGCTCGTCGAGGACCGACGGGCTGACGTCCTTGGCGTCCGGCAGGGCGCTCGCGCCGAGCGCGACGATGCCGGCTCCGACGAACGCCGTGGTGACGACCGCCGCGTAGCGGCTGCGGGGTGGGGTGGGTACGCGGCGGCGACCGCGATATCGATCGGGCTCAGACGACAGGCGCTGGCGCACGCACACCCTCCGTTGTCGGGGTTCCGAAGCGGCCGGTGGACGTTCGTGAAGCTTCGTTGAACGTCCGCTGACCGCGTCGTCACCCGTCCATGGACCTGATGACAACCGTGGACACGTTAGCCAACCACCAGGCGAGTCACAAGCCAGAGCGCAGAATTGGCGTGTCGATCTGTCCGTTTGCGTCCATGATTGTCACGCATCGCCCCGTCGAACGGTGCCCTCGTTACTGCCCGTTCGTCGCCGAGCGTGACCGGTCCGGCGGAGTCGTCCGGCTTGACGACGCGGCCCGGCGGACCCCGCTCGGGCTCGACCGCGGCCGACGGGTTTCCCGGCCCCGATTTCCCGGCCCCGGTCGGCCGGGTTACCGTTCGTTCAGGTGAAGGCCGTGGAGCCGGTGAAAGGTGTGCGCTGATGAGCTCTCGTATTCGGGTCGTCGTCGCCAAGCCAGGCCTGGACGGCCACGACCGGGGCGCCAAGGTCGTTGCGCGCGCCCTGCGTGACGCCGGGATGGAGGTCGTCTACACCGGCCTGCACCAGACGCCGGAGCAGATCGTGGAGACCGCCATCCAGGAGGACGCCGACGCGGTCGGCCTCTCCGTTCTGTCCGGCGCGCACATGACGCTCTTCCGCCGCGTCCTGGAACTGCTCGGCGAGCGGGACGCCCGGGACATCGTCGTGTTCGGCGGCGGCATCATCCCCAACGGCGACATTCCCGAGCTGGAGAAGCTGGGCGTCGCGAAGATCTTCACGCCGGGGGCCACCACCCAGGCGATCGTCGAGTGGGTGCGGGAGAACGTGGCGCAGCCGGTCGCCTGACACGTACCGGCGCGGGTCGTCGGGCGGGTCCGGGCACGGGGGAGGGGCCGGACGCACCCCTCACACGTCCGGCCCCTCTATGCACGATGCCCCGCCGCCACCCCTCGACCGACAGGGCATCGGCCGTCTCCCGTCATCGCGCTGTGCAGCGCTCCGACACCTGACTCAACGACGCCCCGTCGGGCGGGTTACGCACCCCCGGCAACATCGCCCGGACGACTGACTCCCCGCGTGTCGGGGACCGGAACCTGCCCCGCGCGCCGCCTGGTTGTGCATTACCGCACACCGTGCACCCGCTCGGTTGCCGGCCGTGCCCACCTCGCTAGGCTGCGGCCAATGGCCTGTGTCAAGTGATGACAGGCGTCAAACTGTTTTCAACGCTGGTGGCGGCGCGACGGCGCGCCGCGGAGACGGGACGGGACGCGCAATCGTGGACCTGTACGAGTACCAGGGGCGGGACCTGTTCGAGCGGCACGGCTTGCCCGTGCTGGCCGGCGGCGTCGCCACTACCCCTCAGGAGGCCCGCGCGATCGCCGAACGCCTCGGCGGTCGTGTGGTCGTCAAGGCGCAGGTGAAGGTCGGCGGCCGAGGCAAGGCCGGCGGCGTCAAGCTGGCCGAGGGCCCGGATGAGGCGGTGGCCAGGGCCACCGACATCCTCGGCATGGACATCAAGGGTCACACCGTCCACAAGGTAATGATCACCGTGACGGCGGACGTGGCCGAGGAGTATTACTTCTCGTACCTGCTCGACCGGGCGAACCGCACCTTCCTCTGCATCGCCAGTGTGGCCGGCGGTATGGACATCGAGCAGGTCGCCGCCGACACCCCGGATCGCGTGGTCAAGGCGCCGATCGACGCGAACACCGGCGTCGACGAGGCCAAGGCGCGGGAGATCGTTTCCGCCGCCGGCTTCCCGGCCGAGGTCGCCGACCAGGTCGTCGAGGTGGCCGTCGGCCTGTGGCAGGCGTTCGTCGCCGAGGACGCCACGCTGGTCGAGGTGAACCCCCTCGCGAAGAACGGCGACGGGCGGATGCTGCTGCTCGACGCCAAGATCACCTTGGACGAGAACGCCGCGTTCCGGCACCCGGACCACGAGGCCCTGGTCGACCAGGCCGCCGTGGACCCGCTGGAGCAGGCCGCCAAGGAGAAGGACCTCAACTACGTCAAGCTCGACGGCGAGGTCGGCATCATCGGCAACGGCGCGGGTCTGGTCATGTCGACCCTCGACGTGGTCGCGTACGCCGGTGAGCGGCACGGCAACGTCAAGCCGGCCAACTTCCTCGACATCGGCGGCGGCGCGAGCGCCGCGGTGATGGCGAACGGGCTGGAGATCGTGCTCTCCGACCCGGCCGTGAAGAGCGTCTTCGTCAACGTCTTCGGCGGCATCACCGCCTGCGACGAGGTCGCCAACGGCATCATCCAGGCGCTGGCCCTGTTGGAGCAGCGCGGCGAGCAGGTCACCAAGCCGCTCGTCGTCCGCCTCGACGGCAACAACGCCGAAGCCGGCCGGGCGATCCTGGACGGCGCCAACAACCCGCTCGTACAGCGGGTGGACACCATGGACGGCGCGGCCGAGCGGGCCGCCGAGCTGGCAGCTGCGGGGGTCTGATCATGGCTATCTGGCTGACCAAGGACTCGAAGGTCATCGTCCAGGGGATGACCGGTTCCGAGGGTTCCAAGCACACCCGGCGGATGCTCGCCGCCGGCACCAACGTGGTGGGCGGCGTCAACCCGCGCAAGGCGGGTCAGAAGGTCGACTTCGACGGCACCGAGCTGCCGGTCTTCGCGTCCGTGGCGGACGCCATGGCCGAGACCGGGGCCGACGTCACGGTCATCTTCGTGCCGCCGCAGTTCACCAAGGCCGCCGTCGTCGAGGCGATCGACGCCGCGATCCCGCTGGCCGTGGTGATCACCGAGGGCGTGCCGGTGCACGACACCGCCGCGTTCTGGGCGTACAACCTGGCGCAGGGCGAGCGGACCCGCATCATCGGGCCGAACTGCCCGGGCATCGCCTCGCCGGGCGCGTCCAACGCCGGCATCATCCCGGCCGACATCACCGGCTCCGGCCGGATCGGCCTGGTCAGCAAGAGCGGCACGCTGACCTACCAGATGATGTACGAGCTGCGGGACATCGGCTTCTCCACCTGCGTCGGCATCGGCGGTGACCCGATCATCGGCACCACCCACATCGACGCGCTCAAGGCGTTCGAGGCGGACCCGGAGACCGACGCCATCGTCATGATCGGTGAGATCGGTGGCGACGCCGAGGAGCGGGCCGCCGAGTTCATCAAGGCCAACGTCACCAAGCCGGTGGTCGGCTACATCGCCGGCTTCACCGCGCCCCCCGGCAAGACCATGGGCCACGCCGGGGCGATCATCTCCGGCTCGGCCGGCACCGCCGAGGCGAAGCAGGCGGCGCTCGAAGCCGTCGGCGTCAAGGTCGGCAAGACGCCGACCGAGACCGCGAAGCTGATGCGGGAGATCATGTCCGGCAACTGAGCCGGCAGGGCAGCGGCGAAGGGGTCGACCGGTTCCGGTCGGCCCCTTCCTCGTACCGCCCGCTCAGTCGTTGTTCCAGAACGGGTAGTTGCCGGTGAGACGCAGGATCGAGCCGCCGATGATGTTGATCACGCCGAACACGATGGCGAGGTACCCGAGCACCGGCGACTGCCCGTAGCGCCGGGCATCCCGGATGGACAGATAGCCGAAGACGATGCCGAGGATGCCGCAGCAGATCAGGCCCAGCACGATGCCCAGCACACCCCAGAGCGTCGTCCGGTCCCGTCCCCGGGCCGGTGGCGGCGGGGGCGGGGGATATGCGGTCGTCACAACTACCTCCGGGCGGTCGTGGGCGGCAGCCGTCCCGGACCGTGACCGGTGGACCCGACCCGGGGTGCCGGCGACGCACGCCCCCTCTGGGCCGAGGCTAGACCGGACCGGCCGTCGCAAGCCGAGGTTCGGTCAACTCGCCGCCCTTCGGGGCGGGTTAACGGACTGCTCCCGCCCGCGCGACGTGCCAGAGTAGAGCGGATGTCCCCCGTCACCCCTGACCGACCCAGCCGTCCCGGCGGTGTGCGCGCCGACGACCGGCCGGTCGACCGCGCCACGCCGGCCCGACGGGTGCCCGCGCCCCGCGCCGGTGGGTCGCCGCGTGGGCGGGCGCCACTGCCCGTCGCCGCCGGGGTCGCCGCCGGCTGGGCCGCCCTCACGTCGTACCTGCCGGTCGCCATCGTCCTCGCCCTGGTCCAGCTCGGCGCCGACGGCGCCACCCTGGGCGGCGCCCTGCGCACCGCGCTGGCCGGCTGGCTGGTCGGGCACGGGGTTCCGCTGCACACCGAGGCCGGCCCGTTCGGGCTCGCCCCACTGGCGCTCACCGTGCTCGCGATCTGGCGGCTCACCCGCGCCGGTGTGCACGTCAGCCGCGCGATCGGTGCCCGCGACACCCGCTCACCGCGCCGGGCGCTGCTCGCCGCGGGCGCGGTCGGCATCGCGTACGCGCTGCTCGGCGCACTCGCGGCGCTGCTTGTCGGCGCCGGCGGCCCGGACGCGTCCCCGATCCGGGCGGCGGCCACCTTCGCGGCGGTCGGCACACTCGCCGCGCTGGTCGGCGCGACCCGGATCACCGCCGTCACCCGGCTGCTCGTCGACCGGATGCCGGCCCGGCTGCGCGACGGCGTACGCACCGGCCTGGTGGCCGGGCTGCTGCTGCTCGGCGCGGGGGCCGGCGCGGCCGGGCTGGCCGTGGCCACCGGCGGCGGGGACGCCGCCGACATGATCGGGGCGTACCGCACCGGGGTGTCCGGGCAGGCCGGCGTCACCCTGGTCAGCGTGGCGTACGCGCCGAACGCCGCGGTCTGGTCGGCGAGCTACCTGCTCGGGCCGGGCTTCGCCGTCGGCACCGACACCGCGGTCCGGACCAGCGAGGTGTCGGTCGGCGCGCTGCCGGCCGTACCACTGCTCGCCGGCCTGCCGCGCGGCCCGGTGGACGGCCTCGGTGCCCTGCTGCTCGCGGTGCCGGTGCTGGCCGGGATGGTCGCCGGGTGGCTGCTGGCCCGCCGGGTGGCCCGACTCGCCGGGCCGGAGCGGCCCGCGCGGCGCTGGGCCGAACTGTTGGCGCCGGCGGTGCTGGCCGGGCCGGTGGCCGGGGTGGTGCTCGGTGCGGCCGCCGCGATCTCCGGCGGCCCGCTCGGCGCCGGCCGGCTGGCCCAGGTCGGGCCGGTGGGGTGGCAGGTCGGGGCGGTGGCGGCCGGGGTCATCGGGGTCGGCGCGCTCCTCGGCGCCGCGGCCACCCGGGTGCTGACCCGCGGGCCCGCGCAGTAGGAACGAGCGCGGGGCGCCCCGGACGAGATCCGGAACGCCCCGTAGCCACTCGGGTCCGTCAGGGCTGGGTCGGCAGTCCGACGTTCAGCGCGACGCTCAGGATGACCGAGATGATGCCGAGCGCGACGCCGACCGCGCCACAGATCAGGCCGGCCTTGGCCTGACCAGCGTTGCTCGCCTGCCCCTGCGCCGCCTTCTGCCGGCCCAGGTAGCCGGTCACCGCACCACCGATGCCGACCGGGATGCCCAGCAGGGGGCAGCAGGCCAGTGGGATCGACGCGATACCGAGGATCAGCGCCACCAGGCCGAGGGTGTTGTTCTGCCCCTGCGCCTGCTGCGGGTACCCGGCGTTCGGGTACGTCGGTGCGCCGTACTGCGGCTGCTGCTGCCCGTACGGGTCGTGCGGCTGCTGCCCGTACTGCGGCTGCTGCTGCCCGTACGGGGCCTGCGGCGCGGCGTACGGGTCGTGCGGCTGCTGGCCGTACGGCTGGCCGGAGGTGGGCTGCTGGCCGTACGGGGCGGCCGGCGGCGGGGCGTACGGGTCGTGCGGCGGCTGGGGGGCGGTCGGGTCCTGGTTGGGCTGCTGGCCGTACGGGTCCTGACCGGGGTTACCGGGCTGCATTCGAGAAGCTCCTTGGGACTGGTTCCGTCAGTTGGTGCTGCTGTTCCCACTCATGATCGCGCCCAGGCCGCCCAACGCACAGCACAGGAGGGCGACGACATACCAAGCGATGCCCACGATGAGGGCCCACTTCGACCACTTCCGTGATTCCGCGGCGGCGGCCTGGGCGCCCGCGTAGTCGCCCTGCTGGAGAAGCGGGTTGACCTTCGAGGCGTTGATGATCGCCGGGATGGCCAGCGGCCAGAAGAGGAAGATGGCGACGATCGACATCGTCATGTTGTTGTTGACCGGCGGCTGCTGGTGGGGGTGGGTACCGGGCTGCATGGGGGTGCTCCTCATTCGAACGACACGGCTGGCGTGCCGGATCTGTGGTGGGGGGTGCGGGCCGGCGCGACGTCCGGCCCGAGCGACCGGCAGCGTACCGGGTCGATGCCCGTCCGTACTGTCAAAGATCGGCGCGCCGCCCGGCCGGAGCGTGTCCCTGACCTGCCCGATAGGGTGGCCCGGTGACCGAGCCCGCGTCCGCCGCCCGCATCGTCGTCCTCGTCTCCGGCTCCGGGAGCAACCTGCAAGCTCTGCTGGACGCCGCCGCCGACCCCGCGTACGGCGCGCAGGTCGTCGCGGTCGGCGCGGACCGTGACGGCATCGCGGGCCTGGACCGGGCAGCCGCGGCCGGCGTGCCGACGTTCGTCGAGCGGGTCCGCGACCACGACACCCGGGAGGACTGGGACCGGGCGCTCACCGCGCACGTCGCGAAGCACCAGCCCGACCTGGTCATCTCCGCCGGGTTCCTCAAGCTGGTCGGCCCGCACTTCCTCGCCGCCTTCGGCGACCGCTACCTGAACACCCACAACACGTTGCTGCCGGCGTTTCCCGGCATCCACGGCCCGCGCGACGCACTCGCCTACGGCGTGAAGCTCACCGGGGCCACGCTCTTCTTCGTCGACGCCGGTATGGACACCGGGCCGATCGTGGCGCAGGTCGCGGTGCCGGTGCTCGACGACGACGACGTGGACACGCTCACCGAACGCATCAAGGAAGCCGAGCGGCGCCAGCTCGTCGAGCAGGTCGGCCGTCTGGTCCGCGAAGGCTGGACCATCACCGGAAGGAAGGTCACGGTTCCGTGAGTCCCACTCAGGACGGGCGTCGCCCCATCAGGCGGGCGCTGGTCAGCGTCTACGACAAGACCGGGCTGGTCGAGCTGGCCCGGGCCCTGCACGCGGCCGGCGTGGAGATCGTCTCCACCGGCAGCACGGCGGGCACCATCGCCGCCGCCGGCGTGCCGGTGACGCCCGTGGAGACGGTGACCGGCTTCCCCGAGGTGCTCGACGGCCGGGTGAAGACCCTGCACCCCAAGGTGCACGCCGGTCTCCTCGCCGACCTGCGTAAGGACTCGCACGTCACGCAGCTGGACGAGCTGGGCGTGGCCGCGTTCGACCTGCTGGTGTCCAACCTCTACCCGTTCCAGGCGACCGTCGCCTCCGGCGCGGACGTCGAGGAGTGCGTGGAGCAGATCGACATCGGCGGTCCGGCCATGGTGCGGGCCGCCGCCAAGAACCACGCCTCGGTGGCCGTGCTGACCGACCCGTCCAGCTACCCGGCGTTGCTCGGCGCGCTCGGCGAAGGTGGCTTCACCCTGGCCCAGCGTCGCGCGTTGGCCGCGCGGGCGTTCGCCGACATCGCCGAGTACGACGTGGCTGTCGCCCAGTGGTGCGCCAGGGAACTGGCCCCGGTCAACGACTCGTGGCCGGCGTTCACCGGGACGGCGCTGCGCAAGTCGGCAGTGCTGCGGTACGGGGAGAATCCGCACCAGCCCGCCGCGCTCTACGTCGACCCGGACGCCCCCGCCGGGCTGGCGCAGGCCGAGCAGTTGCACGGCAAGGAGATGTCGTACAACAACTACGTCGACGCGGACGCCGCCTGGCGGGCCGCGAACGACTTCGCCGACCAGCCGGCCGTGGCGATCATCAAGCACGCCAACCCGTGTGGCATCGCGGTGGGCGCGGACGTGGCCGAGGCGCACCGTCTGGCGCACGCCTGTGACCCGGTGTCGGCGTTCGGCGGCGTGATCGCGGTCAACCGGCCGGTCTCGGTCGAGCTGGCCCGGCAGGTCGCCGACATCTTCACCGAGGTGGTGGTCGCCCCCGGCTTCGACGAGGGCGCGGTGGAGGTGTTGCAGGGCAAGAAGAACATCCGGCTGCTGCGTGCCCCGGTGTGGACCCCGGCGACTGCCGAGTGGCGGCAGGTGACCGGTGGCGTGCTGACCCAGGTCGCCGACCGGGTGGACGCCCCCGGTGACGATCCGGCCAACTGGCGGCTGGCGACCGGCGAGGCCGCGGACGAGGACCTGCTGCGTGACCTCGCGTTCGCGTGGCGGGCGGTCCGCGCGGTGAAGAGCAACGCGATCCTGCTCGCCAAGGGCGGCGCGACCGTCGGGGTCGGCATGGGTCAGGTCAACCGGGTCGACTCGGCGCGGCTGGCGGTCGACCGCGCCGGCGCCGACCGGGCGCGGGGTTCGGTGGCGGCCTCGGACGCGTTCTTCCCGTTCGCCGACGGCCCGCAGATCCTCATCGACGCCGGTGTCCGCGCCATCGTGCAGCCTGGCGGCTCGATCCGCGACGAAGAGGTCATCGAAGCGGCAAAGAAGGCCAATGTGACGATGTACCTGACCGCCACCCGCCACTTCTTCCACTAACCCACCCCACCCCACCCCACCCCACCCCCTGCCGCACCCGCGTGATCATGAGGTTGGCGAGGCGCTTTGTCCGCTGTGTCCCTCGCCAACCTCATGATCACCGGTGCCGACCGGGGGGTGGGTGGGGTGGGGTGGGGTCAGGCTGGGGTTGTGGGGCGGAGTTCGGCGAAGTGGCAGGCGGACGGGTGGGGGTCGGCGGCCCGCTCGACGAGCTGCGGATCCTGTGTGGCGCAGATGTCCTGGGCCTTCCAGCAGCGGGTGCGGAAGTGGCAGCCGGACGGCGGGTCGGCCGGGCTCGGCACGTCGCCGACCAGCCGGATCATGGTGCGCTGGTCGCGTACCTCCGGGTCCGGCACCGGGACCGCCGAGAGCAGCGCCTGGGTGTACGGGTGCGTGGGCCGCTCGTAGATCTGGTCCTCGGTGCCGATCTCGACGATCCGACCGAGGTACATGACGGCGACCCGGTCGGCGATGTGCCGGACCACCGACAGGTCGTGGGCGATGAAGATGTACGACAGCCCGAACTCGTCCTGCAACTGCTCCAGCAGGTTGATCACCTGGGCCTGGATGGAGACGTCGAGCGCCGAGACCGGCTCGTCGCAGACGATGATCTCCGGGCGGAGCGCGAGGGCGCGGGCGATGCCGATGCGCTGGCGCTGACCGCCGGAGAACTGGTGCGGGTACCTGTTGATGTGCTCCGGGTTGAGCCCGACCACGTCCAGCAACTCCTGGACCCGCTTCTGCTTGCTGCCCTTGGGCGCCGCGTCGGGGTGGATCTCGAACGGTTCGCCGATGATGTCGCCGACGGTCATCCGCGGGTTCAGCGAGGTGTACGGGTCCTGCATGACCATCTGCATGTTGCGGCGCAGCCGGCGCAGTTCGCCGCCGGAGGCCTTGAACAGGTCCCTGCCCTCCAGGGTGGCATTTCCGGAGGTGGGCGTCTCCAGGCGCATCAGCAGCCGGGCGAGGGTGGACTTGCCGCAGCCGGACTCGCCGACCACGCCCAGCGTCTCGCCCCGGCGCAGCTCGAAGCTCACCCCGTCGACGGCCTTGACCGCTCCGGTCTGCCGCTGGAACAGCACGCCCTGACTGATCGGGAAGTGCTTCACCAGGTTGTCGACGGAGAGGATGGTCTCGCCGCGGACCTTGGTGGGGCTAGCGGGCGCTGTCATCACGGACCTCCTGCGCGAAGTGGCAAGCGCTGGTCCGGCCGTCGCCGAGGACCAGGTCGTGCGGCACCACGTCGACGCAGACCTGCTGCACGTACGGGCACCGGGGGTGGAACGGGCAGCCGGAGGGGATGCGCATCAGGTTCGGCGGCAGACCCTTGATCGTCGCCAGTTCCTGGCCGCGCACGTCCATCCGCGGGATCGACTCCAGCAGACCCTTGGTGTACGGGTGGGCCGGCGCCTTGTACAGCGAGCGGACGTCGGCGTGCTCGACGATGCGGCCCGCGTACATGACGGCGATCCGGTCCGCGACGCCGGCGACCACGCCCAGGTCGTGGGTGATCAGGATCATCGCCATGTTGAGGTCGCGGCGCAGGTCGGCGAGCAGGTCCATGATCTGGGCCTGCACGGTGACGTCGAGCGCGGTGGTGGGCTCGTCGGCGATCAGCACGTTCGGGTCCAGCGCCAGCGCCATGGCGATCATGACGCGTTGCCGCATGCCACCGGAGAACTGGTGCGGGTAGTCGCCGATCCGCTTCGCGGCACCGGGGATCTTGACGAGGTCCATCAGTTCGATCGCCCGGCGGCGGGCGTCGCCCCGGGACATGCCGGAGCGTTGGCGCAGCGTCTCGCCGATCTGCCAGCCCACCGGGAAGACCGGGTTCAGCGCGGAGAGCGCATCCTGGAAGATCATGGCGATCTCCTTGCCGCGGACCTGCCGGCGCTGTTCCTCGGAGCTGGTGAGCAGGTCCTGACCCCGGTAGAGGATCTGGCCGGAGCGGACGAACGCGGGCGGCGTGTCCAGGATGCCCATGATCGCCTGTGCGGTGACCGACTTGCCCGAGCCGGATTCACCGAGCACCGCGAGGGTCTCCCCGGCGTCCAGGTGGTACGACACCCCGTTGATGACCCGGGCGACGCCCTCGTTGGTCCGGAACTCGACGTGCAGGTCCCGCAGCTCGAGCAGGTGGCCGCCGTCGGGTGTGGCGGACGCGGGGGTGGGTTCGACGGTCATGAGTTGATCACCGCAGCTTCGGGTCGAAGGCGTCACGGATCGCGTCGCCGAGCATGATGAACGCCAGCACGGTCAGCGCGAGGAAGGCCGACGGGACGATCAGCGGTGTCGCCGCCTCCCGCATGTGGATGCGCCCGGTGTCGATGTCCTGGCCCCACGAGATGGTCGGCGCCTTGAGGCCGATGCCCAGGAAGGAGAGCGTCGCCTCGGCGGCGATGAACGAGCCGAGCGCGATGGTCAGCACGACGATTGCCGGGGCGAGCGAGTTCGGCAGGATGTGCCGCCACATGATCCGGCCGTTGCCGGCACCGAGCATCCGGGCCGCCGCCACGTAGTCCTGCTCCTTGGCGGTGATCACCGAGGAGCGCACCACCCGGGCGGCGGTGGTCCAGCCCAGGATGGCCAGCGCGAAGATCACCGCGGCGATCCGGGCGTTCTCGCTGTCGCTCGACACCCGCTTGAGCAGCACGATCGCGGCCAGCAGCAGCGGGATGCCGAGCACCACGTCGATCACCCGGGAGAGCACGGCGTCGACCCAGCGGCCGAAGTACCCGGCGAGCATGCCGACGACAAGCGCGATGATGCCGGTGCCCAGCGCCGCGAGCGCGCCGACCAGCAGCGACGCGCGCGTGCCGTAGACCGCCCGGGAGTACGTGTCGCAGCCCTGGAAGTCGTACCCGAAGATGGCCCCGCCGGACGGCCCGGCGTGCTGCCGGGAGAGCAGGCAGTCGTTCGGGCTGTTGGCGGTGAAGACACCGGGGGCCAGCGCCATCAGCGTGAAGATGACGACGAGCGTCAGCGAGATCCAGAAGATCGGGTTGCGGCGCAGGTCGCGCCAGGCGTCTCCGGCCAGGCTGCGCGGCTTCTGCGGAGCGCCGATCTGGTTCGGGGTGCCCGGCTCGCCCGAGGGGCCGCGCCGCGCGGCCTGGTTCTCGGTGGCCGCCACAGTTTCGAAGTCACTCATAGCGGATCCTCGGGTCGAGTACGGCGTACAGGACGTCCACCACCAGGTTCGAGACCAGGTAGACCACGACCAGCACGCTGACGATGCCCACCACCAGGGGGCCGTCCTCGGTGCGGATGCCGCGGAAGAGGTTGAAGCCCACGCCGGGGATGTTGAAGACGCCCTCGGTGATGATCGCGCCGCTCATCAGGTTGCCGAGTTCCACACCGAGGAAGGTGACCACCGGGATGAGCGAGTTGCGCAGCACGTGGACGGTGACGATGCGGCGCTTGACCAGGCCCTTGGACCGGGCGGTCCGGACGTAGTCGGCGCGCAGGTTCTCCGCCACCGAGGTACGGGTCAGCCGCAGCGCGGTGGCCAGCGACAGCGAGCCGAGCACGATGCCGGGCAGCAGGAGCGCGTAGAACGTGGGCTGGGAGCCGGCGGTGGGTGGGAAGAGCTGCCACTTGACGCCCAGGAGGTACTGCGCGAGCGGCGCCAGCACGATCGTCGGGATGCCCAGTACCAGCAGGGTCAGTACCAGCGTCGAGTTGTCGAAGATGCTGGCCCGGCGGATGCCGGCGACCACGCCGGCGGTGACTCCGAAGATGATCGCCACGGCGAGCGCGATGATCGCGAGTTTGAGGGTGACCGGCCATGCGGCCTGGAGGATGTCGCCGATCTGCCGGCCGGTCAGGGACTGGCCGAGGTCGCCCTGGAGCAGGCTCCTGACGTAGTCGAAGTAGCGGTAGAAGAAGCCACCGACGCCTGTCGCGTCGAGGTGGTACTTCTCCGTCAGGTAGGCCCGCTGGGCCTCCGTCACCGGTCGTTCGCCCGCGAGGGCCTGGATGGGATCGCCCTGGCCGGCGAACATCAGCGCGTAGACGATCAGGGTGGTCCCGAAGAACGCCAGGACCATCTGGAGTAGGCGCCGCAAGATGTAGCGGAACATGCTTAGCAGTCTCTCCGGAAATGTGCGAAAGGGTCGCAGGACGGCATCTCTGGTCGTACCCGAAATGTCGGAGACATGCCGTCCGGCCCGGGGGAGCCGGCGCCACCGCCGCCGGGTCCGCGCTGGCGGAGCCCGGCGGCG
>NZ_JBEXGP010000013.1:0-147330 GCF_040607375.1 Micromonospora sp. NPDC005298
CTGCTGGGCAGCATGGGCGTGAAGGCCACCGCCGGGGACAGCGCCGCGCTGCTCCCGCCGGCGCACACGTTCGACACGCTGCGCATGGCAGGGCCGAGTCGCATACCGGAAGCCTATTGACGGCACCAGGCCCGCCCATCTCGGAACGTGCCGGGCCTGCCGTGCCGCCGGGCGGGAAGCAACCGGAAAGGTGCGGTCGCGGCGGCACCCGGGAAATCCTCGACTCCGGACCAGCCGCCTGCGCACCCGGCCTGGCCCGTCCCGCGACAGAGGTGGAGGAGAACCCCGAATGTACGACTATGTGATCATCGGTGGCGGCTCGGCGGGATGCGTGCTCGCGGCGCGCCTCAGCGAGGACCCCGACGTGACGGTCTGCCTGATCGAGGCCGGTCCGCCGGACACCTCGCCCAACATCCACGTGCCGGCCGGTGCCGCGAAGCTCTTCCGGACGCAGCTCGACTGGGACTACGACAGCCACCTCGAACCGTTCTGCAACGATCGCCGGATCTACCTGCCGCGCGGCCGGGTGCTGGGCGGCACGGGCTCCATCAACGGCATGGTCTACACCCGGGGCAACCGCCTGGACTACGACTCGTGGGGCCAGCCGGGCTGGAGCTTCGACGAGCTGTTGCCGTACTTCGTGCGGGCCGAGGACAACGAGCGCGGCGCCTCCGAGTTCCACGGCGCGGGTGGACCGCTGTCGGTGAGCGAGAACCGGTCCCGCAACCCGATGTCGGACGCCTTCATCGCGGCCGCGCTCGAAGCCGGCTACCCGGCCACCGACGACTTCAACGGCCCGTCCCAGGACGGCTTCGGGTACTACCAGGTCACGCAGCGCGACGGGATGCGCTGTAGCAGCACGGTCGCGTACCTGGATCCGGCGCGGGAGCGTCCGAACCTGACGATCGAGACCGGCCTGCAGGTGCACCGGGTCCTCATGGAGAACGGCCGGGCCGCAGGCGTCACCGGCGCGCGGGCGGACGGCGAGGTCGTGATCCGGGCCGAGCGCGAAGTGATCCTCAGCGCCGGCGCGTACAACACGCCGCAACTGCTGATGCTGTCCGGCATCGGCCCGGCCGACCTGCTCACCGCGCTGGGCATCCCGGTGGTGGTCGACCAGCCGCTGGTCGGCCAGAACCTCCAGGACCACCCGCAGTTCTGGCTGGTCTACGCGCACTCCGAGCCGGTGAGCCTGCTCGCCGCGGGAGAACCGCGTCACCAACAGCAGTTCGCGGAACACCACTCCGGACCGCTGTCGTCAAACGGGCCGGAGGCCGGCGGCTTCATCCGCTCGCGTCCCGACCTGCCGGCGCCCGACCTGCAGTTCGTCTCCCTGCCGGTGATGTACGTCGACGGCGGCCTCGGCTTCCCCAGCGGCCACGCCATCTCGTTCGGGGCGTACGTGCTGCAGCCGCGCAGCCGGGGCAGCGTGACACTCGCCGGCGACGACCCCACGGCCAAGCCGCGGATCACCCACAACTACTACGCCGACGAGGAAGACCTGCGGATCGCGGTCGAGGGCGTGCGGGCCGCACTGCGCATCGCCGGGCAGAAGGCCCTCTCCCGCTTCACCGAGCAGCCCAAGAGTGTTCCGGCCTCGGAGTCCGACGCCGACATCCGTGACTTCCTCCTGCGCAACACGCAGTCGTCCTACCACGCGGCCGGTTCGTGCTCCATGGGGCTGGTGACCGACGCGGAGCTGCGGGTCCTCGGAACCGAGGGTCTGCGGGTGGCCGACGCCTCGGTGATGCCGCGTCTCGTCAGCGGCAACACCAACGCGCCGACGGTCGCGATCGCGGAGAAGGCCGCCGACCTGATCCGCGGCCGGGCACCGCTGACCCGGACGGCGGTCGCCGCAGTCGGCGGCTGACCGGGGGGCGGTGCGCTCCGCCACTGTGGTTCGCGGTGGGGCGCACCGTCCGCCACTGTGGTTCGTGGTGGTGGCGGAGCAGCAGGCCCGCCGCGGTTCCCGACGGGGACCGCGGCGGGCCTGTCTCCGTCTGCTCTCCATCGGTGGATGCGTGCCGTGGCAGCCTCCAACCGAGGGGACGCGGGCGTGCGGATGTCGCGAACGGGCACCAGGTCCGCTGCGGCACCAGGATCGTCACATGCCGAAAGGCCGGGCGGCGGCGGCCCGCCGGGGCAGGGTCGCGTCGACCCTGAATTCCCGCAGCGGTCCGCCGGCAGCCCGGCCTCCGTCAGGATGCAGCCCTCAACGAGCGGCCGGCGAGGGGGACCGGATCAGATGTACGCCGTGTTGGGGTCCAGACCGCAGATGATCCGGCCGTAGAGCTCGAGGTTGGTGTTCGGGTGCAGGATGCCGTGCAGGTTGAGTACCTGGATGTCCCGCAGGATGCGCTGGATCGGCACGTCGCGGTAGATCGAGGAACCGCCGCTGGCACCGTTCAGGATCTCGATCGCCTCCTTGGCGCGCTGGCACGCGGCGCCCAGGTCGAGCCGGACACGGGCCCGCTCCTCCAGGCTCCACGACTCGCCGGCCTGGCCCTTGGTGTCGATCATCGTCGCCGCGCGGTGGGCGTGGAACCCGACCTCGTCGATCAGGGTGATCGCCGAGGCGACCTCCAGGTGGGTGATCGGCGCCTCGGCCTGATTCTCGTAGGCGGTGTAGGAGATCTTCCGACCGGGCAGCCGGTCGAGGAAGGCGTCCTTCGCCGCCAGGGCCAGACCCAGGGCCGGCGCGCTCACCGTCGAACAGGCGGTGGGCATGAACGGGGCCTGGTAGATCGCCGCGTTCGCGTTCAGTACGGACTTGTGCTGGCCCTGCAGCACCGGCCCCATCTGCAGCACCCGTTCGGCGGGTACGAAGACGTCCTGGGCGATCGTGGTGACGCTGCCGGAGCCGCGCATACCCGAGGTGTGCCAGTCGTCGACGATCTGCAGGTCCTTCACCGGCACGGCGATCATGACCGGAGCGAAACCGCCGTCCCCGGTCGGCGTGACCGCCGCGTTCGTGTTCCAGGTGCTCTGCTGCACTCCCGAGTTGAACGACCACTTGCCGTTGACGAGGTAGCCGCCGTCGACGGGCACGGCCATCGCGCCGGGGCTGAGGATGCCGCTGATGCGCACATCCGGCGTCGAGAACACCTCGTCCTGCACCTCGTCGGGGAACAGCCCCATCATCCACGTGCTGATCTGCCAGACCGAGACCGTCCAGGCGGTCGATCCGTCGCCCCGGCCGAGCTCCGCCAGCACGTCCACGACCGTGCCCATGTCGGACTCGTAGCCGCCGTAGCGGACCGGGACGCGCATCTTCAGGATTCCCGCGTCGGTGAGGGCGTCGATGACGTCGTCGTGGAGCCGCCGGTTCTCGTCCATCCAGACGGCCTTGTCGCGCAGTAGCGGGACCAGCTCCGAGGCGCGACGAACAAGCTCGTCCCTGGGCGGTGCTTTGGTGATCTCCATGTTTTCTCTCCTCAGCGGGCGTCCCGGTGGCGGGGCCATGCCGGTTAAACATCGACAACCCTTCGAAGGCTGTCAACCCGATCACGCGGCCGCACCTTGGCGATTGCTGCGCGGCGCATCGACGACGGACGCCGGCACACCTCCGAGCAAAGGCGGATAAGACTGCGCCGGAACGCCGACATAGCTTCGAAAAGACGATCCATCTTGATGGTCGGAGGAAGGAATCGCGGTGCCGACAAGTGTGAATGCGCCCCCGACAAGGAGGTCGGCCGTCCCACCCGAAGTGAGCTCCCTGATCAGACCGATGTCCCGGCGGGACAACTGGCTGAACTGGCTCTTCCTGGCGGGCGACTGGTCTGTCATCGGCGCAGCCGTCGCGGTGCACCTGCTGAGGCCCGGCCTGGTGACCTATCTGCTCGTCCTGGCTGTCATCGGCAGCCGGATGCGCGCGCTGGCGAACCTGCTCCACGAGGCCGCGCACTTCAAGTTGTTCCGGAACCGCCGCCTGAACCACCTGGCGGGCCGTGTGCTCTGCGCATATCCCATCTTCGTCGGTTACGACAGATACGTCGCCGACCACAAACTGCACCACCACAACCTGTGGAAGAACGAACAGGATCCCGATCTGGCCCTGTACGAGATGACCGGGACGGTGGGCGCCTCCAACGGCCGGATGTCCTTCGCCCGGTTCGTTTTCTTCCACGTCGTCCTGGTGGTCATCCCGGTGATGCCGTTGTGGCGTCTCTACCGGGAGTCGCTGCGTGACCGGGCCAGGCTGGCGACCGTGTGTCTGCTGCTCGCGATCGGGGCCGTCCTGACGGCCACCGGCCCGACGGTGCTGACCGAGATCGTCGTCTTCTGCTGGATCATTCCCTGGTTCACCGCCTACCAGAGCATCACGTACTGGGCCGAGCTCGGGGAGCACGGCGGACTGAAGGCCTACGGCGGGAACTGGGGCAGCAGGAACTGGCGCGGGAACATCGTGACGCGCTGGGTGATCGGCTCCCACTCCGACGATATCTACCACCTGCTCCACCACTGGTTCCCGTCCATTCCGCACTATCGACTGCGGTCCCTTGACCGGGTCTGCCGGTCCCGCTGGCTCGAATACGGTTCTCAGGCACGGTGCGACGGCTTCTTCCTCAGCAACAGGTGGGGAAAGTCCGTGCTTCGTGACATCTGGCTCGGAGGGAAATAGCAATGACCAACGACACCTTCACGGATGCGGCCGGTGCGCCGGGCGGAACGCTCGCGAACGCGGTCGACGACGGACGGTTCGGGGTGCGGTCGATGATCGCGCCACTGCGCCGGGTGCTGGTTCGCCGTCCCTCGACGACGGGTGACTTCGACACGGCGGAATGGGAGCGGCCCGATCCGGAGCTGCTGGTCCGCCAGCACGAGGACTTCTGCCGGCTGCTCGCCAGCCTGGGATGTGAGGTGGAGCTGGCCGACACCGCCGAGGGCCTGGTCGACGCGACGTTCATGAAGGACCCGGGCCTGGTGATCGGCCGGGGCGCCGTGGTGTTCCAGATGTCGAAGCCGGTTCGGCGCGGCGAGTCGGTGCTGTTCGCGGAGGCGCTGAGGGCCGCCCGGGTGCCGATCACGGCCGAGCTGACCGGTGCCGCCCGGGCCGAGGGCGGCGACATCCTCTGGCTCGACTCCGCCAACGTGCTTGTGGGTCGCGGCTACCGGACGAACACCGAGGGGGTACGGCGGCTCCGGGAGATCTTCCGTGACGAGGGCGTCAACGTGCGATCGGTGGACATGCCGCACGACCGCGGTCCGCTGCACGTACTGCACCTCACCTCGATCGTCTCGCCGGTCACGGAGGACCTCGCCGTGGTGTACCTGCCCCTGGCGCCCGTGCCCCTGCTGGAGGAACTCGAGGCGCGGGGGGTGCGCGTGATCCCGGTGCCGCCGGACGAATACGAGACGATGGCCTGCAACGTGCTTGCCATCCGTCCCGGTGTGGTCGTCATGGTGGACGGGAATCCCCGTACGCAGGCGGCGCTGGAGGCTGCCGGCTGCGAGGTGCACGTCTACGACGGCTCGGAGATCTCGGTGAAGGGCACCGGCGGGCCGACCTGTCTGACCGGCCCGATCTGGCGCAGCTGATGCGCGGCGAGGGCGGCGACACGCTGCCGCGACTGCTGGAGCTGCAGGCGGCACGGACCCCGGACGCCACCGCGGTGATCTTCGGTGCCCGCAGTCTCTCCTACGCCGAGCTCCACCAGCGGGCCAACCAGCTCGCCCGGCACCTGGTGACGCTGGGCGCAGGCCCGGAGCGGCTGGTCGCGATCGCGTTGCCGCGTAGTGAGCTGATGATCGTCGCGGTGTTCGGCGTGTTGAAGGCCGGTGCCGCGTACCTGCCGATCGACCCGGACTATCCGTCCGAGCGGATCTCCTTCATGCTCGCCGACGCCGCCCCGGTGCTGATGATCACCGACGCCGCGGCCGGCGTGCCGCGTACCGGTGGGCTTCCGGTCGTGGACCTGGACGACCCCCGGACCCTGGCCGTCCTGGCGGACCTGCCGGAGACGGACCTGGCCGACGAGGAGCGGATCGCCCCGCTCCGGCCGGAAAACCCGGCGTACGTCATCTACACCTCGGGCTCCACGGGCACGCCCAAGGGGGTCACCGTCGCCCACCGCAGCGTCGTCAACCTGGTCCACTGGGCGGCGGCCGAGTTCACGCCCGAGGACCTGTCGCTGGTGCTGGGCGCGACGTCGCTGAGCTTCGACGTCTCGGTGTTCGAGATCTTCAGCCCGCTCGCGTGGGGCGGCAGTCTCGAGATCATCCGGAATCTGCTGGCGCTGGCCGACCGGCCGGGCGGCGCGTGGGAGGGCAGTCTCCTCACCGCGGTGCCGTCGGCGATCTCGCAGCTGCTCGGCACGCCGTGGGCGCCCGTCAAGGTGCGCAAGGTGCTGCTGGGCGGCGAGACCCTGACGGCGCACGTGTGTGCGAACGTCCAGGCCGCGCTGCCGCAGGCGGAGGTCGTGAACGTCTACGGCCCGACGGAGTCCACGGTGGACTCGATCGTGCGGCGTTCCGTGTACGGCGACATCGCCGGCGGCGAGGCCCTGCCGATCGGGCAGCCGATCGCCGGCACGCGGGTGTTCGTCCTGGATGACGGGCTGCGGCCGGTCCCGCCGGGAGTGGCGGGGGAGCTCTACCTGGCGGGTGCCGGTCTGGCGCGCGGATATCTGAACCGGCCGGGCCTGACGGCGCAGCGGTTCGTGGCCTGCCCCTCCGCGTCCGGCGAGCGGATGTACCGGACCGGTGACCTGGTGCGGTGGCGGGCGGACGGGAACCTGGAATTCGTCGGCCGGGTGGACGACCAGGTGAAGGTCCGGGGGTTCCGGATCGAGCTGGGCGAGATCGAGGCGGTGCTCGCGGCGCAGGAGGGCGTGGCGCAGGCGGCGGCCGTGGTGCGCGAGGACCAGCCGGGGGACCCGCGCCTGGTGGCCTACGTCGTGCCGGAGCAGGGAGCGGCGATCGACGCCGCCGGGCTGCGTGCGGCGGCCGCGCGCCGGCTGCCCGAGCACATGGTGCCCGCGGACGTGGTGCCGCTGGCGGAGCTGCCGCTGTCGGCGAACGGGAAGCTGGACCGGTGGGCGCTCCCGGCGCCGGACGCCCGGGTTTCCGCCGGCGGGCGGGACCCGGCCTCCCCGCGGGAGGAGATCCTGTGCGAGTTGTTCGCCGACGTACTCGGGGTCGACCGGGTGGGAGTGGAGGACAGCTTCTTCGAGCTGGGCGGGCACTCGCTGCTGGTGGTCCGGCTGATCAGCCGGATCCGGTCGGTGCTCGGCGTGAAGGTCGGGGTCCGGGCGGTGTTCCGGAATCCGACAGCGGAGGCGCTCGCGAAGGTCCTGGGCGAGACCGGCAGCCCGTCGCTGCCCCTGGTGGCGGCGACCCGGCCGGAACGGGTGCCGTTGTCGTTCGCCCAGCAGCGGCTCTGGTTCCTCGAGCAGCTCGACGGCCCGAGCGCGACCTACAACATTCCGCTCGCCTGGCGCCTGAGCGGGCGGCTGGAGGTGGCCGCGCTGCGGTCGGCCCTGCACGACGTGGTCGGGCGGCACGAGTCGCTGCGGACCATGTTCTCCGTCGCCGGTGGCCAGCCGCAGCAACGGATCGTCGACACCAGCGCGGCGGTGCCGGAGGTCACGGTCCGCGCGACCGATGAGGCGGGTCTGCCCGCGCTGCTCGACGAGGCGACCCGCCACGTGTTCGACCTGACCGTCGAGCTGCCGGTCCGCGCGTGGTTGTTCCAGCTGTCGCCGACCGAGCACGTGTTGCTGCTGCTGACCCATCACATCGCCTTCGACGGCTGGTCGATCGGCATCCTGGTGCGGGACTGGGCCGAGGCCTACCGGGCCCGCACCGCCGGCCGGGCGCCCGGGTGGAGCGAGCTGCCCGTGCAGTACGCGGACTATGCCGTATGGCAGCGGCGCCTGCTCGGGGACAGCCAGGACGCGGACAGCATCCTGGCCGCCCAGGTGGCCTACTGGACGTCGACGTTGCAGGGTTTGCCGGACCAGCTTTCGCTGCCCTTCGACCGTCCGCGACCGGTCGAGTCCACCCACCGGGGCAGCACGGTGCCGTTCAGCGTGGACGCCGCCCTGCACGGCAAGCTGCTGACGGTGGCGCGCGAGCACGGAGCGACCCTGTTCATGCTCCTCCATGCCGGCCTGGTGGCCCTGTTGAACCGGCTCGGAGCGGGCACCGACATCCCGGTCGGGACGCCGGTGGCCGGCCGCACCGACGAGGCGGTGCGTGATCTGGTCGGGCTCTTCGTCAACACGCTGGTGTTGCGGGCGGACGTCAGCGGCGCCCCGAGCTTCACCGAGTTGCTGACCCGGGTCCGCGAGACCGACCTGGCCGCCTACGACCATCAGGACCTGCCGTTCGAGCGCCTGGTCGAGATACTCAACCCGGCCCGCTCGGCGTCCCGCCACGCGCTGTTCCAGGTGATGCTCGTCTCCAACAACACGGTCAACCGGCCGTGGCAGGTGCCGGGCCTGCGGAGCGAGATCGAGCCGGTCGGTCACGAGACCGCCAAGTTCGACCTCATTCTCGCCGTCCGCCAGGAGCAGGCCGCTGACGGCTCGCCGGCGGGCATCCAGGGCGCCTTCGAATACTCGCTGGACCTGTTCGACGAGGAAACCGTGCGGGCGATGGCCAACCGGCTGACACGGCTGCTGAGCCAGGCCGCCGAGAACCCGGCTCTGCCGGTGAGCGACCTCGACATCCTGTCCGACACGGAGCGGCAGCGGTTCCTGCACGAGTCGACAGTCGGTCGGCTGGCATCGGACGCGACGCTGCGCAAGGCGCTGGAGCGCGACGAGTTCGGTGCGGCCCGGCCGGTGGCGGACTCGCGGGTGTACGTGCTGGACGGGCAGCTGCGGCTGGTCCCGCCGGGGGTGGCGGGGGAGCTGTACCTCACGGGTACGGAGCCGGTGTGGGCCGACGAGGACCGGCCGGCGTTGACGGCACAGCGGTTCGTGGCGTGTCCCTTCGGCTTCGGTGAACGCATGTACCGCACGGGAGAGCCGGTGCGGTGGCGCGTGGACGGGACCCTGGAGTTCGCTGGCCGGACCGACGACCCGGAGTCGCCGCCGGACCTCGACATGGCGACCGGTGACCGCGACCAGGCGTCCCCGCAGGAGGAGCTCCTGGGTGAGCTGTTCGCGCAGCTGCTCCGGGTGGACCGGGTGGGAGCCCGGGACAGCTTCTTCGATCTGGGCGGCCATTCCCTGCTGGCGGCGGTTCTCGTCGCACAGGTGACGGAGCGCTTCGGTGTGGAACTGCCCCTCAAACAGTTCTTCAAGGACCCCACCGTCGCCGCTGTCAGCCGATACCTGGAGAGCAGCCTCGGCAGCGGCGGACCGCGTTGACCGGTCCACGGATCTACCCGATGAGCCGCGAGCAGGAGGCGCTGTGGCTCGACGACCTCTTCTGTGACGGGCAGTCGATGTACGGGGAGTCGTGGGCCTGCCGGGTCACCGGGAATCTCGACGTCGACGCGGTCGAGTGGGCGATCGGCCAGATCGTCGCCCGCCATGAGGTGCTGCGCACCCGGCTGACCGAGAGGGCGGGTGAGCCGGTCCAGATCGTCGGTGCGACGGAGTCCGTCCGGCTGGCGCAGCTGTCCTGCTCGCCGGAGGACCTTCCGGGCGCGCTGAGCCGGGTCGTCGCCGAGCCGCTCGACCTCGACGAGACACCGATCCGGCCCTGGCTCGTCCGGTTGTCCCCGACGGAGGCCGTCCTGGTGGTGCAGCTTCACCACGCCGTGGTCGACGACTGGGCGCTGAACATCTTCCAGCGCGAGCTCATGCACCTCTACAGGAGCCGCCTGCTCGGCCGGCCGCCCGGTCTGGAGCCGTTACCGGTGCAGGCCGGCGAGTTCGCCGTCGCCCAGCGGGCGCAGGAACTGGACCCGGCGGACATCGAGTACTGGCGGGAGCGCGTGCGGGCGGCTCCCCGGTCGTTCCCGCTCCCGCCGGACCGGCCCGGCTCGGCGGACCCACCGCACCGCGCCGAGCGGTACGTCCTCACCGTCGATCCCGAGCTGGGCCGGGCGGTCCGCGCCGCCGGCCGGGTTCTGCGGACCACTCCGTTCACCGTGTTCGCCGCGGCGATGGCCGCGCTGTTGTGGCAGTACGGCGAGTCCGACGAAGTGATCTTCGGAACGCCGGTGTCGCTGCGGGGGACCGCCGCCGTCGACGACATGATCGGCTACCTCTGCAATCTGCTGCCGCTGCGGCTGACGGTCTCGCCGTCCACGTCGTTCCGGGCGCTCGCGAACGCCACCAGGGCCGAGGTCCTGGGCGCGATGGCCCACCGCTCGGTTCCCTTCTCCCACCTCGTCCGCATGAGCGGACGGAAGGCCGACGACGGCCTGCCGTTGCTGTGCGACGTGTTCCTGGTGGTCGACGACATGACCTGGGAACCGCTCGCCCTCCCCGGGCTCGCTGTGGAACGGATCTACATCCCTCCGGTGCGGGCCAAGTGCGCTCTCATCATCAGTCTCGTGGCGGGGGAGGACGGCGGTTACACGGGATACTGCGACTACGACGCCGACGCCTACGAAGCCTCCACCGTGGCGCGGGTGGCCGGCCGGTACGCCGCGCTGCTGGCCAAGTGCGTCGCGGCGCCGGACGAGACCGTCGGTCACCTCACCGGTCTGCCGGGGACGTCCGCGGCGCACCCGCGGTCGACGGCGCTGAGCACGTCGTCTCCGGGAGGGACCTGAGGGTACCGACGGGTGCCGCACCCCGCGCCTCAGCGGATACGCCCGCGCTGCGGGCGAACGGGTGGGGGACGGGCGATGGCTGCTGGCGGGTTCTCGGCCGGACGACTGACGCGGCTGCGTCGGCTGCTCGAACGGTACGTCGATTCCGGCTACGTCCCCGGCATGCTCGCCGTTCTCGCCCGCCACGGCCAGGTCCACACCGAGGCGATCGGCAGCCTCGCGTTCGAGGGCGCCGGGGCCGGGGTCCCGATGGCGGGCGACTGCTGACCGACCCGGGTGGATCCCTCGACGACACCGTTGCGGCGGTACGACCGATCACCCTGCGGGACCTGCTGACGCTGACCCTCGGCACCGGCATGGTCCCCGCCGAGCCGGGAACCGTCCCCATCGGCGACGCCCTGGGCGCCCTGGGCGAGCCGTCGCTGGACGAGTGGGTCGGCCGGCTCGGTGCCCTGCCGCTCGTCCATCAGCCGGGCGAGCGCTGGATGTACGAGACCGGCTCGGACGTGACGGGTGCGCTCATCGCCCGGGCCACCGGCACGTCGTTCGGGGAGGCCCTGCGCGAGCGCGTCTTCGAGCCGCTGGGCATGAAGGACACCGCCTTCAGTGTGAGCGCGGACCGCCTCGACCGGTTCGCGACGGCGTACGACGTGCAGGACGGTCCCACCGGTGCGGCACAGGTCGCCGACGGTCCCGGCGGGATGTGGAGCGCGCCGCCGGAGTTCGAGGGGGGTGGCGGCGGGCTCGTCTCGACCGCCGACGACTATCTCGCGTTCGCGTCGACAACGACCCGGCCGAGGACATGTCGGTGATCCGCATGATGCAGCGGGCGCGCGCGGGCGATCCCCGGCGTCCGCTGCGGAGGGACTTCTGGACGACCGTCTACCAGGCCATCGACGACTGATCCCGGCCGATCGTGGGCCGCCGACCGCCCCTCAGCACTGGGGGAGATGGTCGCGGCCGCGGACCCTGCGAGGCTCCCAGTGAACCGCAGGCGGCGACACGCTGGATGTCAGCGCCGGCGCGGTTCGATCTGGACCCTGCCGGAATGAGGAAGCGTGGCTCATCGATTCAAGGTCGAGGAACTGTCTCCGGCCGGCGGGTACCGGACACTGACGGCCACCGAGCGGCACCAGCTCCTGGACGAGTGGAACGACACCGCCCGGCCGCTACCGGCGCGGACGCTGCCGCAACTGCTGGCGGCCCAGGCGGCACGGACCCCGGACGCGCTCGCGGTGACCTTCGAGGGCCGTACCGAGCTGTCGTACCGGGAACTGCACGAACGGGCCGGGCAGCTGGCCCGGCGGTTGACGACCCTGGGCGCCGGGCCGGAGCAGACCGTCGCGGTCGCGCTGCCCCGCAGCGAGTCCCTGGTCGTCGCCCTGCTGGGCGTGCTCCAGGCGGGCGCGGCCTACCTGCCGATCGACCCGGACCACCCCGCCGGCCGGGTGGAGTTCATGCTCGATGACGCCCGTCCGGTGTTGCTGCTCACCGATGCCGCCACCGCGACGGTGCTGCCGGCCACCGCCGGTCTGCCGGTCGTCCTCGTGGATGATCCGGCGGTCGCGGCGCCGCCGGCTGCGGCGGCCACCGGCACCGGTCACGAGCGACCACTGCTGCCCGGGCACCCCGCGTACGTCATCTACACCTCCGGCTCCACCGGCCGGCCCAAGGGTGTCAGCGTTCCGCACTCGGCCATCATCAACCGCCTGACCTGGATGGACAGCGAGTACCCGCTGTCCGCCGACGACCGGGTGCTGCAGAAGACGCCCTACAGCTTCGACGTCTCGGTGTGGGAGTTCTTCTGGCCCCTTCTCACCGGTGCGGCGCTGGTGCTGGCCCGGCCGGGCGGCCATCAGGATCCCGACTACCTGGCCGACCTCATCGAGACCACCGGGGTGACCACCCTGCACTTCGTACCGTCCATGCTGGACGCGTTCCTGGCCGCCGGCGGTGCCGCGCGGTACCGCACCGTCCGGCGGACGTTCTGCAGCGGTGAGGCGCTGTCCGGGCGGCTGGCCGCCCGTTTCCTGCGGGAGACCGGGGGTTCGCCCCTGCACAACCTCTACGGCCCGACCGAGACGGCGGTCGACTCCACCTACTGGGCCTGCACACCCGGCGACGGCCAGCAGGCGCCCCCGATCGGCCGGCCGATCGCGAACACCCGCGTCTTCGTGCTCGACAGCGCGTTGGAGCCGGTTCCGGTCGGGGTGACCGGCGAGCTGTACCTGGCGGGCGCCGGGCTGGCCCGCGGGTACCTGCGCCGGCCAGGGCTGACGGCGGAGCGGTTCGTGGCGTGCCCGTTCGGTGTGGCGGAGCGGATGTACCGGACCGGGGATCTGGTGCGGTGGCGTGCGGACGGGAACCTCGAGTTCCTGGAGCGCGCGGACGACCAGGTGAAGATCCGCGGTTTCCGCATCGAGCTGGGCGAGATCGAGGCGGCGCTGGCGGCCCAGCCGGGGGTGGCGCAGGCGGCGGCGGTGGCGCGGGAGGACCAGTCGGGCGACCGCCGGCTGGTGGGCTACGTGGTGCCGGCCGCGCACGCGCAGGTCGACCCGGCCGTGGTGCGTGCCGCCCTGGCGCAGGACCTGCCCGAATACATGGTCCCGGCCGGGGTGGTGGTGCTGGCGGCGCTGCCGTTGACGACGAGCGGAAAACTGGACCGGCGGGCGCTGCCGGCACCGGAGTTCGAGGCCCCGACCGGCGGGCGGGCACCGGCCTCGCCACGGGAGGAGATCCTGTGCGAGCTGTTCGCGGACGTGCTCGGAGTCGACCGGGTGGGGGTCGAGGACAGCTTCTTCGCCCTGGGCGGGCACTCCCTGCAGGCGATCCGGCTGACCAGCCGGATCCGGTCCGTACTCGGCGTGGAGGTCCCGTTGCGGGCGCTGTTCCGCAATCCGACGGTGGCGTCGCTGACCCCGGTCCTGGACGGCGCCGACAGCGCCCGGGCGCCCCTGGTGCCGGTCCGCCGGCCCGAGCGTCTGCCGCTGTCGTTCGCACAGCAGCGACTGTGGTTCCTGGCCCGGCTCAACGGCCCGAGCACGGCGTACAACATGCCGTTCGCCTGGCGGTTGCACGGCCGAGTGGATCCGGACGCGCTGAGGTCGGCTCTGCACGACGTGGTCGGGCGGCACGAGTCGCTGCGCACCAACTTCCCGGTGGCCGGCGGTCAGCCGTACCAGCGGATCGTCGACGCCGCGGACGCGGTGCCCGAACTGACGGTGGTGGAGGCGGACCCGGCGGACCTGCCCGGCCTGCTGGACCACGCCGCGCGGCAGGTCTTCGACCTGGCGGAGGATCTGCCGGTCCGCGCCTGGCTGTTCACCACGGCGCCCGGCGAACACGTGCTGCTGCTGCTCGCCCATCACATCGCCTGTGACGGCTGGTCGATGGGCATTCTGGTCCGGGACCTGGCGGAGGCGTACCGGGCCCGGGCCGGGGGCCGCGCTCCGGACTGGACCGGGCTGCCGGTGCAGTACGCCGACTACACCGTGTGGCAGCGGAGCCTGCTCGGGGACGGCCGTGACGCGGACAGCCTGCTGGCCGGCCAACTGGACTACTGGAGTTCGACCCTGCGGGAGCTGCCCGATCAGCTCGAACTGCCCTACGACCGGCCGCGCCCGGCCGAACCCACCGACCGCGGCGACACCTTCGGATTCGACCTGGACGCCGCACTGCACGGCGCGTTGCTGACGCTGGCACGGAAGCACCGGGCGACCCTGTTCATGGTGCTGCACGCCGGGCTGGCGGCCGTGCTGTCCCGGTGCGGCGCGGGCACCGACATCCCCATCGGTACGCCGGTTGCCGGCCGCAGCGACGAGGCGGTCCACGACCAGGTCGGCTTCTTCGTCAACACCCTCGTCCTGCGCACCGACGTGTCCGGTGATCCGAGCTTCGCCGAGCTGCTGGCCCGGGTCCGCGAGACCGACCTGGCCGCCTACACCCACCAGGATGTGCCGTTCGAACGCCTCGTCGAGATCCTCAACCCGGCCCGGTCCGCGTCGCGGCACTCGCTGTTCCAGGTGATGCTCGTCGCCGACAACGCCGTCACCCACCAGTGGCAGCTGCCGGGTGTGCGGATCGAGCCCGAGCCACTCGGCCACGACACGACCAAGTTCGACCTGTCCCTGTTCATCCGGGCGCAGCACGCCGCCGACGGCTCACCGGCCGGCATCCGCGGCACCTTCGAGTACGCGATGGACCTGTTCGACGCGACGACGATCGAGACGCTCGCGGACCGGCTGCTGCGGTTGCTCCGGGAGGCGGTCCGGGATCCGTCCCTGCCGGTGGGGGACCTCGAGGTCCTGACCGACGCCGAGCGGAAGCAGATCCTGCACGACTGGAACGACACGGACCGGCCGTTGCCGGCGCTGACAGTCGCCGGGTTGTGGGACGAGCAGGTGGCCCGGACCCCGGAGGCCACCGCGGTCGTCTGCGGCCCGAGGAGGCTCACCTACGCCGAGCTGGACCGCCGCGCCAACCGGCTGGCCCGCGCCCTGATCGGGCGGGGCGCCGGTCCGGAGCGGACGGTGGCGGTCGCGGTGCCCCGGAGCGAGCTGATGGTCGTCGCCCTGCTGGCGGTTGCCAGGTCCGGGGCAGCCTGTCTGCCCGTCGACCTCGACAGCCCGGCCACGTCCGTCGCGTCCCTGGTCGCTGACACGTCTCCGGTCCTCGTGGTCAGAGACACCGTGGCCGAGCTTCCGGGAGCCGCCGGCGTGCCGGTTGTCGACGCCGGTGAGGCCGCCCTCGATGCGCTGCCGGCGGGTGTGGTCACCGACACCGAGCGCACCGCGCCGCTGCTGCCCGCGCACCCGGCCTGGATCACCCGCACCTCGGGGTACACCGGCGCCCCGAAGAGCGTCGTCGCCACTCAGCAGGGCGTGGTCAACTACTGCCTCTGGGCGCGCGACACGTACCGCGTCGGGCCGGGCTGCACCACGCCGGTCCGGGGCCCCTTTCTCGACTCCGCCCTGGTGGCACTCTCGGGTGGGGGAACGGTCGCGGTGGACCCGGAGGGCGCCGGCTCCCCGGACGGGACGGCGGGCCGTGTGTCACCGCTGCGGAAGCCGCCGTCCGATCTCCGGGCGGCCCACGGCCCGGCGAGCCCGTCGGTGACGGTCGTGACCGGCGGTGAGGTGTTGCCGTCGGCGTCGGCGCGGAGCTGGTCGCAGGCGGGTGCCGAGGTCTTCAACGAGTACGGCGTGGCCGAGTGCACGGCCGGCAGCGTCGTGCACCGGGCCGGTGACGCACCGGGTGCGGTGGTGCCAATCGGCCGGCCGATCGCGAACACCCGGGCCTACGTGCTCGACGCTGGTCTGCGGCCGGTTCCGGTCGGGGTGGCGGGGGAGTTGTACCTGGCGGGTGCCGGCCTGGGCCGGGGTTACGCAGGTCGGCCCGGGCTGACCGCGGAGCGGTTCGTGGCGTGCCCGTTCGGCCGGGGCGAGCGGATGTACCGTACCGGTGATCTGGCGCGGTGGCGCCCGACCGGCGACCTGGACTTCCTGGGCCGAGCGGATGACCGGGCGACGATCCGGGGATTCCGGATCGGCGTGGGTGAGATCGAGGCGGCACTGGCCGGCGAGGCCGGAGTGGTCCAGGCGGCGGTGACGGTACGGGAGGACGAGCCCGGCGACTTCCGGGTGGTGGCCCACGTCGTGCCGGACGCGGAGGCGACGGCCGATCCCGGCTGGCTGCGGGAGGTGGTGGCGCGGCACCTGCCGGAACTCCTGGCGACCACAGTCGTGGTGCTGTCGGCGAAGCTGCCGACGACGGCGAACGGCAAGCTGGACCGGCGGGCGTTGCCGGCACCCGGCCCCCAGGACCAGGCGGGTGCCCCGGAGCCGGCATCCCCGCGCGAGGAAATCCTGTGCGGACTGTTCGCCCAGGTGCTCGGCGTCGAGCGGGTGGGGGTCGAGGACAGCTTCTTCGACCTGGGCGGCCATTCCCTGCTGGCCGCCGTCCTCATCACCCGGGTGGCGGAGGCGTTCGGGGTGGAGGTGTCCCTCAGGGAGTTCCTCAGCGACCCGACCGTCCGGGCCGTCGACAGCCATCTGACCGCCTGGGAGTCGTGATGCCAGCGGCTGACCAACGACCGTCCGCGGACTTCTGGCTGTACTTCGCGGGACGGTTCATCAGCGATCTCGGATCGGCGTTCACCGCGTTCGCCATTCCGCTGCTGATCTTCACGAAGACGGGCTCGTCGGTCGGCCTCGGCCTGTCCCTGGCCGTCTCGCTGCTGCCGTACCTGCTGTTCGGGTTCGTGGCCGGGGCTGTCGTCGACCGCGTCGACCGGCGCTCGCTGATGATCGGCGTCGACCTCGCCCGCGCGGCCCTGCTGGTGTCGCTGCCGCTGATCGCGCTGGGCGACGAGCTGAACCTGGTCTGGATCTACGTCGTCGCGTTCCTCGGGTCGACGCTGCAGATCCCGTTCACCGCCGGGCAGTTCGCGAGCGTCACGCACCTGGTGGGGAAGGACCATCTGGTCACCGCGAACGCCCGCCTGCAGGGGGCGACGTCGCTGGCTCAGATCGCCGGCCCGGTGCTCGCCGGCCTCGCGGTCGCCACGCTGCCGGTCGTCGACCTGCTGCTGATCGACGCGGCGACCTTCGCCCTGTCGGCGGCCTCCCTGGCGTTGATCAGGTCGACCTTCAACGACGCCCGGCCGCCCGGCGAGGGGCCACGCCGGGTGGCGGTCCTGCTGCGCACGCTGCGCGCCGACATCCGGGAGGGCCTGGCCTACGTCTGGCACAACCCGTTGCTGCGCAGCATCGCGGTGACCATGGCGGTGGTCAACCTGTTCGCCTCCACCACCCTCGCCCAACTCGTCTTCTACGCCAAGCGCCAGCTGTCGGTCGGCAACGGTCAGGTGAGCCTGATGTTCGCCGCCGGTGCCGCCGGGGTGGTGCTGGTGTCGCTGTCGGCCGGTCGCCTGCGGCACATCCGGCTGGGGGTGATCCTCGTGGCGAGCCTGGCCCTCAACGGCCTCACGGTCGTCGGGCTGGGGCTGACCACGAACTACGCGGTCGCGATCGTCCTCTGGGCGGTCAACAGCGCGGTGAGCGTGCTGTTCAACATCAGCACGATGACCCTGCGCCAGCGGATCGTCCCCGACCGCCTGCTCGGCCGGGTGATGACGGTCTCCATGGTGCTGGCCTGGTCGGTGATCCCGGTCGGGGCCCTGGCCGGCGGTTTCGTCGTCGAGCGGGCCGGCATCGGCCCGGTCCTGGTCGGGATCGGCGTGGTGATCGCCATGACCGCCGCCGTCACCGCCGGTTCGCCGCTGGGACGGGCCCGGCTGGCCTCGGACGAACCTGCCGCGCCGCCGCAGACCGCGCCGCCGCAGACCGCGCCTGGCGATGCCAATGAAACCGTGTCCGGTGGGAGGACGACCCGTGAGTGAGATGTTCCTGGTGGTCCGCAACGACGAGGACCAGTATTCGACCTGGCCGCAGGCCCGGCCGGTGCCGGCGGGCTGGCACCCGCTCGGTGTCGCCGGGGCGCTCGACGACTGCCTGGCACGGATCGGGCGGCTCTGGACCGACCTGCGTCCGCGCAGCGCCCGCCGGGCCGAGACGGGACCTGTCCGCACCGTCCACGACACCGGACGGCTCCAGCTGCGCCAGGTGCTGCCGGCCGAGGTGTCGTGCCGGCGCGTCGACGGCCACCGGCACGCCGACTGGGCGCCCGGCTACCTGCCGGCACCCACGTCGTCCCGAGCCCCGGCGGAACTCTACGAGATCGTGCTCACGTCGACCGGCAGGGTGATCGGCGACCTCGGGGTCGCGCCGGCCGTGGCCGACGTCCACGATCTTTACTACGCGCTGGAGCCGCTGTCGCGCGGCCAGGGCTACGCCACCGAGGCGGTGGACGCGCTGGCGGCCCGGCTGCTCGCCGAGCCCGGCGTCTCCGGGGTGACGGCCACCGTCGAACAGAACGACGCGGACGCCGTGGGTGTGGCCATCCGCGCCGGGTTCAGCCTGGCCGACAGCGGCGACGGAGCACGTGTCTTCCGCCGGTCCGCCTGACCGCATCGCTCCCGCACCCCCACCACGAGGAGGCAACCGCGTGACCGACACCACCATCCGACCCAACCGCTGGATCCAGCGTGCCCAGCCACGCCCGGACGCGCCGGTACAGGTGGTGTGCCTGCCCAGCGCGGGCGCCGGCCCGAGCATGTACAGCCGGTGGGCGGCCGCCCTGGGCGACCGCGCCGAGGTCGTCGCCGTGACGCTGCCCGGCCGGGAGGGCCGGATGGCCGAGCCGGCCTGCCCCGACCTGCACCTGCTCGCACGCCGGATAGCGGTGCCGCTACTGTCCACATTGGACCGCCCGTACGTGTTGTTCGGGCACAGCATGGGCGCGCTGATCGCGTACACGATCGCGCGGGTGCTGCCGGAGGCCGGTGGGCCGGCGCCGGCGCGGCTGGTCATGTCCGCGGCTCGTCCACCGGACCTGCCACTCCCGGCTGCGGTGGCCACCAGCAGCGACAAGGAACTGGTCGCGGGGTTGCGCGAGCTGGGCGGCATGCCGGACGAGATCCTGGCCGAACCGGACTGGCTCGCGATGTTGCTCAAGCCGCTGCGTACCGACCTCGTCGCGGTGGACGCGTTCCAGCCGCTGCCCGGAGGTCCCCCGTCGTGCGCGGCGGCGCTGGTGGCCGGTGTCGGCGACGACCACGCGCCGCCGGCCGTCGTGGCCGGGTGGCGGCGCTTTCTCACCGGTCCGACACCCGTGTACGCCCTACCGGGCAACCACTTCTACCTGCGGCAACCGGACAATGTGAAGGCCCTGGGCGACATCGTGCTCGGTGCCCCCGACCGGCCCCACCCGAGGCCGTGGGGCGGCTACGCCGTCGAGCCGTTCGACGGCGACCCGGCCGCGCTGGCGGCGCTGGCGGCAGCCTGTCCGCACGCACCGGCCCCGCCTGCCCCCGATCCGGACCGTCACCTGCTGCGGATGGCCGTCCGCGACGGTGACCAGCTGATCGCCTACGTGGAGTGCGGCGAGGCCGGCGACGACGAGTGTCACGTCTGGGGCCTCGTGCATCCGGCCGCCGCCCGGCGCGGTATCGGCGGGTTGCTGCTCGGCGAGTGCCGGGCGTACGCCGCCGCGCTCGGCCGGAAGGCGCTCGTGACCACCCTCGACGGGCACAAGGAACCGCCACCGTGGGTCGTCGCCCGCGGCTTCCGCCCGGAGCGGTCCGTGGGCGGCCGGGCGACGTGGCGACTAGGAATGGAAGGCTGACATGGTTGACGCACCCGAGCTGCCCCCGCCGGACTGGTTCGCCACCGACCGTCCCTTCGTCCCGAGAACTGTTCCGGACCTGCTCGCGGCGGGCGCGGCGGCCCACGGCGGGCGCCCGGCGCTGGTGACCGCCGACGGCATCGCCTACCGGCACGACGAGCTCGCCGCCGCGTCCGCCACCACGGCGGGATTCCTGCACTCCGTGGGCGTGGGGCCGGGCACCGCTGTGGGACTCCTCTGCGACCACCACCCCGAGGCCGTCCGATCGGTCATCGGGGTGCTGCGCGCCGGCGGCGTCTACGTGCCGGTCGACGTCCGCTGGCCGGCCGAGCGCATCGCCGTGGCGCTGCACCAGATGAACTGCCGGTCGCTGCTGGTCGACCGCTCGACCGCCCGGACCGCCTACGAACTGCTCGACCGGGTGCCGAGCCTGACGTCGATCGTGTGCGTGGACGGGGACCTGGACGCCTTCGACGACCCGGACCGTCTCACGATGATGGTGGGCCTGTGGAACTCGATCGCCGCCGACCCGGACGAGTACCGGGGCGCCGGGTTCAACCTGCGCCCGAACAGCGTCACCTTCACCGAGGCGGAGATCCTCGCCTATCGCGACCACGTGGTCGATCTCGTCGCCGCCGCCGGTGACGGCTGCCGGGTGCTCGAGATCGGCTGCGGCAACGGCCTGATCGGCAAGGCCCTGATGGCCGCCGGCTTCGACTACGTCGGTGTCGATCCGTCGCCGGTGGCCGTCGCCGGGCTCACCGCCTGGGCCGCCGAACACGATGTCAAAGCCACCGTCCGCACGGGGTACGCCCACGAGCTCGGCCCGGACGACGAGCCGTTCGACGTGGTCCTGGTGGCCAGCACGGCCCAGTTCTTCCCGGGACCGCGGTACCTGGCCACAGTCGTCGGGGAGTGCCGCCGGGTGCTGCGCGACACCGGCCGGCTGGTGATCGCCGACGTCATCGACCCGATCAGCGGCGACAACCCCGACCTGTTCCGGATTCCGGTCCGGGCCTGGGAGTTCCTGGCCGCCGACGGGTTCGCCGGGGCCGAGATCGTGCGCCGGTCGGACGACCGCCTTCCGGGCCTGCTCCAGCGGCGCTACGACGTCGTGCTGGCGGCCGGCGGATCGGACCGGCCCGCCGACCGGCTGGTGCTGGCCGGGCGGCCCCAGGTCGATGCGAGCACGCCCTGGAGCGGATCCGGCCCCGCGACCCGGGACATGGCCTACTGCATCTTCACCTCGGGCTCGACCGGTCAGCCCAAGGGCGTCCTGGTCACCCATCACGCGGTGGCGAACCTGATCGACTGGGTCAACCGCGAGTTCGGGGTGGACGCCTCCGACCGCCTGCTGTTCGTGACGTCGTTCGCGTTCGACCTGTCGATCTACGACATGTTCGGCGTCCTCTCCGCCGGCGGCAGCGTCCACCTGCTGCCGGACGCGGTGCTGGCCCAACCCGAGCGGGTGTACGACGTGCTGACCAGCGAGGACATCACCTTCTGGGACTCGGCCCCCGCCGCCCTGTCGGTGGTGCTCACCGCGACCCGCGGCCGGCCCCCCGGCGGTCGCCCGGCACTGCGCCGGGTGTTCCTGTCCGGCGACTGGGTGCCGGTCAGCATGCCCGCCGAGATCCGCGACCGCTTCGGAGCGGACACGACAGTCGTGGCCCTCGGCGGCGCCACCGAGGCCACGGTGTGGTCCAACGCCTTCGTCGCCGGTGAGGTCGATCCCCGCTGGCCGAGCATCCCGTACGGCAAGCCGATGCAGAACGCCCGCTATCACGTGCTGGACGAGCGGTGGGACCCGTGCCCGGTCGGTGCACCCGGAGACCTCTACATCGGCGGCGAGTGCCTGGCGACGGCGTACGCGGGTGATCCGGAACTGACCGCGACCAAGTTCATCCCGGACCCGTCACCGGACCGCCCTGGCCAGCGCCTGTACCGCACCGGCGACCGGGCCCGCTGGCTCGCCGACGGCAACCTGGAGTTCCTCGGCCGGCTCGACGACCAGGTCAAGATCCGTGGATACCGGATCGAGCTCGGCGAGGTGCAGGCCGCGCTCGTCCGGCAGCCCGGCGTCCTGGACGCGGCGGTGGTCACCGCGGTGATCGCCGGGGACCGGGCGCTGTGCGCGTTCTACGTGGCCGGTGCCGATCCGGTGGACGAGACCCGGCTGCGCTCCGGTCTGGGCAGGACACTGCCGTCGTACATGATGCCGACCCGGCTGACCGCGCTGCCGGCGCTGCCGGTCACGGCCAACGGCAAGGTCGACCGCGCGGCGCTCGCCGGCCTCGCGGCCGGCCCGCCGGCCACCACGCCGGACACACCACGGCAGGACCGGCCCGCCCCGGTCACCGGTGAACCCGACGGGGTGGAGCAGGTCGTACGGGCCGCCTGGGTCGAAGTCCTCGGCCCCGGCGCCGAGTCCGGCGGCGACTTCTTCCTGGCCGGCGGCGACTCGCTGACCGCGGCGCGGTTCGTCGCACTTGTCAACGAGGACGCCGGCACCGCGCTGAAGGTCCGGGACGTGTTCGACCTCCTGACCCTCGACGCGCTCGTCACGCGCGCCCGTGCCACCGAGGAGGCCCCGCAGTGAGCAGCGACGGACAGCCGACCGACCACGCGGCACTCGTGCGCACCATCCAGTCGGTGTGGGCGACCGAGCTGGGATCACCGGCCGCGCCGGACGACGACTTCTTCACCGCCGGCGGCACGTCACTGGCCGCCGCCCGGATCGTCGGGGCCATGCGCGAGCAGGGCATCGACACCGCGTTCACCGTGCTGATGCGCCACTCCACCCCGGCCCGGTTCGCCGCGGCGATCCTCGCCGGTGACGGTGCCGCGCGGCTGAGCCTGCCGCACCTGGAGGACGGTGACACGCCACCGGTCACGGTCCAGCAGGAGACGATCTGGTTCCTGGAACAGCTGCGGCCCGACAACATCGCGTACCAGAATCTCGCCGTCATCGACCTGCCCGAGCGGGTCGACCGCATGCGGCTGGCCGACGCCCTGGCTGCCCTCGCGGCGCGGCACAGCCTGCTGCGGACGTCGTTCCCCGTCCGGCGGGGCCGCCCGGTCCTGCTCGAGCGGCCCGACCCGGTCGTCCACCTCGACACCGCGGACCTGTCGGCGTCGGATCCGGCCGAGCGGAACCGGTGGATCCGAGACCTGGGCCGCCAGCGCTTCGACCTGACCGAGGCCGGAGCGCTGCGGTGGACCCTCGCGGAACTCGGCGACGGCCGGCAGGCCCTGATCCTGGTCGAGCACCACTTCCTGCACGACGGGTGGTCACTGGGCCGACTCATGAACGAGCTGGCCCACGTCTACCGCACCGGTTCGAGCGCCGGCCTGCCCGCGCTTTTGCACCGGTACGCCGACTACGCCGCCTGGCAACGGATGTGGCTGCACACCGACGACGCCGCGGCATCGCGGAAGTTCTGGGCCGAGTTGCTGGCCGATCCGGTCGAGCCGCTGCGCCTGGGCGACGACGC
Organism: Micromonospora sp. NPDC005298; assembly: GCF_040607375.1. Classification (NCBI taxonomy): domain Bacteria; kingdom Bacillati; phylum Actinomycetota; class Actinomycetes; order Micromonosporales; family Micromonosporaceae; genus Micromonospora; species Micromonospora sp. NPDC005298. The sequence continues at coordinate 23,413 of NZ_JBEXGP010000013.1, forward strand.
CCGGCGCCCGGCCGAGTTCTCGTTCACCGGTGACACCTACCACGATCGGCTGCCGGCCGCGGTCGTGGCGGCGGCGGACAGCTACGCCCGGTCGCAGCGGACCACGAGCTTCGTCGTGCTGATGGCCGCCTTCGCGGCGGTGATCGGCGGGGTCAGCCGCAATCCGGACTTCAATCTCGGCTCGATGATGCGCAATCGCCGGGTCCCCGGCACCGAGGACATCCTCGGCATGTTCGTCAATACCATCGCGCTGCCGGTCCGCGGCTGGCCGACCCGGACGATGCGGGACCTGACGGCGGAACTGTCGGAGGTGCTCACCCGCGGTCTGGACCATCAGGAGATCCCGTTCCCGAGCGTGGCCCGCGAGCTGCGCGGCGGGCGGGACGGCTCGCGCAATCCGCACTTCCAGGTCTGCTTCTCCATGAACGACTACCCGGACCTGCGTCCCGCGTGGGGGCCGGGAAAACGGGCCAGCCTGCGGTTCCCCAGCAACGGCGGCGCCAAGTTCGACCTCGACGTCGTCCTGGTGCCCGATCCGCAGGGCTACGGCACACTGTGGCGGTTCTGCACGCCGCTGCTGACCGCAGAGCAGGTCCGGGGCCTCGCCACCGTCTTCCACGCCGCGGTCCGGGCGCTCACCGGCGCACCGGATACCCCGATCTCCGTGGTGCTCGGCGACGTCCTCCCCGGCGCGCCGCGGTGACCGGTCACCCACGACCGAGCTGGACCGCCATCGCCGCGACGTCCTTCCAGCGCGACTTCTGGTTCCTCGACCGGGTCACCCGCCGTCCGGGCACCTACAACGTCGCGGCGAGCATGCGCTGGCCGGTTGCGCCGGACGTCGAGCTGGTGACCGCCATCGCCACGGAGATCGCCGGACGGCAACCGGCGCTGCGGACCCGGCTCGCCACCGCCGACGACGCGCTCTACGCCCTGGTCGGTGACCAGCCCGACGCGCAACTCGACGTGACCGCCGTACGCGCCCCGCCGGAGAACTGGGACACGATGGTCACCGCGCTGGCCCGTGAACCCATCGACCCCGGTGCGGCCGGCACCGTACGGCTGCGGTTGATGTCGCCGGAGTCGGACCGGTCGGCTCCCGGCGAACCGCGGCTGTGCGCGGTCAGCCACCACGCGCTGATCGACGGCCGGTCGCTCGCCGCGTTCCTGGCCGAGGTGTGCCACACGGCGATCCACCCAGACCGCGCCGACGCGCCCCGCTTCGTGCCCGGCTCCAGCGCGGCCGCGCAGCTGGTCAACTTCCGCCGCCGTCACGATGACGACGTCACGTACTGGACGCGGTTGCTGCGGCCGGCGGACCGGCCACCCGCCGCGCCGCACCGGCGGGACCCGCCGGCGGATCCGCACGAGACCGAGTCCGTCCAGGTACGCCTCGACCGCACGCAGCGGCAGGCGGTCGCCGACTTCGCCGCCGGGGAACGCAGCAGCGCCTTCCTCGTCCTCGTCGCGGCGTTCCTGGAGGCCCGTCGGCGCGGCGGGAGCGGCGCGGAACTCGCCGTCGGCATCCCGGTCGACGGCCGGCCGGCGACCGTCGACCGCGGCGAGTACGGCTGCTTCACCACCGTCCTGCCGATCCGGGTCGGCACCGCCGGCCCGGCCGCCCCCCAGAACCTGGCGGCCATGCACGCCCGCCTGCGCGACGCGTTCCTCGACGCGCTGGACCACGCCACGATCACCGTCCGGGACCTGCAGTCGATCGGCGGGCGGGCGGGTCTCACGGCGGCCTACGACTCGATGGCCACCATGCTGACCTCCGCCGCTGACATCCGCCCTGTCAGCAGCGGCACCAAGGTCGATCTCGCCCTGACGATGATCGACCGGGACGGTGCCACGGACTGCCTCTTCGTGTACCGGCCGGGCGTGCTCGGCCGGGCCGAGGTCACCGGGCTCACCAGGACCTTCGTGCGGCTGCTGGCCGGTCTCTGACCGGGACGGCGGGCGCCGGAACGCGTCGCGGGCAGGGCAAGCAAAACCGGAGAAGCCGGACGACCGGGACTGTTGCGACGATTGGCGACCGAAGACGGGAACGCGGAGCAGAAGGATCGGAATGACTGAATCCAGGGAACAGTTCGTTGACAACGTCTTCGCCGAACCGGAGGGGGACGGCGAGCAGGCCGTCGCCGGGGTCATCGCCGAGGTACTGGGCATCGACCGTGTCGGCCGGACGGACAGCTTCTACGACCTCGGTGGGACGTCGCTCGCGGCCATCAAGATCTGCGCACGGCTCGAGCACGAACGCGGCTGGCGGGTGGACCCGGCGTGGCTGTTCACAAGCGACGTCGTCGCCGACTTCGCCCGCAAGGTGCAGTCCGAGGCCGCGCTGGCAGCCGAGACATGACCGGTCCGGTCGGCTTCCCGCCGGTGATCCACGCGGCCGTGGCGGAACAGGCGGCGCGTGATCCACGGGCGACCGCGCTGGTCTGGCACGACAGCGAGATCAGCTACGGGATGCTCGAAACGGCCGCGAACGACTACGCCGCCGACCTGTCCGAACGCGGTGTCGGACCCGGCCTGATCGTGCCGCTCCTCATGGACCGCTCGCCGGAGATGGTGGCGCTGCAGCTGGGGGTGCTCAAGACCGGTGCGGCCTACGCCAACCTCGACCCGAGCTGGCCGGTCGAGCGACGGCGCGTGATCCTCGACCTCCTGGCGCCGGTGGTGGTCATCGCCGCAGCCGGCCAGGAGACCGGCGGACACGCCAGTTGCCTGCCGCCCGCCGGCGGCATCGCCGGCGCGGTCCGGCGCGCCCGGCCGTTCGACGCGGCACCGGTGGCGCCGGACGCGCCCGCGACGGTCCTCTTCACGTCCGGCACCACCGGCATCCCGAAGTGCGTGGTGTCGCCCCACCAGGCGGTGACCCGGTTCTTCGGCGCGGGAGGCCTCAGCGGTTTCGGTCCCGGTCACGCGACACCGCAGATCGCGGCACTGCCCTGGGACATGTACGCGTTCGAGCTGTGGGGCCAGCTCACCACCGGCGGCACGGTCGTGCAGATCCCGGCGAACTACCTGCTCCCGAGCACGCTGCGCCGGATCGTGGCGAAGCAGGGTGTCGACACCCTGTGGCTGACGACGTCGGTGTTCAACCTGCTCGTCGACGAGGACCCGCACTGCTTCACCGGCCTCACCGACGTGTACTTCGGTGGGGAGAAGGCGTCGCCGGACCACGTCCGCAGCTTCCTGCTGCATCATCGGGGCATACCGCTCTGGAACGCCTACGGCCCCGCCGAGAGCTGCATGATCACCACCCTCCGGCGGGTGGTGCCCGCCGACTGCGACCGGCCCGGCGGGCTGCCGGTCGGGACACCGGTGCCGGGGACGGACGTGGCCGTGCTCGATGCCCTGGACCAGCGGTGCGCGCCCGGTCAGGAGGGCGAGATCTGCATCTCCGGCGCCGGCCTGGCCACCGGTTACCTGGGGCAACCGCAGCTGACCCTGGAGAAGTTCCCGACCATCGACCTCGACGGGCCGGTCCGCATCTACCGGACCGGCGACATGGGGGTGTGGGACGACGACGGCGTCCTGCACTATCGCGGTCGGCGTGACCGCCAGATCAAGATCAGCGGACTGCGGATCGAACTCGCCGAGATCGAGTCGGCGGCCGCCGAGCTGCCGGGCGCCCGCAACTGTGTCGCCCTGGGGGTGAACGGCGCCGACGGCAGGCCGGAACGGCTGGCCCTGGTCTACCTGGCACCGAGATCGGACGCGGCACCGGAGACATCCGGCCCGCCCGACGACGACCCGCTCGGCGTACGCGCCCACCTGCGTCGGGTGTTGCCCGACTACCTGGTGCCGCAGATCGTGCGGGCCCTGCCGGAGTACCCCGTGACCGCCAACGGCAAGGTCGACCGTGCCGCCCTGCACGACGTCGTGCGCCGATCGCGGCGGGCGGCCCGGCGGTGACCGTCGGGCGAGGGCTCCGGCACGCCGGCGGGGCGCGGCTGCTCGGCCGGGCCTAGCGGCGCGCCGCCCCGGGCGTCTCCCGCGAGTTCGTGGTTCCCGTTCGGGACCGGAGACGCTGCCCGGGCGGGCTTCTACCGGACCTGGGGCCGCGTCGACGGCCGGCCGCTCCCTCCGGCCACCCGCCGGGAGGAGCGGCACCCAAAAAGGCCGACGACCTCGGCCGGGGAGGCCGTCCGACGGCTCACGCCAGAGCTGATCAGCGGCGGCAATCGCGGAGGTGTGACCGGTGGCCCGGACTGCGATCGTCGGGGGTACGGGCCGCCGACACCGGTGTCAGCCCCCGCGGCACATGAGGCTTACTTGGAGGTCTGTGGTGAGTGAGCGTGATGCGCCAGAGCAACGGGAAGCGGTGACCGTCGCGATCGTCGGTCTCGGCGTCCGGGGACTGAGCGTTCTGGAGCGTCTCGTCAGCCACGCCGCACTCGCCGGTCCGACGGTGACGATGCGCGTGCACCTGATCGACGCCCGCCCCGCGCAGCCCCGGCAGTACGACGTCCGCCAGCCGGACTATCTGCTGCTCAACCACGCCTGCGCCCAGGTGTCGATGTTCCCCTCCGACCGGTCCGTGACCCGGGCACCGGCGATCAGCGGTCCCAGTCTGTTCGACTGGGCGCGGGAGCGGGACCTGCGTGTGGCGGACGACGGTTTCACGGTGGGAAGCGCCGGGCGCCCGGCAACGCCTGACGACAATCTGCCGCGCCGGGTCTTCGGTGAGTATCTCGTCTGGTTCTACGAGCGCCTGCGCGCCATGGCGCCGGACAACCTCCAGCTGATCGACCACCACTCCGAAGCCGCGGATGTCGTGCCCCGGGGCGCAAGCTCGGTGCTGCGGCTCGACAACGGCGACCGCATCGAGGCGGACCACGTCTTCGTCACGGTCGGCCAGCGTCCCCAGCCCGCCCCGGAGGCCGAGGACGGCTCGTCCCGCCGACTGATCGGTCTGCCGTACCCACTGCCCGAGCAGTTCGCCTCCGTCCAGCCCTGCGACACGGTCGCCATCGCGGGACTCGGCCTGACGGCCGCCGACGCGATCTTCGCCCTGACCGTGGGGCGGGGCGGCCGGTTCGACCGGACGGACTCGCGCGAGCGGTACGTGCCCAGTGGCCGCGAGCCGCGCATCGTGGTGTTCTCACGCTCCGGTCTCCCGTACGGCGCCCGGCCCACGCCCTCGTCGTCGGTGTCGTACGAGCCGGTCGCGCTCACCCGGGAGGCGATCGACCGGCTGCGGGCCCGGACACCCCGGCTGGACTTCGAGCGGGACATCCTCCCGCTGCTCCTGCTCGAGCTGCGGGTGGCGTACCGCCGGGCGACGCTCCTGCGGGACGCCGGCCGGGAGGACGCCGAGGCGTTCCTCCTCGGCGCCCGTGCCGCCGCCGCCGAGGGATGCCTGGCCACCCTCGCCGACCTGCCGGGGCCGGCGGAGTTCGACGCCGACGCCGCGTACCACGGCACTCTGACGCCGGCCGGGGCGGAAGCCGCCGCCCGGGCCGACGGGCGCAGCTATCAGCGCTCGATCGAGTCCTGGCTGGAGGCCGACATCGCGCGGGCGGTGCGCGGATTCGAGGGGAGCCCGTTCAAGGCGGCGACCGAGACGGCCCGCGAGGTCCGGGACCTCCTGCGCTACGCCATCGAGTTCGGCGGACTCACCGACGCCTCCCTGGACCGGTTCTACAGCTATCACGTGGAGGCGATCAACCGCCTGGTCATCGGGCCGGAGAAGGAGCGGGCGGGGGACATCCTGACCCTGCTGAGGTCGGGCACGGTCACCGCTCCGCTGGGCCCGGACCCGCTCGTCAGCTGGGACGGCGGAAGTCGCACGTGGACCCTGTCCTCGACGGCGCTGGCGGTGCCCGAGACGATCAGCGCGGACTGGCTCTACCGGGGATTCACCAACCGCCTCCGGTCGCTGGAGAGCGATCCGACGATCGTCGGCGCGATGGCGCGCCGGGGCCTCGTCCGGCGCTACCGGCCGGAGAGCACAGTGGTGTCCTCGATCGACGTGGACGGAGACGGTCACCCCATCGGCGAGAGCGGTGAGCCCGCCGCCGGGATCACGGTGTTCGGGCTGCTCTGCGAGGGCGCGACGTTCTACAACGGCTACCTCACCTCGCCCGGACGGTTCGAGCGCGCCCAGTTCGACGCCGACCGCGCGGTGGCGGAGCTCCTCGAGAGGTCCCGGCCGGAGCGCCGGGTCATGAGTGCGGCCGAGGGGAGTACGCAACGATGATCATCGAGACCGGGTTGTGGGGAGGGCCGGCTCAGCCGCCCTGCGTCCTCACGGAGTTCGAGCGCACGGTCGCACTCCGGCCGGACGCGCTCGCCGTCACCGACCCGGAACACCGGCTGACCTATCGCGAGCTGGCCGACTGGATCGCCCGCATCTCGGCGGTGCTCCGGGAGGCGGGCATCGTGCCGGGTGACACGGTCGCCGTCACCGGGCCGCGGGGCGCCGCACTCGTGGCCGCGGCCTGGGCGGTCATCGGCGCGGGCGCCACGTACCTGCCACTGGACAGCAACTTCCCGCAGAAGCGGCTCGCCTACATGCTCGCCGAGAGCGGAGCCAAGCTGCTCCTGCAGGCGGGGCCGGAGCACGAGGTGCCGGGACCGCGACGGATCATGATTCCCGAGTGGAGCGAGACCGAGCGGACGGCCGGGGCCGGTCTGAGCTTCGCCCCCTGCACGCCGGAGGCGCCGCTCTACGTCATCTACACGTCGGGGTCGACCGGGAATCCCAAAGGGGTGGCGGTCCCGCACAGGTGCATCGACAACATGGCGTACTGGCAGCGGCAACACTCGGCCCGCCCGGACCTGCGGACGGCACAGTTCGCGCCGATGAACTTCGACATCTGGTTCCAGGAGGTGCTCAGCACGCTCTGCGGGGGCGGAACGCTCGTCGTCATGCCCGAGGAGCTGCGGCAGGACCCGATCGAGCTGCTGGACTGGCTCGCGCACGAGCGGATCGAACGCCTCTTCACGCCCTGCGTGGCGCTGCACATGCTGGCCACCGCGGCGACGGCCGCCGCCTCGCTGGAGGACCTCGCCCTCCGGGAGATCAACACCGCGGGCGAACAGCTTGTCTGCACACCGGCGATCAAGGAGTTCTTCGGCCGCCTGCCGGACTGCCGCCTCAACAACCACTACGGCCAGAGCGAATCGCACACCGTGTCGGTGCACACCCTCGACGGGCCGAGCGGCGACTGGCCCTCGCTGGCACCGATCGGCCTGCCGCTGCCCGGCTGCGAGGTCCTGCTGGACACCGCCGAACCCGGCGACGGGCCGGTCGGCGAACTGCTCGTGGCCGGGTCGCCCGTCTCCCTCGGCTACCTCAACCAGCCGGAGCTGACCGCGCAGCGCTACGTGCAGGTACCACCGACCGCGTACGGGCACACCCGGGCCTTCCGGACCGGTGACCTGGCGAGAGTCGAGAACGGGGTGCTGTACTTCCTCGGCCGCATCGACGACGAGGTCAAGATCCGGGGCTTCCGGGTCAACCCGCTCGAGGTCGAGGCCTGCCTCGGCAAGCTGCCGGGGGTGGCGGAAGCCGTCTGCGTCCCGGTCAATCTGGGCGCCGGATCCCGCCAGCTACGGGCCGCCGTGACGGTCGCGGCCGGTGAGCGGTTCGACGCGGTCACCTCGCTCGCCGCCCTGCGCGACGAGCTCCCGTGGTTCTCGGTGCCCCCGTCGATCGCGGTGCTGCCGGCACTGCCCCGCAAGTCCAGCGGCAAGGCCGACCGAGCCGCGGTCGCGCGGCTGCTGAGCCCCCGCCGGCCGGCGGCAACCGTCGACGCAGAGGAGCGATGACCCCTTGTCCGAGAACTCCCTGCTCGTCCTGGACTTCCCGGGCCGCCGGCCCGAGGCCCACGTCAGCGAGATGCAGCTCGACCGACACGGCTTCACCTGTACGGAGGTTCTGACGTCGCCGATGCCGGTGGCGCTCACGACTCCCGCGTACGCCGGTGAACTCCGCGCCCGGCAGTCGCTGGACCGGCCGCTGGCCATCATCGCGTACTGCGCCACCGCGCCTCTCGCCGTCGCCCTCGCCGGGCTCCTCGCCGGCCCCGACCGGCCGGTGCCCATCGTGCTGCTCGACCCCCAGCGGACACCACCCGACGAGTTCCTGCGCGAATACCGGGAGGTCGTCAGCCAGGTCGAGGGCCAGGCGGTGTCCGCGAAGCGGCCGGCGCTGCTCGACGTCGAGCGCCTGCTCGCCACTCCGGGCGTCCTGGTCGAGCGCATCGGTACGGATCTGCGCCGGCGCGCCGAACTGGCGCTGGCCTCCTACGGTTTCACCGGCGCCGACGTCAGCGGCCCGGTGGAGAGCCTCGTCGGCGTCTACGTCGAGTGGCTCACCTTTCTCGTGGCGGCTCACCACGACGAGCTGAGCCCTCCGCGTGGGCCGGTCCTGCAGGTGATCTCCCGGGACCACCCGGCCGACGCCGGCTGGTTGGGTGCCAGCGACCTGCGCACCGTGCGCGTCCCCTGCGAACGGCCGGAGCTGGCCGTCAACGCCGAGGCGCGGACCGCGATCGTCGACTTCCTGTGCCAGCAGGCCGTCGCGGGACATGAGAGGTAGGGACATGCACGCCGACCTCGTCACCGAGACCGAGCTCGCTCTCGCCGGACTGTGGACCGAGATCCTGCAGGTCGACGACATCGGACGGTCCGACAACTTCTTCGACCTCGGCGGTGACTCGATGCTCGCCACCAGGGTGGTCCTCTCCGCCCGACGCACCTGGAACGTCCAGTTCTCCGTCCGCGTCCTCGTCGAGTCGCCTGTGCTCAAGGACCTGGCCGACCACATCGACGCGCTGGTAGCCGGGGCCGATTCGGCCGGTGAGCCACCGGCAACGAGCAAGATGCCCGATCCCGCCGCAGCACGCAGACTCGGAGCGGATGTCCGCCCCGTGACAACGGAATGAGGGGTACTCGTGTCCAACCCGTTCGAAGACGCCGATGCTCGCTATCAGGTCCTGGTGAACGGCGAAGCCCAGTACTCCCTGTGGCCCGTCGCACTCGCCTGCCCCGACGGCTGGACAGTCGTGCACGACGACGACTCCCGCGCCGCCTGCCTCGCGTACATCGAGGAGCACTGGACGGACATGCGTCCGGCCAGCCTCGTCCGCGCCGACCATGGCTGAGGCGCGATGATCTATGACGCGACCTACGAGATTGTCACCGACGACATCTTCCTGAACATGGACGGGTTCATCCCGGGGGTCGATCTGATCCTCAAGCTGGAGGGCCTGAACCCCGCCGGCTCGATCAAGCTGAAGACCGCCGTCGCGCTGATCGAGGACCTGATCACCAGGTTCGGCATCGGCCCCGGTGACCGCCTGATCGAATCCTCCTCGGGGAACCTCGGCATCGCGCTCGGCACCCTGTGCGCCACCCGGGGGATCAACCTCACCATCGTCGCCGATCCGAACACCAACGCCGCCGCCATCTCCACGATGCGGGCCCAGGGCACCAGGGTCGTGGTGGTCCAGGAGCGGGATCCCAACGGAGGCTTCCTGCAGACCCGGATCGACTACATCCGGTCCCAGCTCCGGCAGGACCGGAAGCTGTTCTGGCCCAACCAGTACGCCAACCGGGCCAACAGTTCCGCCCACTACCGGCACACTGCACGCAGCATTCTCCGGGAAGTGCCCGAGGTCGGCGCCGTGGTGGTGGGAGTGAGCACCTCCGGGACGCTCATGGGCTGCCGGGAGTTCTTCCGGGAGAACCGCCCGGAGACGCGCGTGATCGCCGTCGACGCCGAAGGCTCGATCCTGTTCGGCGGCCCCGGCGCCCCACGCCTCATTCCCGGTCTGGGCGCGAGCCTCCGGCCCGGGTTGCTCGTCGACGACGGTGATTTCGAACGCGTCATCGTGCCCGAGATCGAGACCGTCGCGGCGTGCCACATGATGGCGCGCCGGTGCGGGCTGCTGGTCGGTGGTTCCACCGGCACGGTGCTCGCCGCAGTCCGCCGGCTGGCACCCACGTTCCGCAACGGGGAGCCGGTGGTGGCCGTCTCGCCGGACAACGGCGAGCGCTACGTCGACACCGTCTACTCGGAGAAGTGGGTGAGCGAGCACTTCCCGGGCATCGACTCGGTCCTGGCCCGCTGGTGAGGAGTCCGAATGTTCCAGGTCGTTCCACACGCGGTGGCCGCCGACGTGCTCGGCGGCTCCCGGGACGCCGTCCTGGCCGCGGTCGAGCAGGCGTACCTCGCCCATGACAAGGGCGACACCGTCAACCCGCCGAGCCACTTCCTGCGCTTTCCGGACCGGCCCGCCGACCGCATCATCGCCCTGCCCGCCTACCTCGGTGGCGGTGCCGGGATGCCGGGCCTCAAGTGGATCAGCAGCTTCCCCGGTAACCACGAGCTCGGCCTGCCCCGGGCGTCGGCGGTGCTGCTGCTCAACGACGACCGCACCGGCCGGCCCGTCGCCTGCCTCGAGTCGGCGCACATCAGCGCCGCGCGGACGGCGGCCTCGGCCGCGCTGGCGGTGCGCGCCCTCCGGCCCCACGGTGGACCGGTCAGTCTCGGCGTCGTCGGCACGGGTGTGATCGCCGCGACGATCGCCGCCTACCTGCACCACACGGCGCTGCCGGTGACCCGGTTCGTCTGCCACGACCTGGTGACCGAACGGGCCGAGCGGTACGTCGGCGACGCCGAGAAGCACTGGCCCGGGCGCGGCTCCGCCGGCGACCTGGAGGCCGCGCTCGGTTGCGACGTGGTCGTCCTGGCCACCACCGCGGCCGAGCCCTACCTGCCGGAGACGCTGCGGTTCCGGGCCGGACAGACCGTCCTCAACATCTCCCTTCGCGACATCCACCCGCGCACGCTGCTGGCCGCGCGGAACATCGTCGACGACGTGGACCACTGTCTGCGCGCGGGGACCTCTACGCAGCTCGCCGAGGAGTTGTCCGGCGGGCGCGAGTTCGTCACCGGAACCCTCGCCGACGTCCTGACCGGCCGGTGGACGCCGGGGGAGCAGGAGCCGGTCGTGTTCTCACCGTTCGGCCTGGGCATCCTCGACATCGCCGTCGGTGCCGTCGTGCTGGAGCGCGCGGCGCACGATCCCCGCACCGTCGTGGTGCCGGGCTTCCTCGAGGACTGAAGCGCTGGGAGGGCGACGGTGGGTGAGGCGTGGCTGGAGTGCGGCGACCACGGACATCAGACATACACCTACGACTACGCGAGATCTCTGCTGCCGGGCCCCGGCACGGGCGCCGGCATGTGGCGCTATCAGGCTCTGCTGCCACGGCCGGACGAGCCCACGAGCTATCCGCTGCCGGTGGGTGGCACGCCCCTGCGTGCCCCGGGGGCGCTCCGGCAGCTGCTCGAGCTGCCGGAGCTGTGGCTGAAGGACGAGACCACCGGGCCGAGCGCGTCGAACAAGGACCGGGCCACGGCTCTCGTGATCGACGAAGGGCTGCGTACCGGTGTCCGGGTCGTCTCGACCGCGTCGACCGGAAACGCGGCCCTCTCGACGGCCATCGGCGGCGCGGCTGCGGGCCTGGCCGTCGTCATCTTCGTGCCGGACGACTGCGCACCGGCCAAGGTGGACCTGATGGTCGCCCGGGGGGCGTACGTCTTCAGGGTCCGTGAGGGTTACCGTGCCGCGTTCGAGTTGTCGCGGCGGGCGGCGGCGCGGTTCACCTGGCTGGACCGCTGCACCGGGCTCAATCCGCTGACCGTCGAGGCGAAGAAGACAACCTCGTTCGAGGTGTGGGAGCAGCTCGGCCGGCGCGCGCCGGACGCGGTGGTGCTGCCGGTGGGCGACGGGGTGACGCTGATCGGCGCGGCCAAGGGTTTCCGGGAGCTCGTCGCCTGCGGGGCGCTGGCACGGGTGCCCCGCATCATCGCCGTGCAGGCACGGAACTGTGCGCCGCTCGCCGCGAGGTGGCACGGTGACCCGGAGCCGGCCCACTGGCCGGGCACCGTGGCCGACGGCATCGAGGTGCCGCAGCCGATGCTCGGGGACTGGACCCTCGACGAGGTACGGGCCGCCCGCGGAGACTTCGTCACGGTCAGCGACGCCGAGATCCTCGACGCGGCCGGCCTGCTGGCCGACGTGGCGGGAATACCGAGCGAGCCGGCCGGTGCGGCGGCCTTCGCCGGTCTGCGCCGGGCCGTCGCGGACGGCCTGCTCGAGTCCCGCGAGACGGTGGTCGCCTGGGTGACCGGGGCGAACCTGCCGGTCGCGCCGGTCGGTGCGACCCGGCCCGGCGCGGTGTCCACCATCTCGGCCGATCTGGACGCGGTGGCCGCCGCGCTCGCCGACACCCCGATTCCGGTGCCGTGAGCACCGGCGCCGGCGAACGGCACCGCGTCGTCCACAGGGGTCGGACGCGGTGCCGCACCGGAGATCGACCCCAATGGTCAGGCGTCGACGAAATGGGAGCTGATCCGTTGCCGCCACACCTCGTACGCCGGTTCGGCCCCCGCCTCGCGGACGGCGGTGGCGTCGGCGAGGGCGAGCGCCTTGTCGATGTCCAGCCCGGTGAGGGCCCGGCAGGCGGTGGTGGTGTAGTCCGGCACCAGGCCGGCGTACGTCCGGGCCTTCACGGCGAAGATCGAGCCCAGGGCCAGTTGCGCTTGCTCGTCTCCGGCGGTCCGCCGCAGCGCGGCCAGGCTGTCCGCGTCGCTCCCTCCGGCGAACGTGGCGGCCAGACCCACACCACTCCACAGGTCCGCCCGGCGGTGGGCGGCGAAGCGGTGTACCGCGGCGGCGACGTCGGGCGCCTGGCCCCCGCAGATGAACCACAGGGCCCGGCCGATGCCCTGGTCGACCGCGCGGAGGAAGTAGTCGGGCGAGCCTTCCCAGCCGTACGGCTCGGGTTGCTTCTGCTCGGTGACCCAGCGCCGCGTGTCGAAGTAGGCGCGGTCGAAGCCGTACCCGTCGACCGCCAGCCAGCTCATGGTCGGGTGGTAGGGATCGCCGTCGAGGTCGGGGACCACCTTCTTCCACAACGGCCGCGGCAGCCGGGCCATCGCGAAACCGATGCCGATGTACGCGAGGAAGATGTGCCGGCTCCCCGGCCCGAGCAGCAGATCGCGGGTCCGGTGACCGCGGCCCATCGCGTCGAGGACGGTGCAGGCCATGGTCGCCCCTTCGTAGGCGAATCCGCGCAGTTCCGCCTCCACCAGCTCCAGTCGGCGCTCGACCTCCCACTGGTCACGGGCGTCGATTCCCCACTCGAACCCGCAGATCACCGCCTGGGGAACGGCCTCCAGGTGCCGGACGGCGGGGGACGGCCTGGCCGGGAAGCCCCGCTTGGCGAAAGTCACGTCGGCGAGCTGAGGCGAGAGTACGAGCCTGCGCACCGATCCGAAGACAGTTGGCATGTGTCCACCTTCTACGGTTGTCACCGACGGTCACCCGGCCATCATGGCGGGCTACGGCTGCGGGCCACCACCTCCCGATTGCTGCCCGGTGAGGGGGTTCGAGCCCATGACCAGCGAATGTCGCGATCTCATGCCCGTGGCATGAATTTCTCACCCTCCGGGTCGTGACCAGGTCTCTGGAGTGCCGGGTGCAACTCGACGCATGCTCGGAACTGCAAACCCGCCGCGCGAGCGTTTGGAGCTGCGAGATGGACGAGGAACACGGAAACGTGACCCTGCGGTTGCTCGGCCCGGTGTCCGCCCACCTGCTCGGCCGGCCCGTGATGCCGACCGCGCCCAAACAGCGCCAGACGCTCGCGCTGCTCGCGCTGCACGCCGGCCGGGTGGTCACCAAGCAGACGCTGATCGAGGAACTCTGGGGCGACGAGCCGCCCCGCAGCTTCGCCACCACCCTGCAGACGTACATCCTTCAGCTGCGGGCCCGGCTCGGGGCGGCCGCCAGGGACCGCGGGTGGGCGCGGCGGCTGCTCGAGACCAAGCACGCCGGGTACCAGTTCAACGCGCAGCTGGTCGACACCGACGTGGCGGAGTTCCAGCGTCTGGTGCATGCCGGACGGCGGGCGGCTGAGGCGGGGGACCCGGTGGCCACCTCCGAACTGCTGGGCGGCGCGCTGGGGCTCTGGCAGGGGCCGGCCCTGGTGGACGTGCCGGTCGGGCGGGTCCTCCGGGCGGAGGTGGCGGCGCTCGAGGAGACGCGGCTCGGCGCGCTGGAACGCCGGATCGACGCCGACCTGATGCTCGGCCGCCACGCTGACCTGCTGGGGGAGCTGACGATGCTGGTGGCCAGGAGCCCGATGAACGAGAACTTCCGGGCCCAGTTGATGACCGCCCTCTACCGTTCCGGGCGGGCCGGTTACGCGCTTGAGGTGTTCCGGCAGGCGCGCAGCGTGCTCCGCGAGGAACTGGGGGTGGAGCCGGGCCCGCGGCTGCAGCGGCTCCACCAGGCGATCCTGACCGGTGACCTCGACGCCGAGTCGGCCTGGCTCGCCTCCTGACCGGCGACCCCGCCGGTCAGGCCGCAAGCACCCGGACCGGGAGGCCGCCCCGCACCCGGAGGGACAGCATGGCCTCCGGCACCGGCTCGGCCGGTCCCGCGAACTCGAACCGGAATCGACGCGCGACCATGGCCGCGATGAGGGTGGCCTCCAGCATCCCGAGATGGCTGCCGACGCAGACCCGCGGGCCGGCCCCGAACGGGATGTACGCGTACCGGTGCGCCACGGGCGGCGCGTCGGCAGCGAACCGCTCCGGCCGGAACTGGTCCGGCTCGGTCCAGAAATCACGGTGCCGGTGCAGTGTGTACGGGCTGATCATGACGTCCGCGCCGGCCGGGACCGGGTACCCGCCGATCTCGTCGGCGGCCAGCGCCCGTCTCGGCAGTCCCCAGACCGCGGGGTAGAGCCGCATCGTCTCCTGGATGACCATCGTGGTGTACGGCAGGCCGGTCAGGTCGGCGTACACGGGCGTGCGGTCGCCGAGCGCCGCGACAGCCTCGGCACGCATCCGCTCGGCCACCTCCGGGTGCTGGCTGAGCAGGTACCAGGTCCAGGAGAGGGTGCTCGCCGTGGTCTCGTGCCCGGCGAGGAGCATCGTGACGATCTGATCGCGCAGCCCGGTCCAGCGGGCGTCGGCGTTCGGCTCGCCGCCGCCGGCGCGCAGCAGCATGGCCATCAGGTCGGAGCCGTCGGTGCCGGCGCCCTGTTCCCGGGTGTTGACGAGCGTCCGTACCGCGTCCTCGATCTGCCGCCGCGCGGCCCGGAACCGCCGGTGCCGGGGCAGGGGCAGCCACAGTGGTAGCGCGCCGAGCGTGACCATCTCGAACATCGCCTGTTCCTGGGCGGTTTCGAACGCGGATCCCAGGAAGCTCAGCGGGCTCAGGTCGGCGTCGAGCAGCGTCCGGCCGAGGACGTCCATGGTGAGCGCCGTCATCTCCCCGGCCACATCGACGACGTCGCCGGTCCGGGCCTCCAGACGCCCGGTCAGCTGGACGCCGGCTTCGGCCACCAC
The DNA here is from genome assembly GCF_040607375.1 of Micromonospora sp. NPDC005298. Classification (NCBI taxonomy): domain Bacteria; kingdom Bacillati; phylum Actinomycetota; class Actinomycetes; order Micromonosporales; family Micromonosporaceae; genus Micromonospora; species Micromonospora sp. NPDC005298. The sequence continues at coordinate 38,795 of NZ_JBEXGP010000013.1, forward strand.
GTCGGCGAAGCCCGCGATGCGCTCCCGGCGGAACGCCGGGGAGACGACCCGGCGCTGGCCCCGCCACGTCTCGCCCTCGCTGGTGAGCAGGCCGTCGCCGAGGATCCGCCGCCGTGCCTCGGCCAGGCCCAGTCCCTTGTGGTAGTTCGCGGCGTTGTCGGTGAGGACGTGCCGCGCGTGGTCCGGGTGGTTGAAGAAGTAGAGGGTCTTGGGACCCATCGCGAAGCGGACCACGTCGCCGTACTCGTCCGCCGCGTCGGACAGCAGTCGCAGCCGGTCACCCCACAGCTTGCGCAGCAGTCCGGGGGTCGCCCACGGCGGTGGCCCCGGGTAGGAGCGGGGGCCGCTCCGGACCATGCTCATGCCCGACCCCCGGAGCTGCTGGCCGCGGCTGACGGGGCGGGGGCGACCGCGTAGGCCTTGAGCGCCGATCCGAGCTGCGGCGGAACCCGCGCCGGGGTGGCGGCGCCGTCGGTGTCGCGCATGCAGGCCACCCGCTGACGGCTACGGGCGACCAGCTCCTCCCCGCTTCCGCCCACGCGGACGAGGTCGAACGCGAAGCCGATCTGGGTCGGCGACAGGTGCTCCAGCCGCATCCTGATCGACACCTCGTCGAACGCCGAGATCTCACCCAGCTGTTCGTCCTCGGACTCGACCGTGCACAGCTCCAGGTCGCCGTTCAGCTCGTCCAGCACGCCCGGGGCGTGTTCGAGCAGGAACATCTCGCGGCACCGGCCCTGCCAGCGCACGTAGTTCACCGGATAGACGTTGCCGACGAGGTTGGTCTCCTCGAAGTCGACGACGTGCCGGTACTCGTAGTACTGCTTCCTCATGGCCGCCTCCGTCAGTCGCTGACTTACGACCAACATGCGGGCCGGGGGTGCCCCGCTCCATCTCGGACCTTGCTCACAGAAAGGCACCCCGTGGTCGCCGAGAGACACGGGCTACGGCAGCCAGCCCGAGTCGTAGGCCATCTTGACCGCCTCGACACGGTTGCGGGCGTGCAGCTTGACCACGACCGTCGTGAGGTAGTTCCGGACGGTCCCGACGGACAGGTGCAGGGAGAGGGCGATCTCCGCCGGGTCGGCGCCCTGGGCCGTCAGCCGCAGGACCTCGTGCTCCCGGGTGGACAGCGGGTTCTCACCGCAGTCCCACGCGGAGAGGGCCAGCTGCGGGTCGATCACCCGGCGGCCCTCGGCGACGGCGCGGATGGCCTTGGCCAGGTCCTCCGGCGGAGAGTCCTTGAGCAGGAAGCCGGACACCCGGGCGGTCAGCGCCCGGCTGACCGTTCCGGAGCGGCCCAGGCTGGTGAGGATGAGGGTGCGGCATTCCGGCAGCTCGGTCCTGAGCTGGGCGGCCGCCGACAGGCCGTCCAGGCCCGGCAGGGCGATGTCGAGCACCGCGACGTCGGGCCGGCAGGTCAGCGCCGTGGGAACGATGTCCGTGCCGTCCTTGACGGCCGCCACGACCCGCAGATCCTGCTCCAGTTCGATGAGGGCCACCAGTGCCCCGCGAACCATGGCGACATCCTCGGCCAGCAGGATCCGCAGCATGGCAACTCCCTCCGTGGGACCGGTCCGGCAGACGCCGCGGGCGACGAGGTGGGTCCGGCGCGGTTCTACCGGACACCCACGGGCGCGTCAGCTCCGCTGGCGATCGCCGCGAGCACATGGAAACGTCCGTTGTCGCGCACCGTTGCACTCAAGGTGCCGCCGACAGCTTCGAGCCGGAAGGCGAGGTTCTCGAGTCCGCCGCCGTGGCGGTGGACGGCAGCGGTGCGCGGCACTCCGTCGTTGGCGACCGACAATGTGACGTGCTCGTCGGTCTGTTCCGCGGTGATCCAGCAGTTCCGCGCGCTGCTGTGCCGGAGGACATTCGTGATCAGCTCACGGAGGATCATGGCCAGGACACTGTCGACCTTGTCGGGCAGCATTCCGCAGTTCATCTCGACGCTTACCGCGATGTCCGCCCGGGCGAGCAGAGCCGCCGCGGACGCCACCTCCTGCGCCAGCGAGATGTTGCGGTAGCCGTCGGCCACCTGCCGTACGTCGGCGCAGGCCTCCCGTGAGGTGGCGACCACCTCCCGCAGCTCGTTGCCCGCCGAGACCGGATCGCTGGTCATCAGCCGTCGGGCCAGCTCGGCCCGGAGTGTGATCGCGTTCAGGCTGTAGCCGAGGAGATCGTGCAGGTCGCGGGCGAAGCGCAGCCGTTCTCGGACCACGGCCAGCTGCGCCTGTTCGGCGTGCCGGCTGTGCGCCTGTCCGAGCGCGTCGGTCAGGCGGCACGGGGCGAACATGGTCAGGCCGATGGCGAGGCTGGCGACGGCTATCACGTTCGCGTCCCGCAGGCCGGTCCCGAGCGCCAGGGCGGCGGCGAACAGGCTCACGACGACCGTTCCGGACAGCGCCCAGGCGGCCGGGCCGGGCACCACGAGCAGCACGGACGCCGCGAGGAATCCGCCCATCCCGGGCCAGGCGGCGCCGGCGGTCAGCAACGGCAGGTAGGTGGCGAGCCCCTGGACGGCGAGCACTCCCGTGCGCAACAACCCGGAGTTCCGAGCCGCCCGCAGGAAGAGCATGCCCTGCAGCACGGCCAGGGCGGCGACGGCGGCCAGGCAGCCGGTCTGCTGCCCCGCCGGCATGGGCGCGGCCAGGATCACGCTCACCTGCACCGCCAGGAGCGCGGCGAGGATCACCAGCCGCAGGCGTGTGACTTCGGGTGAGCCGTCCTGTGCAGTCATTCGGCACCTCCTGAAACCGGGTGTTCGCGGAAGGTCGAGCGACGTGAGGACCGTTGCGCCGGGGAGGCGCAGCGTTGACGGTGCCAGCCGTCCGGGGACGCACGGCAAAGCCTTCCGGCACGGTGCCGGGATGCGACACCTGCACAGGTAGCGGTCGAGTCGGTGGGGCAGTGGTCGGCACACGGTGCGCGTCCACCGCTGGACGTCGGGGATGCGGTGGTACGTGGTGCCGAGCAGTTCGTCCCGGGGGCGCAGGGTGACCGGGCCGGGGTGGCCGTCGCCGATCGTCCATGTGTCATGCGCCCCGCGCACGTGCGGACCGGCGCGATGTCCGCGCCGTCCCGCAGGCGAAGACCTCGGTGATCAGGCCGGCCCCGTGTTCCGGCATCGCCGGCCGGCGGGCGGACTCGTCGAACCGGGTGGCATCGCACTCGCGGCGGAACAGCGCTGCCGACCCGTCCGGTCGGCGGTACGCCTTCAGCCCCTCGGCGCTCTCCGGTCCATGGTGGAAGACGAACGCGGACGGCCGAGCGGTGGGGGCGTGGAACTCCTCCAGTCGCCCGTCGTGCCACCCGGGTCCGGCGTTCCGCCGCTTGGTGATTGAGTGGTCGGTGACCATCTCCTCGACGTCCGGCGTATCACGCGTCGCCCCCCGCTCCGCTTTGGACATCGGACTGCCGCTCGGACGCATGTCGAATTGCAGGATGACTACTGCCCTCCCCCTGGATCGACATGATGGAACGGCCCGGTCCCGCAATATGGGCCGCGATTTACGATGACATTCTTTTATTGATTGCTGGGGCGTCGCCGTGATAACTCGTCGTACCGGAAAGGTCACTCGATCGGCATTTCGACGCGCGGATCCAGTGGCATTCAAACGATCGGCCGATAAGTCCGTTGATGCACCGCACGACCGATCGGACCCATTCATACTAATCGCCTCCCCGGGTCGGCTCAGCGGACCTCAGCGGACTATCTCCTCGGTGATGGTAGATCATGTCGCGTTCACGCGTCGAGACCCGTCGATCACGCGTCCGGTCGCATGGCCTGCTCTTCCTTCGCATCGTGCCAGCTCAACGTAGCCTCCAAGATCTTTTGCAGGCGACCCGGCCCTTGCTTGGCCACCTTGCGGCCCCGAGCGGCCCGGTCGGGGCGCGCGCTGGCGGTCGGGACGCCCGATCGGTCGGATTCTGCTTCCGAATATCAGTTCCCACGCGAAAGCGACATTGATCCCCATGGCTATGATCTTCCCTATAAACGTCCTTATCCGTGTCGTGAGAGGAGCCCGGGGTATCCTCGATCCTTACGTCCCCTCCCGGGTGCGCCGGGCACCGGGCCCGGTGCCTCCATCCTGCCGGAAGCATGCGATCCGCGCTCTTCTTGATGTTTGCGTCCGCAAATAGTCAGTCGGCCGGTGATGCCGGGGGACCGGCCGCGCCGTCGTCCGGCGCCCGGCGGCCGGGCCGGGGTCCGGCAACCCGGCGCGGCCCGCCTCGGCGCTCTCCACCGAGGACGTCGCCCGCGTCGTCGCGGGTCGGAGCGGCGCTCATCACGACGAGCCGCACCGCGGCGGGATGCGAGCCGCTTCCCGGCTCCACCGGGCGGGTGCGCGCGGCTTGCCGGGCTGTCGAAGCGGGCTTCGAGATCCGTGCCGCCGCCTCCGTCGTCGGCGGGTGAGCGCTCGCGCTCAGGCGCCCAGGGCGCGAGTCAACGTCGCCAGTAGGCGCTCGAGCGCAGCGCGGTCGCTGTCGCTGAGGCCACGCAGGACTCTCGCCTCGTTTGCCAGATGCTCCTCGATCAGGAGGTCGACCAACGCCAGTCCGGCGGGGGTCAGTGCCACCACTCTGCCGCGAGCGTCGGATTCGACCACCGAGCGGGACACGAGCCCTCGGGCGATCAACCGGTCCACCCGCTTGGTGGCCGCGCCGGTGGTGACGAGCATCCGTTGGCTCAGCTGCCCAGCCGTGAGCGCGTACGGCTCACCCTCGCGGCGCAGCGCCGCGAGGACGTCGAACTCGCCGTTGCCGAGGTCCGCCGCGGCGAACGGGGGCCGCAGGGCCGTGTCGAGTACGGCGGCCAACTGCTGGATCCGACCAATGATCAGCAGCGGTCTGGGGTCGAGGTCCGGTCGCTCGCGTCGCCACTGATCAACGATCCGGGTGATGCGGTCGTCATCCACCGTCGCATCCTATCTTCCGTGGAAGGTAAACTCTCTTCCATGGAAGATAAACTTGAGCGTGCGGTGCCGGTCACGGCCTACGTGGACCCGTCCTGTCCGTTCGCCTGGATCACCTCACGCTGGCTGGTGGAGGTGGCGCGGATGCGCCCGGTCGATCTCCGGTTCGAGGTGATGAGCCTCGCGGTGATCAACGAGAACCGCGAGCTGGAACCCTGGTACCGCGAATTCAACGACCGTGCGTGGGGGCCGGCGCGGGTGTGTACGGCGGTATCGGCCGAACACGGCCCCACCGCCCTCGCGAGTCTGTACGAGGCGCTCGGTCGCCGGATCCACACCGAGGGCGACAAGGATTTCGACGCCGTCGTCCCGGCGGCCCTCGCGGAGGCGAGCCTCCCCGCCGACCTGGCCGGAGTCGCCCGTCGCAGCGACGTCGACGCGAGGATGCGGGCGAGCACCGCCCGCGCACAGCGACTCGTGGGCGAGGACCTCGGCACCCCGACGGTCGTGGTCGACGGCGTGGCGTTCTTCGGCCCCGTACTGAGCTCGATCCCGCGCGGGGAGGAAGCTCTGCGCGTCTTCGAGGGCGCCCGTCTGCTCGCCGCCTGCGGAGCCTTCTCCGAGCTCAAACGCGTCCGGGCCGACAGCCTCAGTTTCGCCTGACCCGTCCTACCGTGCGGCGGGTCGAGACCGTGAGAAGGAAGTCCCCGGGGGTCGCCCGCACCGCGTCAGTCGGTCAGGCGAGGCCGGCGTCGTGGGCGAGCAGAGCGACCTGGGTACGGTTGTCGAGGTCGAGCTTGGTCAAGATGTGCGACACGTGGGTCTTCACGGTGGCCAGGGTCATGTCCAGCGCGGTGGCTATCTCGGCGTTGTTGTGGCCCTGACCGATCGCCACGACGACGTCGTGCTCGCGGGGGCTGAGCGCCCCGAGGATGGCCTTGGCGCGGGCGTACGCGCCAGCTTGGACGGCGACCCGGTCCATCAGCCGACGGGTGATCCGCGGGGACAGGATCGGCTCGCCGGCCGCGACCTGCCGGACCGCCTCGGCGATCCGAGCCGGCGGCGTGTCCTTGAGCAGGAAGCCGCTGGCCCCGGCACGCAGCGCGTGCAGGATGTTCTCGTCGGTGTCGAACGTGGTGAGCACGATGATCTCGGGCGGTCGCGGGCGCGCCCGCAGGCGACGCGTGGCGGTTATGCCGTCGACTTGACGCATGCGCAGGTCCATCAGCACGACGTCCGGCGCGTGCGCGTCGGCGGCGGCCGGCACCTGGTCACCGTCGGCGGCCTCGCCGACCACCGCGATGCCCGGCGCTCCATCGAGCATCATGGTCAGCCCCGCGCGGACGAGCGCGTCGTCGTCGACGACGAGCACACGCACCGCAGGGGTCACGCCGGCCATGGTATCGAGGCGTGCAGCCGGAACTCCCCGCCGACCACCTCGTGGTCGAGCTGCCCGCCGGCCAGGTGCACCCGCTCGGTGAGCCCCACCAGCCCGGCGCCTCCGGACCACCCGGGCGGTGCATTGCCCTCCGTCGTCAGCGCGTTGCGCACGTCGATCCGCAGGCCCGCCCCGGGCCCGCCACGCAGGGTGACGTGGACCGGTTGGCCGGCAGCGTGTTTGCGGGCGTTGGTCAGGCCCTCCTGGATCACCCGGTAGGCCGTGCGGGCCACCGAGGGGGGCGCCTCGGCCGGCTCGGCCACCGCCTCTCGCAGCAGAACGTCGGTGCCGGCGTCACGGGACTCCTCCACCAGGCGTGGGACGTCGGCCAGCACCGGCTGCGGCCGGCCGCCATCGCCGTACGGCGGGTCGTCGTCGCGCAGCAGCGAGATCACTTCGCGCAGCTCTTCGAGTGCCTGGTGCACGCCGTCCCGGACGACCCCGGCGGCCCGGGACAACCGTTCGGGTGAGGAGTCCGGACGGTACTCCATCGCGCCGGCGAACGTCGCCAGCAGCGACAGGCGGTGGGCGAGGACGTCATGCATCTCCCGGGCGATCACGCGCCGTTCCAGCATGCGCGCCTCGGCCACCCGGCGGCCCTGCTCCGCCTCGGCGCGGCGCGCCCGGTCGTGCAGCGAGCGGATCAGCGCCTCGCGGGCCCGCGCCCACGCACCCCAGCCGAGCAGCGCCAGGTAGCCCACGGCGACCAGAGCCAGCCACCAGCCGTACGAGATGCCACCGCTGGATCGCCAGGCACCCTGGACCGCGTGTGCCGCGAGCCCGGCCGCCGCCACCGCGACGGCAGTCGGGGTACGTCGGCGCCGTGCCACCTGCACCGCGCCGATGATGGCCGGTGGGGTGGCCGCCGGCGACACCGCGGCGAGCAGGGTGAGCACCACCGTGGTAGCGGTCGGCCGCGTGAGCAGCAGCGGCGTCAGGAGCAGGCTCAGCGCGCCGGCCGAGAGGTCGAGCGCCAGCAGCGGGCCGACCGGACGATTGATCCACCAGCCCAGGACCGTCGCCGCGACGAGCATGCCCGACACGCCCAGGATCGCGCCGACCGCCGCGACGCCGGGACGCCTGTCGCAGTCCTCCGACCCTGGAGAGAGGCTGTTCACCCGGCGAGGCTAACGGGCGGGCGTCGGATCCCGACACCTTCCAAAGTTGGTGGTCGGGCTCTCCGAGGAGGGTATCGGCGCGGCTCCCGGTCCGATGTGCCCACGCGGCCAGCGCCGTGATGCTCTCGGCATGACGAACGAGACGCAGCAGACCACCGACACGACCAGGGCCACCGCGCGGCGTACGGGCCGTGCGTTCACCATCACCGCGGGTGCGGCCGGCGCCCTCCTGCTCTGGGCGGTCCACAGCCCCTGGGCCGGCACCGACCTCGCCGTCCGACGCGGGGACGCAACTCAGCACGTCGGCCCGGTCGCCGTCGTCGTGACCGCGCTGATCGCCGGCCTGGCCGCCTGGGCCCTGCTCGCGCTGCTGGAGCGGACCGTCCGTCGCCCCGCCCGGACGTTCCGGGTCATCGCGCTGATCGTGCTGGTGCTGTCGCTGGCCGGCCCGCTGGCCAGCGCCGTCGACACCACCAGCCGGCTGGCGCTGCTCGGCATGCACCTGACCGTCGGGGCGGCACTGATCATCGGCCTGCCCGGCCGGCGGAACTGCCGGTGAGCACACGCCACCGTCGGTGGTCGGTCGCACGCGCTGCTTCCAGGCCGACCACCGACGGCGGCTCGCCGAGGACGGCGCTACCGCCGTTCGTGCCTCAGTCCGTGCTCTCGGTCTCGGCCAGCCGGTCGGCCGGGGCCTGCGCCACCGGGTGGCCCGTGTCGTCGACCAGTCCGGGTGCCATGCTGCCGCCGTGGGCGTCCTGCGCCGCCCGGGTGCGGCGGGTCTCCTCATCCTGCGGCACTCCGGTCCGCTCCCCGTCAGGTCGCTGGTCCCGCTCGGTCATGCGTGCCCCCTTCGTCGGTCCTGACCAGCGGCGGTACCCCGACGAGCGGCCGGGAAACCGATCAACGACCGGTCCCGGCCGCCCGACCGGTCACCGTCGATCACCAAGGCGGCTGACGGCCACGCGCCGCCCGGGACAGGACCCGGGGGCGCGCCTCCCACCTGGCGGACGTTGCCCGATGCGTACCAGCCGCGCGTGCTCCACTGCCGGTTGGCGCCGCCGGGGCAGGCTCACAGGTGAACCTGACCCCCTGCTGGGAAGATCGCCGGGTTCAGCTCCGACTCCATCGTTGGTTGGCCGAGCCGGTGCAGTCCCAGATCTGGATGCGCGTGCCGTTGGCCGTACCGTTGCCGACCGTGTCCAGGCACCGGCCCGAGCCGACTCCGGTGATCGAGCCGTCGGCATTGAACCGCCACTGCTGGTTGGACTGGCCGTTGCAGTCCCAGATGATCACCGAGCTGCCGTTCGTGGTGCTGGCGCCGTTGACGTCGAGGCACTTGCCGCCGAAGACGCGCAGCTCCTGGGCGGCCGTCGAGGTCCAGCTCTGGTTGCTCTGGCCGTGGCAGTCCCAGATGATCGCCGCCGTGCCGTTGGCCTGAGAGGCGCCGTTGACGTCCAGGCACCGTCCGGACGACGTGCCGCGCAGGGCAGACGTGCCGCCCGGTGGCGGGGTCGTCGGTGGCGGGGTGGTCGGATCGGTGCTGCCGAACTGGGTGAAGAACCTCCACACCTCGCCCTTGGTCCACGTCCTGGCTCCGCTGTCCCCGCCGCCGTCCACCGGGCCGGGAGTGTGCCCTCCGTCGAAGGCGGCCCAGACCACCGGATAGCCGGACCGGCAGCCCGAGTAGGTGGTGGTGATGTGGGTCAGGCTGCCCGCCCTCGGCTCGGGCGGGTTCTGTGCGGTGCACCCGTTGTTCCGTACGAACGTGTCACGCAGGGTCCGTCCGGCGGAGACGTTGAGCACCGGGTCCCCGATGCCGTGGATTCCCATGTAGGCGATCGGTTGGGTGCCGCCGTTGCATCCGCTGAGCTGCCCGCCGGAGTAGACCGCGACAGCGCGGAAGACACCTGCCCGCGAGCAGGCCAGCGAGTAGCTCATGCCGCCGCCGTAACTGAAGCCGAGCGCGAAGAGCTGTGTCGTGTCGACACACAGGTCCGCCTCGATCACCCGGATCATGTCGTCGACGAAGGTCACGTCCTGGCCGCCGGGGTTGGCCCAGCCGTTGCCGTTGCCCTGGGGGGCGACGAAGATGGTGCTGTTGTTCGCCTGCTGCCGCAGCCCGTAGTAGGACCAGGCCGCCCCGTCGGACCCGCCGCCGTCGACGTCGTTGGCGGTGCCGCCGTTCCAGTGGAATCCGAAGATCAGCCGGTAGGCGTGGTTCCGGTCGTAGTTGTCAGGAATCCGCAGGATGAAACTGCGGTTCTGGCCGCTGCTCTGGATGGATCGTTGGCCGCTGGTCAGCGTGGGCGCCTTGCCGCACCCGGCGGTCGCCGCGGCCGCTCCGACGTCCGCGGCCGACGCGGTGGTGCTCAGACCCCCGGCCAGTGCCGCCGCGCTCACGGTCACGATGACGGCCGCCGCCGTCGCGAGAAAGCCGAGGATGGGTCTACGTCTTGTCATGAGAGGGCTCCCGCCACTCGACGCGAACTGATTGAGGTCCACGGCGATCCGGCTCATCGACGCAGGTCTTCGCCGCCGGTCTCGCCGCCCACGCGGGACCGGTCGTTCGTCGACTCGGCGGTGGCCCACATCGTGCGCGCCCGAACACCACGCCACCGATGCCGGACGGTGCCACTGCACCAGGCCCGACGTCGAATCGATTCGCTCCGACGCTAGGTGGCACAGTGAAAGATGTCAATGCCATCTCCCGCCGGGCGGCTCGTGCACCTGGTCGCCCCGGTTGCCCTGGGCAGTCGTCTCGTGCCCACGGGCGACGAACCCGGGCGTCGAGGGCGATCACGGCTTGCGGCGTAGTTCGCGCAACACTCCGTGCCGGCGGACGGCCCAGGCGAGGCGCCGGACGCTCGGGTGCCGGACGAACAGCACCGCCGCCCGGCGGATCAGGCCGAGCCTGTTGTCACTCATCTGGTTGTCGACCGCCTGCCAGATCAGCTCGCGTACCGTGGCGCTGTCCAGCACCGCCCGTACCTCACGTCGCACCGCGGGATCCTCCGCGGCCGAGGCGATGGCGGCGGCCAGGCGCGGTCGGTCGGCCAGCGGCTCCACCACGGCCGCGACGAGCGGCCGGCGGACCTCGTCCTGCTCCAGCAGCAGCAACACCGCTTCCCGGATCTCGACCGTGTCCAGGCCGGACCGCAGGAGGCTCAACAGGCTGCGCTCGACCTCATTGTCGTGGTCGGTGACGGACAGCGCGGCCAGCAGCACCGCCACCTCGTCGAGGTCGATGAGGTGACGCACTCCACTGCGGAACTCCGGCAGACCCCACGCAACCTGCAGGCCCTTCACCAGATTGCGATTCATGAGGGATCCGCTACCCGCAAGCCGAAGCTGGCGAAACCCGTATCAGCCACGACGGCCGAGGAGCGGCGGGTGACCGGGTCGCCCCACCGCGCAACGCCCCGACGGCGAAAGGCGACGAAACGTCGGCATTGGCGCGTGGTGAACGACGGCTATCCGAACGGCGGTCCGGCGTCGATCATTGCCCGGAGATAGATATGAGTCATTCTCACCTCCGGGCGGAACGCCCGGGCACGGAGGGCGAGACGTGAGCACCGAAAGCCGGGCGTACCGAACGGTCCGACCCCGCGTCCCCGGAGGTCCGCCATGCCCCGTCCCGCTCACCGTTCCCGGCTCGCGGCGTTCACCGCCGCAGCCCTGACCGCGAGCGTCCTGACCGTCATCCCGCCGACACCGGCGATGGCCGCCAGCACGTTCGCCGCAAACGACTACTGCCTCGGCCAGTGCGCCGACATCCTGCCCCCCGGGCAGAACGGCAACGCCACGCTCGTCGACATCCTTGCGCACCAGGCGCTCGGCACCCGCCCGGCGCACTCCAGCGACCAGCTCGACGAGTACGCGAACCTGGTCTACAAACTACGCCGGGCTGACCGACGAGCAGATCGGCCACTTCTACAACGACGCATCGTTCGGCGTACCGGCCGCGCAGGTGGAGAGCACCGTCTCGCCACGCGCGGACGTCACGATCGTGCGGGACAAGGCCACCGGCGTTCCGCACATCACCGGCACCACCCGCGCCGGCACCATGTTCGGCGCCGGCTACGCCGGTGCCCAGGACCGGCTCTGGGTGATGGACCTGCTGCGGCACGTCGGCCGGGGCAACGTCACCTCGTTCGCCGGCGGCGCCCCCGGCAACCGGGAACTGGAACAGAGTGTCTGGGCCAACTCGCCCTACACCGAGGCGGACCTCCAGGCCCAGGTGGACGCCCTGCGCACCAAGGGCGCGCGGGGTCAGCAGCTCTACACCGACGTGGTCGACTACATCGCCGGCATCAACTCCTACATCGACAAGTCGATCGCCGACGACAACTACCCGGGCGAGTACGTGCTCGCCGGCGCCGGCAAGCCGAAGCACTTCACCATGACCGACCTGATCGCCACCGCCGGCGTCGTCGGCGGGCTCTTCGGCGGAGGCGGCGGCAGCGAGATCCAGTCCGCGCTGGTCCGGGTGGCCGCCCGGGCGAAGTACGGCGCCACCGAGGGCGACAAGGTCTGGGCGGCGTTCCGGTCGCAGAACGACCCGGAGACCGTGCTCACCCTGCACGACGGGCAGAGCTTCCCGTACGGGGCGACGCCGCCGGGCGCGACGAGCGCGGTGCTGCCCGACGCCGGCTCGGTGGTCGCCGAGCCCCTCGCCTACGACGCCACCGGCGGCGCCGCCGCCCGCACCGGCGCCAGCACCGCCACGAAGGAGCTGCTCGGCGGCCTGTCCAACCTGCGCGCGCACGGCATGTCCAACGCGGTCGTGGTCTCCGGGCGGCACACCACCACCGGCAACCCGATCGCCGTGTTCGGCCCGCAGACCGGCTACTTCGCGCCGCAACTGCTGATGCTCCAGGAGTTGCAGGGCCCCGGCATCAGCGCGCGGGGCGCCGCGTTCGCCGGGCTCAACCTCTACGTGCTGCTCGGGCGGGGCCAGGACTACGCGTGGAGCGCCACGTCCGCCTCCCAGGACCTCACCGACACGTACGCGGTGCCGCTGTGCACCACCGACGGCAGCGCGCCGACGCTGCGCACCAACCGCTACCTCTACCACGGTCAGTGCCTGGCCATGGAGGCCCTGGAGCAGCGCAACTCCTGGTCGCCGACGCTCGCCGACTCCACCCCGGCCGGCTCCTACACACTGCGCGCGCTGCGCACCAAGTACGGGCTGGTGTCCTACCGGGGCCTGGTGAACGGGCGGCCGACCGCGTTCACCAAGCTGCGCTCGACCTACCGGCACGAGGCCGACTCGGCGATCGGCTTCCAGGCCTTCAACGACCCGTCGGCGATGGGCAGCGCGGCGGCGTTCCAGACGTCCGCGGCAAGCGTCGGGTACGCGTTCAACTGGTTCTACGTCAACTCGACCGAGGCGGCGTACTACAACTCCGGGTCGAACCCGGTCCGGTCGTCGGTGACCGACCCGAACCTGCCGGCGAAGGCCGAACCGGCGTACGAGTGGGTCGGCTGGAACCCGGACACCAACGACGCCACGTACGCCCCGCCGTCGGCCCACCCCCGGTCGGTGAACCAGGACTACTACGTGAGCTGGAACAACAAGCAGGCGCGGGACTTCGGGGCGGCGGACGGCAACTTCAGCTTCGGCTCCGTACACCGGGGTCAGTTGCTCGACGGCCCGGTGCGCGCCGCGATCGCCCAGCGCAAGCTCGGCCGCGCCGACCTCGTCAAGATCATGGCGGACGCGGCGGTGACCGACCTGCGCGGTCAGCAGGTCCTCGGTGACCTGCTGCGGGTGCTGGACGGCGCGCCGGTCACCGACCCGGCGCTGGCCGACGCGATCGGCAAGCTGCGGGCCTGGCAGCAGGCCGGCTCCCGGCGGGTGGAGACCGCACCCGGCTCGAAGGTCTACCAGCACGCCGACGCCATCCGGATCTTCGACGCGTGGTGGCCGCTGCTGGCCTCGGCGGAGTTCCGCCCCGGCCTCGGGCCGGACCTCTACGGCGCGCTCGTCGACGCCATCGAGGTGAACGAGGCGCCGTCGGGCGGCCAGAACGGCGGGCGTGGCGGCGCGGTGAGCTGGGCGCCGCAGGGACAGGCCCACAAGGGATCGTCGTTCCAGTACGGCTGGTGGGGCTACGTCGACAAGGACCTGCGCACCGTGCTCGGCGACCCCGTCGCCGGTGGACTGGGCCGCGCGTACTGCGGCAACGGCAACCTCGGCGCGTGCCGGCAGTCGCTGACCGACACGCTCGGCCAGGCCGCCGCCGTGCCGGCGACCACCGTCTACCCGGGCGACAAGTCCTGCGGGGCCGGCGACCAGTGGTGTGCCGACTCGATCGCCCAGTCCGGCCTCGGCGGCATCACCCACCCGCTGATCGCCTGGCAGAACCGCCCCACCTACCAGCAGGTCGTCTCGTTCCCGGCACGCCGGGGTGACGACGTCACCAACCTGGCCCAGGGTCGCCCGGCGAGCGCGTCGAGCACCCAGTTCCTGACCAGCTACACGCCGGACAAGGCGGTCGACGGGAGCCTGGGCAGCCGGTGGGCCAGCAGCTACAACGACAACCAGTGGCTCCGGGTCGACCTCGGCGCCGCCCGCACGGTGAGCCGGGCGGTACTGCGCTGGGAGTCCGCGTACGCCACGTCGTACCGGATCGAGGTCTCCGGTGACGGCAACTCGTGGACGCCGGTGTTCACCACCACCGCCGGTAACGGCGGCGTCGACAACGCCACCTTCGCCCCGGTCACGGCCCGCTACGTGCGGGTGTACGGCGTCAAACGGGCCACCTCGTACGGGTTCTCGCTCTACGAGTTCGAGCTGTACGGACGGTGACCCCAACCCCGGGGGCCGGCGGGAACACCCGTCGGCCCCTGCGGGCCGGGACGGGTCCGGTCGCATCGCCTCAGCGCCCGCACCGACTCGGCGAGATGGGCCTGCCAACGCGGGCAGGTCGCGGTGTCCCCTGGTCACCGTGGATGGCCGAAGTGGTGGGTGAGGGACGCGCGCAGCGTCTCGGCGTCGCCGGCCGACCAGGCGACGAAGCAGTCGGGGCGTACCAGCATGGCTGTCGCGGTGGTGCCCTCCAGCGATCCGGTGACCACGTCGACCCGGTCCCGCCAGGGCGCGGCCACCTCGGCGTAGGCGCCTGTGGAGTCCAGCAGCAGCGGACGGGCGGCACGGGTCAGTTCGGCGAGACGGACCGGGCCGCTCTCACCGTGCACGACCACCTCTGGCGCGTAGCGACCGGCCAGTGGGTCGGCGGGGTCGGCAGGGTAGCGGACGTCCGCGCCCGACATCAGCGCCGCGATGTGCCCGGTCACCTCCGGGATGCGCAAGAGTTCGGCGAAGAGTTCCCGCAGGCCGGTGATCTCGTCGCCGGGGCCGATGAGCGCCGACTGCGCCTGGGTGGACATGACCACCCGTTCTGCGACGGGGCGGCGCTCGGTCTCGTACGTGTCGAGCAGGCCCTGCGGTGCCCGGCCGCGCACCGTGGCGGCGAGCTTCCAACCCAGGTTGGCGGCGTCCTGTAGCCCCAGGTTGAGGCCGGGGCCGCCGATCGCGGGGTGCACGTGCGCGGCGTCGCCGACCAGCAGCACCCGCCCGGCGCGGTAGCGGGTGGCGATGCGGGTGTTGCCGGCGGTCAGCCGCCGCAGCAACCCGGGGCCGTCGGGCGGACCGAGGGGGATGTCGGCACCGAGCACCCGCACGACGCTGGCGCGTAGCTCCGCCAGGTCCATCGGGGTCTCGTCGGTCGTCGGCGCGTCGGGCCACTCCGTCGTGCTCAGGATCGCCGGGCGACCGGGGAACGGAGCCCAGGCGATCAGGCCGCGCGGGGTGCGGGTGTGCTGGAACGGCGGGACGACGCCGTAGCCGGGAACGCGCAGGCCGCCGGTCCCGGGGTCGAGAAAAGGCGCGGGGACGGTCACCGTGGCGGTACGGGAGACCGACCGGTCGTTGGTGACGCCGGGAAAGTCGATGCCGGCGAGGCGGCGCACCGCGCTGTGACCGCCGTCGGCGCCGACGAGGAAACGGGACGTGAGCCGCGTACCGTCGGCAAGTCGGACCTCGACCGCGTCGGGGCGTTGGTCAAGGTCGACGACCTCGTGGCCGCGACGCAGGTCGACTCCGAGCTCGACGGCCCGTGCGGCCAGGGCGGCCTCGAGCTGGGCCTGTGGCACCCCGAGCGCGTAGTGCGGGTTCTCCGTGAGCACCGTGAGGTCCAGCGGGAACGCCCCGAAGACGAAGGCGGGCTGGGGGAGCGGCGGGGTGCTCTCGCCGGTGAGCCGTGTGTAGAGGCCGCGTCGGTCGAGCAGGCGGACGACCTGGCCGACGAGGCCGTTGGCACGGGGCTCGCCGGTGGGTGCGGCGTGGCGTTCGAGGACGACCGGGTGGACGCCGGCGAGGGCGAGCTCGCAGGCGAGCATGAGGCCGTTGGGGCCGGCCCCGGCGATGAGGACATCAATCATGATCGTGATCCTTTTCGGACGTGCGTCATCGCCACGGCGGGCGGCGGCGCGCGGCCGGCCCGCCGCGGGGTGTACGCGGCTGAGGAGGTGGGTGCTGTCGGCGTCGAGTGCGTGCTTCAGCGGCGGGGCGGCGGGAGGCCGGCGGCGACCTGGGTGAAGGCGTCGGTGATGAGGCGCTCGATCGGGGTGGGCGGGTCGGCGTTGTCGAGGTAGTGCTGCATGGCCACGGTGACGGCGGCGCTGGCGGCGGCCGCGACGAGTCGCGGATACATGTCGGTGGCGAGGTCGGTGCCGGTGCGGTCGGCGACCGCGGCGGCGAGTTCGGCCTCGGCTGTCGCGACGGCACGCAGTCGCTCGCCCTGTAGCGCGGGCTCGGCGAGCATGGTGCGGATGCCGGCCGCCCACTGGGTGTGGGCGGGGGACGGCATCGCCTCGACCTCGGGGCCGGGCGTGAACTGCTCCAGCGCGGCGTGGGTCAGTGCCGTCCAGAGCGGCTCGTCGGCGGGGCGTTCCCGCAGCGCGGCGGCGGTGCGCAGGCTGCGGTCCAGGTGACGGGAGGCGATCGCCTCGGCCTTGCTGGAGAAGTAGTTGTTGAAGGTGCGCGGGGAGACGCCGGCCGCCTCGGCGATGTCCTCGACGCGGACGTTGTCGTAGCCGCGCTCGACGGTGAGGTGGATCGCGGCCCAGCCGAGCGCCGCCCGCGTCTCGGCCTTCTTGCGCTCTCGGAGCCCCGTCATGTCACCCACGTTAGCACTAGTTGCGTGGCACGCAAAGATGCGTGCCACGCAACTTTAGTGGCGGGGTCCGGCGGTGGCGGCTACGGTTTGCGGGCGAGAAGCCCCACGAAGGTGTGGTACGTGTCGGTCTGGGCCGAGGCGGGCGTACTCGGCTCCGGACGCCACTCCGCCAGCGGCACGACCCCCGGCTCCAGCACCGTCAGGCCGTCGACGAAGGAGAGGATCTCCTCGTCCGTCCGCCAGCGACCGGTGCCCAGCGACTCGTTGAAGATCCGCTCGACCTCGCGGGCCTTGCGGGAGCCCTCCGGGTCCCGCTCACCCGGGTCACGGAAGTGCGAGATCGCCACGTAACTGCCCGAGGGCAGCGCGTCGATCAACTCCGCCGCCACCGCGCGCGGATCCTCGTCGTCACCGAGGTGGTGCAGGATCGCGAAGAGCAACAGCCCGATCGGCCTGTCGAAATCGAGGAACCGACGTGCGTCCGGGTGGTTGAGGATCTCCTGCGGTGCCCGGATGTCCGCCTGGATCACCGTCGCCGTGCCCTCCGCGGCGAGCAGCGCCCGCCCGTGGGTCAGGACGATCGGATCATTGTCCACGTACACCACCTGGGCCTTGGGGTTGTGCTCGGTGGCGACCTCGTGCACATTGCCCTGGGTGGGCAGCCCCGATCCGATGTCGAGGAACTGGTCGATGCCCGCCTCGGTGACGAGGAATCGAATCACCCGACGCAGAAAGGCCCGGTTCGCCTGACCGGCCGCCGGCCCGTCCGGTGTGATCCGCAGCGCGTGCTCGGCGACCTTCCGGTCGGCCTCGAAGTTGTCCTTGCCACCCAGGAAGAAGTCGTAGACGCGGGCCACACTGGGAATGCTGGGGTCGATGCCGGGGGGTGCCGCCTTGTCGCGGGTCACAGGCGTCTCCATTCGATTCGGATCAGCGCCCGCAGACGTCTGCGGGCGGTGCCGGGGTTGCGGCGAGTGTAGCGATCGGGAGGGCCGGATTCCGCCCCGACTGGTACCGCTCCCAACCGACCGGCCGTCACCTCGGCTGTCGTTCGGCGACGGTGTGTCGACGACCTGGGCATTGGTGCGAATCGACTCGACGATGTCACCGGGCGTGGTACCAATACCCGGATAGACGAGACCGGAGGAATTGGGCGTCCCATGTCGACGAGGGCTGTGGCGCTGCTTCGCAGGCCTGGGCAACCGCAGCGGCCGAGTCTTCTGGAACTCTTCTTCGACCTGGTGTTCGTCTTCGCCCTCAACCGGGTCTCCCATCGACTGGTCGAAGATCTGACCGAGCGACGGGCGGTCGTCGCCGAGGTCGGCGAGACGCTGCTGTTGCTGCTGGCATTCATGGTGCTGTGGTTCGTCACGGCCTGGGTCACCGACCTCTACGATCCGCAGAGGCTGCGACTTCAGCTGCTGGTCTACGCGGCGATGCTCGGCGCGATGATGATGGCGGTGGCGGTGCCGCACGCGTTCGGCGACCGGGCCCTGGCCTTCGCCGGCGCGTACGTCGCCGTGCACATCGTGCGTGGGCTGGTCATCGTGCCGGGGCTGCGCGGCCACGAGGCTCAGCGTCGAGCAGCCGGGGTGTTTCTCTGGTTCACGATATCGGCCGTGCCGTGGATCGCCGGGGCGATCGTGTCGGATCCGGCCCGCGGGCTGTTGTGGACGCTCGCGATCGGCATCGACTTCGCGGCGCTGCTGCTGTTCTATCCCGCGCCGTGGACCCGCCCCATCCAACGTGAATGGCCCGTCCTGGCCGAGTACATCTCCGAGCGCTACCGCCAGTTCTTCATCATCGCGCTCGGCGAACTGATCCTGACGACCGGATCGGCGTACAGCGACACGTCGTTCCGCGAGGGCGGAGCCGCGGCGGCCTTCGGGGTGGCGTTCGTCACGAACATCCTGCTGTTCCGGGTCTATCTCTTCAAAGCCGGCCAGTTGCTGCCCGAGGCGATCAGGGCCTCCGACGAGCCCGCCCGCCTGACCCGCGAGGCGTTCCTCGCGCACGTGCTCATGGTGGCCGGAATCGTGGCCGTCGCCGTCGGGTACGAGATCGTGATCGACCATCCGTTCGGCCACACCGAAACGGCGTGGGTCCTCGTCGTCCTCGGCGGACCCACACTGTTCCTGGCCGGACGTGCGCTTGTCGAACACGCCGTGTTCAACCGGGTCTCCCGCTCCCGGATCATCGGCGCGCTGGTCCTCGTCGGCGCCGCCCCGGTCATGCTCCCCCTGCCGCCGCTGGCCGCGGCCGTCACCGCCGTCGTCGTCCTCGGCGCCATCGCCACCTCCGACACGATCCGCGCCTGGGGACGGCCCCCCGAACGGCCGTACCCGCCCCGTCTGCACCACTGAGGTGGGGCGAGCCGTGGTCGGCGGGCCCGGGCCCGGCCGACCAGGCGGTGGCCGGGACTCCGCCTGTCGCTCAGGACAGCCCGTGTCGGCGCCGGCGGGTACGGTTTTCGATGCTCGACAAGCACAGTCATCGGCGGCTCGCCGCCGGGCGGCAGCGGCCAGCCTGGTGACGGACCGGGGAGGAGCGGGGTGTGACGCAGCGGAGGGCACTTGTGGTACGCGGCGGCTGGGAGGGGCACCAGCCGGTCGAGGCGACAGAGTTGTTCATCCCGTTCCTCGAGCGCAGCGGCTACGCGGTACGGGTCGAGGGGTCCACCGACATCTACTCCGACGCGGCCGAGATGGCCGAGACGGACCTCGTCGTGCAGTGCGTGACGATGTCGCAGATCACCCCGGACCAGGTGGCGGGCCTCAGCGCGGCGGTCGTCGCCGGGACGGGCCTCACCGGCTGGCACGGCGGCATCGTGGACTCGTTCCGCGCCTCGTCGGATTACCTGCACCTGGTGGGTGGCCAGTTCGCCACCCACCCGGGAAAGGAGCCGTGCGAGCGACACGGCGGCGCCGAGGACAATTTCCTGCCGCACACGGTGACCATCACCGACCTCGGTCGCCAGCACCCGGTCACCGCGGACATCGAGGACTTCGACCTGGTCACCGAACAGTACTGGGTGCTGCACGACGACCTGGTCGACGTGCTCGCCACCACGACCCACCCGACGCGGGCCTGGCATCCGTGGCAGCGGCCGGTCACCTCGCCGGCGATCTGGACCCGGCAGTGGGGTGCCGGGCGCATCGTCGTGACGACCCCGGGCCACAGCCTCGACGTGCTGGAGCACCCGAGCGTCCGTACCGTCATCGAAAGGGGAATGGTGTGGGCGACCCGCATCGCGTCGGCGTAGTCGGTCTCGGGGTCATCTCCCGCGCGTACCTGGACACGCTCGCGAACCACCCGGCGGTGTCCATCGCCGCGGTGGCCGACCTCGACGCCTCCCGGTCGGCCGCGGTCGCCGCCACGATTCCCGGCGCCGAGGCGTTGAGCGTGGACCGTCTGCTCGACCGCCCGGACGTGCAGACAGTCCTCAACCTCACCATCCCGGCGGCGCACGCCGAGATCTCGCTCGGCGCGATCGACGCCGGCAAGAACGTCTACGTCGAGAAGCCGCTCGCCGTGACGTTCCAGGACGGCGCTTCCGTCATCAGCAGGGCCGCGTCGGCCGGCGTCCGCGTCGGGTGCGCACCGGACACCGTCCTGGGCACCGGTACGCAGACGGCGCGGGCGGCGATCGACGACGGCCTCATCGGGCGGCCGTTGTCCGCGTCGGCAGTCATGGTCACGCCGGGGCACGAACGCTGGCACCCCCAGCCCGACTTCTACTACGCCCCGGGCGGCGGCCCGTTGCTGGACATGGGGCCGTACTACATCTCGGCGCTCGTGCACCTGCTCGGGCCGGTCCGCGCGGTGGTCGGGGCCGCCAGTCGGCTGCGCGCCGAGCGTGTCATCGGCTCGGGTCCGCGCCTCGGCCAGCGGATCCCGGTGCGGGTGGACAGCCACGTGACGGGCGTACTCGAACACGCCAACGGCGCCCTGTCCACCATCACGACGAGCTTCGACGGCGTCGCCACGACGGCCGCGCCGATCGAGGTGCACGGGGAGACCGGGACGCTCGCCGTACCCGATCCGAACGTCTTCGACGGCGAGGTCCGCCTGTTCGCGCTGGGCGGCAGCGAGTGGCGTGTCCTCCAACCGCTGGCCGGGTACGCCCAGGCGTCCCGGGGTGTCGGCCTGATCGACCTCGTCCGGGCCGACGACAAGCGTCCGCCGCGTGCCGGTGGCGACGTCGCGCTGCACGTCCTCGACATCATGACCGCGCTGCTGCGCTCGGCGGCCGAAGGCCGGCGGGTCGAGCTGACGACCGTGGTGCGGCGCCCGGCGCCCGTCCCGCTCACCCCGGTCGAGGACTGGACGGCATAGACGACGGGTTCGGGCTGACCGGCGCCGGATGCCAGCTCCGGATACGTCAGACCATTCACCGCCGCCAATGATCAACGGATGTTGATATTGACCGATGTCATGATCGTCGTTAGCCTTGGGCAAGCGATCATGCCCGGTGGACGAACGTTGTCAACCCGGCAGTGACTTCGGGGGGGCTGGCCCGTTCATGCGCAGATTCGGCATCATCTGGGCAGGGCAGCTCGTCACGTTGATCGGAAATTCGGTCCTCCGGTTCGCCTTCGTGGTGCAAGCCTGGACGTCCGGCCAGCGGGCCACCGCGGTCGTGCTCCTCTCGGTCCTCGCGGTGCTGCCGCAGGTGCTGCTGAGCCCCACCGCCGGGGCGCTGGTGGACCGGTTGCGCAAGCGGACGGCGCTGCAACTCGCGGACATCGGTGGGCTGGTGGTCGTGGGCGCGCTGACGGCCCTGCACTTCTCCGGGCAGCTCCAGCTCTGGCAGATCTACCTGGCCGTCGCGCTCCTCGGTGCCGCCGCCGCCTTCCAGTACCCGGCGCTCTTCTCGGCGATCCCCCTGCTGGTCGCCAAGGACCAGCTGCAACGCGCGAACGGTCTGCTGGGGACGGCCCGCAGCACGGCGGAGATCTGCGGACCCGCCCTGGCCGGGGTGCTGGTCGCCACCTCCGGGCTCGGAACGATCCTCCTCGTGGACCTGCTCAGCTTCGTCCTCGCCCTGCTCACCATCCAGGCGGCCGGGCTGCACGAGCAGCCTCGCGACGGCGGCACCGCCGAGCCCCGCCGCAGACTCGGCGCCGAGTCCCTCGACGGACTGCGGTACCTGTTCGTACGACCCAGCCTGCGTGGCCTCGTGTTCGTCATCTTCGTGGTCAACCTGGTGATGGTCTTCGGGTACGCCATCGTGCAGCCGATGATCCTGGCCCGCACCGGCAACGACGCGTCCGCGCTGGCGAGCGTCATGGCCAGCATCGGCGTCGGCGGGATCCTCGGTGGCCTGCTGATGGGGGTGTGGGGCGGCCCGAAGTCCCGGATCCGGGGCATGCTGCTGGGCGTGGTCGGCATGTGCCTGACCTCCCAGGTCCTGCTGGCCGCGTCCCGCGACGTCCCCGCCTGGTGCGCCGCCATCCTGGTCGGGGCACTGCTCATGCCGATTGTGAACGGCACCATGCAGGCGATCATCCAGACCAAGGTGCCCCCGCAGCGGCAGGGCCGGGTCTTCGGCGCGGTGATGTTCGTGTCCCAGATCTCCGCGCCACTGGCCATGGTCAGCTCCGGGCTGGTCGCCGACGGGGTCTTCGAGCCGCAGGCCGCCGCGGGCAGCGGGCTGGTGGGACTGCTCCAGCCGGTCGTCGGGAGCGGCCCCGGCAGCGGTATGGCGGCGATGCTGCTGATCGCCGGGGGATGCGGGATAGCCGTCGCGGTGTGGGGGATGGCCTACCGCCCGCTCCGCGACATCGACGTGATTCTCCCCGACTGGGATGGCGTTGCCGAGCAAAGGGAAGAGAGGAAGGTGCCGACATGACGAGCAATCCGTTCGAGGACGAGAACGGCGAATACCTGGTGCTTGTCAACGACGAGAACCAGCATTCCCTGTGGCCGGTCGACATCGACGTTCCGGACGGCTGGCGTACCGTCCACGGTCCGGCCGGCAGGGCGGAATGCCTGTCCCATGTCGAGACCCACTGGTCGGACATCCGGCCGGCGAGCCTCGTACGGGACGCCGCCGACGCCGACCGGGTCCCGGCTGACACCGGAACCGCGGGCTCCTGAGGTGGGCTCCGAACGGGCGGGCGCCCGCTGCGTACACGAGGTCTTCGAGGAGCAGGTCGCCCGTACCCCGGACGCGACGGCACTGGTGTACGGCCCGGAACGGGTGACCTATGCCGCCCTGGACGCGCGCGCGGACCGCCTGGCCCGGTGCCTCGCCGATGCCGGCGCGCGGCCCGGCACGGTGGTCGGGGCGCACCTGGAGCGCGGTGTCGACCTGGTGGTCGCGATCCTCGCGGCGTTGAAGGCCGGTGCCGGATACCTGGTGCTCGACCCCGCCTTTCCCGCACAACGGCTGCGCGGCATGGCGGAGGATGCCGGCGTGGCCCTGGTGGTCGCCCGGACCGACGCGGCCGTGCGGCGGCTCGGGACCGGAGCCCGGTTCGTCGACGTGGACGTGGACCAGGGAGGACAGCTGCCCCGGGGTGCCGGCCGGGCCCGACCCGGAGACCTCGCGTGCGTCATGTTCACCTCCGGCTCGACCGACCGGCCCAAGGGCGTCGCGGCGCCGCACCACGCGATCGTCGGCACGCTGACCGGGCAGGACGACCTGCCGACCGCGCCCGGCGCGGTGTGGCTGCAGTGCGCGCCGGTCTCCTGGGACGCCTTCGTGCTGGAGCTGTGGGGCGCGCTGCTGCACGGTGGCACGTGCGTGCTGTTTCCGGGGCACCGCATGGACCCGGTGGTGGTGGCCCGTCTGGTCGGCGAGCACGGCGTCACCGCGATGTACCTGTCCAGCAGCCTGTTCAACGTGCTGGTAGACGAGTACCCGGCCGCGCTCGACGGCGTCCGCGACCTGCTGGTGGGCGGCGAGGCGCTGTCACCGGCGCACGTCGGCCGGGCGCTGGACCGCTTCCCCGGGCTGCGGCTGCGCAACGGGTACGGGCCGGTCGAGGCGATGATCTTCGTGACCACCCACCCGGTGGTCCGCACCGAGACGGAGAGCGCCTCGGTGCCGATCGGCCGGCCACTGGCCGGGAAGGCCGCGTACGTGCTCGACGAGCGGCTGCGGGTGGTGCCGGACGGCGAGGTCGGTGAGCTGTACGCAGCCGGGGCCGGCCTGGCCGACGGTTACCTCGGCCGCGCCGGACTCACCGCCGACCGGTTCGTCGCCAACCCGTTCGGCGCGCCCGGTGAACGGATGTACCGGACCGGGGACCTCGTGGTCCGCCGGGGCGCCGACGGGCCGTTGGACTTCGTGGGACGGGTCGACGCCCAGACGAAGATCCGGGGCTTCCGGGTCGAACCGGCCGAGGTCGAGGCGGTGCTGACCCGGCATCCGGCGGTGGAACGGGCCGCCGTGGCGGCCGCCGACGACCGTCACGGCGAGCGGCAACTCGTGGCGTACGTGGTGCCGGCCGAGGGGTGCGAACGCGCACCCGGGCGGGACGAACTGCGTACCCACGTCGCCACCGTGCTGCCCGAGTTCATGGTGCCGGCGGTGGTGGTCGCGGTGGACGCGCTGCCGCTGACCGCCAACGGCAAGCTCGACCGCGCGGCCCTGCCGGCGCACCTACCAGGTGCCGACAGGCCCGGGGCGTCACGTCCGCCGGGCACCGACGCCGAGAAGGCCCTGTGCGAGCTGTTCGCCGAGGTGCTCGGCGTCCAGTCGGTCGGCGTCGACGACGACTTCTTCGACCTGGGTGGCGACTCGCTGCGGGTGGCGCGGCTGCTCAGCCGCATCCACACCGTGCTGGGCACCGAGATCGGCGTACGGGCGATGTTCGAGGCGCCCACCGTGGCCGCGGTGGCGCGGCGCCTGGACGAGGCCCGAGGCGACTCGACCCACCTGCCGCCGACGGTCGGGGCCGGGAGCGCCGGGCACGGTACGCCGCTGTCGTTCGCCCAGCGGCGGCTCTGGTTCCTCGACCAGGTCGACGCGGGAATCGCCTACAACGTGCCGATCCTCGTCCGGCTCCGCGGCGAGGTCGACACCGCCGCACTGCTGGTCTCGCTCCAGGATCTCCTCGACCGGCACGAGGCGCTGCGGACGGTGTTCACCGTCGACGACGGTGAACCGGAGCAGCGGGTGCTGCCGGCGGGGCAGGCGCGGCTCGACACCGAGGTGGTCCGGGTCGCCGACGACGCCGACCTCGCCGAGCGGGTCGCCTCGGCCGCCCGGTACCGGTTCCGGTTGGACGCCGAACCTCCGTTCCGGGCCGTGGTGTACACGGTCGACGCCGACCAACCCGGCGCGGCCCTGCTGCTGGTGATGCACCAGATCGCCGCCGACGGCTGGTCGCTGGCGCCCTTGCTGCACGACCTGTCAGGCGTGTACGCGGCCCGCCGGGTCGGCGCGGCACCCGAGCCGCCGGTGCGGCACGCCGTGGCCGTCGACCAGCGGGCGCGGATCGGCGACCCGGCCGACCCGGACAGCGTGGCCGCCCGGCAGCTCGCCTACTGGCGGTCGGTCCTGGCCGACCTGCCCGGCGGGCTGGCCCTGCCCCGCCGCGCCGACCGGCCGACCGCCCCCGGCCCCCGGGCGGAGACCGTGCTCCGGCAGATCGACGCCGGCGTGCACGCCCGGCTCGTCGAGCTGGGCCGGCGGCACCGCGCCACGCTGTTCATGGTGCTGCACACGGCGCTGGCCGTCGTGCTGAGGCGGGCCGGCGCGGGTGACGACATCGCCGTCGGCGCGCCGATCGCCGGACGGACCGTCGCCCCGACCGACGCGGTCGGCTTCTTCGTGAACATGCTGGCGCTGCGGACCGACCTGTCCGACGAGCCGACGCTCGCCGAGCTGCTGACCCGGATCCGGGAGGTCGACGTCGAGGCCTTCGCCCACCAGGACGTGCCGTTCGAACAGGTGGTGGCCGACCTCAACCCGCCGCGCTCGCCGGGTCGGCACCCCCTGGTGGACGTCGTGCTGGTCCTGCAGAACAACGTGCGGACCAGTCTCGCCGTGGACGGCGTCCCGAGCGGGGCGGAGGTGATCCGCACCGGCGCGGCCCGGTTCGAGCTGCTGGTGGACGTGACCGACGACTACGGCCCGGACCGTACGCCGGCCGGGATCGCGGTGACCGTCGAGTACCAGGCGGAGGTCTTCGACCACGCCGTGATGCAGTGGCTGGCGGACGCCCTGCTGCGGGTGCTCGACGTGATGGTCGAGGCGCCGCAGACCCGGCTCACCGACCTCGACGCCCGGCTGGCCCTGCCAGCGGGTGCGGACGCGGCGGCACCGCCGCCCCGGCGGCCGTCCGGCCGACCGGTCCACGTGGCGCCGCGTACCGAGCTGGAACGACGGCTGGCCGCGCTCTGGGCCGACGCGCTCGGCGTCGAGCGGGTCGGGGCGCACGACAACTTCTTCGACCTGGGCGGCAACTCGCTACGGGCGGTCCGGGTCGCCGCGCGTCTCGCCACCGTGGAACGGCTGCCGGTGACCGCCAGCCACATCTTCGCCGCCCCGACCGTCGCCGAGCTGGCCCGGGCGTTGACCGACGCGCCGACGGTCGCCACGACCCCGATTCCCCGCCTGCCCCGCATCCCACGGGTCCGCTCCGGCCGGACCTCCCCCGGCGAGGAGTGACGACACCATGGAACTCAGCGTGATGTTCTTCGGCGCCGACGACTGCGACAGCGGCGCCGGCCATGCCGCCAAGTACGACGACATCCTGGAGATCACCCGGGTCGCCGACTCGCTCGGATTCACCGCCGTGTGGACCCCCGAGCGGCACTTCCAGCAGGTCGGGCAGGTCTTCCCCAGCCCGCCGGTGCTCTCCGCCGCGCTCGCGGCGGTCACCGACCGGATCGCCGTACGGGCCGGCAGTGTCGTGCTGCCCCTGCACCACCCGCTGCGGGTCGTCGAGGACTGGTCGGTGGTCGACAACCTCTCCCGGGGCCGCACCGGCATCTCGGTGGCCACCGGCTGGCACTCCACCGACTTCGTCCTGGCCCCCGACCGGTACGCCGACCGGCGGCAGCGGGCCCTGGCCGACATCACGCTGCTGCGCCGACTCTGGGCGGGTGAGGCGGTCGAACTGCCCGACGGCACCGGACGTCCGGTGGCGGTACGACCCCAGCCCCGGCCGGTGTCGCCGAGGTTCCCCATCTGGTTGACGACCTCCGGCAGCCCCGAGACGTGGACGGCGGCCGGAGGGCTGCGGACCAACGTGCTCGGCGCGACCATCGGGCAGACCCGGGAGGAGCTGGCGGAGAAGATCAGGCGCTACCGCGCGGCGTACCAGGCCGCGCCCGAGCAGCTGGGCACCACCGACCGGGGCACGGTCACCCTGATGGCGCACACGTACGTCGGCACCGACGACGCCGAGGCCAGCCGGCTGACGAGCGGGCCGCTACGGGCGTACCTGCGGTCGTACGTGGCGCAGACGGCCGCCAACCGGGCCGGCGACGGCCGGGCCGCGGCGCTCACCGCCGAGCAGACCGACGCGCTCGTGGAATTCGCCAGGCAGCGCTACCTGGGCTGGGGGAGCCTGCTCGGTTCACCGGACACCTGCCGCAGATCCCTTCTCGACCTGCGCGACCTCGGCTGCGACGAGGTGGCCTGCTTCGTCGACTTCGGCCTCGACCGGTCGGACATCCTCGCCGGGCTGCGCCGGCTTGCCGAACTGCGAAAGGACCTGACGGCATGACGGTGTCAAGCGGTGCGCCCGGCGCGGTCCCGGCCAGCGCCTCGACGGCCGCCCGGTTCGCCGCGCTGCGCGGCGAGCAGCGGGTCCGGCTGCTGCGCCGGCTCGTCGAGGCGGACCGGCTCGGCGAGGTCCCCGCAGTCGTGCCGCAACGGGACGACGACGGACCGGTGCCGCTCAGCCTCGCCCAGGAGGACCTCTGGGTCTACGAGTCGCTCTATCCGGGTACGGCGGCACTGAACCTCTGCTGCGCCTACCACTTCGACAGTCCGGTGGCGGCCGCCGACCTGGAGCGGGCGTTGACGATCGTGCGGGAGCAGCACGACATCCTGCGCACCAGGATCGCCGGCGCCGTCGGCGACCTACGCCTCGAATTCCTCCCCGCCGACCGGTTCGTCCTGGAACGGATCGACCTTCGGGACAGCGGCACGACCCGGTCCGAGGAACTCGCGGCGTTCAGCCGCCGCCCGTTCGACCTGGGCCGCGACGAACTGATGCGCGGATGCCTCATCACCGTCGACGACACCCGCTCGACGCTGGTGCTGGCGCTGCACCACATCGTCACCGACTGGTGGTCCTTCGACGTGCTGCACGGCGAGTTCGTCGAGGCGTACCGGGCGGTGCGCGCCGGCGTCGCGCCCCGACGGGGACGTCCGCGGATCCAGTACGCCGACTTCGCCTCCTGGCAGCGTGAGCTGGAGGCCGCCGGGGTGTTCGACGCGCAGCTCCGGTTCTGGCGGGAGCGCCTGGTCGACCCGCCCGAGCCGTTGACCGTGGGCGGCACCGGGGCTGTCGCACCGGCGAACGACAGCCCGATCCGGCAGATCCCGTTCCACATCGACGCCGCGACCGAGGCGACCCTGCGGGCGTTCGCCCGCGAGCGCGGCGCGACCGCGTACGGCGTGCTGATGACCGCGTTCGCGGTGCTGGCGTACCGGCTGTCCGGGCGGACCGACCTCGTCATCGGCACCCCGACCGCCAACCGCTCGGCTCAGGGTCTCGACCGGGTCATCGGCTACGTGATGAACGCCCTGCCCACCCGTTGGCGGATCGGGCCCACCGACAGTTTCGGCGACCTGCTCGGCCGGTTCACCACCGGGTTTCCCCGGATGCTGGCCAACGCCGACGTGCCGGTGGGCCGGATCGTGAGCGCCGTCGGCGCGCCGCGGACGCACGGCCGGTCCCCGCTGTTCCAGTGGGTGTTCATGCATCTGAACCGACAGGAGAGCGTCCGCGCGTTGCGGGAGATCGCCGAGCCGGAGCGGGTCCACACCGGCGGCGAACACGACGTCGTCGGGATCACCCGGGACACCGAGGACGGCATCGAGGGCACGTTCGAGATCCGTACCGACGTCTACCCGGCCGAGGTGGTGCGGAGCTGGGCCGACAGCTTCCCGGTCCTGCTGGCCGGGCTGCTCGCCGAACCCGAGGTGCCGGTCGGGGCGGTCGCCCTGCTCGGCGAGGACGAACGGCGACGACTGCGCACGGCCGGTGACGGGGGCCGGGTCGACCTACCACCGACGTCGATCGCCGACCTGGTCGCCCGACGGGCCGCCGAGACACCCGACGCGGTCGCCGTCGAGTCGGACGACCTCTCGCTGACGTACGCCGAACTGCTCGACCGGGCCGACCGGCTCGCCGGCCGGCTGCGGGAGCACGGCGTCGGCGCGGAGAGCGTGGTGGCGCTGGCGCTGGGCCGTACCGTGGCGACGGTCGTCGCCGTGCTCGCCGTGCAGCGGGCCGGCGGAGCGTACCTGCCGGTCGACCCGGACTATCCGCCCGACCGGATCCGGTTGCTGTTCGACGACGCGGCGCCGCTGCTGGTGGTCGCCGACGCCGGGGCGGTGGCGGCACTGCCGGACACCGGCGTACCCCGGTTGGTGCTGGATCCGGCGGACCTCGCGGGCGAACCGGGCGGCGCGGTGGCCCGGACGGTGCCCACCGGTGCCGGCTACCTGATGTACACCTCCGGCTCGACCGGCCGGCCGAAGGGCGTCGTGGTCACCCACAGTGGCATCGCGAGCCTGGCCGAGGCGTTCGTACGCCGGTTCGAGCTGACCCGGGAGAGCCGGGTGCTGCACCTCAGCTCGCCCAGTTTCGACATCTCCGTCGGCGAACTGTGCATGGCCTTCGGCTCCGGCGGAACCCTGGTGATCCCACCGTCGGGCCCGCTCGTCGGCGCCGCCCTCGGGACGGTGCTGCGCGAGCGCCGGGTCACCTGCGTGCTGCTTCCGCCGGCCGTGCTGGCAAGCGTGCCCGCCGACGGGTACCCGGAGCTGCGGACGGTGTGCGTCGGTGCGGACGTCTGCCCACCGGAGCTGGTCGCCGCCTGGGCCTCGCCGGGGCGGCGGTTCCACAACGCGTACGGGCCGACCGAGACCACTGTGGGTGTGACGGTGAGCGACCCGCTCGAGCCCGGCGGCGGCGCCCCGCCGATCGGTCGTCCGATCACCAACACGACGGTGCACGTGCTCGACGCGCGGCTGCGCCCGGTCCCGGTGGGAGTGCCCGGCGAGTTGTACCTCGCCGGCGAGGGCCTGGCCCGGGGGTACCGGGGTCAACCGGCGGCGACTGCCGAACGGTTCGTCGCGGATCCGTACGCGCGGCGGCCCGGTGCCCGGATGTACCGCAGCGGTGACCTGGTGCGGTGGCGGGCGGACGGCCAACTGGACTTCCTCGGCCGCACCGACGAGCAGCTGAAGCTACGCGGATTCCGGATCGAGCCGGCCGAGATCGAGGCGGTGCTGGCCGGGCATCCGGCGGTGGCCCGTGCGGTGGTGCTGCTGCGCGAGGACACCCCGGGCGACCGGCGACTGGTCGCCTACCTGGTGCCGCGCCCCGGAGCGCGGCTCGAACCGGACGCGGTCCTGGCGCACGCGCTGTCCGCGCTGCCCGTGCAGATGGTGCCGAGCGCGATCGTCACGCTTGCCGCCCTGCCCACCACGGCGCACGGCAAGCTGGACCGGGCCGCGCTGCCCGCTCCGGCGACCCGGCCCAGACCCCGGTCGGCCCGGCCCGGCAGCGTCGCGGAAGAGGTGCTCTGCGGGCTCTTCGCCGAGCTGCTGGGAGTCCCGGAGGTCGGCGTGGACGACGGCTTCTTCGAACTCGGCGGGGACAGCATCACGGCGCTGCTGCTGGTCAGTCGCGCCCGGGCGGCCGGACTGGAGCTGACCCTGCGCGAGGTCTTCACCGCCCGGACGCCGGCCGGCCTGGCGGTACTCGCCCGTACCGGTGTGGTGGCCGCCGCACCCGAGTGGTCCGGTCCGGGGCGGTTCCCGCTCACACCGGTCATGTCCTGGTGGTGCGAGCACGCCACCGAGCCGGCCGCGTTCGCCCTGTCGGTGCACGTCCCGGTCCCGGCCGCGCTCGACGCCGGGCGTGTCGACGAGGCGCTGCGGATCCTGACCGACCGGCACGGCGCCCTGCGGCTGCGGCTGCTGCGGCCCGCGCCCGACGACCGGGCCCTGGAGATCTTGCCGCCCGGCTCGGTCCGGGTCGACGCGGTGGTGCGGGTGGACGCCGCCGCGATGACCGAGGCCGAGCGCGCGGCGGCGATCCGCGCGGCGGCGGCGCGAGTGCGGCTGGCGCCGGAGGCCGGCCGGCTGCTGTCGGCGGTGTGGTTCGACAACGGTCCCCGGCAGGACGGACGCCTGTTGCTGACCGTGCACCACCTGGCCGTCGACGCGGTCTCCCTGCACATCCTGCACCGGGAGCTGGTCCAGCTGCTGACCGCTGGTCGGCCCGACCAGTCGGTGCTGGCCCCGGTCTCGGGTACGTCGCTGCGGCGCTGGACGGAACTGCTCCACGTACGGGCCGGCGAGGTCGTCGACCAGCTTCCACTCTGGACCGAGGTGCTGACCGGGCCGGATTCCCGGCTGCTGCCCGAGCGGGCCGCCACCGGTCGGCGGGCCACCCTGACTGTCGACCTGTCGGCGGCCGAGACCGGTCCGGTGCTCTCCGAGATCCCGGAGGTCTTCCGGTGCGGGACCGAGGACGTGCTGCTGACGGCGCTGCTCGCGGCCGTCGTGCGGTGGCGGGGCCGGGGCACCGGCCTGCTCCTCGACCGTGAGGCGCACGGCCGGGACGCGCCGGTGGACGGGGTGGACCTCGCCGGCACGGTCGGCTGGTTCACCACCCGGTACCCGGTCCGGCTGGACGCCGGTGCGGCGGCGACCGGGGCGTTCTGGCACGGCGGGGCCGACACCGGCACGGCGCTCAAAGCGGTGAAGGAGCAGCTCCGCGCCGTGCCGGCCGGCGGGTTGGACTACGGCCTGCTGCGGTACGCCAACCCGGAGACCGCCTCGACGCTCGCGAAACTTCCCGAGCCGGACGTCGGGTTCAACTACCTGGGCCGTTTCGAGTCGACGGCCGGCGGGGCGGAACTGCTCGGCGTGGTCCGTACCGAGGCACTGCCGTTGACCCAGGCGCTGGCCGTGGACGCCGTCACACGGGTGGGCCCGGACGGCCCGTACCTGGCCAGCACCTGGTCGTACGCGCCCGGCGCGCTCGGCGCCGAGGATGTGCGGGAGCTGGCCGACCACTGGCGTTCCGCCCTGCGGGTGCTCGCCGAGCACGCGTCGACCGCCGGGGCCGGCGGCGCGACCCGCTCCGACTTCCCGCTGGTGGACCTCAGCCAGGAACAGCTCGACGCCCTGGTGGACGACCTGGACGCCCCGGACGGAGGCGGTTCGTGGTGACCGGCGGCGCCGTGGCCGACCTGCTGCCCCTCACGCCGGCTCAGGAGGGCCTGCTCTACCACTCCCTGGTCGACGATTCGGGGCTGGACGTCTACCTGGTGCAGGTCCGGTTCCGGATCGACGGCCCGGTGGACCCGCACCGGCTGCGGGAGGCGGTGGCGGCGCTGCTCGTGCGGCACCCGAACCTGCGGGCCTGTTTCCGGCACAAGGGCCTGCCCCGGCCGGTGCAGGTGGTGCCGCGCCAGGTGTCGGTGCCGTGGACCGAGGTCGACCTGGCCGGACACGACCCGGCCGGGGCACAGGAGGAGCTGCGGCGCCTCCTGGCGGCCGACCGCGTCCGGCGGTTCGAGATGACCCGCCCGCCGCTGCTGCGGTGCGCCCTGGTCCGGTTCGGCGCGCAGCGGGCCGAACTGATCGTGACGCTGCACCACATCCTGGTCGACGGCTGGTCGATGCCGATCCTGGCCCGGGACCTGGCCGCGCTGTACGCGGGCCGCGGCGCCGAGCTGCCGTCCGCGCCGCCGTTCCGGGAGTACCTGGCCTGGCTCCGTGGCCTCGACGGCGAGGCCGCCACCGGAGCGTGGCGGGACGCCCTGGCCGGCCTCGGGCAGCCGACGCTCGTCGCGCCGGGCCCGGCGTCCCGCACTCCGGTCGAACCCGCGACCGTCGAGTGTGAACTGTCCGCAGGGCTGGCCGCCGGGGTACGCCGGCGGGCGGGCGGGGCCGGACTGACGGTGAACACCATCGTCCAGGTCGCCTGGGCGCTGGTGCTCGCCCGGATGACCGGTACCGACGACGTGGTCTTCGGCGCGGTGGTGTCGGGTCGCCCCCCGGAGCTGCCCGGGGTGGAGACGATGGTCGGCCTGCTCATCAACACCGTGCCGGTCCGGGTCCGGCTCCGGCCGGGGGAGCGGGTCGCCGACCTGCTGGCCCGCGTGCAGGACGAGCAGTTGCGGCTGACCCCGCACCACCACGTACGGCTGGCCGAGACGCAGCGCCTGGCCGGGGTGGGCGAGCTGTTCGACACGATGCTGGCGTTCGAGAACTTCCCGCGCGGCGCGGCCGACCCGGCCGGGGCCGCCGGACCTCGCCTGGTCGAGGTGTGGGACGCCACCCACTATCCGCTGACCGTCACGCTGGTGGCCGCCGACCGACTCTGGCTGCGGCTCGGCTACCGCCCCGACCGCTTCGGCCCCGCCGAGGCGGACCTGGTGGCGCGGCGGCTGGTCCGTGCCCTCGACCTGCTGGCCGGTGACCCGGACGCGCCCGTGGACGGCGTCGACGTGCTGCCCGCCAGCGAACGGCACGACGTGCTGAACGGTTGGAACGACACCGTACGCCCGGTGCCCGGCGGCAGTGTGCCCGAGCGGTTCGCGGCCCAGGTGGCCCGCACCCCCGACGCGGTGGCGGTCGAGTCCGGCGACGGTGTCCTGCGCTACCGCGAGCTCGCCGCCCGCGCCGATGCCCTGGCCGGTCGGCTCGCCGGCGCGGGCGTCGGGCCGGAGTCCCCGGTCGGGTTGCTGGCGGGCCGGTCGACGGAGCTGGTGGTCGGCCAACTCGCGGTGCTGGTGGCCGGCGGCCACTACGTGCCGCTCGACCCGGGGCAGCCCCGGTCCCGGTTGGTCCGGCTGGTGCGGGACGCCGGGGTGCGGGTGATCCTTGCCGACCGGGTGCCGGACTGGCTCCCCGACGACCTGCGCGCCGTCACCACGCGGGGCGCCGACGACGCGACAGCTCCCGCGCCCGTTGCGGTGGCGGCCCACCCCGACAACGCCGCGTACGTGATGTACACCTCCGGCTCGACCGGCACCCCGAAGGGCGTTGTCGCGACCCACCGGAACCTGGTGGCGCTGGCCGCCGACCGGTGCTTCGCCGGCGGCGCGCACTCCCGGGTGCTGCTGCACAGTCCGCACACCTTCGACGCGGCCAGCTACGAACTCTGGGTGCCGCTGCTCACCGGTGGCACCGTGGTGGTCGCGCCACCCGGACCACTCGAACCGGACGTCCTCAAACGGATCCTCACGGACAGCCGGATCACCGCGCTCTGGCTCACCGCCGAGCTGTTCCGCACCGTGGCGCAGCTCGCCCCCGACGTCCTGACCGGGCTCGACGAGGTGTGGACCGGCGGGGACGTCGTCGACCCCGACGCGGTGCGCCGGGTCCAGCGGGCGGTTGCGGGGCTGCGGGTGGTGAACGGGTACGGGCCCACCGAGACGACCACCTTCGCCACCTGCCATCCGATCCGCCGCCCACCGGCCGCCGGCACGGTCCCCATCGGCCGTCCCATGGACAACACCCGCGCGTACGTCCTGGACGCCCGGCTGCGCCCGGTCCCGGTCGGCGTCGTGGGGGAGCTGTACCTGGCCGGCGCCGGCCTCGCCCGCGGCTACCTCGGCCAGCCGGCCCGGACGGCCGAGCGTTTCGTCGCCTCGCCGTACCCGTCCGAGCCGGGTGCCCGCATGTACCGCACCGGCGACCTGGTGCGGTGGAACACCGACGGGGAACTGGAGTTCGTCGGTCGGGCCGACGACCAGGTGAAGGTGCGGGGCTTCCGGATCGAGCCGGGGGAGGTCGAGGCCGTCCTGCGCTCCGCACCGGGCGTACGCCACGCGGTGGTCGCCGCCACGGCCGGGCCGGACGGGGGTCAGCAGCTCGTCGGGTACCTCGTCCTGGACGGTGACGGCGACCTCGCGGCCGTATGCGGGTACGCGGCGCAGCGGCTGCCCGACCACCTGCTGCCGACCGCGTACCAGCTCGTCGACGAGGTGCCGCTGACCCGGCACGGGAAGGTGGATCGGGCCGCGCTGCCGGGGCGGGTGACCCGCGTCGGCCCGGCGGAGGCGACGACGCCGGCCTCGGCGCGGGAGGCGAAGCTGTGCGAGCTGTTCGCCACCGTGCTGGGAGTGCCGGCGATGGGCCCGGACGACAACTTCTTCCTGGCCGGCGGCCACTCGCTGCTCGCGATGCGCCTCGTCGCGGCCGTCGAGGGCGCCCTCGGCAGTCGGATCCCGATCGGCGCGCTGTTCGACGCGCCGACCCCGCGCGCCCTCGCCGGCCGGCTCGACGCCCCCCGGGGCGACCTCGGGCTCGCGCCGCTGCTCACGCTGCGCGCCGACGGCGACCGTACGCCGCTGTTCTGCCTGCACCCGGCGATGGGGCTGGGCTGGTCGTACACGGCGCTGCTGCCGCATGTGCCGGGTCGGCCGTTGTACGCCCTCCAGTCGACAGTGCTCGGCGGGCAGACCCCGCCGCCGCCGAGCATCGACGAGATGGCGCGGGAGTACCTGCCCCGGATCCGGGCGGCGCAGCCGACGGGGCCGTACCTGCTGATCGGCCGGTCGTTCGGCGGCCTGCTGGCGTACGAGCTGGCCAGCCAGCTGCGCCGGGCCGGGCAGGAGGTGGGGTTGGTGGCCGTACTGGACGCCGTGCCGGTCACGGCGCTTGCCGACCCGGCGCCCGCGGCGCCTCACGACGACCTGCTGGAGCAGGAGATGTTGCGCGTCCTGCTCCAGGCGGGGCCACCGGAGCTGCTGGACCGGCCGGGACCGCTGCGCCGCGCCGAGGTGTTCGCGGCGGTGCGGACCGCCGACGGTCCGCTGCGGGGTGCGAGCGAGCAGCGGCTCGCCGCGCTCGTCGAGCTGGGCGGCCACCATCTCCGGCTGACCCGGACCTACCTGCCGTCGAGGTACGACGGTGAGGTGCTGCTCTTCTCGGCCACCGCGGAACCCGGTGGCCTGACCTCGGACGTGAAGGCCGCCGCCTGGCGGCGGACCGCCGGGCAGGTCCGGGTACGCGACCTCGACTGCGCCCACCGCGACGTGCTCCGGCCGGGGCCCCTCGCCGAGATCGCCGCCACCATCGACCCGTTCCTCGAAAGGGCCGACCATGCTGCCCGCTGACGTGAGCGACCGCGCCGACGAGCCGGTGGAGTACGAGTTCCCGGTGTCACCCGCGCAGGCCAGCCTCCTCGTGCTGGAAGGGTTGCAGGCCGGTAGCGCCCAATACCATGTGCCTGTCGCGTTCGCCGTCCACGGCCCGTTCGACGTCAACGCCTTCGGCCGCGCCCTCGACGCGCTGGTGGCCCGGCACGAGTCGCTGCGCACCGTCTTCCGTACCGTCGACGGCGAGCACCGTCAGGTGGTGGCCGCCGAGGCGACCGCCGATGTGCGGGTCGACCGGGACGTGTCGCCGGCCGAGGTCGACGCGGCGATGCGGGCCGAGGCCGCCCGGCCGTTCGACCTCGCGGCCGGCCCGCTGCTGCGCTGCCGGGTGTACGCCCTCACCGACGGCGGCCACCGGATCCTGGTGACCGTCCACCACCTGGTCTGCGACGGCTGGTCGATGGAGATCATGCTGCGTGAACTGGCCGAGCACTACCGGGTCGAACGCGACGGCGACGGCACGCCCCCGCAGCCGCCGCCGATCCAGTTCCCCGACTACGCCGCCTGGCAGCGGGACCGCCTCGCCGCCGGCGGGTACGCCGACTCGGTGGCCCACTGGCGGCAGACGCTCCACGGGGCGCCGACGGTGCTCGCCCTGCCCGGCGACCGGCCCCGCCCGGCGGTGCAGACCCCGGTCGGCGGGGTGGAGTCGTTCGTCCTGCCGGTCGGGCTGCGGGAACGGCTGGCGCGGTTGGCCCGTACCCGGGACACCACGCCGTTCGTGGTCCTGCTCGCCGCGTACGTCGCGCTGCTCAATCGGCTGTCGGGCCACGACGACCTGGTCGTCGGCATCCCGGTCGCCGGCCGGGACCACCCGGACGTGCAGGGCATGGTCGGCCTCCTGACGAACACCCAGGTGCTGCGTGTCGACCTGGCGGGCGAGCCGAGCTTCACCGACCTCGTCGACCGGGTACGGGACCTGCTGCACGCCGGCCGCGACCACCAGGACGCGCCGTTCAGCGCCGTGGTCGACGCGGTGGCCCCGCAGCGTCAGCCGAGCCACGACCCGGTCGTGCAGGTGGTGTTCGCGTACGACGACGAAACCGTACTCGACCTCGACCTGCCGCCGGCCCGGGTCGAGCGGGTGCCGCTGGTCCTGGACGTGGCGAAGTTCGACCTCCTGCTGTACGTGGAGCGCTGGGGATCCGACCTCGTCGGGCAGTTCATCTACCGCGCCGAGCTGTTCGACCGGGCCACCGTCCGGCACTGGGTACCCGGCTTCCAGGTGCTGCTGGACGACCTGCTCGACCGGCCGGACCGGCCGACGGTCGCCGCCGAGATGCTCGACGCGCCACAGCGGCGCCGGATGCTGCACGAGTGGAACAGCACCACGACTGACGTGCCGGACCGCCTCGTGCCCGACCTGGTGGCCGACCGCGCCGCCGAACGTCCGGAGGCGACGGCGCTGGTCTGCGGCGACATCGTCCTGAGCTACCGCGAGCTGCTGACCCGGGCCGACCGGTTGGCGGCCGAGCTGGTGTCCGCGGGGGTCGGCCCGGAGGTCCCGGTCGGACTGTGCCTGCCCCGGTCCGCCGAGATGGCCGTCTGCGCGCTCGCCGTGCTCCGGGCCGGCGGCGCGTACCTGCCGCTCGACCCGGAACAGCCGTCGGCGCGGCTGCGCGAGATGCTCACCGGTGCCGGCGCCCGCCTGGTGCTGCTGGGCACCGCCACCGCCCGGCGTGCCGCGGACCTCGGCCTGCCGGCGCTGGTGGTGACACCCGGTGCGGCCGACGTGCTGACCCGCCCGGCGCCGGCCCCCCGGAGCACGTCGGGGACACCCGGCCCGGACAACGCCGCGTACATCCTCTACACGTCCGGCTCGACGGGCACCCCCAAGGGGGTGAGCGTGCCCCATCGGGCGCTGACCAACCTGGCCACGGCGGTGCGCCCACAGTTCCCGGTCACCGCGACGGACCGGGTTCTCCAGTACGTCGCGTTCGGCTTCGACGTCGCCGTGTCCGACCTGTTCTTCACCTGGGTGGCCGGGGCCGAACTGCACATCGCCGAGGAGCACGAACGGCTCGGCGAGGCGCTCTACCGGCGGCTGCGGGACTCCCGCATCACGTACGTCTTCCTGCCACCCACGGCCGCGATGTCGCTGCCCTGCTCGCCGGACGCCCTGCCCGACCTGCGCACGATCGCGGTCGGCGGCGAGCCCTGCCCGGCCGAACTCGTCGACCGGTGGGCCGTGTCCGGTCGCCGGCTGCTCGACGCGTACGGGCCGAGCGAGGCCACCATCTACGCCACCACCGCGCAGCTGCGTCCGGGCGAGCCGGTGGTGATCGGCCGCCCGGTGGCCAACGGCCGCGCGTACCTGCTCGACCGGCGGCTGCGGCCGGTGCCGGTCGGTGTGGTGGGCGAGATCTACCTGGCCGGGACGCACCTGGCCCGGGGCTACGCCAACCAGCCCGGGCTCACCGCCGAGCGTTTCGTCGCCAACCCGTTCGGCCGGCCGGGGGAGCGGATGTACCGCACCGGGGACCTCGGCAGGTACGACGCCGAGGGGACGCTCAGCTACCTCGGCCGGTCCGACAACCAGGTGAAGATCCGTGGTTTCCGGGTCGAGCTCGGGGAGATCGAGGCGGTGCTGGTCCGCCATCCGGCGGTGGCGGCGGCCGTCGCGGCGGTGCTCGGCGACGGGTCCCTGCGCCGGCTGGTGGCGTACGTGGTCGGCGTGGACGGCGCGCCGCCGGGCACCAGCGAACTGCGGGGCTGGCTCGCCGAGCGGCTGCCCGGCTACATGGTGCCGGAGAGCGTGGTGCCGCTGGACGAGCTGCCGACCGGACGGACCGGGAAGGTCGACCGCGCCCGGCTACCCGCCCCACCGAGCACCCGGCCCGACCTGGCGGACCGGTACGTGGCGCCGACCACCGGCACCGAGAACCGGCTGGCGACGATCTGGCGCCAGGTGCTGGAGCTGGACCGGGTCGGCGTCCACGACAACTTCTTCGAGCTGGGCGGCAACTCCCTGCGGCTGCTGGGGGTGCTGTCCGCGCTGCGCGACCAGGGTGTCGCCGGACTGAGCATGGTCGACCTGTTCCGGTACCCCACGGTCGCCGCCCTCGCCGCGCACCTGGAGGGTCCCGGCGATCCCGGACCGTCCGCCGGCGTCGACGCGGGTCGACGCCGGGGCCAGGACCGGCGGGCCCGACTGATGAACCGGACCACACGAGCCCGACCGTCCGGTGACGACACAGTGGAAGGTGGCCTGACATGACCGAAGCGCCAGCAGTGGCGATCGTGGGGATGAGCGGGCGTTTCCCCGGCGCCCGGCACCTCGGCGAGTACTGGGAGAACCTCCACTCCGGCGTCTGCTCGATCGCCACGTTCGACTCCGAGGAGCTACGGGCCGCGGGTGTCGATCCGGCGGAGCTGGCCCATCCGGCGTACGTGCCCGCGAAGGGGCACCTGGACGGCGCGGACCGCTTCGAGGCGGAGATCTTCGGCTTCAACCGCACCGAGGCCGCGATCCTGGACCCGCAGCACCGGCTGCTCCTGGAGACCACGTGGAGCGCGTTGGAGGACGCCGGCTACGACCCCCGCCACGTCCCGCACCGCACCGGCGTGTACGTCGGCGGCAGCCCGACCGACCACATGCTCGCCGCCGCCGTGGACCGCCGGCTCGCCGCCGAGCTGGGGCCGCTGCAACTGCGCATCCTCACCGACCGCGAGTTCCTGGCGCCGTGGGTGTCGTACCGTCTCGGACTGGACGGTCCCAGCCTCAGCGTGCAGACCGCCTGCTCGACCTCGCTGACCGCCGTCCACCTGGCCGCGCAGGCGCTGCTGCTGGGCGAGTGCGACGCCGCCGTGGCGGGCGGGGTCTCGGTGGACTCGGTGCACCCGCGCGGCTACCTGTACCGCGACGGCGGCATCTTCTCGCCGGACGGGCGGTGCCGGCCCTTCGACGAGAAGGCGGCCGGCACGGTCAGCGGCAACGGCGTCGGGGTGCTGGTGCTGCGCCGGCTGGCGGACGCGCTCGCCGACGCGGATCCGATCCACGCCGTCATCCTGGGTTCGGCGGTCACCAACGACGGCGCGACGAAGGTGGGCTTCACCGCGCCGGGCGTCGACTCGCAGAGCAGGGCGATCGTCGAGGCCTGGTCGGCGGCGGGTCTCGACCCC
This sequence comes from Micromonospora sp. NPDC005298, assembly GCF_040607375.1. NCBI lineage: Bacteria > Bacillati > Actinomycetota > Actinomycetes > Micromonosporales > Micromonosporaceae > Micromonospora > Micromonospora sp. NPDC005298. Next base: position 78,894 of record NZ_JBEXGP010000013.1, read on the forward strand.
GGCGCCGCGCAGTACCTGGAGATGCACGGGACCGCCACCGAGCTGGGCGACCGTGTCGAGCTCGCCGCGACCGCCGCCGCGGTCGGCGCCACCCGACCTGGCCGGCCCTGCGGGATCGGTTCGGTCAAGTCGAACATCGGGCACCTCGACGCGGCGGCCGGGGTGGCGAGCCTGATCAAGGTCGCGCTGATGCTGGGCCACCGGAGCATGGCGCCGACGGCGAACACCAGCGGGCCACATCCGGACCTGGCGCGGATGCCGGGCTTCGAGCGGATCACGCGTCCGACTCCGTGGGACCGACCGGACGGCGGCCAGCGGCTGGCCGGGGTGACCGGGCTGGGCATCGGGGGCACGAACGTGCACATGGTGCTGGCCGAGGCGCCCGGGACGGACCGCCCCGTCCCGCCGGACCGTCGCGAGCTGCTGCCGATCTCCGCCCGGACGGCCGACCAGCTCGGTCGGGCGGCCGCCGAGCTGGCTGCCGCGCTGCGCGCGCCCGCACCGCCGGTCCTGGCCGACGTCGCGTACACCCTGCGCAGCGGACGGGCCACGCACGCCGTGCGGGCGTACGTGGTGGCCGGCGGCACCGCCGAGGCGGCCGACGCGTTGGAGGCCCTGGCCGAGGGCCGCCAGGTGACGTACGACGGGCAGGACGACGAGCTGCGGGCGCTCGGCGACTCCTGGGTCGCGGGTGCGGACGTCAGGTGGCCGACGCCGGCGAGCGGGGCGCGGCGGGCGCACCTGCCGACGTACCCGTTCGCCGGGGAGAGCCTCGGCGCGTTGAGCCTCACCACGGCCGCCAGCGGGACCCCGGCGCCGCAGGCGGTGGCCCCGCCGCCCGCCGACGAGCCGGCCGCCCGTGCGGTCACCGAGGCCGCCGTGACCGAGCTGCTCGTCACCACCCTCGGGCTGGCCGGGCCGGACGACCTCGACAAGTCGTACTTCACGGTGGGCGGGGACTCGCTGACGGCGGTCCACCTGATCGGCCGGCTCGGCGACGACCTGGGCATCCGGGCGCCCATCGAACTCTTCCTGGAGCCGGTCAGCCTCCGTGAACTCGTCACCCGGCTGACCGAGCTGGGCGGTGGCGCGGACGACGCCCTGCTCGCCGCACTGCTCGACGAGGCGGAATCGTCGCAGTGACCGGGGAGCCGGAGACGGTCGACCTGCTCGACCCGTACGTGCACGCCACCCGGGACCTGACCGACAGGTGGCGGTGGCTGCGCCACCACGACCCCGTGCACTGGCACCAGGCGAGCGGGGCGAGGGGATTCTGGGTGGTCACCCGGCACGCCGACGTGCTGCGGGTGGTCCGGGACAGCGACACCTTCACCTCGATGCGCGGCAACATGCTCGGTACGCTGCTGCGTGGTCACGACCCGGGTGCGGGCCGGATGCTCGTGGTCACCGACGGTCCGTTCCACACTGGTCTGCGTAGTCTGCTCACCGGCGGCTTCGGTCCGCGGACGCTGCGGCGGGTGACCCACTCCATCACGCGGGCCACCCGCGACCTCCTTCGTCGCCTCGTCGAGCGGGGTGGCGGGGACTTCGTCGCCGAGGTGGCCGCGCAGGTGCCCCTCCAGGCGATCTGCGAGCTGCTCGGCGTCCCCGAGGTGGACCGGCCGCGCGTCCTGGAGCTGACCGGAGCGGCGCTGCTCGGCGAGTCCGCCGACCAGGCGGGCACGAATGCCCGCATCGCGCAGAGCGAGATCCTGCTGTTCTACACCCGACTGGCCGCCGCGCGCCGCGACGTACCCGCCGACGACGTCGTCAGCCTCCTGGTCGGCGGCACCGTCGACGGTCGTCCGCTGACCGACGAGGAGGTGCTGTTGAACTGCTACAACCTCGTCATCGGCGGGGACGAGACGGCCCGGCTCGCCCTCGCGGGCGGCCTGCTGGCCCTGGCCACCCACGACGAGCAGTGGGCGCGGCTGACGGCGGATCCGGCCCTCGTGCACAGCGGCGCCGAGGAGATCCTGCGCTGGACGACGCCGGCGGCGCACGTGGGCCGTACCGTGACGGCCGACACCGAACTGTGTGGCCGGGCCCTGTCCGAGGGCGACGTGGTGACACTGTGGATGGTGTCGGCCAACCGGGACGAGGAGGTCTTCGCCGACCCGGACACCTTCGACCTGGCGCGGCAGCCCAACCGGCATCTGACCTTCGGGTACGGCCCGCACTTCTGCGTGGGCGCCCAGTTGGCCCGCGAGGAGATCCGTGCCCTGCTCACCGAACTGCGGGCGAGCGTGCGGACCGTCGAGGTGACCGGGCCGGTGCGGCGGCTGCCGTCGAACTTCATCAGCGGGTTGAGCACCCTGCCGGTGGCCCTGACACCCCGGTAGGTCGTGCCGTGGGCGTCAGGGCTGCTGCTTGGCGCGCTTCGCGGCACCCCACAGCGAGCCGGGGTTGACCCGTCGCGGATGCCTGTCGAGCATCGCGCGGTACAACTCCTCGGCGGTCGTGGTGTCGGCGTCGAGCAGGTCGAACTCGCGCAGGTAGGCCGCCGTCCCGGCGAGGATGCGGGGGTCGTCGGGCCGGTCCGGGTTCTTGTGTCCGGCCACCACGGCGGCCGGGTCGAGGTCACCGAGCCGGTCGAGCGTGGTGGCCCACTCCCGACGTGTCGCGGCGGTGCTCTCCGACAGGAAGGGATGGGTGTCGTTGTAGGCGACGTCACCGGCCACGATCAACCGCAGGCCCGGCACCCAGACGACCGTGCTTCCGGCCGTGTCGCTGAAGCCGGTCTGAAGAACCTCCAGCCGCTCCCCTTCGAGGTCCAGGTGGTCGTCGCCGAGCGGTTCGGGGATCGTCAGCCGGGCCGGGATCTGGCCGGGGAACAGCCGCTCCCAGAACGAACTCACCATCTCGGGCCCCGTCTGGACCCGCGCCGCCGCCACCGTCGCCTCGGTGGCCACCGCCCGTACGCCGGGGAACGCCCGCGCCAACTGGCCCAGACCGAACAGGTGGTCGCCGTGGCCGTGGGTGACGTAGACGTGGGTCAGTCGACGCCCGAACGACCGCACCCAGCTGATCAACTGCTCGTTCTGTTCGACGGTGACGAAGGTGTCGACGAGCACCGCGTCCTCCTCGCCGATCAGGAGCGTGGCGGTGTTGGTGACCCACTGGAGGTCCTCCGGGCCGTACGGCAGGTCCCGGGTCAGGCTCGGCCTGCGTACGTGGTGAACGGCGTACCGCATGACAACTCCGTCCTGTCCGCGAACTGCCTCACGCCGCCGCGGCGCGCGTCTGCTCGTCGTCGGCGGCCATGGCCTCCTGCCGGTCGGGTTCCTCGCGCAGGATCGCGGCGTGCAGCCACGGGTCCGGGATGGCGAAACCGTCGACGAGGGTGCGCATGTGCGGGCGCAGCTCCTTGAGCAGAGCGTTGACCACTCCCGTGACGGCCTTGGCGCGGGCCGGCGTGAGGCGACCGTGCTCCAGGAACCATCCCTTGTTGGCCTCGATGACGCTGAGCGCGTACAGGTCGCAGACCCGGGAGAGCAGCTCTCGGACCGTCGGGTCGGCGGCGTCCTCGATGCCGGCGACGAATGCCTCCAGGGTGATCCGGTCGATGTGCGCGGCGGCCACGGTCAGGACGTGGTCCTGGACGTCGTTGAAGATGTCGAAGGGCCGGTCCTTCTTCGTGGCCGCGCCGCCCCGCAGGCGGCGGACCGCGCCGTCCAGGAGGTGCCGCTCGCGGTCCTCGAAGGCCTTGAGCTGCCAGCCGCGGTCGGTGACGGCGACCTCCTCGTCGCGACCGGGCACGGCGCCGATCAGCCGTTCGATGAGCGACCGCGCGGCGGTGCGCTCGAGCACCATCTCGCGGACCTGTTCGGCGACGAAGGAGGCGCGTCCCCAGCCGTCGAGCGAGCCGAACTCGTCCCGGTAGCCGGTGAGCAGCCCCTTGGCAACCAGTTGCAGCAGCACCGTGTTGTCACCCTCGAAGGTGGTGAAGACGTCGGTGTCGGCCTTGAGGCTGGGCAGCCGGTTCTCGGCCAGGTACCCGGCGCCGCCGCACGCCTCGCGGCACGTCTGGATGGTGCGGGTCGCGTGCCAGGTCTGCGCGGCCTTCAGGCCGGCGGCCCGGGACTCCAGCTCCCGTTGCCGGTGGTCGTCGACCGGGCCGTCGCCACCCTGCACCTCGCTGAGCGCGGCGACCAGCTCGGTCTGGGCGAAGTGCAGCGCGTACGTGGTGGCCAGGGCGGGCAGCAGCTTGCGCTGGTGGGCCAGGTAGTCGTTGAGCAGCACCTCGCGCTCCGCGTCGGGCGTGCCGAACTGGCGCCGGATGTCGCCGTAGCGCACCGCGATGGTCAGAGCCGACTTGGTGGCCGCCGACGCGGCGCCGCCCACGCTCACCCGGCCGCGGACCAGGGTGCCGAGCATGGTGAAGAAGCGCCGGGAGTCGTTCTCGATCGGGCTGGAGTACGTCCCGTCCTCGGCGACCTGACCGTAGCGGTCCAGCAGCATGTCCCTCGGCACCCGTACGTGGTCGAAGGTGAGCCGTCCGTTGTCCACGCCCAGCAGGCCGGCCTTGGCCCCGGCGTCGCCGATGCTCACGCCGGGCATCGGGTTGCCCTGCTCGTCGCGGATCGGCACCAGCCACGCGTGTACGCCGTGCCGTTCACCGTTCGTGATCAGCTGCGCGAAGACGACGGCCATCCGCCCGTCGCGGGCGGCGTTGCCGATGTAGTCCTTGCGGGCCGCCTCGTGCGGGGTGTGCAGGTCGAAGGTCTGGGTCTGCGGGTCGTACGTGCAGGTGGTGCGCAGTTGCTGGACGTCCGAGCCGTGCCCGGTCTCGGTCATGGCGAAGCAGCCGAAGATCTCGCCCGAGACGATGTCCCGGAGGTACGCCTCGTGGTGCCGTCGGGTGCCCAGGGCCGCGACCGCGCCGCCGAACAGCCCCCACTGCACGCCCGCCTTGACCATCAGCGACAGGTCGACCTGCGCCAGCATCTCACTGGCGATGATCGAGCCGCCGACGTCCGAGCTGCCGCCGTACTCGGCGGGGAAGGCCGACGCCATACCCAGCTCGGCGGGGAGTTCGCCGAGCAGTCGGGTGATCCGCTCACGTGCCTGGTCGCCGGTCTCGCCGTACACCGGGAGGAAACGCTCGTCGAGGTGCTCCCGGTGCGCGTTGCGCACCTTGGCCCACGGTCCGTCGAGGACGTCCTGAAGGCCTGCGAGATCGATACGGTCGGACGCGTGATCGGGCATGGTCACCCTCCGGATGCCGGACATATGGTCACAGTCTGTACCCAATCAAGAGTACGGTCCCCAACCGTGGTCCTGTCCGGCAGACGGCGGTGAAACGGGACACCATCGCCGCGTCGCCGCGCCACCGGTGCGGGGCGGCCGGCCGGTGACGTCACCCGGGCGGCAGCACCGCCACCCCCTGCATCTCGATCAGCAGGTGCGGGTGGGGCAGTTGGTGCACGGCCACCGTGGTGCGCGTCGGCCCCGTCTCGTCGAAGAACTCGCCGTACACGGCGTTGTAGCCGCCGAAGTCGTTCATGGTCACCAGGTACGTGGTGACCTGCACCAGATCGGACAGGTCCGCGCCGACGTCGCGCAGGATGTCGCGCATGTTCTCGATCACCGCGCGGGTCTGCACGGCGATGTCCAGCGACGCCGTGCCCAGCGCGTCCACGGTCGCACCGGCGATCGTGTTGTCCGGGCGACGGCTGCTCGTACCGGAGACGAAGACCAGACCGCCCGCGACCTTGACATGCGGGAACCGGCCGCGCGGGACGGCCTTGCCGGCGACGGTCCTTGCCCCGCTCATGCCGACGCCCGCAGCGACGCCGTGCCGAGTTGCTCGACGGTGACCCGTACGTGCGCGCCGGGCGTCAGCGGCACGGCGGCGGTCGCCGCGCCGGCCAGCAGCACCCAGCCGTCCCGCAGGTCCCCGGCGAGACGGGCCGCCTCGGGCAGGGCGCGACGCGGGTCGCCGAGGATCGCCGCCGTCGAACCGACCTGCGCGACCCGGCCGTCGACCTCCAGCAGTACGCCGAGGTTGTCGACACCGTCCGGCACCGGCCGCCACGGCCCGACGACGAAGCCCGACGCGGACGTGTTGTCGGCGATCACCTCCGGCAGGGTGAACCGGAAGTCCCGGTAGCGGGAGTCGATGAGCTCGATGGCGGGAGCGACCGCGACGATCGCACCGCCCTCGACGAGGAACGCGACCTCCGGCTCGACCTTCGGATGGATGCGTTCGGACAGGCTCACCGTGCCGCCGTCCGGTACGCGCATGGCGTCGGTGAGCCGGCCCCAGATCACCTCGTCGACGCCCATCTGTGTCATCTTGGCGCGGCTGGTCAGGCCCAGCTTGAGCCCGACCAGCGTCTCGCCGCGGTCCAGCCGCCGCGCGACCAGGGCCTCCTGCACCGAGTACGCGGTGGCCACGTCGAGCCCGGCGTCGGCCCCGAACTGCGCGACCGCCGTACGCGACACGGCGGCCTCGTCGAGACGGCCGGCGAGGGTGTCGATCACTGGGTGTCCTTCCCGGCGTCCCGGACCAGGTCCAGCGCCACGTCGACGATCATGTCCTCCTGGCCGCCCACCATCCGGCGGCGGCCCAGCTCCAGCAGAATCGTGCGCACGTCCACCCCGTACCGGTCGGCCGCGCTCTCGGCGTGCCGCAGGAACGACGAGTAGACCCCGGCGAAGCCCAGCGACAGCGTCTCCCGGTCCACCCGTACCGGCCGGTCCTGCAACGGGCGCACCAGGTCCTCGGCGGCGTCCATCAGCGCGAACACGTCACAGCCGTGCTGCCAGCCGTTCAGCTCGGCCACCGCGACGAACACCTCCAACGGCGCGTTGCCCGCCCCGGCACCCATCCCGGCCAGGGAGGCGTCCACCCGGCGCACCCCGTGCTCGACCGCGACGAGGCTGTTCGCCACCCCCAGCGACAGGTTGTGGTGCGCGTGGATGCCGATCTCCGTGCCGGGGTCGAGCACCTGCCGGTACGCGTCCGCCCGCTGCGCCACGTCCGTCATGGTGAGCCGGCCGCCGGAGTCGGTGATGTAGACGCAGTGCGCCCCGTACGACTCCATGAGTTTCGCCTGCCCCGCCAGGGTGACCGGGTCGGCCATGTGCGACATCATCAGGAACCCGGCGACGTCCATGCCGTTCTCCCGGGCCCACGCGATGTGCTGCGCGGAGATGTCCGCCTCGGTGCAGTGCGTCGCCACCCGCACGCTCGTGACGCCGAGATCGCGGGCGGCCCTGAGGTCGGCGATCGTGCCGATGCCGGGCAGCAGCAGCGTCGTCAGCTTCGCGCGGGTCAGCACCGACGCGGCCGCACTGATCCAGTCGGCGTCGGTCGTGGCACCGTGGCCGTAGTTGACGCTGGACCCGGCGAGGCCGTCGCCGTGCGCCACCTCGATCGCCGCCACCCCGGCGGCGTCCAGCGCCGCCGCGATCTCCGTGACCTGACCGACCGTGTAACGGTGCCCGATGGCGTGCATGCCGTCGCGCAGTGTGACGTCCTGGATGTAGAGGTCGGTCACGACGAGACCATCCGTTCGGCGGTGCGCAGCGCGGCGCTGGTCATGATGTCGAGGTTGCCGGCGTACGCGGGCAGGTAGTGACCGGCGCCGGAAACCTCCAGGAAGACGGAGACCTGCACGCCGGTGAAGTGTCCGCCGAGCGCCGGCACGTGCGCGTCGACCCTGGTGAACTGCACCTCCTGCTTGAGTCGGTAGCCGGGCACGTACTGCCGCACCGCGGCCGCCATCGCCTCCACCGACGCGGCGATCGCCGCCCGGTCGGCGTCCGCGTCCGGGCAGAGGCAGTAGACGGTGTCGCGCATCAACAACGGCGGCTCCGCCGGGTTCAGCACGATCACCGCCTTTCCGTGGCCCGCCCCGCCGACCACCTCGATGGCGCGGGCCGTCGTCTCGGTGAACTCGTCGATGTTGGCGCGGGTACCCGGCCCCGCCGAGCGGGACGCGATCGAGGCCACGATCTCGCCGTACGCCACGGGCGTGACGGCGGCGACGGCCGCGACGATCGGCACGGTCGCCTGCCCGCCGCAGGTGACCATGTTGACGTTGCGCTCACCCAGGTGGGCGTCGAGGTTCACCGGGGGTACGACGTACGGGCCGATCGCGGCCGGTGTCAGGTCGACCACCCGCGTGCCGTGCCGGCGCAGCACCGCGTTGTTGTGCCGGTGCGCGCCCGCGCTCGTCGCGTCGAAGACGATGCCGACGTCCGCGAACTCCGGCATCGCGACGAGCCCGTCGACACCCCCCGCGGTGGTGGCCACGCCGAGCCGGCGGGCCCGGGCCAGGCCGTCGGAGGTCGGATCGATGCCGGCCATCGCCACCATCCGCAGCGACTCCGACAGCCGCAACACTTTGATCATCAGGTCGGTGCCGATGTTGCCGGAACCGATCACCGCCACACCGGTGCTCATGCGTCGCCCTTCGAGAAGCAGGCCCGGACGCTGCCCAGGCCGGAGATCCGGGCCTCGTACGCGGCGCCCGGGGTGACCGCCACCATCGGCCCGAGCGCGCCGGACAACACGGTGTCCCCGGCGCGCAGCGGACGACCGTTCGCGGCGAGCGTCGCCGCCAGCCAGGCGACGGCGTGCAGCGGGTTGCCGAGGCAGGCCGCTCCCGCCCCGACGGAGACCGGCTCGCCGGCGTGCTCCAGCACGGCCCCACACAGCCGCAGGTCGAGGTCCCGCACCCGGCGCGGGGTGGTGCCGAGCACGTACCGGCCGCTGGAAGCGTTGTCCGCCACCGTGTCCACGATGGAGATGTCCCAGCCGGCGATCCTCGAATCGACGATCTCGATGGCGGGCAGCAGGTGGTCCGTGGCCCGCACCACGTCGGCGACGGTGACCTGCTCGTCGGGGAGGTCCCGCCCGAGGACGAACGCGACCTCCGCCTCGACCCGCGGTTGCAGCAGGTCCCGCAGGTCGATCTCGGCGCCGTCGGGGACGGCCATGTCGCCGAAGAGGACGCCGAAGTCGGGCTGGAAGACACCGAACGACTCCTGCACCACCCGCGACGTCAGGCCCACCTTCGCCCCGACCAACCGACGGCCCTCGGCGAGCCAGGCCCCGACCTGCGCCTGCTGCACGGCGTACGCGGCGCTCAGGTCCCCGGCCGGCAGGAGGTCGTCGCGCAGCGGCGTCCGGGCGACCCCGGTGGCGTACGCGTCCCGCAGTGCCGCGGCCGCGCCGTCGATGTCGGCCCTCATCCGAGGTCCACGCAGACGTTCGTGAGTTCGGAGTAGAAGTGCAGCGAGTGCGCGCCGCCCTCGCGGCCCACACCGGACGCCTTCACCCCACCGAACGGGGTGCGCAGGTCCCGCAGGAACCACGTGTTCACCCAGACCAGGCCGGCGTCGAGTCGCGCCCCGGCCCGGTGCGCGCGGCCCACGTCACGGGTCCACACGGTGGCGGCCAGGCCGTACTCGCTGTCGTTGGCCAGCGCGAACGCCTCGTCCTCCTCGTCGAAGGGCGCGATGTGGCAGACCGGTCCGAAGATCTCCTCGCGGACCGTGCGGGCGTCCTGCCCGAGCCCGGTCAGGACTGTGGGCTGCACGTACGCGCCGCCGTCGCGGTCGTCGCCGAACGTGGGCACGCCACCGCCGGCGAGCACCGTGGCACCCTCGGTACGGGCCAGGTCGTAGTGGCCGAGCACCTTCTCCCGGTGCTTGCCGGAGATCAGTGGCATCGTCATCGTCGCGGCCTCCGACGGCCAGCCGTACGCCAACTCCCCGGCACGCTTCGCCAGCCGGGCCGCGAACTCGTCGAAGACCGGCCGCTGCACGTACAGCCGTTCGGTGCACAGGCACACCTGGCCGCCGTTGGTGAAGCTGGACCGCACGGAGCCTTCGACGGCCGCGTCCAGGTCGGCGTCGGCGAAGACCAGCCCGGCGTTCTTGCCGCCCAACTCGAAGGAGACGGCCTTCACCCCGTCAGCGGCGGAGCGCATGATGGCCGAGCCGGTCGCGGACTCGCCGGTGAAGGTGATCGCGTCCACGCCGGGGTGCCGGGTGAGCAACTCGCCCGCCGAGCCGGGGCCGAAGCCGTGCACCAGGTTGAACACGCCGTCGGGCACGCCGGCCGCGGCCATCACCTCGGCCAGCACGGTCGCCGACGACGGTGTCTCCTCGCTGGGCTTGACGACCACCGCGTTGCCGCAGGCCAGCGCGGGCGCCACCTTCCAGGTGAGCAACAGCAGCGGCAGGTTCCACGGAACGATGATCGCCACCACGCCGACCGGCTTGCGGACGGCGTAGTTCAGCGCCCGCCCGCCACCCGCCGTGACCGTGGTGAACGATTCGGTCGGAGTGGACGTGATGATGTCGGCGAACGTCCGGAAGTTCGCGGCGCCGCGCGGGATGTCCAATGTGCGGGCCTGCGTCACCGACTTTCCGGTGTCGGCGACCTCGGCGGCGACGAGATCGTCGAAGCGGCGCTCCAACTCGTCGGCGACGCGGCGGAGCACGACGGCCCGCTCGCCCTCGCCCATCGCGCCCCACGGCCCGCGCAGCGCGGCCCGCGCGGCGTCCACGGCGGAGTCCACCGTGGACGCGTCGGCTTCGGCGACGTGCAGGATCGTCTCGCCGGTCACCGGCGACACCTTCGCGAACGGGGTGCCGCCGGTGACGAATTCACCGCCGACGTAGTTCGGCAGCAGCAGATCTCCGCTCGGGCGGCCGTCGATCAGCGCGCTCGGCCAGTGGGTGGTACGCCCGGATGTCATGGGCAACGCCTCTCGGTCCCTATCGTTCGGTCGCGGAGTCGGCGACGAGCGCCACGACGGCCGCGTCGGCCGTCGGCTCGCCCGTGGCCGCGGCGGCCGCCTCGTCGGTGGCGACCAGCACGACGGTGCCGACGCCCACGTTCAGCGGGTCGATCGCGACGAGGTCGTGTCCGTCGCCCCGGGGCCGGACCAGCACCAGCCGGCGGCCCTGCAGCGACGGCAGGATCTTGTCCGGCCAGACTTTCGCGACGACCTCACCGAGCAGCATCAGCTCTCTCCCCGCAGGCTCGCCATGACCTCGCGGATCCGGGCGGCCTCGGGATCCTCCAGCAGCGCGGCGGTGGTGGGGTGCGGCTTGGGGTAGACCTGCGAGCTGCGCAGGTCGCCGTGCGCCCGGACGGCGGCCTCGCCAGCGGCGACGGCCTGCCGGACGGCCGCGAGGCTGCCCTGCACGGCGACGGCCAGGTAGCCGCTGGTCACCCGCTCCACGGCGACGCAACGGACGTCCGCAGTTTTGATCATGGCTTCGATTCCGGCGGACAGGGCCACGACGCCCCGGGTCTCGACGATGCCGATGGCGATGTCAGAAGGCATGTGCTGTTCTCCTTACCGGGTCAGTTGCCGACGAGGCGGGGGTCCACGGCGAGCGCCGACACGGCGTCGCAGGGGCTGGCGAAGACGATGGAGTGCACCGTCCGGCTCTTGGCCTTGGCGGTTGCCTCGCCGATGTCGACGGCCTCCTCGACGGTGGCCAGGTCGCCGCGCAGCGCGACGGCGACGATGCCGCCGCCCAGACGGACGACGCGGGTCACCTCGACCTCGGTGGCCTTCACCATCGCGTCGACCGCGTCGAAGATGGCGGTGTAGCCCTCGGCCTCGACGAAGCCGGCAGCCATGTTCCGCATGAGTTCTCCTTCTCCAGTGTTCAGGGCAGATTCCAGGACAGGACGGCGCCGCCGGTGCCCCAGAGCGGTCCGTACGCGTGCAGCTGCGCCGGACCGGCGGCCGCCCCGGCGCCGGCGGCGAACGCCAGCGCGCGGAACTGGCTGTCGGCCTGCGCCTGGCGGGCGAAGTCCTCGCGGATCTTCAGCACCTCGTCGACCTTGCCGGCGGTCAGCAGGTCCAGCACCCGCCGGTTCCAGCGGTCGTGCGCGGGGTCGCCGATGTGGTCCTCGTGCGGCTCGATCCACTGCTGGATCAGGCCTGACGACATGCCGGTGACCACGACGACGGCGGCGCGTACGCCGGCCTCGCGGGCCGCGGCGGCGCCCGCCGCGCCGACGTCGGCGAGCGTCTGCGCGTCGGCGTAGAGGTTGCACGACACCTGCGACCAGCGCAGCTCGCGATCCGGGTCGAGCAGCGCCGACGTGATGATGGTGCCGGTGTCGATCGGGAACCCGTCGTAGCGGGTACGCCGGGCCTGCATGCCGCCCTTCTGCACGTGATCGGCCCACCGTTCGGTGAACGGCACGTCGAAGCGCAGGTCGTAGCGGAGCAGGCCGTAGTCGTAGGCGTACCAGTTCTCGTCGACGTGCTCGCCGCGCGGGTTCGGGTCGCACTGGAACTGGTGGCCCAGGACGGTGAACCACTGCGTGGACAGCAGCAGCACCACGTCGGGCTTGAGCCGGCGCAGCCGGTCGCCGACGTCGCGGGCGGCGCCGGCCAGGTCGGCCCAGCACTTGGCGGGATTCTCCGCCAGCAGGTGCGGCATGCCGGGCAGCAGCGCACCGGCGACGATCCCGGTGTCAGCCACGGTGTCCTCCCTGGGGGGTCCACTCGACGACCGCGTTGCCGGTGCCGATGATCGTGCCGTAGCCCAGGACGTCACCGGGCACCTGCGGCCAGCCCATCGCGGCCAGCATCCACGTGAGGCTGCCCGCCTTGGTCTCCGACGAGGTCGCCTCGATGTGTTCGCTGATCAGCTCCCGCAGCGGCGCGGTCGGGCCGCGGCGCATCGCCTCCAGCAACTTCATGTCCCAGCGGTACTGGTGGTTGTTGTACGGGTGCTCGCGCTCCATGTCCTCCGGCAGGTCCGGCTCCTCGTGCCAGTGGAGGTGTGACAGCGAGTTGGAGGCCAGCAGCACGGCGCGGCGCCCGGTGCGCTCGACGGCCCGGCGGGTCGCCTCACCCAGCACCTCCATCTCCTCCAGCGACGCGTCGGAGTAGAAGTACGGGTTGTTGTTGGCCGACAGCGACACGACCGGGATGTCCCAGGCCGGGTTGACCAGGTGCAGCGCGCCGATGGTGGCGTAGTCCACCCGTACCCGAGGGTCGCGCAGTTTGCGGGTGACCAGGCCCAGGTCGCTGGCCTCGTCGGCGATGGCCTCACCCAGCTCCACGTCGGAGCGGAAGTCGTAGGAGTAGCGGAACAGGTGCGGGAAGATCGGCTCGACGGAGACCCCGCGCGGGTTGGGCACGCAGTTCACGTGGTGGCCGACCATCGTGATCCAGTGCGGGGCGTGCACGATCAGTACGTCCGGGCGGTGCACCTCGCGGATGCGCTGCCGCAGCCGCTCGTACGCCCAGCGCAGCACCTCCCACCCGCCGGTGGAGCGTGGCTCGTTCTGCGGCGGGTTCTCGGCGTAGATCAGGTGTGGTGGGTGCGGGCTGAGCACCCCCGCGACGATGCCGGCGCGGGCGGACGGCACCTCCGGCAGCCGGTCCGCGGTCTCGGTGCGGCGGGCACCGCCCGTGCGGGCGGGCGCCACGGGAACCCGGAAGACCCTGCTCATGCCTGTCCCTCCCCGGTCGTGCCCCGGTCGGCCAGCACCCGCACGAACGTGCGCTCGTCGGGTTCGGCGCCGAGGATCTGCAGCCCGTCGTCGTCGAGGGCCAGTTGGTCGTCGGCCAGGTCGGCGTCGTGCCGGACCCAGGCCCGCAGGGGTGCGGGGTGCGCGCCGTGGATCTCCACGAGGGCGTCCTCGGCCAGGCCGGCGCCGGGGGCCACGTAGGCGAGCCGCTGCCGCCCGCGCTCCCCGGCGTACGGCCTCCGGTCGCTCGTGGTGACACGCAGCCATCGCCGTCCCGCGCGCATCTCCCGCCGGGCCGCCGCGGTCCCGCCGGTGTCGACGCGGCCGTCGTCGTCGAGGCGCAGGCCGTAGCGGCGCTCGGCCTCGGTGGCGGTGAGGTATCCCTGCGCGACGTCATCGGCGACGTCGGCGGGTTCACGGTCGAGCGGGTCACCCCAGCCTCCGCCGCCCGCGGACTCCATGACGAGGACGTCGCCGGCACGCATCGGGAAGCCGGCGACCTTGCCGGGGGTCTCGAAGTCGACCCGCTCGCCGCTCGCGCGGACCACGTACGTGACGGTCGGGGCACCGGGGCCGCCGTGGTGCAGACCGTACGGCGGCACCGTGGTGCGGTCCGTCTGTACGGAGTAGGCGCCGGTGCTGGCGAGCAGTCGGGTTTCGCGTCGGCTGCCGAGCCCGCCTCGGCGTACTCCGTCTCCGCACGAGCCGAGGCGCAGCTCGGACGCGTCGACGAGGATGGGGATCTCGGTCTCCAGCCGTTCGACGGACTGGATGGTGGAGATGTCCCCGAGGTCGACGGGGTTCATCGCGCTCGGTCCGTCGGCTTCCAGGAACCCGCCGTTGCCGCCGGCCGGGTAGTCGTAGTACAGGTAGGGCCGGCCGGTGCGCTGGTCCACGCCACCGATGAGGTTCTGGAAGGTGGTTCCGAACTGGTCGGCCGCGATGAGGTCGGGCGCGACCTGGCTCAGCGCGGCCATGACGGCGGAGATGACGCGCTTGCGCACCTCGCTGTGGGCGTTGGCGGGCGCCGGATAGGCGACGTGTACGACGGTGCCCGGCTCCGTGTGCACCCGCAGCGGACGGAAGGCGCCGTGGTTGACCAGGCCGCCGGGATCGAGCGCGCTCTTGACGGCGATGAAGACGCCAGCGACGGTCATGGCATGCGAGGAGTTGACGACTGCCGCGACCTGCGTGGACGATCCGCGGAAGTCGGCGTCGATCTCGTCGCCGTCGACCGTGAGCACGCAGCGCACCAGCGCGGGATCGTACCGACCGTCGGTGTAGAGGTCGAGGTAGTCCTCGTAGCGGTAGACGCCGTCGGGCAACTCGCGGATGCGGTCGCGCAGCCGCTGCTCCGTGCGGTCCATGTTGGCGGCGACGCTGTCGAGCAGGAGTTCGGCACCGTAGCGTCCGACGAGTTCGCGCAGTCGCCGCTCGGCGGTGTGGCAGGCGGCGATGCAGCTCTCCAGGTCGCCGCGCCGTTCGTCGGCCATCCGCACGTTGGCGAAGAGGATGGCGTACGCGGCGGCGTTGGGGCGCCCCTCTTCGATCAGTTTGATCGGCGGGATGCGCAGGCCCTCCTGGAGGATCTCGGTGGCCTGCCCGGAGACGCTGCCGGGGGTCATCCCGCCGATGTCCGCCCAGTGCATGCGCACGCAGGGGAAGAGGAACAGCTCGCCGTCGACGAAGACCGGGGTGATCAGGGTGACGTCGTTGAGGTGGCTGCCGCCCCGGTACGGGTCGTTGACGATGTACAGGTCGCCGGGGCGCATCTCGTCGGCGAAGTCGGCGAAGATCTCGGCGACGGAGGCCGGCATGGCGATGACGTGCCCGGGCATGTCGCGCCCCTGGGCGACCATCTGGCCCTTGGGGTCGAACAGTGCGCAGGAGAAGTCCTGCGCGTCGGCGATGACGGGGGAGTGCGCGGTGCGGAAGATCGTCTGGCGCATCTCGCGGACGATCGAGATCAGACCCTCGGTGACGATCTCGAGGTCGATCGGGTTCAACGTCTTGGTCATGCGACGCCTCATGTGTTCCGGCTCGTTGTGCCGAGCGGTTCGGCCTTGACCTCACGTGGACCATAATGTGGTCCGTGGTTTATATTGTGAAACACTATCAACCGAGAAAGTGGGAAGCAAGATGTCGCAGGCCGCAGAACCCTCTTCAGCTGCGGAGGAACCCGTCGCCCGGGAGTCCGGCACCCAGGCGCTCGACCGCGCCCTCAGCGTGCTGCTGGCCTTCCGCGGTGGCAGCGTCGAACGCAAGGTGAGCGACGTCAGCCGGGAGCTCGGGCTGCACAAGTCGACAGCCAGCCGGCTGTTCCGGGCCCTCGCCGACACCGGCTTCCTGCACCGCAACGACGAGACCGGCGCCTACCGGCTCGGCGTCACCGTCTTCGAGCTGGGCGCCTGTTTCCTCGCCGGGCTCGACATGCACGCCCTGGCCCGGCCGCTGCTGCACCAACTCGCCCAGGACGAGGGCGAGTCGGTGAACCTCTCCATCCGCGACGGCTCGGACGCCCTGTCGATCTACATCGAGCACGGCACCCGCAACGTGCAGCTCGTCTCCCGCCTCGGCCGCCGCATCCCCCTGTGGTGCAGCGCGGCCGGCAAGGCCCTGCTGGTCGACCTCGACGACGAGCAGATCCGGGCCATGTTCGCCGGCACTCAGTTCACGCCGCTGACCCGGAACACCATCACCGACCTCGACACGTTCGCCAAGCGGATGCACCAGGTCCGTGAGCAGGGGTGGGCACTCAACGACGAGGAGAGCGAGGAGGGCCTGCGCGTCGTCGCCGCCCCCGTACGCGACCGTCTCGGCCACGTCACCGCCGCGATCAGCGTCTCGGGGCCGATCTTCCGCCTCGACGAGGCCCGCGTCGCCGAGCTGGCCGCCGCCGCCGTCCGCACCGCGAACGAACTGTCGCGTCAGATGGGCCACGGCGTCGGCGCGATCTGGGGGGACTGACCGGCTCAGAAGTGTTCCTGCACGACACCGGGGTGCACCCGCACGTGCAGCAGGGCAGGGCCGGTGACCGGCAGCACCGCGTCGAACGCGGCGTCGGCACCGGCCTCGTCCGTCACCGTCCAGGCAGGCACACCCAGCGCCCGCGCCACCCCGGCGAGGTCGCGCTCGGGAAAACGGGCGAGCGACGGATCCACCCCCCGGGGTCGCAGCTTGCGCACCTCCGCGCCATACGCGGCGTCGTCCAGAACGACCAGCAGTACCGCGGCACCCGTGCGGGCGAGCGTGTCCAGCTCACCCAGCCCGGTGAGCAGACTCCCGTCACCCTCGAACGCCACCACCGGCCGGTCCGGGCGGCCCACCGCGGCGCCCACCGCGAACGGCAGCCCCACGCCGATGCTGCCGAAGTCCCACGGGGCGATCAGCGCCCGGTCCACCGCGGGTGAGTCCAGCAGCAGGTTCGGCCAGCCGCCGAAGTGCCCCACCCCCACCACAGTGGTGCGGCGCGCCGGCAACCGCCGGGCGCACACCCGCAGGAACGCCCGCGGGTCGATCCGGTCCGCCGCCCGCAACGGGACCAGACCGGCGAACGGGTCGGCCGCCGCCACCTCCCGCGCCAGCTCCGCGGAACGCCACCGTGGCCGCTGGACCGGCGGCAGCGCCGCCGAGACCGCCGCCGCCACCACCGCCGCGTCGCCCACCACCCCGGCGTCCACCGGCCAGCGCGCGCCGATCGCCGCCGCGTCGGTGTCGACGCACACCACCTCGGCCTGGGCGAACAACCGGCCGTGATCCGCCGTCCACCGGTTCAGCCCGGCACCGAACGCCAGCACCAGATCCGCTTCGCCCAGCACCCGCCGGGTCAGCGGCCGGGCCAGCCCACCCGCCACCCCCAGGCAGTACGGGTGGTCCGCGAAGACGCCAGCACCCATGAGCGTGGTGGCCAGCACCGCCCCGCCGCGATCCGCCAACTCCCGTACCGCCGCCGCGGCCTCCTGCGCGCCCCGGCCGGCCAGCACCACCGGGCGCTTCGCGCTCCGCAACCGCCGCGCGAGCATCGCCACGTCGTCCGGGTGCGGCGCTGGCGGCCCCGGAGGGCGCGGCTCGGCCACCGCGACCGGCTGCGGAACGTCCTCCGGGACGTCCTCGTCCTGCAGGTCCATCGGCACGTTCAGCACCACCGGCCCCGGTGCGGAGCGGGCCAGCCGGAACGCCGCAGCGACGTCACGGACCGCCCCCGCCGCGCCCACCACCTGCACCATGTGGCCCGCTGTCGCCAGGGCGAACGGCTGCTGCGGGAAGTTCTGCACGTGCCCCGGATCCCCGGGCGGCGTGTCACCCGCCACCAGCACCAGCGGGGTACGCGCCTGGCGGGCGATCGTCAGCGCCGCACCCGCCACAGCCAGCCCCGGCCCCTGGGTGACCGTGGCCACGGCGCACCGGCCGGTCGCGCGGGCGTACCCGTCGGCCATCATCACTGCGGCGTTCTCGTTGCGGGCCGCGACGAACCGCACACCGTGCCGGCCGACCAGGTCGCTGACGAGGAACATGTTGGCGTCGCCGAGCAGGCCGAACACCGTGTCGACGCCGTGCGCGACGAGCGCGTCCGCCAGCAGTTGGTACACCTTCACCGTTGCCCGCCCTTCGGGTAGGGGCCGGCCGGCCGCAACGCGACGCTCAGCGCACCCAGGTAGGAGTCGTTCGCGGCGGCCTCGAAGCGCGGTCCGGCCAGGCGCGCGGCCCGCTTCGTCATGGACCGGCCCACCGGCGAGACGGTCAGCAGTCGCTCGACCACCGCGTCACACGCCGCGCCCAGCTCGTCGGCCGGCACCGCCGCCGTGACCAGGTCGTGGCGCAGCATCTCCGCCGGGCCGATCCGCTCTCCCAGCAGCAGCCAGCGCTTCGCCCGGTCCGCCCCCACCAGGTCGGCCAGGATCGCCATGCCGCTCCACGTCAGCGGAATGCCGAAGGTGACCTCCGGGAACGTGAAGAAGCAGCGGTCCGCCGCGACGCGCAGGTCGGCGGCGAGCCCGAGCACCGCGCCGGAGCCGATCGCCGGGCCGTTGAACGCGGTCACCGTCGTCTGCTCCAACCGGTACCAGCGCTCCACCAGCTCGGCCGTGCGGCGCTGCACCTGCATGGTGGCGGCGGCGTCCAGACCGGCCAGCTCGTCCAGGTCGGTACCCGCGCAGAACGCCGACCCGGCACCGGTGAGCACCACCACCTCCACCTCGGAGTCGCGTCCCACCTCGTGCAGCACGTCCTCGAACCGGGCCAGCATCGCCAGGTCGAAACTGTTGCGCCGGTGTGGGCGGTTCAGAGTGATCCGGGCCAGCCGACCCGCCCGGTCGAGGAGCACGGGCGACGAGGTGGACGGTGCGCTGGTCATGGCGACTCCGAGGTGAGCAGGGCGCGGTCCACCAGGGCGGCGGCGTGACCGACGTACGACAGCGGGTCCAGCAGCCCGGCGACATCCTCGCCGGGCAGGGCGGCGGCGACCTGCGGGTCGGCGCGCAACACGTCAGCGAAGGGGCGGTCCTGCTCCAGGCTGTCGCGCACCACCCGCATCACCAGGTGGTGCGCCTCCTCGCGGCCCAGCGTGCCCGCCAGCCGCAGCATCACCGCCTCCGACAGCACCAGCCCGCCGGTGAGATCGAGGTTGGCGCGCATCCGGTCCGGATTCACGCCCAGGTCACCGAAGACCTCCACCAGGCGCTCCAGGACACCACCGATGAGGATGAAGCACTCCGGGAGAAGCTTCCACAGGGTCATGCCGACGCCCATGTCCCGGTCGTCCTGCGCCACCATCGTCTGCAGGGCCAGCGGCACCTGCGCGCGCAGCGTGCCGGCCGCCGCGATCACCGCCTCGCAGCGGATCGGGTTGCGCTTGTGCGGCATCGTGCTGCTGCCGACCTGGGTCGCGCGCTGCGGCTCGTACGCCTCGCCGACCTCGGTACGGCCCAGGAAGTACACCTCGCGGGCCAGCTTCTCGCCGCTGGACGCCACCATGCCCAGCACCATGAGGCACTCGGCGAACCGGTCCGAGGTGGCGTGCCACGGGGTGTCCGCCACGGCCAGGCCCAGGTCGTCGGCGACGGCCCGCTCCAGCGCGAACGCCTGCGGCCCGTACCCCGCCATCGTGCCCGCCGCCCCGCCCATGCTGGTCACCAGCAGCCGGGCGCGCATTTCGCGGAGCCGGTCCCGGTGGCGTTGCAGCTCGCTCTGCCACACCGCGCAGCGCAGCCCGAACGTGGTCGGCAGGGCCTGCTGGCCGTGCGTACGCGCCGGCATGGGGGTGCTGCGGTGCCGCAGCGCCAGCCGGCGCAGCAGCCGCACCAGCTCGTCGAGTTGGCGCCCGACGACGTCCAGGCCGGCGCGGGCGCGCAGCACGAACCCGGTGTCCATCACGTCCTGTGTGGTGGCGCCCAGGTGCACGTACCGTCCGGCGTCACCGGGGCAGGCGGCGGTCAGGGCGCGCACCAGTGGCACCAGCGGGTGGACGGTGTCCTCGGCATCGGCGACAAGGGCCGCGGTGTCCAGCTTCTCCAGCCGCGCCGTCGCGGTGATCGCCTCCGCGGCCGCCCCGGGGATGATCCCGAGCGACGCCTGCCCGCGGGCCAGCGCGGCCTCCACGTCCAGCCAGGACTGCATGAGCTGCCTGTCGTTGAAGACTCCGCGCATCTCGGCGTTGCCGAAGAAGCTGGTGACGGTCAGCGAATCGAGGAAACACGACCCGAGTTGCATCAGTTCTCCCCCTCGAAGAGCGTCAGCGCGGCGCGCCGATCGACCTTGCCGGACGGCAGCAGGGGCAGTGCGGCGACCGCGCGTACCCGGGTGGGCAGCTTGTGTCGGGCCAGCCTCCCGGCGACGGCGGCGACGACGACCTCGGTGTCGAGCCGGGCGCCGGGCGCGGCGACCAGCAGTGCACCGACCTCCTCGCCCCAGCGCGCCGACGGCACGCCGAGCACGCACGCCTGGCCGACGGCGGCGTCGTCGAGCAGCGCGGCCTCCACCTCGGCCGGGCTGACGTTCTCGCCGCCACGGATGATGAGCTCCTTGACCCGGCCGGTGAGCGTGAACACGCGCTCGGCGGTCATCGCGCCGCGGTCGCCGGTGCGCAGCCAGCCGTCGGCGGTCAGGGCGGCGGCGGTGGCGGCGGGGTCGTCGACGTAGCCGGACATGACCGACTCGCCGCGCACCAGCAGCTCACCCGCCTCGCCGGGCGATACGGCGTCACCGGTGCCGGGCCGCACCACGGCGGCGTCGAGGCCGGGCACGATCCGGCCGACGGTCCGGCCGATCGGTGCGCAGCTGCCGTCGCCCGGGTCGACGCTGATCGTGGGACCCGCCTCGGTCTGACCGTAGACGACGGCCGTGCGGTCCAGGCCCAGCACGCGCGTGGTGCGCTCGCGCAGCGCGGGCGGGCACGGCGCGCCGCCGAGGAAGCCGACGCGCAGCGACGACAGGTCCCACCGGCCGGGCTCGCCCTCGACCCGGTCGGCGAGCATCGTGGCCATCGTCGGTACGGCCTGAAGCACGGTGCAGCGGTGCCGCTCCACCAGGTCCAGCACGGTCTCCGAGCGGAACCGGCGCGTCGACACCCAGAGCGCCCCCGTGACCAGCGCGAGCACCGCGCCGCTGCTGAGCCCGGCGGCGTGCGCCAGCGGTAGGGGTGAGGCGAGGGTGTCGGCCTGGCGCAGCCCGGCCGCCCGGGCCGTCCACTGCGCGTTGCGCACCAGGTTCCGGGCGGTGAGCGCCACCATCTTGGCGGGGCCGGTGGAGCCGGAGGTGAACTGGATGTTCAGCACGGCGTCGGCGTCACCGGCCGGTTCGGGCGGCGCGTCAGCCCAGCCGGCCAACGCCGTCAGCGCGCCCCGGCCGCCGTCGTCGGCGAGCGTGTGGACACCGTCCGGCGCGTACGGCGACCCGGCCAGGGCGGCGGCCGCCTCGGCGGTCGCGTCTCGGTCCCGGATCCGACCGGCCGCGAACAGCCGGCGGGGCCGGGCGCGGGTCACCGTCTCGGCCAGCTCCGCGGCGGTGAGACCCGGGTGCAGGGTCACCAGGGTGGCGCCGCGCCAGGCCGCCGCCGCGAGCAACGTCAGCCAGGCGAGGCTGTTCTCCGACCACACGGCGATCCGGTCACCGCGACCGATCCCGTGGGCGGCCAGAACCGCCGCGCCCCGACCCGCCAGCTCGGCGAACTCGGCGTACGTGACCGGGCGGTCCAGCTCCGCGAACGCGTACAGCGGCCGGTCCGGGTGCCGGGCCGCCCCGTCGAGCAGGACGGCGTCGAGGGCGAGTGACGGCACGGTCAGTCCCGGGTGAGCAGCAGGTTGCCGTGCTCGTCGGCGGCGCCGCGCCAGCCGGCCCCGACGACTGTCGTACTGCCGTTCTCGCGCACCACGGCCGGGCCGGTCACCGCGACACCGGGCGCCAGTTCGGCGCGCCGCCACACCGCGGCGTCCACCCAGCCGTCCGGCCCGTACAGCCGGGTGTGGCCCGGTCGGGCCTCGCCGTTGGCCGGCGCGGCGAAGCGCACCTCGGGGCTGGGCCCGAAGGCGGTGAGGCGGCAGTTGA
Source organism: Micromonospora sp. NPDC005298 (assembly GCF_040607375.1). NCBI lineage: Bacteria > Bacillati > Actinomycetota > Actinomycetes > Micromonosporales > Micromonosporaceae > Micromonospora > Micromonospora sp. NPDC005298. The sequence goes on from NZ_JBEXGP010000013.1 coordinate 100,903, forward strand.
CGATGTCGACCGGGTGGCCGGTGCGCACGTAGGCGTACCGCTCGGCGTACGCGTCGTGGAACGCCGACACCAGATCCTCGGCCGTGGCGGGCAGGTCGGCCACCGCGACCGCCAGGTCGTGGCTCTGTCCGCGGAAGCGCATTCCCACAGTCAGCGCGAACGAGACCTGGTCGGCCTCGACGCCGTCCTCCGCCTTGAGCTGTGCCCGGGCCGCGTCCTGCAACTCCGCGACGACCGCCCGTGCCGAGGCCAGCCCGGGCTCGTCGGCGGCCACCAGGACGGTACGGACGTAGTCGTGACGGGCGCGGGCCGTGACGAATCCCAGGGCCGAGAAGTTGCCCGGCACCGGCGGCACCAGCACGCGGCTGATGCCCAACTCGTCGGCGAGCGCGGTGGCGTGCATCGGCCCGGCCCCGCCGAACGGCATCAGCACGAAGTCGCGCGGGTCGTGCCCGCGTGCGACGGAGATCTCCTTGATCGCGCTGGTCATCTTGATGGTGGCCAGGCGCAGGATGCCGTGCGCCAGTTCCATGTCGTCGAGCCCGAGCTGCCCGGCGAGCGCCGTCGCGGCCTCCGCCGCCGGCGCGGGATCCAGCCGCACCTCACCGCCCAGGCTCTCCTGCGGGTCGAGGTGCCCGACCAGCAGGTGCGCGTCGGTGGTGGTCGGCTCGGTGCCGCCACGGCCGTAGCAGGCCGGGCCGGGCGTGGAACCGGCGCTGCGCGGCCCGATCCGCAGCTCGCCGCCGAGGTCGCGCCAGGCGATGGAACCGCCGCCCGCCCCGATCGTGTTGATCTCCACCTGGAATGTCCGGTTCGGGTATCCGGCGATCGTCCCGTCGCTGGTCATCAGCGGCGCGCCGCCCTTGATCAGGCAGACGTCGGTGCTGGTGCCGCCGATGTCGCAGGTGATCACGTTCGAGTATCCGGCCAGGCCCGCGACGTGGACGGCGGCGGCGACACCGCCCGCCGGGCCGGAGAGGGCCAGGTTGATCGGCAGGCGGCTGGCCTCGTCGGTGGAGACGACGCCACCGCTGCTGGTCATGATGGACAGCGGCTGCACGTACCCGGCACCCGCCAGGGCGGTGCCGAGCCCGCGCAGGTAGTCGGCGACGGCGCCCCGGACGCTGGCGTTGAGCACGGTGGTGGCGAACCGTTCGTACTCGCCCTGCTCCGGTACGACGTCGGAGGAGACGGTGCAGACCAGGTTGGGGTGGCGCTCGGCGAGCCGCAGCGCCGCTGCGCGCTCGTGGGCGGGGTTGCGGTACGAGTGCAGCAGGCAGACCGCCACGGCCCCTGGCCCGGCAGCCGCCACCCGGTCCAGCACCTCGTCCAGGTGACCGGGGTCGAGTGGCTCGGTGACCTCGCCGTCGGCGGCGATCCGTTCCCGCAGGGCGTGCCGCAGCGAGCGGGGCGCCAGCGACGGACGTGCCGCCTCCTTGACGCTGTAGAGCCGCGGCCGATGCCCGAGGCCCATCTCCAACACGTCGCGGAAGCCGGCGGTGGTGACCACGCTGACCGGGTCGCCGGAGCCCTCCAGCAGCGCGTTCGTCACCCGCGTGGTGCCGTGCACGAAGCGTTCCACCGCGTCCAGTGAGACGCCGAGCTTGGCCAGCCCCTCGAAGATCGCGGCGGCGGGGTCGTGCGGCGTCGACAGGGTCTTCGCCTCGGCGAGCCGTGCGGTGGCCGGCTCGTAGACGATCACGTCGGTGAAGGTGCCGCCGATGTCGACGCCGATGCAGAGCATGCGGGAGTGCCTTTCGTGGGAGGGGGACCGTGCGGCGGTGACGCTGGAGGGCGTCAGAAGGTGACGCCGTAGCGGCGCAGGCTGCCCCGCGCGACGGTCCGCAGGATCCAGTCGAAGAGGTAGCCGAGGAGGCCGAGGGCGAGGATGCCGACGAAGACCCACTCGGTCTTGGCGTAGTTGCGGGCGGTCCAGATCAGCGAGCCCAACCCGCTCTGCGCCGCGACGATCTCCGCCGAGACGATCGTCAGGAACGAGTTGCCCATGGCGAGCCGGGCGCCGGTGACGACGTGCGGCACCGTGGACGGCAGCACCACCGACACGAGGGTGCGCAGCGGCGAGGCGCCGAGGGCGCGGGCCGCCCGCAGTCGCAGGTCGTCGACGGCCAGCACGCCGGCCAGGGTGTTGAGCGCGACGATGAAGACCGTGGTGTAGAAGATCAGCGCGATCTTGGACGCCTCGCCCGGGCCGAGCCAGATGATCGCCAGCGTGACGAAGGCGATCGGCGGGACGAACCGGAAGAACTGGATGTACGGGTCGAGCATCAGCCGCAACCAGGGGATGCACCCCATGAGCAGCCCCACCGGCACGCCGATCACGACGCCGAGAGCCCAGCCGGTCAGGATGCGCGTCGACGAGGCGCTGATCGAGTCCCACAGGGTGCCGTCACGGATAAGGTCGACCGCGCCCTGCCAGGTCAGCATCGGCGACGGCAGGAAGAACGCGGTGTAGTTGCGGCTCACCAGGTCCCAGACGACGATGCCGAGGGCCACGGAGAGCAGCGACAGCCCGATCCGGGTCAGTCGGGGCCGGGCGCTCGCCCGGCGCGCCGGGCGGCGCGGCGCGACGGGGGTGGGCGCCGGGTCCGTACGCACGTCGACGGTCATCGTCCCGCCCCTTCCTGGTGACCGGCCGGCCGGCCGTCGTGCCCGTCGTCGAGCCCCTGGGCCCGCAGGGTGCGGGCCACCTCCTCGCCGATGTCCTCACGCAGCTGCCGGAACAGGGCGGCGCTGGCCGGGTCGGTGAGGTCGCGGGGCCGGGGCAGATCGCAGGGGTACACGTTCTTGATGGCGGCGGCGGGGCCGGCCGTCATGGTGACGATGCGGTCGCTGAGCAGGATCGCCTCGCCGATGTCGTGGGTGACGAACAGGATGGTGGCGCCGGTGTCGCGCCAGATCCGGTCCAGTTCGACCTGCATGACCAGCCGGGTCTGGGCATCCAGGGCCCCGAACGGCTCGTCCATGAGGATGACGGAGGGCTCGTTGGCGAGCACCCGGGCGAGCTGCGCCCGCTGCCGCATGCCGCCGGAGAGCTGGCTGGGAAACCGGTCGGCGCTGTGGCTGAGCCCGACCATCGCCAGGTAGCGGTCCTCGACGGCGGTGCGCTGTGTCTTCGGCATGCGCCGCATCCGGGGGCCGAACGCGACGTTCTGCCGGACGGTCAGCCAGGGGAACAGCGCCTCCGCGCTCTGGAACACCACGCCGCGCGCCACGTCCGGTCCACTGACCGGGGTGCCGCCGCAGGTGACCTCGCCGCCGGCCGGTGTGACGAACCCGGCGACCGCGTTGAGCAGCGTCGACTTGCCGCAGCCGCTGGGCCCGAGCAGGCAGACGAACTCGCCCGCCGCGATGTCGAGCGTCGCGCCGCGCACCGCGTCGAAGTCGCCGAAGCGGATGTCGACGTCGCGCAGGGAGACGGGGTCCCCGGCCCGGCCGGTCGCGGACGACCGGCCGGTCGGGTTGGCGGTACGTGTGCCGTCGGAGGTCACACCAGGCCCCTGACCATCACCGTCGCAGGGTCCGCCGCCTTCTGCACGATCTTGCTGTCCTGCTGGAACTTGGCGATCTCGGCGTAGCGCTGCAGGTCCTCGTCGGTGAAGTCGCGAACCTTGCACTCCACGCCCTCCAGGAGGGTCTGCGCCTCGGCGGCCGGGACCTTGATCGCCTTCTCGGTGACCGTGCCAGACTTCGCGGGGTCGGCGGTGAGCTGCTCGCACGCCTTGCCGACGGTGTCGACGACCTTCTTGGCGGCGTCCTTGTTCGCCTCGTACCAGGCGCCGTCGACGCCGATCACGAGGTTGTAGACGTAGCCGATGTCGCCGCTGGTGAGCAGCACCTTGCCGCCGTTGGCGACTCCGCGCGACGGCCACGGCTCCCACATGATGTAGCCGTCGACGTCGCCGCGCTGCAGCAGCGCCGGCATCTCGGCGGGGGAGGCCTTGACGAACTCGACCGCGTCGCGGCTGATGCCCTTGGACGCGAGGACCTTGTTGGTGGCGTACTCGTTGACGGTGCCGGGCACGACGCCGTACTTCTTGATGGCGGCCACGTCCGCGATCCCGGAGCGGGCGACGAGCTTGATGAAGCTGGGGGACTGGGAGAACACGGCCAGGCCCTTGATGTCGCCGCGGGTGGCCCGGTTGAGCAGGCTGGACTCGGTGCTCGCGGTGAACTGGCCCTGCTTGGCCAGGATCGCGTCGAGGCCGCCGGTGCCCTCCTGGAACTGGGTCACCGTCACGTTGACGCCCGCCTCGGCGAACAGCTTGTCCTGGTCGGCGAGGTAGATCGGTGAGTACGCGGGGTCGACGCCCACGCCGAACGTGACGTTGGCGGACGGTGCGGCGGCGGAGCCACCGGCCTCGTCGGCCGTCTGGTTCTCGGCGCATGCGGCCCCGGAGACCGTTATCAGCAGAGCCGCGGCCGCTACCCGCAACGTTCGCATCTTCATGGCTACCTCAGTCCTCGACCGGCTCATATGGTGGTCCGTGTTGCTTAATATGGGACGGTACTGTGTGGCCGAGCACACCGTCAAGAGATCACGACCCTCTGACCAGCAGTTCGTTACCGTCCAGACTCACGACCGGGGGCTTCCCATGATGCGTCGCGCAGGCGCCGAACTGCCCGGCGACCGTTTCAGCCCTGCCTCGCTGCGCCACTGGCGGCGCACGATCGAACGGCACTGGAGTAGCACCGACGCGGTGCTGTACGCCCTCGGCGTCGGCGCGGGACAGCACGACCCCGCCGCCGAACTTCGCTTCACCACCGAGAACTCCGCCGGCCACCCACACGCGGCACTACCGACCTTCGCGGCCCTGCTCGCCGCCGACCCACCCCCGCTCGGCGACCCGGCGGCCGTCCGGCACGCCGAGCAGTCCCTGGTGCTGCACCGCGAACTGCCCGCCGCCGGCACCGCCCGCACCACCGCCACCGTCACCTCGGTGTACGACCAGGGGAGCGGCGCCCTGGTCCGCGTCGTCTCCCGGATCCGCGACGCGCAGGACCGCCCGCTGGCCACCGCCACCGCGGGCTTCTTCGTCATCGGTGCTGGCGGCTTCGGCGGCGACCGGGCCCCCGCGCCCGCCCGGCCGGCCCTGGCCGGACCACCCGACCACGAGATCAGCTACCCGGTGCCCACCGACCAGGCCCTGCTCTACCGCCTCAGCGGCGACCGCAACCCGCTGCACAGCGATCCAGCGGTCGCTGATCGCGCCGGCCTGCCCCGGCCGCTGCTGCACGGGCTCTGCACGTACGGCTACGCCGGGCGTGCCCTGCTGCACACGGTCGCCGGATCGGATCCGGCCCGGCTGCGCCGCGTCGACGCGCGCTTCACGGCACCCATGTATCCCGGCGACACCCTGACGATCCGCATCTGGCGCCGCCGCCACGGCGCCGCCTTCCAGGCCGTGGACGGCACCGGCCGGCTGGTCCTCACCCGGGGCGTCGCCCGGGTGCTGCCACCGCCGCCCGGGGGAGTGTCACCACACCTTGCTGAGATCCGTTCACGGGCGTAGGAAGAACACCACCCACCACCCTCGCTCCGCACCGAGCCATCGTCCACCGTCGAAGGAGATGTGTGTGACCACCCCCGTACGGCTCCGTCTCTCTGTGTCCGTGCTGGTGACGGCGGTCGCCGTCCTGCTCGCTCCGGCCGCTGCCGCGGCACCGCCCGCGACTCCCGGCGCGACCGGGCGTCCGGGCTGCGACCCGATCGACCCGACGGCCTGCCTGCTGCCGTTCCCGAACGACCACTTCACCGTGCCGGACCGGACCAGCCCCACCGGCAAGCGGGTGCGGTTCGCGGCCTCCGCGATGCCCGCGAACGTCCAGGGAACGCCGATCGACCCGACGGAGTGGAACCGGCAGGACGGGTTCAGCCCCGGATCGCCGATCCTGGTTCGGGTGCCCGGCCTCGACACCGCCGCCACCGGGATCGCACCGGTCACCGACATCGGCCGCTCGCTGGCGCCGGACGCGCCGATCGTGCTGCTCAACACGCGGACCGGCGAGCGCACCCCCTACTGGGCCGAGCTGGACGCGCACGCCGCCGGCCAGCCGGACCGGCAGTCATTGATCATCCGCCCGGCGGTGGCGCTGACCGAGGGCACCCGGTACGTCGTGGGCCTTCGCGGCATGCGCGACGGCACGGGTGCGGTGATCCCGGCGCCGAAGGCGTTCACGGCGTACACCAGGGGCGTCGGCCTCGGCCATCGGGACCCGCGCGTGCCGCAGATGAAGCGGATCATCGGCGACCTGGGCCGGGCCGGCGTCAAGCGGCACAGCCTCTATCTGGCCTGGGACTTCACGGTCGCCAGCCGGCAGGGCCTGACCGGCCGGATGCTGGCGGTGCGGGACAGCGCCTTCGCCGACCTCCGCCGGGCGGCACCCTCGTTCACCGTCACCACGGTCACCGACCACACCCCCGAGCAGGACCCGTTGATCGCCCGGCAGGTGACCGGCACCGTCGACGTGCCGTCCTACCTGACCGGCGACGGCGGGCCCGGCTCCCGGCTGCACTACGGGCCGGTCGGCGGCAACGGGACACCACCGACGCCGAACGCCCTGCCCACGCCGTCCGGCGCGACCGTGGCGGCCGACTTCGTCTGCAACATCCCGCGCAGCGCCTCCCCGGCGAGACCGGCGCAGCTCTCGCTCTACGGCCACGGCCTGCTCGGCAGACCCACCGAGATCAACGCCGGAAACGTCAAGACGATGTCGAACACGTACGGCTTCACCTTCTGCGCGACCAGCTGGATCGGCATGGCCGCCGCCGACGTCCCCTACGTGGCGGGCGCCTTCACCGACCTCACCGCCTTCCCCGCCGTGGCCGACCGGTTGCAGCAGAGCTACCTGAACTTCCTCTTCCTGGGCCGCGCGATGATCCACCCCGGCGGGTTCGCCGCCCACCCGGCGTTCCGGGACGGCAGCGCACGACCGCTGATCGACGTGGCCGGAGGGCTGCACTACGACGGCAACAGTCAGGGCGGCATCAACGGCGGCGCGCTCACCGCCATCGCCCAGGACTGGACCCGTTCGGTGCTCGGCGTACCGGCGATGAACTACTCCACGCTGCTGCAACGCAGCGTGGACTTCGCGCCGTTCCAAAACGTCCTGGACGGCTCCTACCCGGACAGGGTCGACCAGCAACTGATCCTCGCGCTGCTGCAGATGCTGTGGGACCGCTCCGAGGCCAACGGGTACGCCCAGCACATGACCGACCGACCGTTGCCGAACACCCCGGCGCACCAGGTGCTGATGCACGTGGCCTTCGGCGACCACCAGGTCTCGCCCGCCGCGGCCGAGGTGCAGGCGCGCACCATCGGCGCCCGCCTGCACACCCCGGCGCTCGCCGATGGCTGGTCGACCGACGTGCGGCCGTACTGGGGCATCGCGCCGATCCGCAGGTACCCGTACACCGGCTCGGCGATGGTGGTCTGGAACAGCGGCGCCGCGTACGCCCCACCGCCGACCAACCTCGCCCCTGCCGGGCCGGAGTACGGCGACGACCCGCACGAGTTCCCGCGCGCCCAGCCCGAAGCGCAGAAGCAGAAGGCGGTCTTCCTCCGTACCGGGAAGGTCATCGACGTCTGCGCGCGTACGCCCTGCCCCTGACGCGTCACCGGCCGGGCCCGCCGGGAGCACCCTCCCGGCGGGCCCGGCCGACCCGGGTCAGTCGTCGATCGCCTGGTAGGCGGTGGTCCAGAAGTCGCTCCACATCGGCAGCCTCTGGTCGCCCATATGTGCCCGCTGCATGATGACGAGGGCTGTCATGTCCTCGGCGGGATCGTTGTACCAGGCGGTGCCGTAGAAGCCGGGCCAGCCGTAACTGCCCACCGAGGGGCCGATGCGCCCGCACCTCGTGATGACCGACATCCCGAAACCCCAGCCGATGGAGTCGAAGTACCCCGGCCAGAATCCGGAGATCGCCTTCTGCTCGGGTGTCAGGTGGTCGGTGGTCATCAGGGCCACCGACGCCCGCGAGAGCACCCGCTCGCCGCGGTGGGTGCCGCCGGCGAGCAGCGCGGACGCGAAGGCGAGAAAGTCGTCGGCGGTCGAGACGAGCCCACCGCCTCCACTCTCGAACGTCGCCGGCCTGCTGAACGCCCCGTCCGGCAGGTCCTCGACGACCGCCTCGCCGGTGGGGGCGCTGTCCCGGTCGTACGCCGTCGAGAACCGGTCGAGGCTGTCGGCGTCCACACTGAACCCGGTGTCCGTCATCCCCAGCGGGTCGCAGAGCCGTTCGCGCAGGGCCTCGCCGAGGGACTTGCCGGTGGCGCGGGCGATGAGGGCGCCCGTCGCGTCGGCGGGGGTGTGGTACATCCAGCGCTCACCGGGCTGGTGGACCAGGGGCAGCGCGCCGAGGCGGCGCACCCACTCGTCCAGGTGCGGCTGGCCGATCGAGTCCAGGGCGTCGGCGATCGGGGCGGTGCCCTGCTCGGCCAGGACGGTGCCGGTGCCGGTGGTGAAGGTCAGCATGTCCCGCAGCGTCGTCGGACGGGTCGCGGGAACCGTCTCGTCCAGCGGCCGGGTCGGATCGCCGAGCACCCGCATGTCCGCCAGTTCCGGCAGCAGGTCGTCCACCGGGTCGTCCAGGCGCAGCGTGCAGTCCTCGACCAGGGTCATCGCGCAGGCCGCGACGATCGGCTTCGACATCGACCCCAGGCGAACGATCGTGTCTCCCGCCATCGGGACCCGCGAGCCGGCGCCGTGGAACGCGAGAGTCCCCCTGGCCTCGACGTGCACCTCGCCCCGGCGGGCCAGGACCATCATCAGGCCGGGAACGAAACCGGAGTCGACGTGCCGCTCGAGCAGGTCGCGTACCCGGACCAGCCGCTTCGCCGAGAACCCGCCCACCGACACGTGCAGCTCCCTCACCTCGGTCGATCCAGAGTGGCATCGATGGTAGCCGTGTCGCCTGCTACCGGTTGCCCGCACGGCCCCGCCGTCGTCCGTCGACGCAACCCCCCTGACAACGGCTCGTTGGGCGACAGGGTGGAACGGGGGGCGGTCGATGACGGCGGGACGGGGTGCCGCACTGCTTCGTCCTGCCGAGAGTTCGGGACGGGCCACGTTCCTGGAGCTCTTCTTCGATCTGGCGTTCGTGGTGGCCCTCACCCGGGTCTCGCAACGATTCGCCGGCCTGGGCGACGACACCGGCTGGGCGCTCGCCGAGGGGTTCGGTCGTACGCTGCTGCTCTTTCTGGCGCTCTGGCTGATCTGGTCGCACACCGCCTGGATCACCAGCCGTTACGAGCCGGAGCAGCCGGTCGTCCAGGCGGTCGTGGTCGGCACCATGTTCGCCGGGCTGGTGATGGCGGTGACGTTGCCACGCGCCATGGAGGAGCGGGCGGTGCCGTTCGTGGCCGCGTACCTGGTGGTGATGGTGGTGCGACCGCTTGTGGTCGCCGCCGCGCTGAGTGGCCATCCGCGACGGAGGGTGCCGTTGCGGCTCGCCGTATGGGCCGCGGCGACCGCGCCGCTGTGGCTGGTAGGCGCGTTGGGACCGGACCGGTTCCGCCTGTCGCTGTGGGCCGTGGCCCTCGCTGTCGACTACCTCGCCTGGACCCTGGGTTGGCCGCTGCCCCGGGTCGGCGCTTCGAGGATCGGCCGCTGGCGGATCGCCGGGACGCATCTCGCCGACAGGTACCAGCAGATGGTTCTCATCGCCCTGGGTGAGTCGATTCTGGTTCTCGGCACGGTTTTCAGCGGCGCCGACTATTCCGGGGAGCGGGCGGCCGCCTTCGTCGTCGCGTTCGCGACCAGCGCGCTGATCTGGCGGATCTACTTCCACCGCGCCGGTCTGCTGCTGACCGAGGCTCTGGAGCGGGCGACCCCGCCCGGTCGGCTGGGCGCGATGTCGGAACGGACGCATCTGCTGATCGTGCTCAGCGTGCTCGTCACCTCGGTCGGCTACGAGCTGGTGATCGATGACCCGTTCGGACCGCCCCGGCCCGCTTGGCTCCTGTTCCTGGTCGGCGGTCCGATGCTCTTCCTCGTCGCCCGCGCACGGCTGGAGCACGAGATCTTCGGCCGGGTCTCCCGATCCCGGATCGTCGGCCTGGTGGCGCTGCTGCTGTTCACGCCGGCGGTGGCCCGCTGGGAGCCGATGGTCGGGCTGAGCGTGGTGGCCGGCGTGCTGGCCCTGGTCGCGCTCCTGGACGCGCGGCGGAGTCGGGGACGGCCGACGGAGGTCCCCGCCTCACCGGTCGCGGGGGAGACACCCGGGGATCGCGACTGCGAGGCCTGACCCGTCGTCGCCCGCGCCGCCGGCCTGGGCGAGGCTCGTTACGAGCGGGCGGAGTCGCTCGCCCGGCGTTCGGTGTTGATGCGCAGCAGTCCTTCGACCCCCTGGAGGAAGGTGTCGGACACCAGGGACGGGTCGAAGAGGCAGCCGGCTGCCATGGCGCCGTCGCGGAGCATGACGAAGTGGCGCGCGGCGGGATCCGCCGTCTCCGGGTGCACCTGGGCCATCAGCGTGGTGAGCGTGTCCAGGAACCACCGCCGGTGGGCGATGATCTCCTGGCGTACGGGATTGTCGGTGTCCGGGTACTCCGCCGCGGCGTTGAGGAAGGCGCATCCACGGAACCCGGGGGACTGGATGTGCTGAGCGATGGAGCCGGCGATCTCCAGGAGGGGGTCGACCGCCGACGGGTTGGCGGCGATGGCCGCGTCGACCCTGCCGCGTTCCATCTCGTGGACCTCACGCAGGTACGCGAGGATGAGGTCTTCCTTGCTGGGGAAGTGCCGGTAGAAGGTGGCTCGGGTCACCTTCGCCTCGGCGATGATCCGGTCGACGCCCACGGAGTGGATGCCCTCGGCGTAGAAGATCCGGGTCGCCGTGGCCAGGAGCCGCTGTCGCGCCTCGGAGGGCCGGGTGTCGGTGTCGCCACGTGCCATACCCCCACTTTAGCGGATAGAACGTTCGGTCTGATGCGTCTCGCGGACCGCTGACTTCGCTGTGCGGCAGGTCACTCGGACAGATAGAACGGTCGGTCTTGCTAATCGGCGTCGGCGCGGCCATGCTGAACAAGACAGAACGTTCGGTCTCCTCGCGTTTCCGGAAGGGCCCCCGTGACCACCACTGCTTCCTCGACAGGCATGTCCCAGACCGCTGCCGCGCTGCGCCGCCTCTACTTCGTCCGCTTCGCGTTCGCCATCGTGTGGGCACTCGTGGCGATCACGACCGCCACGGAGATCGCCCCCCTCACGGTGGTGCTGTTCGTGCTCTACCCGCTGTTCGACGTGGGCGCCGCCATCTACGACCTCCGCTCGTCGCGCACCACCGGCACGCCGTCCCTGCTGTACGTGAACGTCGCGGTCAGTCTGATCGCCGCCGTCGGCGTGGGTGTCGCGGCCGCGTCCGGCATTCCGGCGGTGCTGCGCGTGTGGGGCGCCTGGGCGGTCGTGGCCGGTCTGGTCCAGCTCGTCGTGGGCGTCACCCGTCGCCGGATGGGCGGACAGTGGCCGATGATCATCAGTGGCGGCATCTCGGTGCTGGCCGGTGGGTCCTTCATCGTCGCCGCTTCCGCGGACGACCCGTCGCTGACCAACGCGGCAGGCTACGCCATCCCCGGCGCCATCTTCTTCCTCATCGCCGCCCTGCGTCTCGGCCGCCGCGCGAAGGGCAACTGACATGACCACCACCATCGGGTACGACGTCGTCGTGATCGGTGCCGGCCCGGTCGGGGAGAACGTCGCCGACCGGGTCGTGCGGGGAGGCCTGACCGCTGCCGTCGTCGAGCGGGAACTGGTCGGCGGCGAGTGCTCGTACTGGGCGTGCATGCCGACCAAGGCGTTGCTGCGCAGCGCGTCCGTGCTGCGGGCGGCGCGGCAGATGCCGGGTGCCCGCGAGGCGGTGACGGGTGAGCTGGACGTGGCGGCGGTGCTGGCTCGCCGGGACTCCTTCGCGTCGCACTGGAAGGACGACGGGCAGGTGGCGTGGCTGGAGTCGGCCGGGATCGCGCTGCACCGCGGCCAGGGGCGGATCGCTTCCGCCCGGGTCGTCGAGGTGACCGGCGCCGACGGTGTCACGACGAGGTTGGCCGCGCGACACGCGGTGGTCGTCGCGACCGGGAGCAGCGCTCTCCTGCCGGATGTCCCAGGCCTGCGGGAGGCAGCGCCGTGGTCCAGTCGGGAGGCGGCCTCGGCCGGGTCGGTTCCCCGCCGGCTCGCCATCATCGGTGGTGGCGTGGTGGCGGCCGAGATGGCGACCGCGTTCTCCGCTCTGGGATCCGCGGTGACGGTGCTGGCCCGCGACGGTGTGTTGCCGTCGGTGGAGCCGTTCGCGGGTGAGCTGGTCACCGAGTCGTTGCGCGCGGCAGGTGTGTCGGTACGGGGTGGCGCGGATGCCGTCTCCGTCCGCCGGGACGACAGCGGAACCGTCGACATCACCACCGCCGACGGCGGTCGGGTGGAGGCCGACGAGGTTCTCGTGGCGATCGGTCGTACGCCGAACACCGGGGACATCGGCCTGGAGAGCATCGGGCTGACGCCGGGAGCCTGGCTGGCGGTCGACGACACGTTACGCGTCGTCGGCGGCGGGGAGTGGCTGTACGCCGCAGGTGACGTGAACCGGCGGGTGCTGCTCACGCATCAGGGCAAGTACCAGGCGCGCGCGGTGGGCGACGTGATCGTGGCGCGGGCGACGGGCCAGGAGGTCCAGGACGGCAGGTGGGGCCGGCACGCGGCCACGGCCGATGAGCGTGCGGTGCCGCAGGTGATCTTCACCGACCCGGAGATCGCGTCGGTGGGACTGACCGCGGCCGCGGCCGGGGCGGCCGGACTGCGGACCCGGGTCGTGGACCACGACCTGGGCGCCGTTGCCGGATCCTCCCTGCACGCGGACGGCTACCGGGGCCACGCGCGCATGATCGTCGACGAGGACCGGAAGGTGATCGTCGGCTGCACCCTCGCCGGCCCGGACGTCGCGGAACTGATCCACGCCGCCACGATCGCCGTCGTCGGCGAGGTCCCGCTGGACCGGCTGTGGCACGCGGTCCCCGCGTACCCCACCGTCAGCGAGATCTGGCTGCGGCTGCTGGAGACATACGGCCGTTGACGGCCCGACACGTGCCCCTGCCGCCGGCTTCGCAGATCTCGCTGACAGGAGTCTGACCGGCCTTGATACTGGTCCTGTCGCACGGCTCCCACCTCCGGAAGTGGGAGCCGGTACGCGGCCGTCAGCGAGACGCCGTCGAACATCACCGTCGTCCGGCCCGCGCCACCGCGTTCAGCGGACAGCCGAGGCCTCTCGAAAGGAATGCCAGATGAACGCCGCTTCTGACATGCCCACAATTGTTCTCGTACACGGCGCCTTCGCCGACTCGTCGAGCTGGAACGGGGTCATCGCCCACCTCAAGCGCCGGGGTTACCCGGTCATGGCCGTCGCGAACCCGTTGCGGGGTGTGCAGAAGGACGCCGCCTACGTGCGGTCTGTTGTGGACGCGATTTCCGGGCCGGTCGTGATGGCCGCCCACTCGTACGGCGGAGCGGTGATCACCGAGGCCGCGGATGGCGCCCCCAACGTCAAGGCTCTGGTGTACGTCGCCAGCATCAGCCCCGAGGTCGGCGAAAGCGTCTTGGATCTGGTCGCCAAGTACCCCGGAAGCCAGCTCGGCACCTCCATCAAGATGCTGCCGATCCCCGTCGACGGCGGTGGCACGGCCATGGAGCAGTACATCCATCAGGACAAGTACCCGGCGGTGTTCGCGGCCGACGTCGACCCCGACACCGCTGAGCTGATGGCGGTGACCCAGCGACCGCCCACAGACGCGGCCCAGCAGGAGGGCGTGACGAAGACCGCCTGGAAGACGATCCCCTCCTGGACCCTGGTCAGCACCCAGGACCTGGGCATCCCACCGGACCTGCAACGCTTCCTGGCGAAGCGGGCCGGGTCGACGACTGTCGAGATCGACGCGTCCCACGCCGTGGCGGTCTCGCAGCCCGGCCCGGTCGCGGACCTCATCGACACGGCCGCCCGCGCCACCGCCAGCTAGGGTGCCGTTCCCGACTCGTCGGGGTGCGCCAGCCATGCGAGGCCCGGTCACCGGGCCAGCCCGGCACGCCGGTCCTGCCGCGTGCGCCCGCGGCCAGCCTTGCCCGAAAGGCGGAGGGCCGACGGCCGGCCAGGGCGACATCATCAGCGTGGGATCGGCGTCGGCCGGCGGTGAAGGCGGCGTCGCCGCTCGCAGGACCTGTGCGTGCCGGAGAGCTCAGGCCGGGCCACGGCGTCGCTGCGGGAGAGACGGCCGGCTGGAGGTCATGGCGTGGTGGCAGGTCAACACGACTTCCGGGTACGCGGTGAACGCGCCCGTGCGATCGGCGCCGCGACGCACCGCTGCCTGAGGGCCGCCCAGGGGCAGTGGTTCAGGGAACGACCGAGGCGGTGCGAGGTGATCACTCGTACGACGGTGCCCGCCGCCACATGACGGATCGGCTACCTTCCGTCACCCGGCACGCCGACCTGTTCGTGTTCGCCGGTGCCGGTGCGTCCTACGCCCCTCCCGCGGCCCTGCCGCTGTTCGACCCCATGCGTGACGCGATCCTCAGGCAACTCGGCCTGGCCGACTATCTCGACCAGCCCGGGCTGAAGGCGATCATCAAGGGTCTCGCCCCGGAGCCCTTCATGCACGCGTTGAAGGAGAGCGGCGTCGACGTGCAGGACTGGCTGTCCCGGACCCTGCGGACGGTCGAGCCGGCGCCGCCGCGACCCAACGCGGTGCACGTCGCGTTGGCGCAGCTCGCGGCGATGGGCTGCGCCGTGTGGACGGTCAACTTCGACACGCTTGTCGAGGAGGCTGACGCCGACCTGCGCGCGGTCTCCTGGCCGGCGGACCCGGCCGAGCCCGGGGAGATCCACAAACCGCACGGCTCGCTCCCCGGCGACCTGATCGTCACCGCGCGGCAGGTGCTCGTGGGCCTCGACCAGAGGTGGCGGGAGGCTCTCACGGAGGCGGTCCGCCACCGGGTCGTGGCCTTCATCGGTTACAGCGGGCGCGACTTCGACTTCCAGCCGCTCTGGGACGGGATCCTCGCCGAGGCGACGGCGGTGATGTGGTTCTACCGGCCCGAGGACGGCGTGGACGAAGAGGGTCGGCTGGCCCGTCTGCTGCGGAGCTGCGCGACGAAGGGCACCCTGTTCACGGTCCCCTCGCCGAACCCGTCCCGGGAGTTCGTCGCCTGGTGCACCGACAACGGGCTGGTCGCGGTGGACCGGGACCTGGTGGATCAGCTGCCCGTCACGCCGCCGCCCCGGCCATTCCCCACCCTGGGCGGAAACCTCGCGTTGGCCCAGGTGCAGGTGCGAGGTGTGCTCGGGGACTGGCGGGGTGCCGTACGGGCGGGTCTGCGGACGTTGCCCCGCAATCCGGACCGGCTCAAGACCCTGAAACAGCTGGGCGCGCAGGTCGTCAACAACGCGGGCCGGTGGGTGACCGTACCGCTGGGGGTGATCGCGCGGACGCCTCTGCTCCCGGACGGGAAGCGGAAGGTCGCCGAGAGCAAGCTGATTGCCGCCCACTCGCGGCACGGTGACCACCAACGGGTCCTGCGCGGCACGGACGACCTCGACGACCGGAGCCCGTCGACCCTTCTCGCCCTCCGTGCCAGCTCGTTGCGGATGACCGGCAACCTCGACGAGGCCGCCCGCGTCGGCGCCCGGGCGTACGAGCGTGCCCGCCAGGAGGTGGACCCGAACCAGGTCCGCGTCGCGGGTGCCGCGTTCCAGCGCGCGTACGCCCTGATGTGGGCCGGCCGCCTCGACGAGTGCCGTCGCTGCGTGGACGAGGATCTGCGCCCCTCGGTGGCCATCGCCGCCAACCGCATGGTCGCCTGGGCCGACTACCTGGAGGGCAGCCTTGCCCTGCACGAGGGCGACGACGTCGCCGCCGCAGGCCACTACCACCTCAGCGAACTGCGCTTTCGTGGTGAGGGCCTCCTCGACGGCGTGGTCACGGTGCTGACGGCGCGGCTCACCCTGACCCGCCGCACCGATCCGGGCGGCTTCCCCGGCAAGCTCGCCGAGCTGGACGCCAGCAGGTCGAGTACCGCGGCCTTCTACACTCGCGACCATCCCTTCTCCACCGAGGCCGTCATCCTCGAACGTGCCGAGTACACCCGGGTGCACGAGCACGACCTCGACCGGGCGGCCCAGCTGTACCGAACGGTGGCGGACGCCTCCGCCTACCCGATCCAACGCTGCTCCGCCCTGCTCGGTGCCGGCCTGGTCGCCGTCGAACAGGGTGCCTCTCGCACCGACCTGCACGCGGCCCGCGACCTGGCCGCCGCGAGCGGGGTGCGGGTCCTGGTCCGGCACGCCGAGGCGGCGCTCGTTCTGGCCGACGGCGCCCGCCC
The DNA here is from genome assembly GCF_040607375.1 of Micromonospora sp. NPDC005298. NCBI lineage: Bacteria > Bacillati > Actinomycetota > Actinomycetes > Micromonosporales > Micromonosporaceae > Micromonospora > Micromonospora sp. NPDC005298. The sequence continues at coordinate 117,271 of NZ_JBEXGP010000013.1, forward strand.
CGACGAGGTGTTCTTCTGCTGACGGCGTCCCCGGCACGCGGGTGCGGTCCAGGCGTCGGTGACCGTTTGCTGGTGCCTCCGGAGGGTACGTGTGGTGCCATGACCACCCCTGAGCAGAGTCAGCAGGAGAGGGCCCTCGAGACCGGCCAGGTCTACCAGGACGCCGAGGGCCACCGGACGACGGACCCGGGTTCCGGCGCCGAGCACGCCGACAGCGAAGCCGACCGCAACGCTGAGCATCTGCGGCGGGGCGAGGTCGGGCCGCGCGTCCCGGAGGAGTAGCCCGCCGCGCGGCTGACCGGAGCGGGTGCGACCTTGAAGCCGTCAGTCGTAGTGCTGGACGAGGCAGAACTCGTGATCCTCGGGGTCGGCCATGACGACGACCACGCCCTCGTCATAGTCGTGTCGTTCACCGGTGAACCGGCCTCCGAGATCGGCGACCGTCGTCATCGCCTCGTCGATGTCATCGACGGTGACGTCGAGGTGTACGCGCACCTTGCCCGTTCGCGGCTCCGGCACCGGCTGGAACACCAACCGCGGCTGGGGGTCGCCGCGCTCGCCGAGGTAGACCCAGCCCTCTCGCGACGGGCCGGGCTCGCGACCGAGCAGCCCGCTCCAGAACCGGGCCACCCGCTCGGGGTCGACGCAATCGATCGTGACACCGGACCAGACGTTCGCCACGTACCGATTGTTGCAGTGTGCCGTCCGCCGTCGCGACAGTGCGGTGCCCCGGACGGGACGACAGCGGGCCGGCCGGCCTGGCCCGCTGTAGCGGCGCACGTCAGGGGATGAGGCGGTCGAGCAGTTCGAAACGGTCGTACGGCTGGTCGTAGTCGCCGAAGTGCCCGTCGTCGCGCACGATCTGGGTGCCGCCGAGCCGCTCGAACATGGCGCGTCCCTGGCGCTCGTCGCAACCGTACGGATCCTCGCGCGAGTTGATGAAGGAGATGTCCCGTACGTGCGACCGGATCGCGGCCCAGTCGTAGCTCTCCTGCAGGACCGGTTCTTCGCTGGTGTTGGGCCGGGTGCAGTAGCCGGCGACGAGGATCGCCTGCGCGACTGTGACACCGACGTGCTCCAGGAGCGCCAGCAGGAGCGCCGCGCCGCCGGAGTGACCCACCAGGACGGTGTCCTCGTCGAAGGTGTGCCCGGCCAGCACCTTCGGCAGGAACGTGGCGATCGGCTCGTCGTTGATGCCGGGATAGTGCGGGACCTCGACGGCGTAGCCCCGGGCCTCGAGCCGCCCCGCCAGCCAGCGGTACCAGCACACGTCCGGGTTGCCGCCCGTCCCGTGAAAGATGATCGCCGTGCGTGCCACCACGTCCCCCTTCCGGATCGACGCCGCCGATCCAACCACGTCGTCGCCGGGTGCCCGTTCGCGGCGGGGCCGCTGGCATCGTCAGCGCAGGTAGGCGGTCAGTTGGTCGGCGAGTCGCTTCGGGTGGCTGAGCGTCACGGTGTGGCCACCGTCGAACTCGTCCGGGGTGACCTGGAGCCGGTCGGCGGCCACCCGGCGCTGGAAGTCCGGGAGGAAGAACCGGTCGTCACGGCCGATGAGGACCTTCGTCGGTACGTCCGGCCAGGCGTCCAGGGGCCACGGCTCGTTGCCTTCGGCACTGACCTGGTCCCGGTTGTGCGCCGCCGCCTGCGCGACGATCTCGGCCGGCACGCCGTTGTAGAACTGCTGCTCCTCGCTGAGCCCCTCGGTGCCCTGGTAACCGGTGTTGCTCCACCAGTCGCCGGGCCTCTCGCCGGGCTTCGGGATCATCGGCGTGAGCAGGACGACCAGCCGCACCGGTAGTTCGTCGGCGATCAGGGGTGCGGTGAACGCGCCGTACGAGTGCCCGACGACGACAAGGTCGCGCCGGTCGCCGATCGCGTTGACGACCGTCTCGCGGAACTCGGCGAACCCCGCCGACGGGTCCTCGATCGGCAGCTCCGGTACCACCACATCGTGGCCACGGTCAGCCAGCTCGGGGACCAGAAGGTGCCAGTCCCACGCGCTGCCGCCGCCACCGTGGATCAGAACGAACGTCGCCATGGCCGCAAGCCTCGCAGCCGGGTACGACAGACAGGCGTGCGCGCCCCGGTCGCCCACCGGGCCGGGCGCGACCGGTCAGCGACGGCCGGCGGCCAGGGCGACGAGGTACTGCCCGCCACCGGCGTCGACGCTGGCCGTCACCGGGAGTCCGGGTGCCAGCCGGGAGAACCGGTCGACCAGCCAGTCCGCCGCCTCCTGGGCGTCCTTCCTGCTCGGGCAGCGGGCGACCAGCTCGCGGCCCCCCTTGCGTTCGAGCCGCTCGGCGACGGTGATCAGCGGTGCGGGCTCCACCACGTGCAGGCGGTCCGGCCAGGCGATGACCACCTTGGCCGCCCCCTTGCGTGAGTTGCAGGCTCGGTGCGCGAGTCGCTCGGTGACCTTGGCCTTCCTGTCGGCGGTACGGCTGTCGACGCTGGGACCACGCGGGTCGTTCACCGAGATGTCGGCGTCGACCGGCTCGTCGCACACCCAGCAACGCCAACCGTCGCGCCCCGCGACGTCATCAAGAAGACTCATCTGAGCAAACTAGCCTGTTGCCCGAGCGCACTCCGGGATAGCCTTTGGCGCATATGGCTACCTATCGCAGCGCCTCAGTGCTTCTCGCCTCCGACGGCACCAGGACCCCCGGCACCGCCGCTCTCTTCGCCGAGCCCGCCCGCAGGGGTGGGATTCCGCCCTGGGCAGGTGACTTCCGACCCGCCAACAGCGCCGGCAACGGTCCCAAGAACGCGGTGGGGAAGACCTTCACCCTGGAGCTGCCCGACGGCAGCACCGGCAAGGTCGTGGTCCAGGGCCTCAAGAGCGGAAAGGGAGGCGTCGTCCTGGCGTTGATGGGCGAGGACGCACCCCCCTTCTGACACCGACGCGCGACGACCTGGCGCTGCCTCCGCGCGGAGGAGCGGTCGTCGTGCGCGTCCGAGCTGCTCAGTGGGCGGGATTCGGCGTGTGGGGCCGCCGGCCCAGCTGGTGCCAGTCGGTCTCCACCACGTCGACGCCGTAGTGCGCGGCGGCGGCGAGGATGTTCTGGAACGCCAGGTCGCGCTCCTCGTCGTCGACGCCGTGCACCTGGTCGAACCGGGCGACGGCGTTGCGGACGTGAGCGGCGTCGGTCAGCGGTTCCTTGCGCTTGTCGGGAAACGCGAAGACACTCGCCGGCAGCTCGCGCTTCTCCTTCTCGGAGAGGGTGCCGTGCTCCTCGTGGGGCTTCCAGGTGGACTTCATCGCGTACCGATACCCACTCGTCACCCGACAGCACCCCCCTGACCGGATTTTTCGCCGCCGACCGCCCTCGGTGATGAGTTGTCGTCACCGGGCCCGTCATACCTACGACAGGACATGACGGGCGGAAGGATGGCGTGATGAGTGCGGACATGCGGCTGGGGGAGCTCGGCGAGTTCGACGAGTCGGCGTTCTCGGGGCTGGCGCTGCGGCACCGGCGGGAGTTGCACGTGCACTGCTACCGGATGCTCGGGTCGTTCGAGGACGCCGAGGACACCGTGCAGGAGACGTTCCTGCGGGCGTGGCGGCGGCGGGAGACCTTCGCGGGTCGCTCGACGTTCCGGGCCTGGCTGTACCGGATCGCCACCAACGCCTGCCTGGACCTGCTCGCCAAGCGCCGCCCCGAGCCCGCCACGGGCGGGGAGGTGCTGTGGCTCCAGCCGTACCCGGACCGGCTGCTCGACGAGCTGGCCGCCGGTGACGCGGACGAGCCGGAGGCCGTCGCCGTCGCGCGGGAGACGATCGAGCTGGCGTACCTGGTCGCCGTCCAGCACCTCGCGCCGCGCCCGCGCGCCGTGCTGATCCTGCGGGACGTGCTCGGCTGGCCGGCCAGGGACGTCGCGGAGCTGCTCGGTGACTCGGTCAACTCCGTGAACAGCGCGTTGCAGCGGGCCCGCGCCGGGATGCGGGAGCACCTGCCCGCCGAGCGGCAGGACTGGGCCGGCGGCGACGAGGACGCCGGGACGCGTGAGCTGGTACGCCGCTTCACCGACGCCAGCGTCGCCACGGACATCCCCACGCTGACCACCATGCTGCGGGACGACGTCCGCTGCTCGATGCCGCCCACCCCCGGTCTGCACGTCGGCCGCGACGCCGTGGTGAGGGACTGGACCGAGGGCGGCTTCGGCGAGATGACCGGACTGCGCGCCGTCCCCACCTCGGTCAACCGGCAACCCGCCGTCGCCTTCTACCTCTGGCGCGAGCGGGAGGGGGCGTACCTGCCACTGACCATCGACGTCCTGCGCATCACCGGCGGCGCCATCACCGAGATCACCATCTTCCACAACGACCAGTTCCCACGGCTCGGCCTGCCCGAGCGCCTGCCGGCGGACGGCACCGAGTAGTCAGGTGCGGACGCTCACGCTGCGCGCTGGCGCACGTGTCGCGGTGGTCGCCGACCAGTGGCGCGACGCGTTCGGCGTCGTCACCCGTGGTCGGGTGCAACTGGAGCTGCGTGACGGCGAACCCGGGCCGGTCCTCGGACGCGACGCCGGGTTCTGGCTCCACGGCACCGGCGTCCGTGCCCTGCGCAACCCCGGCCGCCGCACCGCGAGAGTGCGCGTGGCCACCCCCTCCCGCCCCACCCTGACGCCAGAATCCGAACGATGGAGGACCGACATGGACACCACGAACGACACCGGGCTCGTCGCAGCCTCGGCGGCGGGCCGGACCCGCCACACCCACCGCATCCGCGGGCTCGCCGGCGTCGGCCTCGTCGCCACGCTCGCGGCGATGGTGGCCACCACCCTCGCCGCCGCCCTCGCCCGGGCCGTCGGCGTCGACTTCGAGATACCCGAGGGCGGCGAGACGATCCCGCTGGCCGGGTTCGCCGTGGTGACCGGCTTCTTCTCCGTCGTGGGCGTCGCCATCGCCGCCGCGCTGCTCCGGTGGAGCGCACGCCCCGCCGAACGGTTCGTCTGGACGGCGGTGACGCTGACCGCGATCTCGGTGGTCCCGCCCCTGCTCTCCGGGGGCGACACCGCCACCATCACGGCCCTCGTCGCGTTGCACCTCGTCCCGGCGGCGGTGATGATCCCCACCCTGGCGCGGAGCCTGCGCGGCCGGACCGACTGACGATCCGCGGGCCGGGGTAGTTTCCTGTCATGAGTGACGACACCTTCCGCTCGGTGGAGATCGAGCGCACCAGCGTGGGGACCTACGTCGCGCGGAACGTCCGTGGTGGAACGATCTCGATGGGCACGGGCGAGGACGCCAGCTTCACGCCTGTGGAACTGCTCCTGGCGGCCATCGGTGGCTGCACCGCCGTGGACGTGGACCACATCACCAGCCGCCGGGCCGAGCCGACCCGGTTCGCCGTCGAGGTCACCGGGGACAAGGTCCGGGACGAGGCCGGCGGGAACCGGATGCAGAACCTCAGGGTCGAGTTCACCGTGACGTTCCCGCCGGGTACGGACGGCGACAAGGCACGCGAGGCGCTGCCCCGCTCGCTTCAGCAGTCCCACGATCGACTGTGCACCGTCTCCCGTACCGTCGAATCGGGTACGGCCGTCGCGATCGCCGTCGCCGACGACGCGCCCGAGGCGTGACAGGACGCCGACGTCCACCGCGGGCGACCGGAGACGGTTTCCCGTAGGTTGGTGGGCGTTCGAGCGTGCGACCGACAACGCGGCTGGCCACCGTCACCGGCCAGTGATTCATCGATGAGGGACAGGCCACGACATGACGGCGGTATCAGGCCAGCAGCCGGCTGCTCCGGCTCCGGCGGTCACCAGGCAGGGAGCGGAGGAGGACCTCCGGGCGCTGTTCGGCCGGTCCACGGCCCTCTTCGCGTCGCTGTCGGGCCCGGCGCACCTGGTGGAGACGGCCAATGCGACGTTCTTCGCCAGCATCGGCGCGGAGCGGGCACGCACCGGTGTCGCGCTCGCGGAGCTGATGCCCGAACTGGCTGGTCAGGATTTCGTCGCTCTACTGGATCGGGTCTACCGCACGGGCGAGCCCGACACGGGTCGCGACGTCCGGGTCGTCCTGGGCAGCGGCCCGTACACGCGCGAGACGTTCTTCGACGTCACCTGCGAGCCGCGCCGGGACGCCGACGGCAACGTGCTCGGGGTTCGGGTGCTCGGCGTGGAGACCACCCAGGTCAAGCACGCCCAACGGCTGATGGTCGAACACCGCGCCCTGCTGGAGCAGATCGCCCGCCAGGCACCCCTCACCGAGGTGCTCGACGGGATGGCCCGCTGTATCGAGAACCTCGCACCGCAGGAGGTCCTCGTCTCCGTACTCCTGGCCGATCCGGACGGCCGGCACCTCCGGCACGGTGCCGCGCCGAGCCTGCCCGACTTCTACAACGAGGCCATCGACGGGATCGCCACCGGCGACGGTGTCGGCTCCTGCGGCACCGCCGCGCACCGGCGGCAGCCGGTCATCGTCACGGACATCTCCACCGACCCCTTCTGGGACGACTTCCGGGACCTGGCCACCCGGGCCGGCCTGGGCGCCTGCTGGTCCACGCCGATCCTGGCCCGCGACGGCGGCCTGCTGGGCACCTTCGCCATGTACCACCGCACCCCGCGCGTGCCGCAGGACGCCGACCTCGCCCTCACCCGCGTCTTCGCCGGCACCGCGGCCCTGGCCATCGAACGGCACCACATCGAACAGGCGAAGGCGGCGGCCGAGGCGCGGGCCAAGTCAGCCCATGACGACCTGGCCAGGGCGGTACGCGCGGAGCGGGAACTGCGTGCCGAGGCCGAACAGCGCGCCGCCACCGCCGCGCAACTCGCCGCCCGGGTACGCGCCGCCGCCGCCGCCCAGGCCGCCGCGCCACACCCCGAACACTGCCAACTCGGTGGCCCCGCCGGTTGCGCGGCACCGGCCGAGATCAAGATCGCCGATTCGTGGGGCGACTCGGCGTGGGGCTGCTCGGCGCACGTCGAGGAGGCCATCCTCAACGTGCGGTCGGTGTTCATCGCCAGCGAGGAACTCGGCGGCCTGGCGGCCTACCTCAACCGCTGACGATCGACGGTCGCGCCCGGGGCGTCGGGTGCTCTCAGCCCGGCATCCGGCCCCGGGTGGACACGAACTGGTAGGACATGACGGCGAACGCCGGGTCACGGACCAGCCGCCGGAAGGCGGTCAACTGGCTGGCTGACAGCCCCGCGGCGAGCAGGTCCGGCTCCAACTGGCGGGAGTTCGTCTCGTAGAGCGACGTTCCGGTCGAACCGCCGGCCCAGCTCTGCGAGTGGGTGATGGTGTCCAGGTCGGTCAGGCCGGCCAGGGCCATCTCGGTGTGTACGTCCTGCGCCCACCCCAGGTCGGCGCCGTGGTCCTCCAGGATGCCCATCATGGCGTCCATGACCTGCGCGAAGAGCTTCGCGGCGTCGTCCGTCGGTGCGGTCAGCACCCGCAGCGGCGTGGTGCAGTCGAACTCCTCGACCACGAGCCACCCGCCCGGCGCCAGCGCGCCGGCGAGCGTACGCAGGACCCGTCGTCGATCGGGGAGGTGCAGCAGGACCAGCCGGGCGTGGATCACGTCGAACGCGTCGCCGGGCGGCGGTTCGGTGCGGACGTCGTGCCGGCGTACGCGCAGGTTGCCGTCGGACGCGAGGTGTGTGGGGTCGATGTCGGTGGCCAGCACCTCGCCGTCGTCGCCGACCGCGCGGGCGATCCGGCGTGCCATCGAGCCGCCGCCCGCGCCGACCTCCCAGCAGGTCGCCCCGGCCCGCAGCACCGGACGGGCCAGACGGCGCGTGCTGATCGGGTCCAGGAAGGACTCCAGCGCGTGCATCTGCGCGACGGCGTCCGGTGCGCCGTTGTCGAACGTGTACGTGTCGTCGTTGGTGTCGCCTGTCATCGTGTCTACCTCTCGGGAAGGTTCGGTGACTACGGGGTGTCGGCCCAGAGTCGAGGGGCGGGCCGGTTGGTCGGGGGTGGCGCGACGGCGGCGGTGACGCTCAACATCGCGGCCACCGGGCTCGGGTCGACGCGGGCCTCGGCCGTCGGCCGGTCGTAGACCACGCGGCCGTACTCCAGCACCGCCACCCGGTCCGCGACGTCGATCGCGTGGTGGAGCTGCTGCTCCACGAGCAGCACGGTCAGTCCGTCGGCGGCGAGGGCGCTGATGAGTTCGCGGACGCGCGCCGCGAGGTCGGGGGAGAGACCCTCACACGGTTCGTCGAGCAGCAGCACCCGGGGCTGGCCCAGCAGGGCGCGCGCTATCGCCAGCATCTGCTGCTCGCCGCCGGACAGCTCACAGCCACGGTGGCGGAGCCGTTCGGCGAGTCTCGGCAGCAGTTCCAGGATCCGGGCCACCGTCCAGCCCTCGCCGCCAGGGGTGGCGGCCCGCCACGGCGCGGCGGCCAGGACGAGGTGTTCGGCGACGGTCAACCGGGAGAACACCCGCCGGCCCTGGGGCACGAGACCGACCCCGGACTGGGCGATGCGGTGCGGTTGCCGGCCCGCCACGTGCACGCCGCCGATCTCGATGCGACCGCTGGCGGCGCGTACCAGCCCGGCGATCGTGTGCACGAGCGTGCTCTTGCCCGCCCCGTTGCGGCCGACCACGGCCTGGATGCTGCCCGGGCGTACCCGGAGGCTGATCTCGTGCAACACGATCCCACCGCCGTAGCCGGCGCAGAGACGGTCCACAGTCAACATCAGGCCACCCCGTCCGCGTAGGCCTGCCGCACCAGCGGCGAGGTGCGGATCTCGTCAGGTGTCCCGGCGGCCAGGCGCTGGCCGTCGCGGAGCACGGTGACCGTGTCGGCGAGGGCGTACACCAGGTCGAGTCGGTGTTCGACGAGCAGCACGGCGACCGCGCGGGGCAGTGCCCGAAGAAGATCGACCAGCCGGCCGACCTCGGTGGCGGACAGCCCGGAGGCGGGTTCGTCGAGCAGTAGCAGGCGGGGGCGACCGGCAAGGGCCATCGCGATCTCCAACTGGCGTCGTTGCCCGTGTGCGAGGTGCCCGGCGGGCACCGACGCGACGTCGGCGAGACCCATCTGCTCCAGCAGCGGGCCCGCCCGGTGTTGCGCGGCGCGCCGGCGTCCGCCGGGCCACCACCGTCGCCGCGGGACGGCCCGCGGCAGTGCGGCCACGACGACGTTCTCCGTCGCCGTGAGCGTCGAGAAGACCGCCGGCCGCTGGTGTATCCGGTTGATGCCCCGCCGGGCTCGTGCCGCCGGGCCGAGCCGGCTGACGTCCCGGCCGTCGAACCGCACAGTGCCGCCGCGCTGCGGCCGCGTGGCACCGGCGATCACGTTGAGAAGCGTCGTCTTTCCGGCTCCGTTGGGGCCGATCAGCGCGTGTCGCTGCCCGTCGTGGACGGACAGGTCGACGCCGGCGAGCGCGGCGAGCGAGCCGTAGCGCACGCGGACGTCCTGGACGGTCAGCAGCGGGGTCATGCGCCCAGCTCCGGTGCCACCGAGGCGTGCTCGCGGGCGGCCGGCGCGCCCGGCCGGCTGGGCGGGGCGTGCGGCGGGCGCAGCCGGACCCGGGCCCGGGTGACACCGGAGGGCAGCAGGTAGACCGTCGCCACGAACAGCGCCCCCAGCACCAGCGGCGCCTGGCCGGGCAGCACCCCGAACAGCCAGTCCCGGGCGGCGATGACGAGCGCCGCGCCCACCAGGGCGCCGCCGACCGAGGCGGTGCCGCCGATGACGACCCCGAGCAGCAGCAGCGCGGATGTGTCGAAGCCGAAGTCGGCGGGGGAGATGTACTGCTGGGCGACGACCAGCAGCGAGCCGGCGGCTCCGGCGATCGCCCCGGCGGCGACGTGCGCGCCGGACACCAGGAGGGGCACCCGGTGCCCGCTGGCCCGCAGCCGCGTCTCGTCGTCGCGGCAGGCGCGCAGCAGCAGTCCCGCCCTGGTCCGCAGCAGCACCAGTACGACGCCGAGCAGGGTGGCCGCGACGACCAGGGCGTACAGGTAGCGGGCCCGATCGGTGGCGAGCACCGGCAGCCCCCAGAACGGACGGACCGCCGGTATGCCGGCCAGACCGTCCGTGCCGCCGGTCACCGACCGCCACCGACCGAGGACGGTCACGACGAGTTCACCGACCGCCAGCGTGATCATCAGGACGATCACCCCCCGGGCGTGGACGACGAGCGGCACGGTCAGCGCGGCCAGGACCGCCCCGGCGCCCGCCGCCACCACGACCTGCACCACGCCGACGTCGGAGATCCGGCTGCCCAGCACGGCGCAGGCGTAGGCGCCCGCTGCGTACGGCGCGGTCTGGCCGAGCGTCGGCATGCCCGCGACGCCGGTGAGCAGTGCCACGCTCACCCCGACCAGGGCCAGGGCCAGCGTCCGGGCGAGGACCGCCGTGGTGTAGTCGTCGACCACCCAGGGCGCCACGACCAGGCCCACCAGGACGAGCGCCGCGACGGCACGGCGGCCCCACCGGATCACCTCGTGCGTCACGTCGCCCTCCACCTGGCGGCCAGGCCACGTGCCCGCACCGCCAGCACGGCCGCCATGGCGGCGAACAGCAGGAACGGCGCGGCGGACGGCAGCAACGCCACCCCGAGCGTCTGGATCTCGCCGATCGCGAGCGCGGCCAGCAGCGTGCCCGCCATCGATCCGAGACCACCGAGGACCACGACCACCAGGGACAGCAGCAGCACGGTGTCGGCGGTGTCCGTCCCGGGGCCGATGATCGGCGCCCCGAGGACCCCGGCCCCCCCGGCCAGCGCGCCGGCGGCGGCGAGCACGCCGGCCCGGATCCGGCGGGGACTCACGCCCAGGCAGGCGACCATCTCCGGGTCGTCGACCGCCGCCCGGACGAGCATCCCGGCCCTGGTACGACGCACCACGAGGTAGAGCCCGGCGGAGATCACCGCCGCGACGACGATGAAGACGAGCCGGTACGCGGCGTACCGGTGGCCGGCGACCACCACCGACCCGTCCAGGGCGGCCGGCACCCGGACCTGCGGATCGTCAGGTCCGAAGCCGGCGACGAGCAGGCTGCCGCCGGCCAGCGCCACCCCGAAGGTCAGCAGCGCCTGGGTCAGATGGTTGCCGGTGGCGGCCGGCGTGAGCAGTCCGGCCAGGAGCACGCCCGCCGTGGCGGCGGCCAGCACGCCGACCGCCAACGCCAGCGCCAGGCTCGCCCAGCCGCCGTCGAGCAGCGCCGCCGCGGTGTACCCACCGATCGCGTAGAGGGTGCCGTGCGCCAGGTTGAGGATGTTGGCGACGCCGAAGCAGAAGACCAGGCCCGAGGCGGCGACGAAGACGAGCAGCCCGTAGGCGACGCCGTCCAGCGCCGGGATCAGGTACGGGTCGATCCGGTTCGGGCCGGCCGCCACCGCGATCATCGGCCGACGGTCGCGAGGTCACCCACGACGGTGTTGGACAGCGCCCGCCCGTCCTGACGGACCTGCCGCAGGTACCACTTCTGCACCGGCGAGTGCGTGGTGGTGGAGAACTGCCAGGTGCCGCGCGGGCTGGCGATCTGCCCGAGCTGTCCGATGGCCGCGTTGATGGCCTCCGGGGTCGGGTCGCTGCCGGCGGCGCCGATCGCCCGGTCCAGCACCGCCGCCGCGTCGTACGAGGCGAGCGCGTACGTCGTCGGGGAACCGTCGTGCTTGGCCTTCCACGCCGCCACGAAGGCTCGGTTCTCCGCGTTGTCGAGGTCCGGCGAGTAGTTGAGCACCGAGTAGATGTCCCGGGCCGCCTCGCCCTGAGCGTTGAGCACACCGCCCTCGGTGAGGAAGCCGGCCGCGTACAGCGGGACGTCCTTGATCTCGGACTGCGCGTACTGCTTCACGAAGTCGACGGCGGCGCTGCCGGCGTAGAACGTGTAGACGGCGGCCGCGCCGGAGGCCTTGATCCGGGCGAAGTACGGCGTGAAGTTCGTGGTGGCCGGGAACGGCGTGAAGGTGGTCTTGCCGTCCGCGTTGGCGAGCTTCCCGCCGATCTTGCTGAACGCGTCGGTGAAGCCGCGCAGCTCGTCCCAGCCGCCCTGGTAGTCCGGCCCGATCGCGTACACCGAGCCCTTGACGTTGTCCCGGACGTGTTGGGCGATGGCCGCCCCGGGCTCGTCGGAGAGGTACGAGGTGTGCCACACCCGGGAGACGTCCTTGAGTTCCGGTCGGCCGTTGGAGCCGACCAGGGGCACCTTGGTCTCGTTGAGCAGGGGGGTGACACCGGCGACGGAACCGCCGCCGACGATGCCGGTGAGCGCGGACACCCGGTCCTGCTTGAGCAGCTTCGTCGCCGCCGGCACGGCGGTCTGGGCGCCGTTGCCCTCGTCGGCGACGACGAGGTCGACCTGTCGACCGCCGAGCTTGCCGTCGTGGGTGTCCAGGTAGAGCTGGAAGCCGTCGCGGATCTCGGTGCCGACGGCCTGGTACGTCCCGGACAGCGATGCCAGCAGGCCGATCTTTATCGATCCGCTGGCGCTCGTGCCGGTCGCGTCGTCGCCGCAGGCCGTGCTGGTGGTCAGCACGGCCGCGAGCAGAGCGGCGGTGAGGGCACGGCTGCGCCAGGGGGTGGTGAGAGACATCTGTTTACTCCAGGGGAAGGGAGGGGTCTCCGGCGTGGGGGCGCCGGGTTGTCAGCGGGTGCGGGCGAGGGCCGCGCGGGCCGCGGGGGTCAGGGCGTCGCCGATGCGGTTCGCCAGTTCGGTCATCTCGTAGGAGACCTTGCCGACGTCGCAGTCGGGTGCGGCGAGCACCAGCAGCGATGCGCCGTCGTTGAAGGCCATGGAGAACATGAACCCGCCCTCGAGCTGGGTGACGTTGGAGATCACCGCGCCGGCGTCGAAGAACGCCGCCGCGCCGCGCAGCAGGCTGACCAGTCCGCTGCCGGTCGCGGCGAGCTGGTCGGCCCGGTCCGGCGGAAGGTCGCGGGTGGCGGCCACCATCAGGCCGTCGCTGGAGATCGCGATCGCGTGGCTGACCTCGCTCGCGCGCGCGGCGAAGCTGTCCAGCAGCCAACCGAGATCCTGTTGGTCACTCACGTGCTCTCCTGTCGCGTCAGTTGTTGCCGAGGTTGATCGGGGTGCGCCGTCGGGTCGCCACGCCCCGGGCGTACGCGGCCATCGCCGTGGCCACCTGGGCCGGATCGCGGTACTCCGACCGCTGCTGCTGGGGCACGGTCACGCTGCCCGGCACGAGGTGCCGCTGCGGCTGGCGTTTGGGCAGGCCGGACGTGGTGGTGGTGGTGGCGACCTCCGGGGCGTGCGCGCTGGCAGCGGTGCGCCAGGCGTCGTCGGCCGGGCTGGACCATTCCGGCGCGTCCTGCCCGTTGACGACATCGGCCTGGAACCAGTGGTTGACCTGTTCGAAGATGAGCAGCTCCTCGGTGGGCGCCTCCCCCCGGTCCGGGGGCGGGGGAGTCGGTCGGAACACCGGCGCCGCGGGCAGGGTCCGTTCGGCCGGCCGCCGTCCGGCTGTGGGTTCGGGGCGCGGCTGGTACGGCGGTGGTGGGCCGGCGGTCCGGGCGGCGCGTCGGGACAGGCGACCGGGGGCGAGCAGGTACTCCTCCGGTGGCAGTGACCGGATCATCGCGCCGGGCAGCGTCGCCTCGGCGAGGGTGCCGCGCCGCGGGCCGCGTCGCAGTTGGACGGTGGCGCCCAGCCGGGCCGCGAGGTGACCGACGACGACGAGACCCATCGCCCGTACGGCGGCGACGTCGATGGCCGGTGGGTGGGCCAGCAGTTCGTTGAGTTGTTCCATCCGCTGTGGGGACAGCCCCACGCCCTCGTCGCTGATCTGGACGATGACGCGGTCGCCGAGACTCCGGCCGCTCACCCACGTCTCGCTGCCCGGCGGCGAGTACGTCGTGGCGTTGTCCATGAGTTCGGCGAGCAGGTGTACGACCTCGTCGACGGTCTTGGCCGCGACGGCGACGTCCCCGTCGATCATGCCGAGCCGGATCCGGGCGTAGTGCTCGATCTGCGACAGCGCCGCCTGGAGCACCTGTTGCAGGGGGACGTCGTGCTGGCGTACGCGGCCGACGCCCACGCCGCCGAGCACCAGCAGGCTGGCGTTGATCCGTCCCATCCGGGTCGCCAGGTTGTCGAGCGCGTACAGCTGGTGGAGCCGGTCCGGGTCGGTCTCGTCCCGCTCGACCAGGTCGACCTGTGCCAGGACGGCGTCGACGAGTCGCTGTTCGCGGCGGCTCAGGTGGATGAAGATGTCGGCGGTGTTGGCGCGCATCACGGCCTGCCCGGCGGCGGTCCGGATGGCGGCCTGGTGGACGGCGCTGAACGCCTGACCCAGCTCGCCGATCTCGTCGTCGCTCGACGCGTCGAGCGCGGCGGCGGCGGCCTGCTGGCGGGCCAGTTTGTGCGGGTCGACGGCCGCGCTGCCCGGCTGCTGGAGTTGGGCCACCACGGCGGGGAGCTGCTCGAATGCGACGGCGTTGGCGGCGTCCCGTAGGCGACGTAGCCGTCGGGTGATCTGTCGGGCGACCGCCCAGGTCACCAGGGCGGTCAGCACCAGCGCCAGGAGGACGCCGACGGCCTCGGCCACGGCCCGGCGGCGTTGGTCGGCGTGCGCGGCCCGGACGTCGTCGAGCACCGCGGCGTCGACGCGCGCCCGCAGGTCGGCCAGGCGGGCGGCCCGCGCCTGCGTGGTGGACACCCAGGCGGGGGTAGCCAGTTGCAGTCGCGTTCCGGGTTGTGCGCGGGACACGTCGTCCTGCATCCGTTGCAGCGCGAGCGCCTCCTTGCCGGTGCCGGCCTGTTCCCACCAGGTGCTCCAGTCGGGTGGTGCCAGGGCCAGGAACGACAGGCTCGATTCGGTGTAGCTCGTCCGGGCGGCGGTGATGTCCTGCTGCATGGCGGGGGTGAGTTCGCCGGCCACGGCGGCGCGGAGCACGGCGACCTGCTGTTGACCGATCGCCTCGGCGGTCTTGGACAGCGCGGCGGACGCCCGGATGCCGTCGGCGAGCCGGGCGTTGACCACGCCGTGCGAGACGTTCTCCCGGAGGTTGATCAGGTCGGCGATCGCGATGCGGTAGCTGAAGGTCATCGCCGACACCGAGGCGTGCGCCGCGGTGCGGACCTGGGTGCGCAGCGGTGCGAGGCCGTCCAGGGCGGCGTCGATGCGGCGCAGGAGGGACCGGTTGGCGTCGGCGTCGGCGGGCAGTCGGTCACGTTGCCGGCGGTAGCGGGCGGCGGCGTCGTCGGTGGCGGCCATCTCCACGGCGAAGGCGTCCTGCTGCTCCGGTGCGGCGTAGGTGAGCAGGTCGGCGGCGGCGATGCGCTCGCGTTGCAGGCGGTAGGCCAGGTCACCGGCTTCCGCGCCGACCTGTGCCAGGGTCCGCAGGTCGTCGGCGCGTCCGGTCTGTTGCGCGCTCTCGGTCAGTGCGAGGCTGGCGAAGCCGATCACGGCGACGAGCGGTGCCGCGACGATGAGGCGCATCCGACCGGCGATCTTCCAGCCACGTCGGCGGGTCGGGTAGGGTCTGGCCTCGTGGGACCTCGTGCTCGACGCCAAGATTGACTCCCACGACTCGTCGACGACGGTCTATCCGCACGTTGCGGAATGCAAGTCCCATTCGGCCGGAACGTGGGCCCGGAGACCAGACTTGACCGTGGTACAAACTGTCCGTACCAGCATCTGTACCCAGCGTCAGCAGCGGGCGGCGCGGTGAGGGCGAGCCGGGTTCGACGAGATCAGTGCTGGTCGGGGCCGGTCGGCCGAGGCCCGTCGTCGTCCGGGTCGGGTTGGCCGTTGAGCACCTGACCGATCAGTTCGCGCAACTCGTCGATGGCGTCCACCACGGCGCCCGGATCGCGGGCGTCGCGCCGGCCGCGCTGGCGGGGCACCGGCGGGTCGTGGGGCACCTGGTCCGGCAGGCGGGGCCCTCGGCGACCGTCGGCCGCCAACTGCTCGGCCGCCACGCGCGGCCACAGGGTCGCCAGCCGACCGCCGGTGTCGAGGACGTCGTCGCAGCGGACCGCGAACTCGTGGCTCCCGAACCGACGGCCTGACTCCACCGCCGCGACCGTCTCCCGACTGAACCGCACCAGGTCCGCCAGGGCCCGCTGGGTCAGGCCCCGCCGGACCCGGCAGCTGCGCAGTTCCCACCGGAACTGCGCGCTGGCCGCGGTGTGGGCGGTGCTCGACGGGGACGTGTGTTCCATGCGCTCACCTTCATGGCGCCACCGAATCGGCGGGCGTCCGATCGATATTAGACGATGGACCGAGCATTCATCGGTGGCAATTCTTAACCCAGGATGCGATGGGTGTGAAGACTTTCGTCGGCATGGATCGTCACGCCTGCCGTGACCGGCGTCCGGTGGATCCGGCACGGTCCGCCTGCGGTGGTAGGCCCACACCCGGTCCGCCCGCAGGTCAGCGCCCGTTGTGTGCGAACCGACTGCGGCCACGTCGGACGGGCTCACGCCTCGACGCTCGCCGCCTCCCGCGCCGTCGTGGCGTCGGCCGGGCCCGCGATATCAACCGTCGCGAGCAGTTCCCGATGGGCGCGGAACGCGACGTTCGGCTTGTACGAACGATATTGGTCAGGTGTTGCGCGGAGGCCGGGAATGGTCGTCGCGAGTCGCGTGAGCGCAATTGTTGCCTCGAGTCGCGCCAATCCCGCGCCAATGCAGAAGTGTGGTCCGTGACCGAAGGACAGGTGGTCTCTGCCGTCGGAGCGGTGCGGGTCGAACCGGTCCGGATGGGCGAAGACGGCCGGGTCCCGGTTCGCGGCTCCGATCAACAGCAGGCAGCGCGCGCCCGCCGGTATCGTGACCTCACCCAGCGTGACATCGCGGCGGGTCACCCGGAGCCAGCCGTCGATGGCGGGTGCGAACCTGAGCGTCTCGTTGACGAACGCGGGGACGGACAGCGGGTCGGCGGCGATCGCCCGCCACCGTTGTGCGGGGGACAGCGCCTGGTCGAGGGCGTGGGCGAGCAGCCCCGCGGTGGTCTCGTGACCGGCGACCAGGAGGTTGAAGGCGAGGCTCGCCACCTCGGCCACCGACAGCACGGCGTCGTCGTCGTCGCGGTAGGCCAGCGCCCGGCTGATGAAGTCGTCGCCGAGCTGCCCGCTGTCGAGCCGCTGGCGGACCAGTTCCTGGCAGTAGTGCCAGAACTCCAGCAGCCCTCGCGCCAGGCGGGCCTGTTCCTCCGGGTCCGGCTGCCCCCAGATGAGGGCGATCTGGCCGTCCGCCCAGCCCCGGATCCGGCCGATGTCCTCCTCGGGCACTCCGAGGATGTCCAGGACGACGAGCAGGGGCAGCTCGGTGGCGAACTCCGGGATGAGGTCGACCTGTCTGCCCTGCCGGGCGACCAGTCGGGTGACCAGTTGGTCGACCCGGCGGCGGACGATCGCGCCGTATTCGGCCTCGACCCGGTCCGGGGTGTTCGCGAAGGTCGCGCGCAGCGCCCGGCGGGTGCGGGGGTGTACGGGTGGATCCGCGGCGACGGTGGTGGGCGGCGCGTCGAGCTGCATGATCACACTCATGGCCTCCGGGCAGACCTCGTACACCGGGGCGAGGGTGAGGGCGTTGCCGAACGTGGCGGCGTCGGCGAAGGCGCGCCGGACGTGCTCGTGCCTGCTGATCAACCACAGTCCCAGATCCTCCGCGTGGTGCACCCCGGCGGGGTCGTCGAGAATGCGACGCCACATACTGGCCGGATCGGTGAGATAAATCCCGGAGAACGGACTCAACCGCATGGACGCCTCCTGCTGCGCGCGGCGCTAAATCGGCAGCGCCCACCATTCAGCGAACCGTGTCAGTCGGGGCCGATAATGGCGTGCATCTGCCTCTGACTCTTCACGGTGCGCTGCGTGCCAGCGCAAGTCAAGATTGGTGGGCATCTATTTATTAACCGTCCTAATTGCGGGCTGCAACGGACTGGCCCGCCTCGGCCGGATGCAAGTTGCTCCTTGGTGCTTGCCGAGTGTCAGCCCAGTTCGGCGGGCCGCACCGATGCGCACCGAGGCCGGTGCCGACCGTCATGACGGGCCGCGACGGCGCGACCGACCGCGTCGGGACGGATTCGACCGGACCGGCCATGATGGGCGGTGGAATTGACAGGTCGCCGCATTTCCCTCATGACCGGGGAAACGACATCCACGACGGCGGGTGACGGCGCGGGATCGTCGTCTGACCGCTGTGGGCGGTGTCCGCCGTCGCGGTTGTTCCACCGATCGGTCCGGTCACACCGAGCCGACGAACTGGTTGACGTCGTAGGCGGTGCCGCCGTGCACCCGCGGGGGTTCCGGCGTACACCGGAACCCCCGCGGTCGTCGCGCGTCACCTCATCGGTCAGGGAGCCCAGGGGGCGCTGACGTTCCAGGTGCTGTCGGCGGCCCACAGCGTCGGCGTGTTGTACGCGTCGCCGCCGGTGCCGTTGCTGAGCCACACCTCCGAGTTGTAGTGCCGCAGGAACTTGCCCCGGAAGTTGTACGACTCCAGCGACACGCCCGCGCCGGTCAGTCCGACGCGCGCGCACCAGGTGGCGTCGGCCCGCATCAGCGCCGAGCCGTCGTCCGGCGAGTTGCGGACCCGGGAGTTCTGGTGGCGCAGGTACTGCCCGGGAAAGTTGACCGACTCGAACGAGTAGCAGCCGGCGCCGGCCAGGCCGCTCCTGACGGTGTACGTGGCGTCGGCCTTGAGCAGGCTGCTGCTCGCGGCGTCGACCACCTCGGTGTAGGCGAGGCTGTCCCGGTGGCGCAGGTAGCGGTTGGTGAAGCCGGGCGTGGTGACCTGCAACGACCGTCGCGCGTTGACCGGCAGGGCGACGGGCGCCGAGCTGCCGACGGTCTTCGAGGCGTTGATCAGTGCGGTGTTGGCGGCGCGGACCCGCGCCTGGTCCATCTTGACCACCTGCCGGTCGTAGGTGAGGAATCCGTTCAGCTCGCCCTCCAGGTCGGTGATCTCGGTGTAGACCGAGGCGCTGAGACCCTTGCCGAGCATCAGGTTCTGGCTGCCCTGCACCAGCCCCACGTACCGGTCCGTGAGCGCGTTCGAACTGGCCTGCCACTCGTACGCGAAGAAGCTGCCGCTGGGGCTGTACTCGTGGCCCGGTGTGTGCAGGCCCAGACCGCCGAACTCGCCGAGCACGGCGATCCGGCTGCTCGACGGCGCGGGGGAGTCCGGCCCGAGGTAGACGTGCCAGTCGTCGATGTCGCCGTTGCCGGGGTCGCCGAGGGACTGGCAGCAGTTGTGACCGCTGTGCGGGTTGACCAGGCGCGTCGGGTCCTGGTTCTTGATGTTCTGCGCGACCCGTCGCGTGTCGGCCAGGGACCGCTCACCCCAGCCCTCGTTGTACGGCGTGTAGGCGATCACGGCGGGCGAGCTGCGGTGCTCGTCGACGATCTCGCGTGCCTCGGCCTCGAACTGCGCCTGCTGGGCGTCGGTGGGGTTGATGTCCTGGGCGGTCAGCGACGGGATGTCCTGCCAGACCAGCAGGCCGAGCCGGTCCGCGTGGTAGAACCAGCGCTGCGGTTCCACCTTGATGTGCTTGCGCACCATGTTGAAGCCCAGGTCCTTGTGCTTCTGCAGGTCGAAGGCGAGGGCGGCGTCGGTCGGCGCGGTGTAGAGCCCGTCCGGCCAGAAGCCCTGGTCGAGGGTACCGACCTGGAACACGAACTGGCCGTTGAGCTTGGGGCGCAGCACGCCGTTGACCAGGCCGGTGGTGATCTCCCGCATGCCGAAGTAGTGCGTGGTCCGGTCGACGGCGGCGCCGCTGGTGTTCCGTAGGGTGACCCGCAGGTTGTAGAGGAACGGGTCGTCGGGTGACCAGCGGCGGGCGTTGGGCACCGGCACACTGAAGTCGGTGAAGCCGCCGGTGGCCGTACCGACCACGGTGCTGCCGTTCAGCGCCTCGGCGAGCACGCTGTGGCCGCTCACGTCCCCCCGGGTGAAGACCCGGACCCGCAGGGTGTTGGTGGCGAGGTTCGGGTAGACGTCCACGCTGCTGATGGAGGCGGTCGGCACCGGCTCCATCCACACGGTCTGCCAGATGCCCGAGCTGGGGGTGTAGAAGATCCCGCCGGGGGTCTTGGTCTGCTTGCCGATGGCGGGCAGGCTGCCGTTCTGCCGCGTGTCGGTGGGATCCCAGACCTTGACCACGATCTCGTTGCTCCCGGCTCTCAGCTGGGGGGTCACGTCGAAGGTGAAGGCGTCGTAGCCGCCGGTGTGCGCGCCGGCCCGTACGCCGTTGACCCAGACGGTGCTCTGCCAGTCGACGGCGCCGAAGTGCAGCAGGGTCCGCCGGCCCGACCAGTTCGCCGGGATGGTGACGGTGCGCCGGTAGAACAGGTAGTTGCGGTTGTCGTTGGCGGCCAGTTGGATGCCGGACAGGGCGCTCTCCACCGGGAAGGGAACGTTCACCCGTTCGGGCAGGTCGGTGCCGAACTGCGGGGCGTCGTCGGTGGTCGACTGGCGTAGCTGCCACTCGCCGTTGAGGTTGAGCCAGTCCGGCCGGGTCATCTGGGGTCGTGGGTACTCGGGGAGAGGTGTGCCGACCAGGGCCTGGCTGGTCCAGGGTGTGGTCAGTGGCGGCGTCTTGGCCGGTGCGGCGTGGGCCGCCCGGGTTGGCGCGGCGAGAACGCCGGCGACCAGGGTGAGGATGAGCAGCAGCGGCAGGGCGGGGCGGATGGGGACCTGACGTGTCATGCCGTCTCCGGTGGGCGAGTCGCCGCGGGCGGTACAGCCGGGCCCGAAGCGCATGGGTGGTGGGCGTCGAGGATATTGACATCCATCATCGGCTGTATAACGTTATAGGGCCGTGCGGGGCGTCGCGTCAATCCTTGGTCGTCGATGCCGGGCCGGCCCGACAGTCGGATTCGTGAAGGGGTCGGCGGATGGCCGTCAGCCTGAAGGACATCGCCGAACGCGCCGGCGTCTCACTGGCCACCGTCTCCAACGTGGTCAACGGCTACCGACCGGTGGGGGAGCGGACCCGGCAGCGCGTGCAGCAGGCGGTCGACGAACTCGGGTACACCCCCAACCTCGGCGCCCGGCACCTCCGTCGGGGGCGTACCGGCCTGATCGCCCTGGCCGTCCCGGAGCTGAACAACCCCTACTTCGCCGAACTCGCCGAGATCGCCATCGCCGAGGCCGCCGGGCTCGGCTACACGCTCGTCATGGAGAACACCGCCGCGGACCGGGACGCGGAACTGGCGCTCCTCGGCGGCTCCCGGCGGCACATCATCGACGGACTCATCCTCAGCCCGGTGCGGATCGGACGGGCCGAGGTGCTGTCCCGGACCGCCGACAGCCCGCTCGTGCTGATCGGCGAGGGCGTGTACGACGTACCGCACGATCACATCGCCATCGACAACGTGGCCGCCAGTCACACGGCGATCCAGCACCTCGTGGCGATCGGTCGCCGCCGGCCGGCGTTCATCGGCGCCACGCCGGGTGGCGACCGGCAGTCGGCGCACCTGCGGGTACGCGGCTACCGCGAAGCCCTCGCCGCCGCCGGCCTGCCTTACCGCCCGGAGTTGGTCGCCCGCACCGACGCGTACGGCCGGCCCGACGGCATCCGGGCCATGCGTGACCTGCTCGCGCTCGGTGACCCACCCGACGCGGTGTTCTGCTACAACGACCTGGTCGCCGTCGGCGCGCTGCGGGCGTTGGCCGAGGCCGGTCACCGCGTGCCAACGGACGTCGCGGTGGTCGGCATCGACGACATCGAGGAGGGCCGGTTCAGTACGCCGACCCTCACCACGATCGCACCGGACAAGCGGGAGATCGGCCGTCTCGCGGTACGTCGCCTCATCGCCCGCATCGAGGGCGCGCAGGTCGCGGCGCCGCTGACCGTGCAGACCCCGTTCCGGCTCATCCGTCGGGAGAGCACCGGCACCGCGAGCGGGTGACGGCTACTCCAGGTGGAAGGTGGCCGAGCCGCGCTCGGCGCTCGTGCTCACCGCCTCCACGTAGAGCAGCCCGTCGCGGTGACGCACGTACCGGCCCGGGTAGTTCTGGGACTCCAGGGAGAGCCCGGCGCCGTCGGCGAGGCCGGACCGGCGTTGGAAGCTCGCGTCGCCGCCGAACAGAAAGGACCCGTCGCTCTTCTCGACGTACAGGGCGAAGCCCCGATGGCGCAGGTAGTAGCCCGGGAAGTTCGTCGACTCCAGCGACACCGTGCCGCCGCCGGCGAGGCCGTTGACGATCCGGAACTGCGAGTCGGCCAGGTTCGCCACGTTCGGCTCGACCCGGGCCCGGTAGTCGTAGTGCCGGATGTAGCTGCTGGCCAGATCGTGCGACCGCAGCCGCACCGGTGTGGCTCCGTCGGGCACCGGGATGCCGAAGTTCGGCGTGCCGTCGGCGTTCCAGTACAGCTTCTGGAGTCTGGTCCGCCGGTTCGGGTCGTTGAGCGGATCGCCCGTGATGTCCCGGTAGTTGCGGTCGTGATAGACCAGGATGTCGCTCTGCCCGTCCTCCGAGACGGTGAACGAGTTGTGGCCGGGGCCGTACTGGCCGGTGGCCGCGTTGCTGGTGAAGACCGGGGTGGGGCTCTTGCTCCAGGAGGCGGCGTCGAGCAGGTTGGCGGTGGCGGAGGCGCTCAGCATCCCGAGGCAGTAGTTGGCGTCCGTGGCGCTGGCCGAGTAGGTCAGGAAGAGGCGGCCGTTGCGTTGAACCACCGCGGGACCCTCGGCGACCCGGTAGCCGCGGGTCTCCCAGTCGTACGTCGGCACGACGAGCCGGGTCACCGTGCCGGTGATCTGCCACGGGTTGGCGCCCATCCGGGCGATGTACACGTTGGAGTTCGTCGAGATGCCCGGCTCCTGCTGAGCCCAGGTCAGGTAGCGCACCCCGTTGGCGACGAAGGTCGAGGCGTCCAGGCTGAAGGTGTCCCAGGGGGTCGTGATCCGGCCGCGTTCGGTCCACGAACCGGTCAGCGGGTTCGCGCTGGCGTTCTCCAGCACGTACATCCGGATTCGCCACACGTCGTCGGTCCGGCCCGCGGCGAAGTAGACGTACCACCGGTTGTTTATGTAGTGGATCTCCGGCGCCCAGATGTGGGCGCCCATCTCCCCGCTGGTGTGCCGGGACCAGATGGTCGTCTCCGCCGCGGTCGCCAGCCCCTGCAGCGTGGTCGCCCGTCGGAGTACGAGTCGGTCGTACTGCGGCACCGTCGCGGTCATGTAGTAGTAGCCGTCGGTGTGCCTGACGATGTGCGGGTCGGCCCGCTGGTTCACCAGCGGGTTCGTGTAGTTGACGGCCGGTGCGGCGTGCGCCGGCCCGGCCACCGGGAGGCCGGCCGACACGGCGAGCACGGCGAGCAGCGCGGCCAGAATCACCCGGGGGCGGCGGAGGACACGGCGGCCGGCACGCGCCGGGCCGATGGCTCGACGGGTGGCGGGACCGTCCGGGTGCGGTGGCATCTGTCCTCCGGATAGGGACGGGGCGCGAGCGGGCCGGGGAGACGGGCGGTCCCAGTGTTGGCGCTAACATTGATGAATGTCAAGGTAAGCGCACGGCGGCGCACCCCGTCCGCAGTGGACGGGGTGCGCCACGGTGTCAGCCGGAGACCTGCCGGTCCTCATCGACCGGTGGCCTCGCGGCGGTGGCCACCTCGATGCGGGGCGACCGGTCCGGCGGCAGGTGGGCGAGGTCGGCGATCACGACGACGTCGACCTCTCCGTCGATCATCGCCTGTTCGACCGTCTCCCATGGTGCCCGGAGGATCCCGTTCAACCGGTAGTCGTGCCGGCGGAGGTGGGTGAGACACGCCGCGACGGCGGGCTCCGACGGCTCGATGTCGGCGGGGATCCAGATAACGGCGATTTCCATGACTTCTCCTGATCAACGTCGTGGACGCGGGTGGGTGATCAGGAGCTGCCGGGGTGGGGGAGGACCACGCTCCACGGGACGGCCGGCGGCGCGCATGTCGACGGCGGCGACGGCGCGTCCTCGCCACAGCGGCGAGCTGGGCGGTGGGTCCTCGGTGGTCGACGTCGTGGTGTCGGCGCCGCTGACGCCGGTGGCCGCGGTGACGGACGCCAGCGACCGTACGAGCGCGGGCGGCCCCGGCACGGGACGGGCGGGCGGGGTGGGCGCGGGAGCCGTGGCGGCGGCCACCGCGACCCGCTGTCCCGCGGGCACGCGACCCTCGCGGGCGCGGGACACCGTCGCTGTCGCGGAGGGCGCGGGCGACGACGGCGCCGCGGTACGGCCCGGGGAGGCGGACGGGACGGGTGCGGCGGTCGACCGGGGCGACGGCCGGGTACCGGGCGGTCGGGTCGGTACCGCGACGGGCGGCGTGACCGACGTCGGCGTCGGGGCGGTGGTCCGGGGCAGGGCGGGGGTCGGGGGCAGGGGAACGGCCGAGGGCAACGGGATGGCCGACGGCAGTGGAATGGCCGACGGCAGCGGGATGGGGACCGTCAGGGGCGTCGCGATCACGTCGGGCACCAGCGCCTTGATGATCTTCGACGGGGTGGCGGCTCGCGCCGGCGGGGGACTGGTCGGCAGCGGCAGCGGTTCGGCGCCGGCTGGATCGGCGCCGACGGCCGCGCCGAGCGCCGCGGCCCCGAGTGCCGCCGCGGGCACCCAGTACCGCAGACGCATCAGTCGAGAGCCGGTGACAGTCGGGTCCAGGGGTACGCCCACGCCGACCCACCCTGTCGGTGCCGCCTGCCGAGCACCTGCTCGTCGCCCCACGCCGTCGCACCCATGGGTGGTTCTTGCCCCTCGGGAGCCAGGGCTACACCTCGCGTCGATGTGTCCGGGCAGCGGGCGGGCACCCCGGCGTGAGCGCCAAGCGACGGGCGCGAGGGCCGACCATCGCCGACAATGACAACGTGGCACCCGCCTTCGTCCTGCACCACCACCGCACACCACGACCGCACTTCGACCTGCGGCTCGAGGAGAACGGCGTGCTGCGCTCCTGGGCCGTGCCTCGAGGACTGCCGGCCACTCCCAGCGACAACCGGCTGGCGATCGCCGTGCCCGACCACCACCTCGACCACCTGACCTACGAGGACGCCGACAAGTCGATCGCCGACATCGGCACCTGGGAGGAGCACGACCGCACCGACCGCCGGATGCTGTTCACGTTGCACGGCCGCACCGGCCGCCGGCGGTACGCGCTCATCCGGACCGGCGAGGGGTGGCTGCTGCACCTGACGAAGGAACAGCCACCCGCCGAGCGCGGATAGGAGCCTTCCTCACGCCGGTGCGGGAGCACCCTCGGCGCCGAACCACCTCGCCAACGCGACGGCGAGCGTCCGCTGATCCTCGCCGACCCACGCGACGTGCCCGTCCGGCCGCAGCAGCACCGCCGGCACGTCCAGCTCCTCGCTGGTGCCGACGACGTGGTCGACCCGACCGGCCCAGCCGCCCACCGAGAGCGGCCCCGTCTGGTCGAGCAGCAGCCCGTTGCCGGTACGCATCAGCTCGAACAGGCGCCCGCTCTCCAACCGGATGTCGCGCAACCGCCGCCCCAGCAGGGCGTGGCCCGTCCCGAGGTCGTACCGGACGTTGATCGCCGTGATCTTCTCGATCAGGAACCGGTTGACGTCGTCGATGTCCATGAGCTGGGCCACCAACCGCCGGACCGCCTGCGGCCCCGGCTCGTTCGTCGTCAGCTCCATCTGGGCGCGCGTGTTGTCCAGCACGTCGGCGGCCACCGGATGCCGTTCCGACTCGTAGCTGTCCAGCAGGTCGTCCGGGGCCCAGCCGTCGACGGCCGCAGCCAGCTTCCAGCCCAGGTTGAACGAGTCCTGGATTCCGAGGTTGAGCCCCTGCCCGCCCATCGGGGGGTGGACGTGCGCGGCGTCCCCGGCCAGGAAGATCCGACCGGCCCGGTAGCGTTCGGCCTGCCGGGTGGCGTCGCCGAAGCGCGACAGCCAGCGGGGAGAGTGCACGCCGAAGTCGGTGCCGGCGTACCTGCGCAACTGCTGCTTGAACTCCTCGAACGTCGGCGGCACCGAACGATCCTCGGCCACGCCCTGGGCCGGCACGACCGCCCGGAACACCCCGGGACGGCCGGAGGGGCCGATACCGAAGCGCTTCTCGGTCCTGCGCACCTCGGTCATCACCGCGGTGATCTCGTCCGGAGGCGCTGTCACCTCCATCTCGCCGAGCAGGGTGTCGATCGTCGACGGCTCGCCGGGGAACCCGATGCCGAGCAGTTTCCGAACCGTGCTGCGCCCACCGTCGCAGCCGACGACGTACCGGGCCCGCAACGGCGTCGCGCCGTCACCCGAGACGTGCACCCTCACCCCGTCGTCGTCCTGCTCCAGTCCGACCACAGTGCTACCGCGCCGGATCTCGGCTCCGACGTCGGCCGCGTGCTCGGCGAGCAGTCGGTCGGTGAGCGTCTGCGGAATGCCGAGCACGTACCCGTGTGCGGTGTCCAGATTGGCCGGAGCTGGCTTCTCGATTCCCGCGAAGAATCCTCGAACACCACCGGGACCGAATGGATACCGCGAACCATTTTCCAGGAACCGTTCCAGCAGGCCCCGCTGATCAAGCACCTCGACACTGCGGACGTGCAGCCCGAGCGACCGCACGAACGGCGGCGGCTCCGCCTCCTTCTCCACCACGAGCACGGTGACGCGCCGCAGACGCAATTCGCTCGCCAGCATCATTCCGGTCGGTCCGCCACCGACGATGATCACATCGAACACGCATTCCCCCAGGTTTGCCGATTTTGCGCTCGGCCGACGATTCTGCGGCACCACCGGGGTCTTGCGGCAAGCCCTGGTATGGGATATATGTTGATAGTGGCAAGGAGTTCTCCTCCTTGCCTTTGTTGTTTTCCCGCCCGTCCGGCCCTGCTGCCCTGGCGCGGCGGGCGTCAGCCGAGCCGGTGTGCGTGCTCGTCCGGCGCGGTCCGCGGCCGCCAGGGATCCCCGGTGGCGCCGGCGGCGAGATGCCGTTCGTAGCTGGTCACCTTGGTGTCGATGAGGTCGAGGCAGTCGTGCAGCCGCGCGAGCTGCTCGGTGACGTGGCGTCGATGCTCGCGGAGCAGCTGGAGCCGGTCGGCCTCGTTGCCGTTGCCCTCGCGGACGAGCTGCGCCAGGCGGCTGATCGTCGTGAGCGGCATGCCGGAGGCACGGAACTTCACGCAGTTCGCCAACCACTCCACGTCCCAGGCGGTGTAGACCCGCCTGCCGGACGCGTCGCGGCGCACGTCGCTGGCCAGCAGTCCCCTTCGTTCGTAGAGCCGCAGGGTGTGCACGCTCAACCCCGTCCGCTGCGCCACCTGTCCGATGCTCAGATCCCGGTCCGCCACAGCGTCGACCGTAACCCGTTGACCTAGACCTCGGTCCAGCACCTAGCGTCCGCGACATGACCAGTGACACGCAGTTCGGTGCCCACAGCACGACCCGGGACGTCCTCGCCGGAATCGACCTCACCGGAAGGACAGCCGTCGTCACGGGTGGTTCCTCCGGCCTCGGTCTCGCCACGACCCTCGCGCTCGCCCGGGCCGGCGCCCGGGTCGTCGTACCGGCGCGCAGGCCGGACGCCGCACGGCAGACGCTGGCCGGGGTGGCCGGGGTCGAGGTCGACCAGCTCGACCTTGCCGACCTCGACTCGGTGCACGCGTTCGCCGAACGGTTCCTGAGTCGGCATCGTGCCCTCGACATCCTCATCACGGGTGCCGGGATCATGGCCTGCCCGCTGAGGCGGGTGGGACCGGGGTGGGAGGCGCACTTCGCGACCAACCACCTCGGTCACCACGCGTTGACGAACCTGCTGTGGCCGGCGCTCACCACCTCCGGCGCGGCCCGCGTCGTCTCGGTCAGCTCCGGGCGCAACCCGACATGGCGGATCCGGTGGGACGACGTGCAGTTTGCGCGCGGCTACGACAAGTGGGAGGCGTACACCCAGTCGAAGCTCGCGAACATCCTGTTCGCGTACCACCTCGACGTGCTCGGCAGGACGCACGGCGTCCGCGCCTTCTCGGTCAACCCCGGCTGGATCCTCACCGGCCTGCAACGACACCTCACCGTCGAGGAGATGGTCGCCGCCGGCTGGATCGACGCGGACGGGACGCCCCGACCGGGCCTGTTCAAGACGGTCGAGCAGGGCGCGGCCACGCAGGTGTGGGCCGCCACGTCACCGCAGCTCGCCGGGAGGGGCGGCGACCACTGCGTGGACTGCCGGATCGACGGGTCCGTCCACGACGACAGCGGTGACGCGGCCCGTCTCTGGTCGCTCTCGGCCGGTCTGACCGGCCTCGATCCCGTGGGCCGAGGCTGACGTGTCCGGCCGGTCGTACCCGCGCGCCGCCCCACCGGTGCCCTCGCCGCTCGTGGCGTCGTACGCCGGTCAGGTCCGGCGCCGGAACGGGGCGATGGTGGCGCGGATGTGGTCGGCCGCGCCCCAGTCGTCGTCGAACTGGGCCAGCACAGCGAGGTGCTGGCGCAACTGGACGATCGGCATGCGGGCCCGCCAACCGTCGTCGAGCCCGGTCAGCTCCGCGTAGACCTCGAAGAACCGTCGCGCCTCCGGTGGGGGCGAGGTGGACCACACGTGGGCGAGATCGACCTCGGCCCACGTGTAGGACACGGCCGGGTCGATCAGCGCGGGCCGTCCGTCCGGGGTGGCCAGGATGTTCTGTGCCCACAGGTCGCCGTGTGTCAGGCACGCGGGCCGGTCGGGCAGCAGATCGGGGAGCCGGCGACACAGCCGTTCCAGGGCAGCCCGGTCGCCGGCGTCGAGTGCGGCCTCGACGCGAGGCTCCCCGAGCCACCGAAGCAGCCGATGCCGCGCGAAGAACGCGAAGCCGTCGTCATCCCACGTGTTGACCTGCCGGCGGCGGCCCAACCAGTTGTCGTGGTGCCATCCGAAACGAGGATGGGTGGTGCTCCTGTGCATACGTGCCAGCTCGTGCGCGAACCGCTCCCAGAAGGCCTCGCTGTGCGGCCTGGGACGCAGCAGGGACAACACGAGCAGGTCCCGGTCCGCCAGGATCACCTCGGGGGTCGCCATGTCACCCAGTTCGCGCAGCGCGGTCAGCCCTTCGGCCTCCGCGACGAAGACGTCGTCGCCCGGCGCCTCGGCGAAGGCCTTGACGAACACCGGCGGCGCGGCCCGTCGGGTGGCTGTGCCGGCGAGCGCCGCGAGCCCGCCCGACGCCACCTCCACCGTGACGACCTCCCGCATCCCGGCCCGGAGCAGGCGTTCCCGCAGCAACGTCGTCGCGCGCATCGGGGTGGACTCCTTCCCCCACCCGGGTGCCGGTGGTGGCCTTGGCCGTCCCGCCCACGGCGGGGTTCGGCGAGGCGGTCACCGTATCAATGACGAACCTGCGCCTGTGAGCGATAACAAGCCCGGTGCGCGAGCGTCGTCGCGGCAAGCGGCGACCGCTGCCGGGGTATCGGCGTGGGTCGTTTGTTACGCCTTGACGAACGGCATGTTATCGCTCACTCTCGATGGAGAGGACGACGGCACGTGCGGCTCACCGGGCGAGTCCACCGGTCGTACCTCGGATCACGACGTCCCCCCGGGCAGGCGGACGTCACCTCAGGACCCTGAGCGGTCGCCGGCCACGGCCGGCCGGACCCGCGTGCGTCAGTACGAGATGGCCAGGATGACCGTCCCCGATTCCTCGGTCCAGCGAGCGCCGGCCGTACCGAACGGCTTCTCCGGTCCTGGGTGAAGTGGCACATCACCGATGCAACCACCGAGAAGGAACAACATGAGACCCAAGAGAACGCTGCTGGCGACGGCGACCCTCGCGGTCGCCCTGACCGCTGGCATGACGATGGCGCTGGCCCCGATGGCCAGCGCCGGGACGACCCTGAAGGCGTCGGCGGCCGAGAAGGGGCGCTACTTCGGCGCCGCCGTCGCGACGGGCAAGCTGTCCGACAGCCAGTACGTCGGCATCCTCAACAGCGAGTTCAACAGTGTCGTGGCCGAGAACGAGATGAAGTGGGATGCCACCGAGCCGCAGCAGGGGCGGTTCAGTTATACCGGTGGTGATCGTTTGGTGAGTCATGCTCGTGCGAATGGGATGAGTGTGCGGGGTCATGCGCTGTTGTGGCATCAGCAGCAGCCGGGGTGGGCGCAGGGGTTGTCGGGTGCTGCGTTGCGGAGTGCGGCGATCAATCATGTGACGCAGGTGGCGACGCATTTTCGGGGTCAGATCTATGCCTGGGATGTGGTGAACGAGGCGTTCGCTGATGGTGG